>CADCGC010000001.1 GCA_902800905.1 uncultured Erysipelotrichaceae bacterium
CTAATTCTTCTTTGAGTTCTCTTTTAAGCGCAACTTGTAGGTTCTCGCCTCTTTCGACTCCTCCACCCGGTGTTTCAAGATAATCACGATGCCCAAAACGATCATCATTAAGAAGATAAATCATTGCTATTTCAAAGTTGTCATTATAAACAATACCCCTGACGATGGAACGGGTATGTGTGTATCCATTATCAGGGTATTGGTTATCTTTTAAAGAATATAATAATTACATTATTTGCTATTTAAGAAGGCAACATATCCACGATATGCTTCATATAAGTCGGCTTTAGAAACAATTTCCATAGGAGCATGCATGTTAAGCACTGGGATACCAGCGTCAATAACATTCATATTGTAATTACCTAAGATATAAGCAATTGTTCCTCCGCCACCTTGGTCAACTTTTCCAAGTTCAGCGTTTTGCCAACTGACTTCGGCTTCATCCATAACATTTCTCACCCAAGCATAATATTCTGGGTTAGCGTCGTTACTACCAGATTTGCCTCTGCTACCAGTGTATTTGTTAAAGACAATGCCATACGCAAAGTATGCAGCGTTTTTAGAATCAGAGACTCCTGGGAATAATGGATCAAAACCAGCAGAGACATCACTAGATAGCATTTTGCTATTTTCCATAGTGAGTCTTGCTTTCCAAAGTGGTTCTTTTTCTCCTGCGAGTTCTAATAATTTTGCAATTGCGTTTTCAAAGAATCTTGATTGAGCGCCTGTTGCGCCAACAGAGCCAATTTCTTCTTTATCAACTAAAATACAGCAACCTGTATATTCAAGTTTTTTGCTATCAAGAAGGGCCATTAATGAAGTATACGCACAACATCTATCGTCATGTCCATAACCAGCTACCATTGAACGGTCTAGACCATAGTCTCTTGCTTTTCCAGCTGGAACAACTTCGATTTCAGCAGTGACTAGATCTTCTTCTTCGAAATCGTATTTGTCTTTTAGGATCTTTAAGACATTAGCCATGACAGCCTTTTTCTCTTCGCCTTTGAGTGGTTTGTTACCTAAGATAACATCTAAGTTTTCACCTTCAATTACTTTAGCAGCGCTCTTTCCTAGTTGATCAGCTGCTAAGTGAATTAATAAATCAGAGATTCCAACGACTGGATCGTTATCATTTTCACCAATATCAACTTCAATAACTGAACCATCTTTCTTACAAACAACACCGTGTAGGGCTAAAGGAATGGTTACCCATTGATATTTCTTAATTCCACCATAATAGTGAGTGTCAGCGAGAACAAATTCATCTCTTTCATATAATGGATGTTCTTTTAAGTCCATTCTTGGAGAATCAATATGCGCTCCTAAAATTCTAATTCCATCAGTAATTGGTTTCTTACCAACGATAAAAGCACAGACATTTTTCTTTCTATTTATAAAATAGACTTTGTCTCCTGCTTTAACTGATTTTACTGATTCAACATTTTTAAATCCTTTTGAATCTAAAAGTCTAACAGCTTCTTTAACTGCTAATCTTTCAGTTTTTGCGTATGATAAGAAAGCTTTATATCCTTCAGCGAATTCCATTACTTTCGCTTCGGTTTTCTCATCATATTTTTCCCATGCATTTTTACGGTACATATTTATCTCCTCCTACTAATCATCTGGTTTAATAGTTTCTGCAAGTCCTCCTAAGGAGGTCTCTTTATATTTAGCGTTCATATCAATGCCAGTTTTATACATCGTTTTAACTGAATCATCATAACTAACATGAATATCATCATCAGGAATGATGACTGCTAATTTTACAGCATTTATGGCCTTAATTGCAAATAAAGCGCATCTTTCAATACAAGGAATTTGAACATAGCCATCAACTGGATCACAAGTTAAGCCTAAAGAATGCTCAAGAGCAATCTCCGCTGATTGGACAATATCTATAGTGTTTTTACCAAAGCAGTGTGCAATCATTGCCGCTCCCATAGAGCACGCTACTCCAATTTCAGCTTGGCAGCCACATTCAGCACCACTAACAGAAGCGTTCATCTTACATATGATTCCAAATAGTCCTGCCACCATTAATCCCTTAATGATGTTTTCTTCACTGACGCCTTTCATTCTTAGATATTGAATACATCCAGGAATGACACCAGCGCTTCCACATGTTGGAGCAGTAACAATAATTCCTCCAGCAGCGTTCTCTTCGCTAACTGCGAACGAGTGAACCGCGACATTCATTGCGACATCTTTTGCTCCAAGCGCGGAATGTTCCATTGAAATATACATTTCCTTTGCTTTTCTTCTAACTTTTAGCTTACCAGGTAGATATCCTTCCGCGTTAAGTCCTCTAACGACTGCCTCATCCATAACTTTAAGAACGTTTTTGAAATAGTCGTAAGTATTCTTATCTTCATGCATCTCAACATATTGATATAAAGATATATCTTTTTCGATACAATAATTCATGATATCTGTCATATATTGATGTGGGTAGATTTCTTTAATTCTGGTATCTAAAAGGTTATCAATTGTGATAATTGAACCTCCACCAATAGAGATGACATTTTCAGAAAACTTTCCTTCGTTCGTATCCACCACAAATGTCATTGTGTTTGGATGCTCTGTAACTGTGGTTTTATCAAACTTCACTTCATGAGGAATATCTTTTAAAGATAAATCAATAATATAATCGGTTAAGTGTCCTTTACCTGTTAAGGCTAAAGAGCCATAAAGGGTAACACTGATATGCTTGATGTTTTTATATTTTTTAAGAATGTAGTCACACGCAAAATGAGGGCCCATCGTATGAGAGCTGCTTGGTCCATGACCGACAATAAAGATTTCTTTAATTGATCTTAATCCCATAAGATCCTCCTGACGTTAATTAATAAATTTATTTATTAAATCTTGAGAATAAACAACTTTTGTTCCTTTAACAACGGAGTTAACAATAAAGACGTTAGAGCCAATAACTGAATTCTCTTCAATAACGGTTTCTCCACCTAAGATTGACGCTCCTGAATAGATGGTAACGTTATTTTTAATGGTTGGATGCCTCTTTTTAGTAGATAAATCTCTTCCTTCTTTCAAAGAAAGAGCACCTAAAGTAACTCCGTGATATATTTTTACAAAATTACCAATTTCACTTGTTTGGCCAATAACAATACCCGTTCCATGGTCGATAAAGAAAGGAGAGCCAATCTTACAACCTGGATGGATATCAATACCAGTCTCACTATGAGCGGTTTCAGTGATTAATCTAGGGACATAAGGAACGCCTAATCCATAAATAACATGAGCAATGCGATAATACATAATCGCTAAGAATCCAGGATAAGTAATTACAATCTCATCTTTTGATTCACTAGCAGGATCACTTTCAAAGAAAAAGTCTAAATCCTTATGCATTTCTTCTTTGATACGGTCGAGTTCTTTAACAAAATCATCTGATGTATATTTGCAAACACTCTTTTTATAAAGTTTTTTAATTAGCTTAAGCTTTCTTTTTGAGTAAATTTCTTTATTGATAAATAATTTTTCAAAATATCCAGGAAAAAGATAGTTTCGTACTTCATCAACGAATTTTAATATTTTCTTTTTTCTTGGAAATGTTTCAAAGCAGGTTTCTGATTTCATAGTCTCATTATTTATATGCGAAATGCATATATAATAATTATATTTGAGTAATGAATTTTTACAAACAATACGATAAAATTTGTATTAAAGAAGGTATTTTAATATGCAATATGAATCCGTAACTGTTTTAAGTAAGGAATATTCTTTGTCCTTACTTGTTTTTACCGCTAAAGAAGCAAAAGGAACAATGCAAATTGTCCACGGCATGGAAGAACATAAAGAAAGATATATTAAGTTTGCAGAGTTCTTACAAGCTAACGGCTATAACGTTGTTGTCTCTGATTTAAGAGGACACGGAAAAGACGCTCCTGAATTATCACACATTGAAGGAGTTACTGGTCAAGGTAAATTGTTACTAGAAGACCAAAAAGAAATTAGAAAATATATTCAAAATAGATTCCCTAATGTTCCGCTCATCTTATTTGGACATTCAATGGGAAGCATTATTTCAAGAGTGATATTACAATCTGATTCAAAAGAATATAGTAAAGTAGTACTAAGTGGATATGTTAATCCGAATGGAGCGAGCGGAGTTGCTTACGCTCTTGCCACTATCATAAGTGTCTTTAAATCACCAAGAGGTCACTCTAAATTAATGGACAATCTAGCAGTTGGCCAATTTGGTAAAGCAATCAAAGATAGAAAGACAGAATTAGATTGGCTTTCATATAATGAAGAGAATGTTCAAAAATACATTGACGACCCTTATTGCGGTGTTCCATTCTCACTTGGTAGTTATAAAGCCTTATTCTCTTTATTAAAGAATATGGGAAAAGCAAAGAAATATAAGGATATTAATGAAGACTTGCCATTCCTTCTTGTCTCAGGAAAAGATGATCCTTGTGCTGGAGGAGATAAGGGAAGAGAGCAATCTCAAAGCGTCTTAAAGAAAGCTGGATTTAAAAACCTATCAGTCATCACATATGAAGGAATGAGACACGAAATACTCAATGAATTAGATTATCAAAAAGTCTATGATGACATTTTGAAATTCTTAAATTAGCTAATTAAAAATAACTTACAAACAAAGTAAAAGAAAAGACGATATCTTTTATAGATACCGTCTATTTTTTGTTTGATTTAAGCAATTAAGCTTGTTCGCCACCATTAGCTGGTTCTTCTTCAGCTGGATCTGCAACCCAACATGATTCGATAACAACTAATGCTAATGAGATAGCGCCACTTTCATCTTCTTTATAGATGCCGTAGTTTTGTTCCCAGAATGCTCTGACTACATCTTCTGTTAATTGTCCAGCATCAATATATGCTTGATATCTTGCTAAGAAATCAGCATAAGTAACTGTTTGATCTTCAATGTAAATGACAAGATATACTGAACCTTCAACACCATCTTTTTCAAGTGGGAGCATGTAGACTGCAAGGGCGTATCCCTTTTCTGCATCATATGAAGGTTCCATTACTGCAAAGAATCCGAGTTCTTCAAGTAAAGCGGCTAATTCTGAAGCTTCTTGGCCTTCTGCTGGAACAAACATTGAATTATAAATTGTTTCTGCTGAAATGCTTCCTGCTGGTAATTCACTTTCTGCTGGAGTACCAAAGACACCGGCATTGGAATAACCATTGAATGTTTCGCCTTCATTTGGCTCAACAAAGAGTGTGAGAAGTTGGAAATCATCTTGTTCAGTTCCACCAACTGCAACGGCTGATGTAGCGAATTCATCCATATAAGCCATTGTTAATGTGTTAGCAATTAAACCAGCTTCATCATAGAGATCATCATAACCATCAATGAAGATGAAGACACTTTGAAGTGCGCCGGCTTCTGTTGTTTTGTACATAGAAGCATATTGTTCATATTCTTCTTGAGAATCAAAATCATCTGCAGATAATTCAACATCAACTGCAAAGAAGCCTAAGTGTGAAAGTCCGAGAACTTCTCCGCTTTCTTCATCATCTAAGATAATGTCATATGAACCATAACATTGAGAATTATATTGTCCGTGTGCTTCTGAATATGTTGGTTCGACATCTTCCATCATATATTCGCCGAGAACACTTTGAAGGTATCCTGCGACAGAATAGATTGGATCACCTTTTTCATCAACATCATCAACGAATAAATACTCATAGAATGATTCAGCTGATTCAAGAGATTCGGCTTCTTTTGGTGTGAATAAAGCTGAGAAAAATTCATAACCTGGAAGTTCATAGAATTGTGTTTCTTCAACAGCTTCAACTTCTTCAAGTGGGACTTCTTCTCCAAATAAGAGTGAGGCTGATAATTGAACAAATAATCTACTTGGTTCAACTTCTGGTTCTGGTTCTGGTCCTGGACCTGGATCTGGTGCTGGAGAAGGATTGTTACAACCGACTAATCCTAATAAAGCAGCAACAGCAATTGTTAGAAAACTACTCTTTTTCATAAATTAAATTCTCCTTTCTGAAAATTTGTATGTTTGCATAGAGTATAAGTCATTAAAAATTAAAAAATCAACTTTTTTTTACAAAAATAAAAGTTAAATAGGTTAAAAAATAAAAGGAGATTAATTTATAAATTAATCTTCGTGAAATACGCGTGTATGTTCAATAATTTTATAAAGACTTGGCGCTAAGATGACTGTCGAAATAATTTCTAGAATGAAATTAATCCCAATCATTCCAATAAATAACGCTGCAGCAATATTAGGAATTGTTTCACTAATCATTCCTTCTAACAAAGGAACAAAGAAGATGACTGCAAAGATAGAAAAGACACCTGTATTAATAACTGGAACTAAAATTGAAGCGAAAATAGCCCCATATATTTTCTTTTCACCTTTAAATGGTTTCATAACAAAACCAGCAATAACACCAGCTAAAGTGGTTTTAAGTAAGCACGCTAAAATTGTTCCTACTGGACTAACAGAGAAAAAGAACTGCATAGTGCTAGGTGATATTAATACCATCACACCACAAACAAGTCCTAAAAATCCTCCCACTACTGGTCCATATAAAATAGCACCGATAGCGATAGGCACAAGACTCAAGTTAATATTTGCAAATCCAGGGTTAATATAATTACCAATAATCTGTAGAACGATTTCAATGCCAGCCAGTATCCCTGTAGCAGCAATCATTCTTGTATTAAAATATCTTCTTTTTTCCATAGCGATATCAATTATACGAGTATCTTTTTCAAAAGATAAGCAAATTATTATATTTTTTAGTAGATATATTCTAAAATAGTTGCATAGGAGAAAAAAGAAATGTTCAAAATTGCTTTCTACGACACTAAAAGTTATGACATTCCAGCCTTTGAAAAATATGGAAAGGAAAGAGGAATAGAATTTAAGTTTTTTGAATCACATCTCAATAGTGATACTGCACATTTATCCAAAGGTTATGATGGAGTTTGTGCCTTTGTTAATGACACAATCGATAAAGAGGTAATCGACATTCTTTATTCATACAATATCAAGTTAATCGCACTTAGATGCGCTGGCTTTAATAACATCGATACCAAAGCAGCGTTTGGAAAAATTCACATTTACCGTGTTCCTGCATATTCTCCTTACGCAGTTGCAGAACACGCGATGGCGTTACTACAAACCATCAACAGAAGAATCCATAAAGCTTATATCAGAACAAGAGACTACAACTTCTCATTAAATGAACTTGTTGGAGTTGACTTATATGACAAAACCATAGGTGTTGTTGGAACTGGTAAAATTGGAAAAGTTTTCATTAATATTTGCAAAGGGTATGGCATGCACGTTCTAGCGTATGACAAATATCCAGATCCAAATCTTGATGTTGAATATGTTGAGTTAGATGAGCTATTTAAAAGAAGCGATTTCATCTCACTCCACTGCCCACTCACAGATGAAAACAAACATATGATTAATAGCGAATCTATCAAGCTCATGAAGAAGGGTGTTGGAATCATTAACACATCAAGAGGTGGCCTAATTGATGGAAAAGCACTACTTGAAGGAATCAAAAATCGTCAGATTGGATTTGCCTGTTTAGATGTTTATGAAGAAGAAGGTGATCTCTTCTATCAAGATAAGTCAGGTCATATCTTAGATGACGATACACTTAGAAGTTTAATCGCAATGCCTAATGTGATAATTACATCTCACCAAGCTTTCTTAACAAAAGAAGCGCTTCAAAATATCGCTGATACAACAACACAAAATATCATTGATTACTTTAGTAACAAAACCACTGATAACGAAATTTGCTATCACTGTGCCAATATGGAAAACTGTAAAAAGAAAAGAAACCTTAAATGTTTCTAATAGGAGGAAAACATATGTCAGTTTACGATTTTAAAGTTAAGAGTCAAAAGGGAGAAGAAGTTTCCTTAAGTGAATACAAAGGAAAAGTTCTTTTAATCGTCAACACCGCAACTGGATGCGGATTCACCCCACAATATAAGGGCTTAGAGGAACTATACGAGAAATATAGAAATCAAGGATTTGAAATTCTAGATTTCCCATGCAACCAATTCTTCCATCAAGCTCCAGGAAGCGATGAAGAAATCAATCAATTCTGTTCATTAAGATTCAATACTCAATTCCCAAGATTCAAGAAAATTGATGTTAGAGGAGATAACGCTGAACCACTATTCACATATCTTTGTTCTCAAAATGAAAAAAAGAAATATAAAGCAGTCAAATGGAATTTCACAAAATTCCTAGTTGATAAAAACGGCGAAGTTATCGCAAGATTCGAACCAACTGATAAGCCAGAAGATTTTGAAGACAAAATCCAAGAAGCACTCAAATAATGACTAGAGAAAAGAAAATTGTCCAAACAAGTATCATTGGCGTTATTGGAAATCTATTATTAGTGGCAGCCAAAGCCACTATCGGTTTTCTTGCTGGATCTGTGTCAGTTATTTTAGACGCAGTCAACAACTTAAGTGACGCTCTTAGTAGCGTTATCACTATCATTGGAACTAAATTAAGCACCAAGAAACCCGACAAAAAGCATCCTTATGGTCACGGAAGAGTCGAATATATCACTTCTTTTATCATTGCAATAATTATTTTAGTCGCAGGTGGAAGCGCGATATATGAATCAATTAATTCTTTGATTGCAGGTCAAACTGCAGAATACACCGACATTAGTTTAATTGTTATTTCTATTGCAATCTTAGTTAAAGTTGCAATTGGCCTATATTATCGAAAGGTTGCAAAAGAAGTTAATAGTGACGCTCTTAAGGGAAGCGGAATCGACGCCTTATTTGATTCACTTTTATCCACTGCTACTTTAATTGGAGCAATTGTTGCTAGATATACCGGTGTCTTTATTGAAGGATACCTCGGTATTGTTATTGGCTTATTCATCATCAAAAGCGGTATTGAAGTCATTTCAGGCGCTGTTAGCAACATCATTGGAGAAAGGACTAGTAATGAAGTTGCTTTAGCAATTAAACAAACAGTTAATTCTTTCCCAGAAGTAATTGGCTCATATGACTTGATTTTAAATAACTATGGTCCTAATAGAGCAATTGGCTCAATCCATATTGAAGTTAAAGATGATTTAACCGCCAAAGAAATACACCCATTAACAAGGAAAATCTCTCAAGAAGTATATATGAAATTTGGGGTTATTCTTACTGTTGGAATATATGCTTCTAACACATCTAATCCTGCCATAAAGGAAATTAGAAAAAACTTACATGATTTAGTGGAACAATCGCCAAACATCAAGCAAGTCCATGGATTCTATGTTGATGAAGAATTAAAAACAATCTCATTTGATATTCTTATCGATTTTGATGAAAAGAACCCTGAAAAATTAAGAGATGAACTAATAGATAAACTTAAAACACTTCATCCTGAATATAATTACTTCGTTGTCATTGATAACGACTTCGCAGATTAGAAAAAAGAGCCGAGTCAAATCGGTTCTTTCTTTAATTTAATTATAAATAATTATTCAGCAGATTCAGTACTTGTTGCTTCAACGTCAACCACGTTAGGTGTTTCTTTAGCTAAACGAGCCGCTCTACGTTGATTCTTTTCATATTCACGGTCACTTGTTTTCGCGTGGATTAATAAAACGACAACTGCAACAACCGCGCTAACGGCAAGGATAATTAGACCTTGATATAAAAAGCCTAATGCTCCAAAACTTTGATTTGCCTTATATAAATCACTCTTAACTGAGATAAAACTGCAGCTAAATCCAAGAGCGATATAAACTAATCCCCAAAGTGCTAATAAAGCAAGGATTGAGTATGCAACGATTTCAAAAATTGATAATGGTAATTTTTTCTTCATATTTTGTACCTACTAAATAATTAATAATCTTAAGATTAGGCTTGACCTTGAGCCTTGCGAATATCCGCGAGCATTTCTTGTAATGCTTTGTTGAATAATTCTTGCCATGCTGGTCCACTCTTTTGAATTAAAGAGTTAACACCATCGAGTGCCTCTTTAAATAAATCTGGGAACATTTTATTGTCTCTACGATCTCTTCTACCTTCTGACATTTCAACAACTTGTAAGCATTTATCAAGAGCATCAAGAGTTTCATTGTCTGTGCAATGATTGTGTTGACGAATCTTTCTTAATAATTCAGCGTATTTAGATAATTCGTTTTGAACGATAAAGTTACTTTGTGGAGTTGGCTTACCTTGAGATTCTCCCATAACTTTTTGGAATTCAAAGAAAGATTTTTGGAAGTCTTGCATAATAAGCAAGAAAGCGAATAAACGATAATGACGGTCATCGACTGGCATTAATTTCTCAATGGAGTCTTCTTGTTCGTGTTGATTTCTTGCAAGATTGACATGGAAATAAATGACATCTCTAAGTGGTTCCATTAGATTAATGACAAAGTCATAAATCTTTAAATGTTGAGAATGATCCACTCTAATTTTTCCATCAGCGGTTTTCATTAAGACGGTTGAATTATCACCATATAATTCTTCAAGCATCTCTTTGTATTTTTTTATGAAGTCTTCAAATTTATCTTTGTTGGCGTCTAAGAATTTGCCAAGAGGTGTTTCAACTTCTAAACCTTTTGTAAGAACTGCTTTTCTTTGTTCGAAAATTTTAGCGTCATGGTCACGTGGTAAAACATAATCAAGAGTGTCTCTTAAATGTGTTGCAACGTGAATAATGTCGAAATTGTATTGATTAATATTTTTCATTACTTTGCCCTCCTTCAATACATTTTAGGGAAGTTTTACTTCACACTCGGATAGTAAACTTTCTTTATACGGGCCTAATCTATTATACACGAGTATGGGAATTAATCATAAAAATTTTATTTTTTTGTTAATTCAAGAGCAAAACAAGCGACTTCCTACAAGAAAAGCACCATTTTTCGATGGTGCCTTATATGTTGGATTCAATGTTATGAGTTATTTAATTGGGTTCTCCGCTTGGATGACTCCATAGCCACCATCATTACGGATATAGACGGTAGAAATTCTGTCATCTTCTTCATCTAAGTACATGAAGAATGGGTGTCCTAATGCTTCCATACGAGTAATTGCTTCTTCAATACTCATTGGTTGTAAATAATACGATTTTGTTCTAACGATAACATCGTTTTCTTCTTCTTTTTCAACTTCTTCAAGTTGGTCGAAATCGATAGCTTTTCCTAACGAAAGTTTGTTATTGCTACGATCCATTCTAGTTTTGATTCTGCGCATTTGATCTTCTAACTTATCAAGTGCTGAATCGATGGCGGCGTACAGATCTTCATGTTCCACTTCTGCTCTAAGTGGCATTTGTGGGAGGAAGACTGTAACTTCAACCTTTTGTGCACCTTTATGTGCACTGACAACGCAGCGACATTCGACATCTTCATTAATTAAGAAGAATTTGTCGAGCTTTGCTAGCTTCTTTTGAAGAGCGTTCGAAATGCCCTCGGTCACTTCGATGTTCTTTCCGATGATTTTGTATTTCATGATATATAGGCTCCTTTCCATTTTCCTGAAATAGGATCACACTTTAATTATAATCTAGTTTGGTGTCATTTTTGAAAGAATATTTTAAAAAATATACCTTAATGACAACGCCTATCAGTGGTTCAGTTTTTTATAAAGAAAAAGCACTTATTTTTCGTAAGCGCTTTGTTCTGTTTGTTTCAATAGAGCCTTAATCTCTTTAACTTTGTCTAACTTTTCCCAAGGTAATTTGACATCTGGTCTACCAAAATGACCATAGTTTGAAATATCTTGATATTTGAAAGAAGGCTTTTTAAGTGAGAAATGCTCAATAATCATGCCTGGTCTACAATCAAAGACTTTGTTAATGACTTCAAGAATTTTTTCATCGCTATACTTAGCGGTTTTAAATGTTTTAACGCCAATACTAAGAGGACGATTAACTCCGATTGCGTATGCAAGTTGGACTTCAAGTCTATCCGCAACACCGGCCGCTACCAAGTTTTTAGCAATATATCTAGCCATATAGGCACCACTTCTATCAACTTTGGATGGGTCTTTTCCTGAGAACGCTCCTCCACCATGATGAGCGCTTCCTCCATAAGTATCGACAATGATTTTTCTTCCGGTTAATCCAGTGTCTCCTGCAGGTCCACCTAAAACAAATCTACCAGTTGGATTGATTAAATAATCAAAGTCTTCATTAAATCCAAAGCTTCTTGCAACCTTGACCATGATTTCGTCATGGATATATTTTCTAAATTCATCAAGATTCACGTCTGGATCATGTTGAATTGACATGAGAATATTATCAATTCTTAAATGTTTTGGATCAGTGTAATCAATTGTCACTTGAGACTTCATATCTGGTCTAGAACCTTTGAAGATTCCTTTATGTCTTTGTTCGCTTGCTTCTCTAACAAGTTTATGAGCAAAAACGATAGGAAGTGGCATATATCCTTCAGTTTCATTAGTCGCATAACCAAACATCATTCCTTGGTCACCTGCTCCTAAATCTTCTGGTTTGGTTTGATTGACACCCATATTAATATCGCCAGATTGTTGATGAATCTTGTCAACGATTTTTATCTTGTGATAATCGCATCCATATTCAGGTTTGTTGTAGCCAATCTTTTTAAGAACTTTTTTAACAATTCTTTTTACATTAATCGGCTCTTTACAAGTAATTTCTCCTCCAACAAGGATGAAATTAGTTGTCGCAAAACATTCGCAAGCGACATGAGCGTTTTCATCAACTTTTAAACATGCGTCTAAAACTGCATCACTAATTTGGTCGCAGACTTTGTCTGGATGTCCTTCACTCACTGATTCAGATGTAAATAAAATCTTTTCTTTCATGCTGATACCTTCTATTAAAAAACTCCTCCCAGAAGTGGGAGAAGTTCTTCTTTCTTCTCAACTTATCGCTCAGGGTTCTGGGTCCCTGCTTAGGAAGAGCACTTACTCTTTCGAGAGTTGCTACTGTGTTCTCTCATCCCTCTTACACAGTTCTTGATAAGCGTATATATCTTATATAAATATAATTATTTATTCAAGTATTGTTTGATTGCTTTTGCTAATTGGTCAGGACAGCTTGTTCCGTTACGGCATTGAATACCATTTAAACGGTTATATGCTTCTTCTAGTGGCATGCCCACTAAAAGTGCCGCTAATCCTTGAGTGTTACCTGGGCAGCCTCTTACAATCTTGACTTTTTGAATTATTCCGTCTTCGTGATCAATGAACATTTCAACGGAACAAGTTCCTTTAGGATAATAATGAATTGTTTCCATTATTTAACAATATGTCCGTAGACAGTTCCTGCACAACCTGCGGCGTTGCTTTCATCAGTGTCGATATGCATTGCTAAAGCAAAATCATCTCTAACTCTAACAACGACATCACCAAAGATTAAGCTTCTTTCTGGTGTGTTTAATTCAACTTTAACGATTTCGCCATTTTTAACGCCAAAATCTTCAGCATCTTTTGGTGTCATATGTATATGACGTTTGGCAACGATTAAGCCTTCACTTAATTCGAGTTCACCAGCAGGGCCAACTAATTTGATGGCTGGGCTACCAGCAGTGTCACCACTTTCTCTAATAACAGCAGGAACACCTAATGTTCTTGCATCAGTCGCACTGACTTCAACTTGAGCAGATTTTCTAAATGGTCCAAGAATAGAGACATTTGAAATGGTCTTTTTTGGTCCAACAATATCAAGTCTACTAAAGGAAACGAATTGTCCTGGTTGGCTTAATGGTGCTCTAACTTCAAGTTTTGCATCAGCGCCAAATAATACTTTAAATTGTTCTTCATTTACGTGAATGTGTCTTGCACTTGTTTCAACTAAAAATTCTTTCATTTTTATAACTCTCCTATGAGCGTATGATATTTTATCAAATATAGTATTAAAAATCACTTGTCTTTTATTTTATTTTCTCTTACAATTATCAAGCAACTTGGAAATGCGCAGGTGGCGGAACTGGTAGACGCGTACGTTTGAGGGGCGTATATCGCAAGATGTGTGAGTTCGATTCTCATCCCGCGCACCAAATTGATTATAAACAGTGGTATATTCCACTGTTTTTTATTATTTAGCACAAACAAAAAGAGCCGATTTCTTATATGATTTCGGCTCAATTTTGTTAATTTTAAATGATTACTTTTTGCCTAAGAAATCGACGACTGCTGGGCAAATGGCAACTGCACCACTAGCAATATAGAGAATTGCAGCGATGACATAGCCAGCGCTTAATCCCCAACCATCTGAGTTATAACCGTTGCTTCCCATCCAGCTTGGAACTGTGAAGAAAACAAGGATACCTGCTGTGATCATTAAGACAACAGCACATAAGTTGACTAAACCAGCAACTTTGTCAGAAACCTTAACTTTTAAGAGTGGTAAGAGAACACCAGCAATTAAAGCAAGTAAGGCAACTAGTGAGAAAATCCATGCGACTAAAGCTGCACCTGAAGCTTGGCCTTCGAATGTTCCTGTGAACACCCAGAATGCAGTAACTTTTGCAGGACCGTTACCAAAAAGAACAGCACCAGCACTATACCAGTTACCTGCTGGATCATCTTTACCAACGATACCGTGGCATGCGATTAAAAGGATAAATCCAACTAATGCAAGAGCAGCAGCGATAATTCCTGAAAATTTTAAGAATTTTTTCATCTATGTAATCTCCTTTCGAAAATAATTATATATTCATAACTTTTAAAAAGACATAAAAACTTTTTATAAATGAAAAAGATGATTAATCATCTTTTCATTAAACTATTATTTGGTTTTTATTTTAACAATGTTGCTATTGGCAGAGCAAGCGTATTATCTTTTGTCTCTAAGCTCTTAAACCCAAAATGTTCATAAAATTCAATCGATTCGTTTTTAGAATCAACAATTAAGGCAAAAACGCCAACAACACTACTTATTGAAATGACCTTTTTAATTATTTCTTTTAATAAGTATTTCCCATGTCCTTTAGATTGATATTTAATATCAACCGCTAATCTTGCAATTCTAATGCATGGAATTGGGTAGTTTGGCAGTTTCTTTTTTTCTTCCGGTCCAAAAGATTCAATGTCTAAATCAGCCGTCGCTAGAGTAAAATAACCAACAACAGTTAAATTATCCAATAGCAAAAATGTTCTACTAATTTGTTTGTGCTCGTTTTGACGCGCATATTTTACGAGATATTCATTTAAATTTTTGTTTCCGCATTCAAATTTCTTCAGACAATCATTAGAGCAATAGTGAGAGATTGGCTTAAATGTTATCATTTAAGTAATTCCTTAAGAGCGTCATTTGGTTCTGGCGGATTGGTTAATAAATCCAACATAATCTTTGCGCTTTTGCCTGTTAAATGAATTTTTTCATTTTCTTTTATGTCTAACTCTGCCTGTTTAAGAATTATTGACATAATATAATTCGACAAAGAAGTTTTGTTAATCTCAACCGCTTGTTCAAGAATGTTTTTGTCTTCGTCGGAAATTCTAATATCAATTCGATTATTTCTTATAGCTGCCATAATGAACTCCTTCTAAAGTAGTATATAATTTTTGTACGGCACCAAAAGCCAAACCAGCAACTAATTGTTTTTGGAAGATAACAAATACCACAAACATTGGAATCATCATTGCAAGGTGTAGTTAGAACATGTTTCTGAATGAGTCCATCTTATTGTTGCAACGCTAAAAACGAAACCAAAGCAAAAATCATTGATAATCTAGTTTTTTTCATAGTCTAGTATCTATTCAAATTAATGAATAGAATCCTCTTTTTTTCAAGTCTTGTTGCTGAATACTTTCAATTCTAATATACCTATATTTATTGTATTTAAACAAAAAAATATTAAATATTGATTATTTTATATTAGCGTTAGTTTAAAAAATGATAGGAAGTAGACAAACAAAAACTGTCAGGATTGCTCCCGACAGTAATTGTTTATTTGATTACATTAATTTTCTAAACATTTCAACAACTTGAGCGTGAGTTGCTTCTCTTGGATTTCCTGGATAGCAAGCATCGGCAAGAGCGTCTTTCGCTAAAGCATCTAAGTCAGTTTCTTTTATTTCTTCGCATCTAGTTGGAATTCCAACATCAACGGATAATTGTCTTACGGCTTTAATTGCAGCGTCTCTATATTCTTCTTGAGACATATTATCAACGCCTTTAACACCAAAGACACGAGCGATTTCACGATATTTCTCACCAGTGTAGTCTCTATTAAATTCCATAGAGATTGGCAATAACATTGCACATGCTTTTCCGTGTGGAACATCATAATAGGCTGAAAGAGTGTGTGCCATCGCGTGGTCAATGCCTAAACCAACATTAGAGAATCCCATACCTGCAATGTATTGGGCTAATGCCATATTCTCTCCACCTTTATCATCACCAGCAACTGAATCTCTTAAATTCTTAGCGATGAGTTCAATGGCTTTAATATGGAACATGTCACTCATTTCCCAAGCACCACGAGTTGTATATCCTTCAATAGCGTGAGTTAAGGCATCCATACCAGTAAATGCTTTAAGGGATTTTGGCATACTTGCCATCATATCTGGATCAACAACTGCCACTATTGGCATATCATGGACGTCAACACAGACGAATTTTCTTTTCTTTTGAACATCAGTAATAACATAGTTAATAGTAACTTCTGCTGCTGTTCCTGCTGTTGTTGCAACCGCAATAATTGGTAAGCATGGTTTCTTTGTTGGAGCAACACCTTCCAAAGAACGAACATCTTCAAATTCTGGGTTATTGATAATGATACCAATTGCCTTAGCGGTATCCATCGAAGAACCACCACCAATAGCAACGATGGCATCAGCCTTGAATTCTTTTGCAGCTTTAACACCTGCTAAAACATTTTCAATTGTTGGGTTTGGTTTGATTTCTGTAAACATATGGTAATTAACTTTACCAGCGTCTAGTAAATCAGTAACTTTTTTAGAAACACCAAATCTCACTAAGGATTCATCGGTGCATACTAAAATTCTTTGGAAACCTCTAGCCCTGATTTCTGGAACGATATTTTGAATCGCACCATGACCATGGTATGAGGTTTCATTGAGCATAAATCTGTTTGACATTATTATTCCTCACTTTGTCTATATTATTATTTTAAGATTATTTTAAGATTAGTATTAGTAATTCTTTCTAGAATCAAATGATTGTCTTTACAAACGAATATCGAGGTAGGCAAAGTGGGCTTTCTCCTTTTTCATTCCACGACCCAAATCTTTCAAATGTGTATGGTGACACTGAGAATGGTTCTTCAATTCCATCATGGAACGGGCCTAAAAGATTACGATTAGAAATAATTAAATCTAATCTAATTTCATTGTCTCCAACATTTAGATAATTTGATAAGTCAACTTTATAATCAAACATCATTCTTTTAACAAAGTTATTATTAACAAACAAATCAATTAATTGGAATCTTTGAGGGATATAAAGAGTTTTATTAACTGAATCAACATTTATGATTTGTTTTAAAGATATCTTTCCTCTAAAGAATGGGTATCCATCTTTTATTAAAGATGAAACATTTGTCTTAGGAGTGTCGATATAGAAATTATTTCCGATTACTACATCTTCGGTTTTTCCATCTTTATAATCGCCAAAGACGCCAAAGGAACCTCTTAAATAGATTGCTTCGATTGTTGTGTCATAGGCTAAACAATTCTTAATTGATTCTTGAACATCTTTTCCAAATAAAGCGTAGTACACAATATCTGATTCATAGAAATTAATTTTGACAATTATTTCGTTATGACCAACCACAACATATTTAGATAAATCAAAAGACCATAAGTCCTTTTCTAAAACCGTTCCATTCTTTTTGATGATATGACCATTAATTGAAACTTCTTTAATATGGGTATCTTCAATTAAAGCCTCAATAGTAGTCGGAACAAATTTAGTGTCGAACTCGTATTTTAGGTATAAATCACCCTGATATCTTTCTTTTAATAAAATGTTAAAAATACCAATATAATGGATAAATTCGCTATAAGAAACCCCATCTTTTGAAAATTTTAAGTAGTCTAAAGTTAAATAGTTATGAGGCTTCCCAACCACTTCAAATCTATCATTAAGAGTTAAGAGTTCATTCTCTTTATTGTCCATAATCACGTCATTTGATGGATATAAAACCTTGGATTCATATTTATTGAAATGAATATCTTGTCCAAATACTTTTTCTTCACATCTAAATGACGAATATCCTGGATACTCAAGATGAATGTCGGTCTCTTCACCGTTATTAAAGAGATAGAGGAACTTTTCACCGTTATCGCTCTCTCGATATGCAATGTTAATTGATTTACTGTATGAAGACTTATAAGGCTTGTTGCTGATTATTTCTTCTAAAGAAGAATTGTTAGTCATATAAGAATGGTTATATTTTTTTCCTTCTAAATAAGAAGGTCTATCTTTCATAATAATGAACTTCCCACCATTAGAGGCATATTGTTTAAAGATTTCCATTGTTGATTTATCCATTGTCAAAGTGCCTTCTGGAATGATGATGTAATGGTATCGGCATTTACCAACTACTAAAGAATCGTTTTCCACATGAGCGTATTTTGCCATAATCGTTTCATCTAAATAATGGAACATGGCTCCGTTATAAGTAAGTTCATTAGATATTTCTAAAAACTTATCATCTAATTCTTTGCATCCAAAATCCTTATCCCATTCATATTCTCTTTTATAAAAGAAATAGCCTGTTCTAATTGGATTAAAGATTGCAACATCACATATCTCATGTGAATTAACTAGTAATACTGAGATATTAGAGAAGTGATCGTTAAAGTCAGCAAAAGCTTCACTGACCCAAGGGTTAATATTTGAATAATGTTCTGGATAATCTCTTTTTCTTTGGCCGTGTTCCTTATATGGAAGAAGGTGATGACATAAAACAGTCACTCCATTAACCATATAATATTCCGCTATTTGTTTGAGTTCTAAAGGAGTGGCATCCCATCCAGCACATGCAAATAATTCACATAAGCCTTGTTTTTTATCTAGTTGAGCCATGACACTACCAAGCTGACGGGCAGAAATATTGTTGGTCATGTCTCTTCCTAAATGATCAATTCCTGGAATATGCTCATATTCATAAAAGGGCATAACTCCACCACAACACATGATTTGTTTTCCGATTCCTTTTTCTTCAACATAGTGTCCAGTTAACTTGTAACCATTAGAGTCACACCACTCATATATTTGTTTTGCAAAGCTATTAAGCATTAATTCATGGAGAGATTTGTAATATTTGTATCTAAAATCTTCGTATCCTTCTTTTTCAACAAATAATAGTCCAATCCTATCAAAAACGTCTTCGTTATATTGTTTTTTAAAGTAATCTGGTAACACTCTTGTGAACGATGTGTTCCAACGATAATATTGTGGTTCATCAGTAAAGAAACCCCTTAAATTACCATAAATATCGTGTTTCTTATATTGTTCATGAGTTAATTGGATGAATTTTTTAACTACATCTTTATTACAAATATCAGCAGTGCTAGTTGATGTATGGGTATAAACATTTAAAACATTATCGCCAGACTTCACTCTGACAAATGAATTTCCACCAACATCAAATGATGCAGCAGCGGTTTCATCAAATTTGCCATAAGAATAAGTCAAATACATATCACGATTATTCTCATCTTCGAGAAGTTTCCCTCCCGCAAAACCACTTGGCCATCCATTTTCATCATAAGCATAGGCTTCCATATTTAGTTCTTTCGCTTTTTTTAAACACGCTTCAATACATTTGAACCATTGTTCACCTAAATAAGGGGTTGTTAGTCCTCCTCTAGCGTGCATAAAGAAACCGCCAATACCGCCTTGATACATCCATTCAATTTGGTCGGTCAATTCTTTTTCATCAAGCTCATCATTCCAACTCCAAAATGGAATTGGTTTGTATTTATTGTCTATGCTTTTCATAGAATTTTTAATTTAAATTAAAATTTTGATGTATCAAATCCATCAAGGACTTTAAGTAATGGCTTAATATTTTTCTTAACATTTCCGGATTCAAAAGGATTACGTAAATGGACTTTTTCAAGTAATCCAGTGAATGGAAGCGTTCCACCTAACTTACAAAGTTTAACGTATTTCTTCCACGCTCTTTCGTGGTTTTTGAGATCTTCCGCTAAGAATTGGAAGGCCACCACTTGAGCTAAGGTGTAGTCAATGTAATAGAATGGTGTTCCAAAGACGTGAGATTGTCTAAGCCACCATGTACCCTTAGCAAGATGTGGACAATAATCATATTTCTTGTGTGGAAGATTTGCTCTTTCGATTTCTAAATATTTAGCACATCTTTCATCATGTGTTGCATTTGGATGTTCATATACCCAGTGTTGGAATTCATCAATTGTGATTCCATAAGGTAAGAATTCAATTGCATCACATAAGTGAGCGTATCTATATTTGTCAGCATCTTTTCCAAAGAATCCTTCCATATATGGCCATGTGAAGAATTCCATGCTCATGGAGTGAATCTCACAGCTTTCTAAAGTTGGGTTTTGATATTCAGGAATTTTAATTCCGGAACTTAAATATGCTTGGAATGCATGCCCACCTTCATGGCATAAAACATTAACATCACCTTCAGTGCCATTGAAGTTAGAGAAGATGAATGGAGCTTTGTAAAGTGGGAAATATGTACAATATCCACCTGGAGCTTTACCTGCTCTAGCGTCTAAATCAAGTAAATGATGGTCAATCATGAAGTTGATGAATTCATTACTTTCTGGAGACATTCTTTCATACATATCTTTAGCAATACTTGTAAGAACCTTGCTATCTCCAACTGGTTTTGGATTGCCACTTAAGAATTTGAGATTGTAGTCAAATGCTTGTGGGTTTTTGATTCCTAAAGCTTTAATTTGTTTCTTTAAGAGTTTTTGAGCAACAGGAACAACACTTTCTTTAATTTGTTCGCGATATCCTTTAACCATCTTTGCATCATAATCAGTTCTTCCTAAACGGATATAACCTAATTCCACAAAGTTTTTGAAACCAAGTTTTTTCGCCATCGAATCACGAAGATGAACAAGTTTATCATAGATGTCTCCAATTTCTTGTTCATGCTCACCAATCCACTTATCCATTGCAATAGAGGCTTCTTTTCTAGTTTCTCTATCGGCAGAAGTTGTGAATTTTCCTAATTGAGATAAGTTATAAACTTCACCTCTAAATTCGATTTGAGCACCACCCATGATTTCATCATACTTACTAGTAAGTTTGTTTTCTTCAATGAGTTCTGGAATAATCTTTTCATCGAATGATTTTTGATTGTTTTCATACATCTTAAAAAGATATTTTCCATATAAGTTTTCTAATTCTTTACGATATTTAGCTTTTAATAGAATCTTTTCAAATCTTGTTGAGTAGTTTGCTAAAACTGGTGATAACTCATCAAGTTTATCTTGAGCATTTTTATAAACTGGTGAACGTGTATCTAAGGTATAGCGGACTTGGATAACACCCATATCGGTGCCAAGTTCATTCATATATTTGTTCCAGTGTTTAATTGCCCCTTTGGCGGTAAGAGCACTGCCACATTCCTCTAATTCTTTAATTAAGGATTCGAGTTTAGCAAGAGTTCTTTTTTCGCTTGGAATGCGTAAAGGATATTCTTCAAATACTAAGTCTTTTTCTTTCATTTTAGTGGACCTCCTACTTAACAATGAGTGATTCACCAGTCATTTCTGCTGGTTTTTCTGCACCTAATAATTCAAGCATTGTTGGAGCGATATCCGCTAACTTGCCATCTTTTTGTTTTAATTTCAAATCAGTTCTATTAATGCAGAATGGAACTAGGTTTGTAGTGTGAGCAGTCATTGGACGTCCTTGTTCATCTAAAATCTCTTCGGCGTTACCGTGGTCTGCGGTCACAATAAGCGTTCCACCATTCTTGTCACACCATTCAATAATCTTTCCAACACAAGCATCAACTGTTTCAACAGCCTTGACACAAGCATCATGAACTGCAGTATGTCCAACCATATCGCAGTTAGCAAAGTTAAGAATGACAACGTCTAAATCGTGTTTGTCTAATTCTTTAATTAATGCATCTAAGATGAGATAAGCACTCATTTCTGGTTGCATATCATAGGTAGGAACTTTTGGAGAATTAATTAAAACTCTTCTACATCCTTTGAGTTCTGGTCTTTCCACTCCATCAAAGTTCATTGTTCCATCAAAGAAGAATGTCACGTGAGCGTATTTTTCAGTCTCCGCAATTCTTAATTGTGTGTAGCCTTTATCAGCAAGATATTGTCCTAAAATGTTATTAAGTTTTTGTGGTTCAAAAGCAATAACACCTTTAACACTATCAGCGTATTTCATTGTGCAAACATAGAAAATATTCTTTAAAGAATGTGCTGGTTTATAAGGTTTCCAAGCGAGTGTACCATCTGGTTTAACTGCTGGATTTTCATAAAAATTAGGATTTGTAAATAAGGTGGAGATTTGAATAGCTCTATCTGGACGATAGTTCATGAAGATAATTGCGTCATTGTCGCCAATTCTACCATCAACATTTCTATTGAAATGAGGAATTAAGAATTCGTCACTTGCGGATTTGCCCATTTTTGGTAATTCTTCATATTGTTGTTTGAAGAAATCATGATAGTCATCAAAGCTTGGTCCATCATGGTCCACCATTAAACGGTAGTGAACATCAACACGATCCATGTTCTTATCTCTATCCATGCCCCAATAACGTCCACCGATATCAGCGATATGTCCGAAATGTAATTCATCCATCTTCTTTTGAATCATATCAACATAGCTAGCACCAGCTTGTGGATCAACATCTCTTCCATCCATAAAGCAGTGCATATAGACATCATCAAGTCCGCTCTTCGCGGCTAATTCGATAATCGCTAAGATATGATTAATATGTGAGTGAACACCACCATCACTGGTTAAACCAAAGATGTGTAACTTTGAATGATTCTTTTTTGCGTGTTCAATCGCCGCTAAATATTTTTCATTTTTAAAGAAAGTCTTCTCTTTGATAGCTTTGTTAATAAGAGTTAAGGATTGATAGACAATTCTTCCAGCCCCCATATTCATATGGCCAACTTCTGAGTTTCCCATTTGACCATCAGGCAAGCCAACATATTCTCCTGAAGCATTGATTTCAGTGTAAGAATGAGTTGCAAAATAACGATCAAGATTTGGTTTTTTTGCGTCATAAACCGCATTACCTACTGGATTATGTCTAATGCCATATCCATCCATAATGCATAGAATTACTGGTTTTTTATTTTCCATAAGATATTAAATCTCCTTTTTTTCCGCTTATTATTGTATGAGAAAATTAATTTTCTTACAAATAATATGCAAACAAAGATGGTCTCATTTAACTTTCTTTTTAATCTATATAGGCAAATTGTGCTCATAATCGACATTGTAGTAGGATAATTACAATCAAAAAACAACAATTGACCTATATTATCGAAATATGATAATATACTCTTCGAGGTATTAATATGGCTAAACCAATTGTTGCAATCATGTACGACTTTGATAAGACTCTTTCAACAACCGACATGCAAAACTACGGTTTTATCCCTATGCTTGGACTTACTCCAAACGAGTTCTGGGGCGCAACCGGAGAATTCTCTGAAAAAACAGGCTGTGAAAGAATTCTTTCATATATGTATATGATGATCAAAATGTGTCGTGAGAGAGGAATTAAACTCACTCGCGAATTACTAAGAGAATGTGGCAAGAGCATTAAGTACCATCCTGGCGTCACTACATGGTTCCAAAGAATTAATGATTATGGAGCCTTAAAAGGAGTTAAAGTTGAACACTATCTTGTTTCTAGTGGAACAAGAGAAATCCTAGAAGGATGTTCAATCTATGATAAGTTCACTAAAGTTTATGGCTGTGAATTCTATTTTGAAAATGATGTTCCAGTGTGGCCTAAGCTCGCCATCAACTACACACAAAAGACACAGTTCTTCTTCAGAATTGCAAAAGGCGTCGTTGATATCAGCGATGACAATGGAGTTAACGAGAAGGTTAAAGGTAGTTTAAGAATTCCATACGAGAACATCGTCTATATTGGAGATGGAATGACCGATGTTGCCTGTATGACTTTAGTTAACAAAAACCACGGCTATTCTATAGGTGTGTACACCGATAGCAACCGTGAACAAGTTGGACAAATTAGAAAAGACAATCGTTGTCGATTTGTTGTTAAAGCAGACTACTCCCAAGATAAAGACATGGAGAAAGTCCTCAAATTAATCATCGATGACGTTTCTAATAACACAATCTTAAGAGCGAAAGAAGAAGCTCTTGCGAATAAGCACGATAGCGAATAACAAATTAATGACCTTGAGAAATCATGGTCATTTTTTTCATATTTTGATTTATTCCTATTTTTTAGAGTGCTAAATTATATTTATGGATTTTAAAGTCGGCGATATTATCATTGGGAAAGTTAATCAAATAAGACCATATGCCTTATTTTTAACTTTTGAAGATGGAACAAATGGACTTTTGCATATCTCTGAACTTTCTGATGGATATATTCGTGATATCGAAAAGTTTGGAAGTGTTGGAGATGATATTAAAGTCAAAGTTCTTTCTATCGATGAGTCAAATGGTTTTTTAAGAGTGTCCTATAAAGCAATCCCTGAAAGTGAAAGATATTCCACTCACGATAACTCTAATAGACACACTCCTCAATTTGATGAAGCCGATTTTACTGACTTAGAATCCAAACTTCCAGAATGGATAGAAGAAACTTTATTAAAAGCAGAGGAAAATAAAGATGATTAAAATTGATGTTAGTAACGTAATTAGCGAACAAGAAATCGCTAAATACCAAGACAAAGTTCAAACCATCAATAAGATGATTAACGAAAGAACCGGAGCAGGTAATGACTTCCTTGGTTGGGTTGATTGGCCAATTAATTACGATAAAGAAGAATTAGAAAGATTGCTTAAAGACGCTAAATATGTTAGAGAAAACTTTGATGTTTTAGTGGTTGCTGGTATCGGCGGATCTTATCTAGGCGCAAAAAGTGCTTACGATGCCTTAAAAGGAATGAAGGATGTTTCTAAACCAGAAATCATTTTCATGGGTCAAACATTCTCTCCAAACTACACCGCTCAAGTCCTTGACTACTTAAAAGACAAGAAATTTGCAATTAATGTTATCTCTAAGAGTGGCACCACCACTGAAACCTCAATTGCGTTTAGATTATTAAAGAATTTACTTGAAGAAAAAGTTGGTAAAGAAGAAGCAAGAAAATCAATCTTTGCGGTTACCGATAGAGCAAGAGGTGCTTTAAAAACATTATGTAACCAAGAAGGATATTCAACATATGTCCTTCCAGATGATATCGGAGGAAGATATTCAGTTCTTACTCCAGTCGGATTATTCCCACTTGCCGCTGCTGGTGTTGATGTCAAAGCAATGTTAGAGGGCGCTCAAGAAGCAAGAAAAGAATTCAATAACACTGACCTTAAGAACAATATGTGTTATCGCTACGCCATTAGTAGAGATTATATGTATCGTCATAACCATCCAGTTGAGATGTATGTGACCTATGAACCACAAATGAGTCAAATCTCAGAATGGCTCAAACAATTATTCGGTGAAAGTGAAGGAAAAGAGAAAAAGGGATTACTTCCTACAAGTGCTACATTCTCAACCGACCTCCACTCACTCGGCCAATTCATTCAAGATGGCTCTCCAATTTTGTTTGAAACAATCCTTAAAATCGATAATCCAAATTACGATGTTACAATCCCATCAACTGAAGATGATTTAGATGGTCTCAACTATCTTGCTGGTAAGAAATTATCATTCGTCAACGAAATGGCGTTCCAAGGAACACTCAAGGCTCATGAAGTTGATGGAGGAGTTCCATGTAATGTCATCACCATTGAAAGAATGGACGCAAAAACACTTGGCTACTTATACTATTTCTTCATGAGAGCCTGTGCTATGAGTGCGTACATGCTTGAAATCAACCCGTTCAATCAACCTGGTGTTGAAATTTATAAAAAGAACATGTTCCACCTTTTAGGTAAAAAAGGATATTAACTATATTTATATAGTTTAACGACAAAGAAAATCGTCAAAAAAATTGGCGATTTTTTTATTGATTTATATATATCTAAATGATATATTATTATTCGCGTATCTGCAAAAGCGGATGCTTAGCTCAGCTGGGAGAGCATCGCCTTTACACGGCGGAGGTCGGGGGTTCGAGCCCCTCAGCATCCACCATTAATACGCAAACGGATTTGGAGGGGTAGCGAAGAGGCTAAACGCGGCTGACTGTAAATCAGCTCCTGAGGGTTCGGCAGTTCGAATCTGCCCCCCTCCACCACCGTATTGTTGGGGTGTAGCCAAGCGGTAAGGCAACAGACTTTGACTCTGTCATCTCACTGGTTCGATTCCAGTCACCCCAGCCAATTAATTGACTCGCTAGCTCAGACGGTAGAGCACTTGACTTTTAATCACGGGGTCCGGAGTTCGAATCTCCGGCGAGTCACCAAAAGGATGCCCAGGTGGCGGAACAGGTAGACGCACAAGACTTAAAATCTTGCGGATGTATAATCCGTACCGGTTCGATTCCGGTCCCGGGCACCAGATTAGATTTAAAGCCTTGATACACAAATCAGGGCTTTTTTCTTATAAAAACCTATGTATTTTATACATATCTTATTATTTTTAAACTTTTTACAGTTCGCAAAACATATTTTTTGTATAGTTTGATTCCTGTCGGGGGCGTACCTCAATAAAAAAGAATTAAGGCACTTACGGGAATCGAACTATGTTTACGCTATGGTTTTGATACATTTTTAAGGCAATTATTACATTAATGTAAGGCAAACAATTTCAAAGAGCCAGAACAACGACCAGTTCGAATCCCACAGGGTGCCGAAAATGTATCAAAGTAATAAAAAGACTCTATTTTCATTAAAATTAATGATTGAGAGCCTTTTTGCTTATTCTTTATCAATGATTTGTTCGATTTCAGTGCCAAGTTTTTTAATAATCCCACACACCAAAGCGTTGCCCATCATGAAGTAACGCCTTTTTTCTGGCATACCTGAATTTGTCCAGTCATCAGGGAATTGATTAATTCTTTCACATTCAATAGGAGTAAGGATTCTAAGCTTATTATCTTTAGGATCCATTATAATGTGAGTGCTTCTATTGGTAGTTCCTTCGGAAGTGAGCATAGTTCTTGCTGGAAGTGATAATTCATCGTATGGGCTCATTGAACCTTCGGAATACATATACTCGAATCCATTTTTATCTTTTCTTGGAATTTTCTTGGAGCCGCGAAGATATTCATATTTTTTGCGCTGTGATTCACTTAAGAAGTAGTGGGCGTCAACGCCATCTTTTTCAACTATTTTGCTTAATGTCATTGGTTTAACTAATACTGGTTTAGTTTTTACTGTATAAACCTTGTCACCAATCATATAACCGGCATTCTCAAATGTAGCGTGGAATTTATCGGATACGGCAACCAAATCTTTATATCCCTTTTTAAAGTCATAATCCTTAATGGTTTTTTCTGGGAATTTTTCAATTGGGAATTCTTTTGCAAAAATACCTTTTGAAGAAATGATTTCAAGCGGAGATGAGTCCTTCATCATTTCGTAGTATTTTGTTGATTTATGATAGGCAAAAATGAAAAGCCTACGTCTTCTTTGTGGATGACCATACTCAGCGGCGTTAATAATTCTCCACTCCATAGCATAGCCTTGCTCGGATAAACAGCGGAGCATAATGCCAAAATCTCTGCCTCTTTGTTTTGCTGGAGATTTAACTAATCTATCAACGTTTTCTAATAAGACAAATGGTGGTTGTTTAGCTTTCAAAATGTCGTTGATTTGCCACCAAAGAACACCTTTCTTTCCTTCGATACCATGAGCTTTGCTCAAAGTATGAGCAACTGAATAGTCTTGGCAAGGGAAACCACCTGTCAATAGTGTGTGGTCAGGTATTGTTGCTTTATCGACTTTAGAAATATCCACGTTGGAATTTTCAGTAGCAGAAGGGAATCTCAAGTTGTAACAATCAAATGCGTGTTGAGATTTTGTTGCTGGCTCCCATTGATTTGCCCATACAAAAGTAAATGGACCTTTTTCAATGGCGTGGCCGTTTTTATCTATTTTAGTGATGTTATTTAAGCCCACACGGAAGCCTCCAACACCTGCAAATAATTCTATAACTGTCTTTTTCATATGTTTTAGTCTACACCATAGATAATACAGGATCAAGGAAAAAATGTAAAGATCTAATAAATTCTTTAGATAATTTATTTTTCACAATATGCGCGGACGTGCGCTGTTCATTTTTATGCATCTTTGTTATAATGCATAAGTTATGAATGATAAGAATAGACATCTTAGTGAGGAAGAGATTTTAGAGATTACCAAAAAGGCAATGCATAAAACCTTTGGTGATTTTGGTTTAGATGAATCTTACTCAGGAAGAAATAAGGGTGGTTTAGGTGGCTTTGTTGAAGAACATATTTTTGGATACAAAACTAATAGTGATGACAATCCTGATTTCATTGATGCAGGTATTGAATTAAAAGTAACTCCAATCAAAAAGAACCAAGATGGTTCCATCTCTTCTAAAGAAAGACTAGTGCTTAATATGATTAACTATAAAGCAGAGGCATTAGCGACTTTCAAAACAAGCTCTTTCTATAAGAAAAATAGACGATTATTGATTTGGTTCTATTTATATTCATTAGGCGTTCATCCAGCAAATTTTGAAATAACCGACTATGATTTATTTGAGTTTGAAAATTCGCTTCAATACAAGATTGTTGAAAGAGACTGGAATGTTATTCACAGCAAGATTGCTAGCGGAAAAGCACATGAGATTTCCGAATCAGATACTGAGTTTTTGGCTGCTTGCACCAAAGGTGCCGATAGTAAAGTTCTAACTGAACAATATAATTCTGATATAAAAGCGAAGCCAAGAGCATATAGTTTCAAACAGTCATTTATGACTTATCTCTATAGAAACTTAATTCATAATATCGCTCCATATTCTCCATTAATCTCGGAAGATGAGTGGATGAAGAACCCTCTTGAAGAGATTTATAAGGAAAAAATGTCCGTTTATCACGGAATGACTCAAAAACAATTGTGCAGAAGATTTGGTGTTAGCTCAAAAGCAAAACAACTTAATTTTATGTTGTGTCAAAAAATGCTTGGTATCTCAGGACGTAGCAAAGCTACAACTGAAATGGAAGTGGCAGGAATTATCTTTAGAACTATAACTATTGATAAAAACGGCAGGCCAACAGAATCTATGCCGTTTAAAGCATTTGAATTTGAAGAACTTATTAACACCCCGTGGGATGAATCAATGATTCGTGATGACTTTGTTGATCTGAAGCTAATGATTTTTGTTTTCAAGGAAATTGATGGTGTTATTTCATTCGATAGAATTCATTTCTGGAATGCCCCTAACTCAATAGTGGATGGTGATATTCGAAAGATGCACGAAAAATGTGCCGATATGGTAAGAAGAGGAGAAGCGTTCTATTTTGACCATAAAGGCAAAGTTAAAGATAAATTCCCAAAAGAGACAAGAAATTCCAATGGTGTATGCCATGTAAGACCTCACGCTAGAGTAGAGGCGGACCATTACGATTTACCAGTACCCGACAAAGCAACAGGAATCACTTCATATACCAAGCAAAGCTTTTGGTTTAATAAGGATTTTGTTGAGAAAATTTTAAAAATAACGTAAAAGAGGAATACACATATGGGCAATATTAAAGTTGATGTAGAAAGAATAGTTACTAATCTTGGTAAAAATGTTGGATTTCTTCAGCCGATTTATGAAACGATTGCAAATTCTTTAGAGGCTAACGCTAGTCTCATTGAGATTGAACTATTTGAAGATGAAACCTTGGATGAGGCTAAACCAGGTTTGATAAATGGGTTTAGTATTACTGATAATGGCGATGGTTTTAACGACTTTAATCTAAATGGGTTTTTCACATTATGGACAGATAATAAGATTACTCTTGGCTGTAAGGGGAGTGGGCGTTTTACTTGGCTAAGTGTATATAGAACAATCAAAGTTCGCAGTGAACTTGCGTACAATAACCAAAATAATGTTAGGGAATTCATTTTTGATAAGAATTTTTCAGAGGATTCTGTTGTTTATTCTTCAGATACAACAATCAAAGAAAACAAGACTATCATAGTTTTTTCAGGTCTGATTGAAAAATATAAGAAGCAAAACAAAGATGGGCAAATATTCGCTGATTTGGAGATTATCAAAGAAAACATTTTGAATTATTTATCAGTGAAATTGTTCCTTTTAAAAAGAGATGGTTTTCATTTTGAGATTGTATTAAAGAATAAAAAGGAGATGTGCACAATTAATTGGGATGATGTTCTTAAGTTGGACGAACAATCGTTCCTCATTAAGGGTATCGATGATGTTCCTTATATATTTACTATGTTTTCGCGTTTTATTGATAATGGAAAAAACAGTAAAAGAATGTATTTTTGTGCAAGTAATAGATGCATAAAGGAAAATGATGACGACGATCTCCATTTTTCGTGTAATTTGCCTAATAATGTTTCTATGCAAATGATGGTTTGCTCTGGCTATTTAGATGAAAGAAATGGTGATGATAGGAGCACTTTCGAGGTTTTAGATGGTTTAAAAAGTGCTAATTTACTAAATCCAATTACTCTATCGCAAATCAAAAAAGAATCAATTAAGGTTATGAACCAAATCATAATTGATAGGTTCCCAGAAATTATTGAACAAAACAAAGAAGAAGTTGATAAAGCTATCGCTGAAGTACCGTATTTGTCTAAATATATCAAAGAAAACGAAGATGCTGTTAAATCGTCAAAGTCTTTAATCAAGGAAGCGACTTCCAAATACGAAAAAGAAAAAGCAAAAGTTAAGACGGAATTTGAAAAAGTACTCTTAGAAAGAAATATTAATCCTTTGCAGTTTAACGAAGCAGTAGCCAAAATGAGTGATGTCGCCGCAATTGAACTTGGTGAATATATTCTTTACCGCGACAGTGTTATTGATGGCTTAAAAAAAGGAATAGAATTGCCAGAAACAAAAGAAGATTTTGTACATAATGTAATTATTCCAAAAAATACTTCCTCGGATGGAGGAACCATTTCCGAGAAAAGATTTAATAACATTTGGCTTTTCGATGATAAGTTTATGACTTTTTCTTACTGTGCCTCGGATAAAACAATAAAACAAATTGTTGATAGTTTATATCCGGATAAAGATGAAATTTTCCGTGCAAAAAAACGTCCTGATATTCTTTTAGCATTTGATAACGACGATTCTCCTAAAAAAAGAAATGCTGTTATGGTTGAGTTGAAAGGCCCGAATGCAGATGAAGACGAAAAGAACAAATCAATTACAGAGCTTCCAAATCACATCAGCATTATTAGAAAAAATATCGCCTCCATTGATACAATTTATGGGTATATTGTCACAACAATTGATGAGTCATTTAAAGAAACTCTTGGCAATCAAGACGCCTATCATCCACTTTTTTCAAAAGATTTGGAAGGAAAGGCATATTATGGATATTTGAAAAATGTTAACGCCCATATTTACATTCTCGATTTAAGCGTCGTATTAAGTGATGCAAAATTACGTAATAAGATGTTTATTGATATGATTAAGCAAAAATAAATTAATACAATCTTTCTTTGTTGCTGACAAAACCATTAAAGCCCGGCAGGATTATTGCTAGGAGGAAATAATGGTTAATAATGATGACTAAAGAACACGAGCAATTTTTATTGAGGTGTGAATTAGCAAAAACAATAGTGGCAATGATTTGGACTAAAGGAATTATCACTGACCAAGAAAGAGATAAAGCAATAAAATATCTAACGAAAAAGTTCAAAGAAGAAGAAATTACAAAATTTATCAAAAAATAGGGTTCGAATCCAGTGGGCTCAAAATTACAGAGTAATGTATCAGAATTGTATTACTCCCTCTTGCATTTGAGTCATTTTGCATCAATATTGTTGTACTCACAAAAAATTGCTCTAATACGATTATTGGGGCTTTTTAATGCTTTTAATCAAAAGCGTGATTAGATAACAACGAATGTCTTAAAATATTTATAAGGAATAATAGGAGGCAAAAATATGAGTTGGGATACTACCGAAAAACGAATCAAATGTCCTTGTGGTAAGGGCGAAATAGTTCAGGTGAACAAAGATAACGATTGGGGTCAATACATCGAAGGAACTCCTGTTATTGAATGCCCTGAATGTGCTAAGAAATATAAGCTCGTATCAAAGACACATATGTCATATAAGCCTGGTCATGGCAGTTGGACCAACTATTACTTAGTCCCAAAGGGACTCAAACCCGATAAAAAATACAAGAACTCCTTTGAATATGTGAATGAGTATGAATTGGCCAAAAAGGATTTTGCCGAATACCTGATAGTGGATTATCCAAAGAGTGTTTTGGAAGAAGCTTACGCAGAACTTTTAAATGCAAGCTCGGTTTCGGCTTTGAGAAGTGCCGCGAGAAGAATTGCAAAGGATAAAAAGAGATACACGGGATCCTGCAAGATAAAGGAACTGACCCCATTAGTCAAAAAAGCCATCGATGGATTTGATTCCTATAATGGCAATTGGCAACAAAGGGATGATGAAGAACAGGAAAATATCAAGGCAGAGGAAGAGTATCTAACCAAGGTTCGCAAGGAAGGACTTTTGCTCGATTTATAGTAAAAAACCCATTCGATTCTTCCCATTCCCTTTGAAATGTATCAATGTTGTAGTGCAACCCTTTGTAAAAATGGCTAAATGTATCAATATTGTTGTACTATGACAACTGAAAAATAAACCCTACATTTGTAGGGTTTTACTTTGCTCTTTTACTAGTTATTTTCAAACTGTAATTTATATAAATTATAATAGTAGCCTTCTTTGGCTAATAGCTCATCATGAGTGCCACTTTCAATGATTTCACCATGTGATAAAACAATAATCTTGTCTGCATTTTGAATTGTAGATAATCGATGAGCAACAATTAACATTGTTCCTATATTCTTTATATTATTTAAAGATTCCTGGATGACCAGTTCTGTTTCAGTATCAATATTAGCGGTCGCTTCATCTAATATCATAATTTGAGGTTTATGGATGATGGTTCTCGCAAATGAAAGTAATTGTCTTTGACCAGTAGAGAAGTTTTCTCCTCTTTCCACTATTTGTTCATCCAAGCCATTATCTAACTTATCGATAAATGTATCCGCATTAACATATTTGATTGCGGCGTTGATTTCATCATCAGTGTAAGAATCATCAAAGAGAGTGATGTTGTCTCTTATAGAGCCTGTAAAGAGGAAGACATCTTGAAGCATCTGACCAATTCCTCTTCTTAAAGAAGAAAGGCTAATATCGTTAATATTGATATCATCTAAAAGAATTTCTCCGCTTTGAATTTCAAAGTTCCTAACAATTAGATTAAGGATTGTGGTTTTACCTGCTCCAGTTGCCCCAACAAAAGCAATGGTCTCTTTAGGATTAATGACAAATGATACATCTTTTAAAATCCATACATCTGGTTCATAGGAGAAATAAACGTGTTTAAATTCAATCTTTCCTTTGAATTCAAAGACTTCTAAAGCGTTTTCTTTATCCACTACTTCAGGCTTGATATCAAAGAGATTGTATAGTCTCTCAATTGAACTAACCGCTCTTGTAACATGGTTAAGAGAATCCGCTAAAGATTGAACTGGTTCAAAGAAATAATTTAAGAATAAATAGAAGCTAACAATAATTCCCGCTGATAATTCAAATCTCACACCTAAATAAATAATTAAGGCAACGGTGAGAATATATATTAAAGAAACAAGTGGTCGATAAATAGAGAATGCTATCGTGACCGCGTATTTAGTTTTAAAGAAATCATGGTTCTTCTTATTGAAGACTTCTTCGTATTTCTTTTCTTCTTTAAATAATTGGATGATTTTCATTCCTGATAATGATTCGTTAAGGAATGTATTTAAATCAGAGAGCTGTGCTCTTTCTTTGGTAAATATTTTGTGAACTTGTTTTGAGAAGATAAAAGAAATCACAAAGATAATCAAAACAACACCTGACAGAATTAGCCCAAGTTTAGGAGAAAGAACAATCATCCAAACATAAACCACTGTGACAGTTAATAAATCTTTAATGATTTTCACTAAAGTGCCGGTGAAAAATTCACTGAGCTGAGAAGTATATGAGCACACTCTAGTGACAAGTGAACCAACCGCCATATCATTAAATTGGTTTTGTGACATGCTGAGAACATGTTCGAAAACTTCCATTCTTAACGAATAGACAATCCTTTGACCAGCTTTAGTTAAGACCATGCTTTCGATAAATAAGAAGGTTTGAGATAAGACTGACACCATAAAAAGTGTAAGGGCAATATAAATGATGTTATTTAAAACGATATCATCTCTAATAATGTAATCAGTGAACATTCCACTTATTCTAGGAGTCAAAACACCAAGGATAACATTAGCGAAAACAAGGAATAACGATATAACAAACGCCTTCTTTTCGCTTTTTACATACTTCCAAGTTCTCTTAAATAAAGTATTGGTAGGGATTTTTTTATGTTCTAATAAATCTGCCATTATCGATCCCCCTTTCCAGCACTTATTTTTTGTAAAAGCACCATTCTTGAGAATGTCTCACTTGTCTTTTCTAATTCTTTTGGACTTCCAAACGCTTCAAGCTTTCCTTTATTTAAAACGATTACTTTGTCCACACCCATAACCGTCGACACTCTAGAAGCAACAATAATTGTTGTTTTACCTTGCCTTGCTTTTCTTAAATTTGAAAGGATTGTCTTTTCTGTTTTTAAATCAACTGCGCTGACAACATCGTCTAACACTAAAATTGGAGAATCTTTATAAAACGCTCTAGCAAGAGATATTCTTTGCTTTTGTCCTCCAGATACAGTCGCGCCATTTTCTGCAATGACTGTCTCTTCCTTTTGTTCAAATCCTTCAAGGTCCTTTAAGATATCGCTATTTAATAGCGATTCACTTAATCTTTCATCATCAATATCTCCAAAAGTAATGTTCTCTTTAATAGAACCGCTAAATAAGAAGTTATCTTGAGGAGACATTGCAAAGGCGTTTCTAATTGATTCATTTGAAAGGTCCATTATATCCGTTTCATCAAGATATATTTGTCCTTTCTCTACGTTATATAAATGCACAAGGGTGTTCACTAAAGTTGATTTGCCACTTCCCACTCCACCAACAATACCAACTAGTTCTCCTTTTTTAATATCCAAAGTTATGTCTTCTAAAGCTGGTTTATTAGCTTCTTTATATGTAAATGAGAAGTGATTAAATCTGATATCTCCAGTTATCTCTTTATTAACCGCATTTTCAGGGTCTTTTATTTCGATTGGTAAATCTAAGAAATTAGCAATTCTTCGATAGGAAGTCCTTGCTTTTGAAAACATCGTAATCACTTGACCTAACGCAATCATCGGCCAAACAAGTGAGAAGAAGTACCCTTGGAAGGTCACGAGTGGACCAGCATGTAAAATGATATCAGTACCAAAAATATTGATTGGGCTTCCTGTTACAGTCGCATATACAAACCAACCACCAAAACCAACGATGATTGAAGCGACAAGCATGATAATAATTTCAATAAGAACATCAAAGAAAACAGAAACAAATGTAAATCTTACATTCGCATCACGATTTTCTTCCGCTAATTTTCTAAAGTTGTGGATTTGTTGTCTCTCTTTAACAAAAGCTTTAATTACTCTAATACCAGTAAAACTCTCTTGAGAGAAATCGTATAATCGGTCATTACTTTCTTGTCTTAATCTCCATCTTAAAGACATATGCTTCTCGCATAATGCACCTGCAAGAGCGATTAAAAGAATTGGAACAAGAGCAATAATCGCTAAAGAGTAATTGAGTTGGAACATTTTAACTAACGCTAAGACGGTTAGGAATGAGCCATCAATAACCATAAGTGAGCCCCATCCCAAAAATTCTTGAAGCATCTCTAAATCATCAGTGGCCCAACTCATAATGTTGCCAACTTTATTATTATGATAATAAGTAACATCGAGTTGCTCAGCTTTTAAAAACATCTCTTTTCTTAGATTTTCTTCAATTCTTTTTGAAGCATAGAAAAGCGACACTCTCCAGAGAATACGTCCAACAAAAAGAACAACCGCCACTATTACAACTTGGATAATCGTTTCGATAAAAAACTGACTTTGTAAATCAATCGTCCCATTATCGGAGAGTTCAGTAACAAGACTTCCAATAATTTCAGGAATCTTTAATTGATAAAAATCAACCGTTACTAAAGCAGCTAGGCCAATCAAAAAGAAGATTACAAATCTTGGATAATATTTCCTTATGTACTTACCCCATAGCAGGAACATTATTTTTCTTCTCCCTATGCCTATACACTAAATAGAAAATGATGAAAGTAATTCCTCCAAACAACAAATAACCAGAGAAATCAATTAATACATCCGTGAAAGTAAAATATCTTCCAGGAGTAAATAACTGTGCTAATTCAGAAATGAAAGCGATATAAAGTCCAACAAACGAAGAAGCAACAATAATCTCAGCTTTTCTCTTCTTTAAAGCATCGTTTATAAGTAGGAAGTCTACTGTAGTAATAATTCCACTAACTCCAAATAAGCCAAAATGACCAACTAATTTCCTAATCACCGCGTGAGTTGTTTCTGGATCAGTCACTATTGGAGAATCAGGCGCAAACGTTTTAACAAAATCTATAAACATTTGAGTGAAACTGAAACTTTGAGATGCACTTCTATCTCCTGCTGTTGCCCCTTCAACAATAATAAAGATGTTTATCGCAAATGATAAAACCAAGAATATATAGAATAAGACAATATTCTTTTTCATAGATAGAAATAATTTTATATGAAAATTATATCTAAGTGCTATAATAATCTTTATGACAAACGAAGAAATTAAAAATTTAATAAATAAAATACTCGGAGAAGGCGCTGAAATCGTTCACGAAGTTTTAGGTGGAATGATGAATATTTCTTATCTCGTTAAAGATAAAGACGAGAAACAATATATTTTATATATTCCAACAGAACAAGCTAATGAAATGGTCGACCGTAAACTCGAAAAAGAGAATCAAAGAATCGCCTATGAACTTGGTATTACAAGTGAAAATATTTATTTTGATACTGAAACAGGAATCAAAATGAATCGTTTCATCGAAGGTAGTTCAATTGATAAGATTGCAGACTTTGATTACGCCAAAATTGCGCAATTAATGAAAAAGCTTCATAACTCCATCATGCTTTCTAGAGAAGACTATAACCCATTTGGAAGATTTGATAGTTATGAAAAAGAGGCTCTTTCTTTCCAAGAAGCATCACCTGTTTATCAAGAACTTAGGAACTTTGTCTTTGGAAAACAAGAATACTTAGAAAGGCAAAGATTATGTCTTTCACATAACGACGCTCAAAGAAGTAACATTGTTAAAGACTTGAATGGCAATTACTATTTAATCGATTTTGAATTCGTTGGTAATAACGATGAAATATATGACATCGCAACATTTGGAAATGGTTCAGTTTCAGAAGGAAGAAGTTTGTTAAACTTCTATTTCGATAACAAACCAAGTGAAGATCAAATCAAACGATATTATTTATGGAGAATGTTTGTTTCCCTTCAATGGTATAACGTCGCCATTACAAAGCACTATCGTGGAGAAGGAGAAAAGCATCAATTCAGTTTCTTAGAAGTAGCTAACCATTTCTTAACAAACGCAAAAGATGCTTATGACGGTTATCATTTAGAAGTCAAAGACAAAGAAGTTGAAGATGACACAATTAGATTAATCATCACAACTTTAGATAAAGTAAGACATTTCTTAAGAAAAGACGGAGGGGATTGCGAATTTGTTTCCTTCGTTGATGGAGTTGTCTACGTAAGAATGCAAGGCGCATGCCAAGGATGCTCTTATGCATATAACGATATCAAAGACTTAGTGGAGGTCATTCTCCAAGAGGAAGTGCCTGGTGTCGTTGAAGTTCGCCTTGCCGATTCGATAGATTAATTGGGGTATAGCCAAGCGGCAAGGCATCTGGCTCTGAACCAGACACTTCCTTGGTTCGAATCCAAGTACCCCAGCCACTATAAAAATAACGAGATTCTTTCGAACCTCGTTTTCTTTTTAATCGTAATATTTTTCGGTTGAATAACCATTATCGATAAGCTTTTTGACTTTTCTATCTAAATAGTTTTTAAAGATATGATTGAACCATTTTGTTTTTCCAAACCATCTAACAATAGTAGGACTAACTGCGTAATAAACTTTGATAAATAATCTGCCGAACAAATGTTCCTTTAAATAATAGTCACGATATCTTCTAAGCGACCATACTTCTGGACAGTCGTATGAATGATAAACACATGTTGCAACATAGCATCCAGCCTTGGTTGATGAACTAGCTGGCTTTGGCTCAGAACTTGTAGGTTCCTCGCTCTTTTCATATGCTGACTCCATAAATTCCTTACCCATAATCATCTTAAAGGTATCAAGATGTTGTTGAGTTATAAAGCCGTTCCCTTTTGCGGACTTATAGTTTGTAAGAACACTTAAAGCAAAGCTCATTGGAGACACAAAATCATCAAAGAGTTTGACATATTTTTCGACAGTTTCTTCGCCATACTTATCTTTAAAATGAGCACCAACTGTCTCGTGTGCATTTTCTAGATTGATATTGTTAGAAAATAAAGATATATCTTCATCATCCAAACCAAACTCTGGATTATGGAAGAATTCAAGAATCGCTGACATCATAATGAAATTGGCGGATTCATACTTTTTATCAATAGATAAAGTGGCGTTTGTTAAATAGCCTCTAATCTTCGCATTGACTGTGTTAAAAATGTAATGTCTAAAGTCATCGTCTCTTTGATTTTTTACTACTTCAACATCAACACTTATTTTTGTGTAGAACTCAGTGCCATAGGAAGTTAGAACTTGATCGATGGTTACTAGTTGTGCACTATAATCTTTTATAATATCAAACATGATGTATTTCTCCTTTAAATTAAAAAAAATATTCTCATTATGAGAATATTTATTCAAGTATATTTTCTTTTCTGTTAACCACAATATAACCATTACGATTGTAAACATCTTCGCGGTTATAAGTGATTTCTTTTCCGTTAGGCTCAACAAAGAGTCCACCAGCTTCAGTGACAACAATTTGGCACGCCGCTGTATCCCACTCTTTTGTATTTGGTGAGCGTCTCAAAGTGATTTCGGCTAAGCCTTGAGCAATCGCACATGGTTTTAGTGAGCTACCTTTTCTTTCGACGTGTTTAATGACATCACTGTGTCTATCAATGAATGCTTTTTCATCATCGTTAAAGTGGAAGACAGAAATGAGCATTGTAAGATCGCTTGTTTTATCATTTACGTGGATTCTTACAGGTTTTTCGCCTAACTTTTGATAATATGCACCATTGTCTTTACTGGCAAAATACATAATATCGAGAGCAGGAGCAATAACTACTCCAACCACTAATCTGTGTTTATAAGCAAGAGCAATATTGGTGGTGAATTCACCATCTTTCGCAACAAAATCTTTTGTTCCATCAACAGGATCGACAATCCAAACATAATCGTTGTTTAGTCTGTCTTTGTTATCAGTACTTTCCTCTGTTAAGAAAGCATGAGTTGGAAATGCTTTGCTTAAGTGATCACGAATAATTTCATCAGCGGTTTTATCAGCAATTGTAACTGGAGAATTATCTTCTTTGATTTCAACATCAAAATGTTGATGATAAATTTCCATGATTTTTTCTTTTGCTTTTAGACCAGCGTTAATGGCTTCTTGTAGTTCTTTTTCCCACATAATTATTCTCTCCATTCCTCTAATACTCTATCGAGGTCTGCGATAACATCATCAATGACGCTATAATCTAATTTTGGTAAAGTTGCTCCACTAGCGTAAGCGTGTCCGCCTCCACCAATACGAGCAGCGCATGGTTGAATAATAGGGCCATTACTTCTAATTTCTACTCTTACTCTTCCATCATCATATTCAGCAAAAGAGCACCAAATTGGATATCCTTCAATATTACCAAGAAGATTAATATTGTTGCTTGCTGCATTAGCAGAAAGTTGCAAGCGATGGAGTTTTTCTTTTGAATAGACAATATAGATAACTCCGCCTTTACTCTTTTTATAATGAGTAATGATATAACCTCTACCTTTTAATGACCTTTCATCAGTCTTCGCTAAAGCCCTATTGATGTTCGTGGTATCTGCACCATGATCAATTAGATACTTTGCTCTTTCAAAAGAAACACTATAGTCGGTAACGAATTGGAATCTAGCGGAATCTGTAATGATTCCAAGTAATAACGCAGTAGCGCCGATAGGAGAGATATCTACTCCAAGTTCTTGAGCCATACCTGTAAGGATATCACAGCAAGAATTCGCGTTTGTGTCCACCACTTGAGGACCTTCAGTAAAGGTATTCGTGTCAATGTGATGATCAACCTTTGCCCAAGCTGCACAGTCAAAGACTCGCTTATCTTCCATTCTTGGAAGATCATTTCCATCAACTAAAATTGCTAGTGATTCTTTAATTACTTCGTCACTTACAACATCCATGTGAGGTAAGAACGAAAAGAAACGTGGACAGCCAGTTCCGGTAATGAACACTTTTTTGTTTGGATATAAGGCGTGGATGATTTCTCTTAATCCAATCTGTGAACCATAACAATCCCCGTCTGGATTGATATGACCAAAAATGACTATCGAATCATATTTCTTAATGAGGCTAATAATTTCTTCAAACATTTTAATTAGAAGTCGGTTCCTTCATCAGAAGAATCTTCTCCATCTTCGCCTTCTTCATCAGAAGATTCATCGTCTTCTTTAGTTTCTTCTTCGAAGATTTTGTTGTATTCTTCTTCATCATCCTCTTCTTTGTCATCATCGCTGGTTTGAACATCACTATAGACATTCCTCATATCGATGTGAACTTTATCAAAAGTATGTCTTTCTCTTAAGTCCCAAATGTTTTCACCTAAGGTGACAAAACGTCCGTCGAGCATTAAGTTGGTAAAGAACATACCCGCTTTGGCGTTTGCTTCTTCTTCACTTAAGCCTGCTTCTTTTTTGACATGTTCCCAGATTTTGTTAAATCCGACAGAACCTTCATTACCTGCGACAAATTCGTAGGCGATTTCAATTAATGATTTTGGCATCACTTTTTCCTCCATTACATCTTCTCAGGTGCGGACACTCCGACAAGAGAAAGTGCATTTCTTAATACAATTTTGCTAGCTAAACATAAGCCTAATCTAGCAGAGGTAACTTCTAAGTTATCTCTATCTATAACTCGACATTCAGTGTAGAAAGCATGAACTTTTTCCGCTAACTCGTGAATGTAGTTAGTAATTTTGTAAGGTGCTCTTTCTTTAGAAGCAACCTTAACGATATCTTCGAATGTTGAAAGTTTCTTAACAAGCTCTAATTCAGCGTGTTCTTTTAACAAACTTCCACTTTCATCAATCTTGATATCACTTGCAGTCTTTAAGACTGAACATAGTCTTGCGTGAGCATATTGAGCGTAATACACAGGATTATCGCTACTTTGTTTAACAGCGAGATCTAAGTCAAAGTCGAGATGTCCACTTGCCGCTCTCATAACGAAGAAGTATCTTGCAGCGTCAACCCCAGCGTCTTCACATAATTCACGTAAGGTATATCCGTTACCAGTTCTCTTTGAAAGTTTGAATTCTTCTCCATCTTTCATCATTCTCACCATTTGGATGAGTTCGATTTCAAGGACGTCACTCTTATAACCATGCATCATAAGAGCACTCTTCATACGATTGATATAACCATGATGATCAGCGCCAAGAACATCAATCAATTGGTCAAAACCTCTTGATAACTTGTTAACATGATAGACAATGTCAGGCATGAAGTATGTATATTCGCCATTGCTCTTAACAATAACTCTATCTTTATCATCTAAGAAGTCGGTGGTTCTTAATACTTTCGCACCACCATCTTCATAAATGTGATCTTTTAAGAATTCGATTTCTTTTTCAATCGCGCCATTAGCCCTAATAGCTTTTTCGCTACTAAATACATCGAATACGATGTTGAATGTTTTGAGGTCTTCTCTAATCTTTTCAAGTTCTAATTCTTGTCCAATAAGCTTAAAGAACTCAAGCGGATTGTCTTTTTCAAGAAGATTATCACCATATTTTTCTCTAATCTTTTGAGCAATAATTTTGACATCTACTCCATGGTATCCATCTTCTGGTAATTCAAATGGTAAACCTAAACATTCTTTATATCTTTCAATTAGCGATTCCCCTAAATGGTCAATTTGATTTCCGGCATCGTTAATATAGTATTCACGAGTGACATCATATCCATCAAAGGAGAGAATTCTACTAATCGCATCTCCAATTGCCGCTCCTCTAGCGTGGCCGACATGTAGATCACCTGTTGGGTTAGCGGATACGAATTCAACGTTAACCTTGATTCCTTTTTTTGGACTTCTACCAAAGTCATCTCCATCTTTGATGATTCTAGAAATGATATTGGTAAGAGAATCACTCTTCATATAGAAGTTAATAAATCCAGGTCCTGCGATTTCGACTTTGTCGATAGATGACATATCAAGTTTAGAAACGATTAAGTTTGCAACATCGCGAGGAGGCTTTTGGAAGTTTCTACTATATTTAAGAGCAACGTTAGAAGCGTAGTCTCCATGAGTAGGATCTTTGGAATTTTCAACAACGATATCATCCAAAGATAAATCAACTCCTAATTCCTTAAGAGCGGTTTGAATATTTTGTTTTAATAAATCTCTAATTTCCATTTTTGAACATTTCATTATACTTATTACTAATTAATTAGCAATAATTATTTATTTTTTACTAATAATGTGATGGCGCTTGCCTCGATTGCAAGGCCTTCTCCAACTGGACCCATTTTTTCGTTTGTTCCAGCTTTGACAGACACTCTTTCGATATCAACTTTTAATAAAGTTGCAACATTGTGTCTAATTGTCTCAATATAATCTTTGAGTTTTGGCTTTTCTAATGAAACAAAAATATCAGTGTTATTTACTTTGTATCCTTTTTCTTCCATCATCGTAACGACTTTAGAAACGATAAGACTACTATCCATATTAAGCGTCTCATCAGAAGTATCTGGGAAATGCTTTCCTAAATCTCCTAACGCTAATGCACCTAATATTGATTCCGCTAGAGCGTGATATAAAACATCGCCATCACTATGAGCAAGTTCTCCTTTTTCAAAAGGAATCACCACACCACCGATGATTAATTTTCTATTCTCCACTAAACGGTGAATATCTTTGCTAAAACCAATACGGTAATCCATTATTTTTTACCTGAAACATTAAATTTGAAGAACATGATATCTCCATCTTTTGGGAAATATCCTCTTCCTTCTGTACGTAATTTGCCTGCTTCTTTAACTGCGGCTTCAGAACCTAATTCATGAATTGCTTCATAAGTATATACTTCAGCGCAGATGAATCCTCTTTCAAAATCAGTGTGAATCACTCCAGCACAGTTTGGAGCGCTCATTCCATTTTTAAATGTCCATGCACGACATTCATCAGCACCGACTGTAAAGAATGTAGACAAATTTAATAATTTGTAAGTTGCTTGAATTAATCTAGCTAATCCACTTGCGGATAATCCTAAATCTTTTAAGAATTCAGCTTTATCTTCTTTAGATAATTCTGAGAGTTGAGATTCAATCTCACAACTAATAGGAATAACTTCGTTTCCTTCTTTAGAAGCATAGTCTTTAACTTGTTTATAGAACTCGCAGTTATCAATATCCATCAAATCTTCTTCACCAACGTTAGCGACATAGATGATAGATTTTTTGGTTAACAAATGATAGTTCTTACAAACCTCTTCTTGCTCTTCGGTTAGTTTAACTGTACGAGCAGCAAATCCTTGTTCTAACGCTTCTTTAAGAGGAGATAACGCACTCATTTCTAAGACTGATTCTTTGTCTTTTAAGATACGAGCTTTGTTCTCAATTTTCTCAATTCTTTTTGTAACTGTATCAAGGTCCGCCATAACGAGTTCGAGGTTTATAACTTCGATATCTCTAATCGGATCCACGCTACCTTCTACATGTATAATGTCTGAATTGCCAAAACATCTAACTACTTCAACAATCGCGTCACATTCACGAATATGCGATAAGAATTGGTTGCCTAAACCTTCTCCTTTTGACGCTCCTCTAACTAAACCTGCAATGTCGTAAAACTCTATCGTTGCTGGAATTGTTCTTTCTGGTTTGAAGACATTAACCAAGAAGTCTAGTCTTTCATCAGGAACCGCAACAATTCTAGTGTTTGGATTGATAGTCGCAAATGGATAGTTAGCAGCTTCAACATGCGAATTTGTAATCGCATTAAAAAGTGTAGATTTTCCAACGTTTGGTAATCCGACTATTCCTGCTTTTAAACCCATCTTAATATTTTCCTTTTTGATTTAAATCAAAGAATATTATAATCAACTCTAACTCTTTTACAAAGAGAAAATATGAAATTATTGCAAACACTCCAAAGCATTTAACTTTTTTGTCTTCATTGAAATGAATATTGAAGTAATTAAAGAGATAAATATAGCGAGTAGGAACATATATAAAAGTGAGATAGGATTAAAGACAAACACTGATTCAATCATTAGAGTCCCAGAAAGCGCTTTTGAGAGTACAAAAGATATGACAACGAGTTCAATTGAAGCAAATAAAAGAGATAAACCTGACATAATAAATGAGTGACAATACACAAATTTTCTACTTTCCTTTTCGTTAACTCCTAAGCATCTAACTAGACCGATATCTTTTTTAACTTCCACATAGTGGAGATAGTTGCATATAAATAGAATCAACCCTGCGATTACGATACTGGTGATTGATGCTACTAGCATAATAAGTTCGATATAGTTGCATATCTTTTCAATACTGTTTTTGACATCTTTCAAAGGTGACGTAATCGATAGCGATGGAAAAGCACGATTTAGTTTAACAATCAGTTGACTCTCTATGTCTTCATTAATCCTGATTGCTAGATTATTGATTCTTAATTCAAAAGTTGAAACTCCTAGCATTATTTGAAAGAACAATATAGACCATTCTTCATCATGAGAAATCGCGAGTTTACCGCTATCAGTGATACCAGTTATTTTTAATTCAACAGTTTTATATTCTCGTGAAATAAATCCATTAGCCAAAACATCTTCTTTGAGTGGGAAAGACAGATACAAAGTTTTATTAATTGGGTTAGTGTATCCAAGCTTTATTGAGAGACTCTCACTGATAAGAATTTCTTGATAACTAGCGGGCTCCCTACCTGTTATTAGCTGATAATGTGGTTCAAACACAAACCCATTGAGGTTACTTTTTGAGAAGTGTCCTTCCACTATTTCGTCTGGTAATTTTACATTTAAAGAATCCACATATTTGATATAGGACATATTATCAGTAATATCAGTAATATAATCTTCTCGACTTGATATGTATGTGTTTTTTGAAAAACCCATCATAAGACTTTGTTCATATATTGAGTATCCATTATTGGAACCATAGGTTACTTCAAATATCCCTTTTGATGTCTTTTTACAGTAATCTCCAACAAAGGAAGGAATATCATCTTTGTTAGATCGATGAACCATTAATACTCTGTTGCATTCAAATGTTGGAGTGTTTTCATATAGCTTAGGAAGATACTTTTTATCTAATAATTCAAAATCAAGATCGCTGCTATTAATTGAAAAGCGATGTTCTTTTAAGAATTCATCTCTTCCGTATGAAAAATTTAAATAATAAGACTTAATTAAATTCCATGGCTTATCACTATTAACATTTATGTAACTAGTGCTTGGAAGTTTACACATATCCTCAAAGATAAACTGATTCCACATTGGATTAGAGTGATAAATCAAAGATTTATTTGAAAGAGTAAATCCTTTTAGCACTAAAGGAACTTCGTTTAAATAACCCCAGTTATCATTAGTGAACACAAACTTCATTTTGAGTTCATGATGTTCTAAATAATTTGATAAAGAGTTAACAGACTTTGAAATATTAAGTTGATAGCAAATCTCACTAATAACTAGTAACGGCATTGATAATACAATCTCGTTGTCATTAAGCTTTGAAATATTCTTTGGATATATAGTGTTTCTATTATTTTCTAAAGCATCAAATTGATTAATATGGTCAGATGAAAATGAACCAATTGGTCTAGTAATTTCTGTATCTAACGATAAGTAGTCTTCACTAGCAAATAAGTAATTCGTGTTCCAATAATAAACGCCAATATTCTTGACTCCAGGAGCAAAAGAGGCGGTTTCTTTCGCTTCTTCATAAGATGTAGAAGTAATAATGTCTTTGGTTGAAGAACTACTTTTTGGAGAAACAATTATCTTGTCACTATCAATAATAGAAGAGTAACTACGATATAGATTTGTTGAGACAATTTCGCTAAGTGTGCTAGCTAATCCCATTCCTAATAGTCCAAAAGAAGTTGATGCTGAAATAAACAAAGTTCTCCATTTCCTTCTTTTAATTGAATTGGTTGTATGAGAGAAAAGGAAGTTAAAAGGAAGTGATCTTCTTTTGTTGTCATATTTAAGTTCCAATATAGGGAGATAGTCACTATGTTTACTTTTGCTCTGATATATATCAAAGATAATCATCCCATCTTTCATTTTAATGATTCGATCAGCGTATCTATTTGTGAGTTCTTCATCATGACTAACAAGAATAACTAGTGACGATGCACTTATCTTTTTTATCAATTCCATAATAATCTCACTATTACGTTTATCAAGATTACCTGTTGGTTCATCAGCAAGAAGTAATGATGGGGAATTAGCGATTGCTCGTGCAATAGCAACTCTTTGTTTTTCTCCTCCACTTAGATTTGAAACCAATTTGTTTTCTTTATGATATAAATCCACTAATTTAAGTAGGTCCTCAACTCTTTTTTCTTTTTTGGATTCCTTATCATGACTACTTAAATCGATGGAAAGCAAGATATTAGATCTCACCGTTTCATATTCGAAAAGTTTATAGTCCTGAAAAATGAAACCGATTTTCTTGTTTCTTAGAGAATCTTTTTCACTGCCGCTCATCGATTTGTATCTCTTTCCATCAAAAGAAATATCTCCATCAAAATCTATCAAAGAAGAAAGAATATTTAAAAGTGTTGATTTGCCACACCCAGAAGGACCGTTAATAATGACTAATCCAAACCTAGGGAGTGATAAATTAATTTTTTTAAGGACTAGGCGTCCGTTATATTGTTTGTTTACGTTAATTAAATCAATCATAAACTTTGAAGTTCTCCTTTCACTGATTTTTTCTTTGAAAAAACAATAGGAATAATTGTTGATAAAGAGGTAATTAGAATAACAAATAAAATAATAATTAATGGAAAAAGGAACTTGTGTCCCAAAAAGATCACGAATGGCAATTTGATTAAGTTGTGTAAATCAATGAATCTAGATATAGCCCAATTGATTAGAAGAGAAAGAAGCAAAGACAAAGATGTTGATAGAACCAACGCGATTATTCCATTTGCCATTGATTCTTGAAGATAGATTTCCTGAATCTCTTCTTCCCTAGCGCCGATAGAAGTTAAAATTGCGCTTTCTTTATGGTCATCAGAAAAGTTAGCAAAAGACATAATGCTTAAAATCAAAACAGCGCCAATAATGGTGATAGTCAAAAACAAAATGACGCCATATTCTGCAACTTCAAGAAAATTAAATAACGAATCAGTCAAGATTAAAGACTGACTAGTAAACGAATAATTACTAGGAAATACAGATTTATCAAAAGCAGATGTTTTGTCATCGATATTTTTAAGAAAAAGGAGATATGAATAACTAGAAATATAGGAGTGATTTTCAGCATTTAAAACTCTATCATACCAAGTGATATCTTTGTTATAGTAGGTTGATAGGTTAGTGACTATAACTTCTTTAGTGTATTCCTCTAAAGCTGAATGGCAATAATAGATTTTGGGGGATGGCAAATAATTAATCTCTTTTACCACTCCAACAATCTTTATATAAGTGTTTAGGTAGAAAGTATCACTAACATATTCTTCGTCTTCAGTGACATAAATTGTCTCACTACTATGGTCAATGAATAGTAACTCATTCAAAGGATTCTTCCCGATAGCGGATTTCATTAAATTGAACGCTGTTGTGTTTACTACAACATAGTCTAATTTGTCCTCATACGGAAAGTATCCATCGACTAGCAAAGACGAGTCTATATACTGTCGATTAAAAGAGTAGACTGGAGTAAAAATCAAATCACCAATCTCTTGCTCATCATATAAAATTCGAATATTTTGCGTGAGAATTGAGGAAAAATTTACACAAATATTATATTTTTTTGAAATTTCCGTTTTATTTAACAGGTCATCCAAATTTGGTCTAGTAGACTTCGTAAGCGATAGTAATCCGTTGCCTCCAATTGTCATCTCTTCAGATATGGTGCCAGATCCAAAATCAAGCTGTTTATAGCAAGCATTCATAATCGCGTTATCCTTATTATTTAAGAATCCACATACGAGATTAAACATAGTTAAAGTAATTGTTAACGCCAAGGTCGAAAACATATTACGCTTGAATCTTTTTTTATAATTGTTCGATGCCAATTTATCGATCCAAGACCCACCGCTTTTCCTCTTGTTTATTGTTGGTCTAATATTATCAACCAGGCTATTTATTTTCTGATCCTGAATGATAAGTCCGTCTTCTAATTCAATTATTCTATCTGAATATTTTTTAACTATTTGTAGGTTGTGAGATACTAAAATAACAAGTGACGTTTTACTTATTTCTTTTAGGATATCCATAACCTTCTCGCTATTAGTGGAATCTAGTGCACCGGTTGGTTCGTCACAAAAGACTATTTTAGGTTCGTTGACTATTGCTCTAGCAATTGCAACTCTTTGTCGTTCTCCGCCTGACAGCTTGCTTGCTTTTGTGTCAAATAGTTCTCTTGGGATGCTAACTTTCTCAAGTACATCAAGCGCCTGTTCTTTTGCTATAACCTTTTTCGTTCCTCCAATTAGAGCAGGTAGCATTACATTTAGTAATACAGTCTCATCGTCTAAGAGATTGTAACTTTGAAACACTATTCCAATTTCCTTATTGAAAAAATGTGGATTGTCACTCTTTTTAAATGATGAATATGGTTTTCCATAATAAAGGATTTCTCCTTCGCTTGGTGTATCAATTTTAGCTAATAAATTTATAAGCGTTGATTTTCCACTACCAGATTTTCCAACAATTGATACCAATCCAGTTGAGTCGAAAGACAAATTTGTTGGTTTTAATGCCACAAAGACTTTATCTTTTCCAATCTGATATCTCTTAGTTAAGTTTTTTATTAATAAAGTTTTCATAAAAAAGTCCCCTCATATTACTAAGAGGAGATTTTTTCGTTTTTTTTGTATTTTTTTTTGAATTTTTTATTATTATTAACTTAGGTTAATAACTTTTTTATCATTCATCTTCCATTTTGACAGCAGCAGGAACCTTTGGCAATCCAGGCATTGTCATAATGGATCCGGTCAAAGCAACAACGAATCCTGCACCAGCCGAAAGTCTAATTTCTCTAATAGTTACAACGAAGTCATCTGGTGCACCTTGAATTTTAGGATTGTCCGTGAAAGATAATGGTGTCTTAGCGATACAAACAGGAATCTTGTCATATCCTAATTTATTATATTTTTCAATTTGCTCTTCTGCTTCTTCGGTATAGACAACTTCTTTAGCGCGGTAGATTTCTTTACAAACCTTTTCAATTTTAGCTTTGATTGGTTCGTTTACTTCATAAAGTGTGTGATAGTTGCTTTCTTTAGTTTCTAACATATTGAGGACTTTTCTTGCAAGTTCTTCACCACCAGCAGCACCGATAGTGAATGAATTACAGAATGCATATTCATATCCATTAGATTCACAGAATTCTTTTAATGCGTTTGTTTCTGCTTCGGTGTCACTATTGAAGTGGTTGATACAAATAACAGCAGGGAGACCATATTTCGCAATATTCTCCATATGTCTCTTTAAATTGGCGGTACCAGCTTTAAGAGCCTCAACATTTTCTTGTTCAAGTTCTTCAAAAGCTACTCCACCATGGAGTTTTAACGCTCTAACTGTAGCAACCATAACAACGGCGTCTGGTTTTAATCCACCAACACGACATTTGATGTCTAAGAATTTTTCGGCACCAAGGTCAGCGCCGAAGCCTGCTTCAGTAACCACAATTGGAGCAAGTTTTAATCCTAACTTTGTAGCAATGATAGAGTTACATCCGTGAGCGATATTCGCAAATGGTCCACCATGAATCAAGCATGGGTTGCCTTCTAATGTTTGAACAAGGTTTGGATTAAATGCAGCTTTCATTAGTTTTAAAATCGCATTTGAAATTCTTAATTGTTCTAAATATACAGGCTCATCGTTGAAGTTATATGCAACGACAATCTTCTTAATTCTTCTAACAAAATCTTCTGGATCATTTGCTAAGCAAAGAACCGCCATCATTTCAGAAGCAACTGTAATGACGAATTCATCTTGTCTTGGAGCGCTCTTTTTCTCTTTTTGGTTAACGGTCACACTTCTTAAAGCACGATCATTCATATCTAAAGCACGCTTCCAGATGATTTTTTCTGGATTAATACCTAATTCATTGCCTTGGAAAATATGATTGTCTATGACAGCGGAAATCAAGTTAATTGAGCTTGTAAGCGCGTGCATATCACCTGTGAAATGTAAATTGATATCTTCGCTTGGGATAACACTAGCTTTTCCTCCACCAGTCGCACCACCTTTAAGTCCAAAAACAGGTCCTAGCGATGGTTCTCTTAAACAAAGCATTGAATTAACACCGATGTAATGGAGTCCATCATGAAGAGCGATTGAGGTAGTTGTTTTACCTTCTCCAGCTTTAGTAGGAGTAATCGCTGTAACAAGAACTAACTTGCCATTTGGCTTGTCTTTTAGTTCTTCATTAATTCTTAAATCAATTTTGGCTTTATCTAAGCCGTATGGAATGACGTAATCTTTTTTGATTCCTGCTTTTGCAGCAACATCATAAATGTTTAACATTTCTATTTCCCCCTAATAGAGTTTATTAATTCATCCTTCGATTCAAATAGTTCATACTCAAACTGATTTTTGAAGAATGTAACTTGTCGTTTCGCGTAGTTTCTAGTTCTCTTTTGAATTAAGGCAATCGCATCTTCTAAAGAGCAATTACCACATAAGAAGTCCATTATTTCCTTATATCCAATCCCTTGTCTAGCGGTTAGAGATAAGTCGTATTTCTTCATTAATCCTCTAACTTCTTCTACTAGACCAGCGTCCACCATTTCGAGAACTCTTTGATTTATGTTTTCATATAATGTATCGCGATTTGGTGAGATAAACAATATTTTAACATCTTTATAAATCATTTCGTGTTTTTGAGAATTGATTCTCTCACTTTTTGTTTGATCGCCGCTTCTAATCATTGAGATGGCTCTAATAACTCTTTTGCGATTATTCTCATGAATCTTAAGACTAGCCTCATAGTCTAACTTTTGAAGCGTTTCATACAAAGTATGATTATCTAAAGATTCTAAATCTGAATCATCTTTTTCTTCTTCGACTGGGAATTCATAATCATAGAGAACCGCTCGAAGATATAATCCTGTTCCTCCAACAAGAACTACATTTTTGTTTTTTGATAGGCATTCATCTATTTGTTCTCTACACATCTTTTGAAATTCCATAACAGAGAATGTCTTATCAGGAGAGACAATATCAAGAAGATGATAATTTTTGTAATGAGGATCATTCTTTTCTAGCTTGCTAGTCCCGATATCCATATCCTTATAGATTTGGAAAGCATCAAAATTGATTGCATCGCAATTTAAGATGTCAATCAATTCATTAGCGGCGCTAGTCTTGCCACTACAAGTTGGTCCCATAACTACATAAATCATGAGATAAAGCATATAACAAAAAGAAGTGAATGTCATCACTTCTTATTAATAATTTCACAGATTTCTTGTAAATAAACTCTTACTTCTTCTTCCAGTTGTTTGTAATTAACCACAAGTGGATGGGAATTATATTCATCAAGTAATTGTTTTTTGCTTTTCGAATCAGCTTTTACTATTTTGGCCTTAAGTTCTTTTAAGTCGATTGATGAATCCACTAAGGTCTTGACTCTTTTATATTCTTGAAACAAGGGAAGAGAATCAAGTTCCTTTTTTAATTCATAAGTTAGTTCAATAACTTTATCCATTCACTAATTCTCCAATTAATGAATATGTATGAGACTCAAGAATCTTAACATCCACTATTTTACCAACAAGATTTTTATCACCCTTGAAGTGAACTAATTTATTGCTCTCTGTATATCCAGATAACATGTTCTCATCAGTCTTACTAACACCATCAACAAGGACCTTATATATATGACCAACATAACTCAAAGCGTCCTTTTCAATGTTAACCTCCAAATGCTTCACTAATTCTTGGAATCTTCTACTCTTCTCTTTATAGGTAACATTGTCCACCATCTTAGCGGCAGGTGTGCCTCTTCTAGGAGAGTAGATGAAGGTGAATGCACTCTCATATTTAACGATATCAACTAGTGACAGTGTATCTTGGAATTGTTCCTCTGTTTCGTTAGGGAATCCAACTATGATATCAGTGGATAAAGATAGGCCTGGAATCTTCTCTCTCATTTCCTTAACTAAATTAAGATAATGCTCGCGATCATAACGCCTTCCCATGAGCCTTAAAACTTCATCATTTCCTGATTGAACTGGGAGGTGGATACACTTCATGATATTTTCATATTTCGCAATAATTTCTATCATTTTGCTGGAGAAATCCCACGGATGCGATGTTGTAAATCTAATTCTTGGGATACCCATTTTAGCGGCTTCTTCAAGGACATCAGCGAAGTCATGACCCTCATCTAAATCCTTACCATATGCATTGACATTTTGTCCGAGGAAAGTAATCTCTTGATAGTTCGCTTTTTTGAGTTCTCTAACTTCATCCATAATGTCCGAAAATTTACGAGATCTTTCTTTGCCTCTTGTGTAAGGAACAATACAGTAAGTACAGAACTTGTTACATCCATAAATGATGTTCACATAAGCCTTATATTCGTTATTTCTAACAACGTTTTTGTTTTCAATAACTTCACCTTGTTTTGATTTGATTGAAATTAACCTAATATCTGATGAATAAACTTCATACACTAAGTCTAATAATTGATCAATTTCATGTGTTCCAAAATATAGATTAACTTCAGGGAATTTGTCTTGAAGAATTTGAAGAATTTCTGGTTGTTCAACCATACATCCACAAATACCCAAAACAAGTTTTTTATTAGCTCTACGATATTTCTTTAAATTGCCAATTTCACCATAAACTTTGTCTTCAGCGTTTTCTCTAACAGCGCATGTATTAATGATAATAACATCAGCTTCTCCAGGCTTTTCAGTCTTTTTATATCCAACGCTTTCAAGCATTCCACGCATTGTCTCTTCATCTCTAACATTAGCCTGGCAGCCATAAGTGTGAATATAGTATTTCTTGCCACTAGCAATCTTTTTCATCTCATCTAGATGTAAAGTCGATGCATCAAAAAATACCGTCTCACTTTTTTCGCGATTACGTGCTGCTACTAAATCTGGATAATTAACAATCTTTGTTTTCATAATTATTTTTCAATTTGATAAATAGGGAATATCTCTACACATTTTCCTGTTAATTCATCAACATCAAGGACAACTGCAGAAAACACGCCTCTTCCTTCATTTGGAATATCAAATCTGACATTGTTTCCATACATCAATTTGCTAACGACTGTGTCTTTGTCAAATCCTAACGCTCCATCATAATATCCGGTCATTCCAACATCTGATATAAAGGCTGTTCCACCATCTAGGATGCGGTAGTCTCTTGTTTGAACATGAGTGTGAGTTCCTAAGACCGCGCTGACTTTTCCGTCAAACGCATATGCAAAACATATCTTTTCTCCAGTCGCTTCAGCGTGGAAATCAACAATATGTATTGTCGCTGGATCTTCTGATTCACCCAAACATTCTAACAATGAATAATAAGGATTATTGACAGCTTCTTTCATAAATGCAGAACCTAATAGATTAGTAATTCTAATAGACACTCCATTTACATCAAAGACAACTGAGCCTTCTCCTGGATATTCAGAAATAAGATTAAGAGGGCGGACCAAGCGATCAACTCGGTCAGCGTATCCTCTTACATCTTTTTTACTATCATAATGATTGCCTAAAGTAATGCAATCAATCCCACTATTGATTAATTCTAAATAGTGATGACGTAATAGACCTTTACCATGACTTGCGTTTTCGCCATTAGCGATAACAAAATCAATATTGTATTTTTCGACATAAGTCGATAAATAGTCCTTTATCATTCTTCGACCAACACGGCCAACGATATCTCCGATAAATAATATTCTCAAAACAACTCTTTCTAGAAGTAATAATTACTTCGCTGTTTCTACAGCGCGGTATTCTCTAATAACAGAGACTTTGATTTGACCTGGATAGGTCATTTCGTTTTCGATACGTTCTCTAATTTCTCTTGCGAGTTTGAACGCACCAATATCATCAATCTTTTCAGGAATTACCATAACGCGTAATTCTCTACCTGATTGCATAGCGTAGCTTTGAGAAACACCATCATAAGATTTACAAATCTCTTCGAGTTTTTCAATTCTTTGAATGTAGTTCTCAAGCATTTCACTTCTTGCCCCTGGTCTAGCAGCACTTAATGTGTCAGCAGCTTGAACGAGGTGAGAAATGATGTATTTAGCAGGAACGTCTCCGTGGTGAGATTCAATCGCATTAATAACGATATCGTTTTCGCCATATTTCTTTGCTAAACGCGCGCCAATTTCGACGTGGCTTCCATCCATTTCAAAGTCACAGGCTTTACCAATATCGTGTAGGAGTCCGGCTCTTTTTGCCATATTTTGGTCTAAGCCAAGTTCAGCAGCCATGGTTCCAGCAAGATAAGCAACTTCGATAGAATGTTCTAATGCATTTTGTCCATAAGAGGTACGGTATTTGAGTCTACCAACATAGTCTAAGAGTTCACGATTAATTCTTGGCAAGCCAAGTTTAAAGGCGACATCTTGACCAGTCTTATGAATTGTCTCATCAACTTCTTGTTTGCATTTCTCAACGATTTCTTCAATTCTTCCTGGTTGAATTCTTCCATCTTTGATTAACGCTTCAAGAGACATACGAGCAATTTCTCTTCTAATTGGATTGAAGCAACTAACAGTGATAACTTCTGGTGTGTCATCAATAATTAAATCAACACCTAAAAGCGTTTCTAAGGTACGAATATTACGACCTTCACGGCCAATAATTCTTCCTTTCATTTCATCGTTAGGAAGAGCAACAACCGCAACAGTCTTTTCGATTGTTGTTTCTTGAGCGTATTTGCTCATCGCTAACGCTAATAATTCTTGAGACTTTTCAGCAACTTGTTCTTTTGCTTCATCTTCTTTGTTTTTGATGTATTGAGCAATTTCTCTAGAAACTTTTGATTCCACTCTTTGGAAGAGTTCATCTCTTGCTTCTTGAGTTGACATTTGAGCAACTTTCTCTAATTCACCAATAATAGAATCAATCTTTTGTTGTAAGACTTGTTCTTTCTTGTCGACTTCCTTAAGACGTTTGTTAAGAGTTTCATTCTTTTCATCTAAGGTATCTTCTTTTTGAATAAGAGCAGTGTCTCTACGATCAATGCTTTGCTCTCTTTGAAGAAGTTTGTTTTCTTGTGCAGCCAATTCAAGCTTCTTCTCCTTGATTTCTTTGTCTGCTTGGTTTTTCATTTCGTTAACTGTTTGTTTACCATCGAGTTGAGCATTCTTGATAATATGTTCAGCTTTAATTTCAGCTTCTCTAACAATTTTGTTTGCTTTGTTTTGGTCTCTTTGTTTTTTGAAAAAAGGAACAAAGAAAACAATGGCAGCACCCAATAATAATCCAACGAACGCTAAAATGATTGGTAAACCAACTTCTGTAAAAGCGGTTAATACTACTGGCATATAATATGTCCTTTCTAAAATATATAGTCAAAAGACTATTTACCTAAAATCATCCTAAAAACATTATTAAGTATGACTTCTATATATAACAGGCTAGGCCTGATAAACCAATTTCTCTATTGAGAATCTATAGGTAAGTATCTCTTCGGAAGATACACTTGTATTATAGAGAATATTTCTCTTTTATAAAAGATAAAACTTTTATGAATTAATTTTTGCTAGCGGAATCAAGAAAAAAGCGAGAAACTAATGAATCTCGCCTCTTTGACTATTTACTTTCTTTATCAGCTTTGATTTGCTCTAATAATTTGTTTTTTACATCTTCGTTAGATTTGATGTATTCTTTTGCGGCATCACGACCTTGAGCAATTTTACTGCCATCATATTCATACCACGCACCTGTCTTTTTGATGATCCCAAGTTCAACAGCGCGGTCAAGGATTTCGCTTTCTTTAGAAATTCCTTCTCCATAAATGATATCAATTTCACATTGTTTGAATGGTGGACTAACCTTGTTTTTAACAACTTTAATGCGACAAGTGTTGCCAGTTACTTCACTGCCTGTTTTAAGAGCTTCAGTTCTACGAATATCAAGTCTAATTGAAGCATAGAATTTTAACGCTCTTCCGCCAGAAGTTGTTTCTGGATTTCCATACATCACACCAACTTTTTCTCTTAGTTGGTTAATAAAGATAATCGCACATTCTTTTTTGTTAAGAATGCCTGCAAGTTTACGCATTGCTTTAGACATAAGTCTTGCTTGCATACCAACTGAGTTGTCGCCCATTTCACCATCAAGTTCTGCTTGTGGGACTAAGGCTGCAACGCTATCGACAATTAATAAATCAATCGCACCACTATCGGCTAACATTTCAGCGATTTCTAAAGCCTGTTCGCCACTATCTGGTTGTGAGAGGATAAGTTCGTCGATATCGACACCTAAGTTTTTTGCATAGGTAGGATCAATCGCATGTTCAGCATCAATAAATGCAGCGCGCCCACCTTTCTTTTGGCATTCAGCAATCGCGTGTAATGCTAATGTGGTTTTACCACTACTTTCTGGTCCAAAGATTTCAATAATTCTTCCCTTTGGATAGCCACCAATACCTAAAGCTTCATCTAAAAGTAATGAGCCAGAAGGAATAACGTCAACATCAACTGCGGGCCTTTCCCCGAGTTTCATGACGGCTCCTTTACCAAATGTTTTTTGGATTTGTTTTAGAACTTCGTCGAGTTCTTTTTCATTGAGATTTTCTTTCTTTTCCATAAATATGCCCTCACTATACTAAGAGTCGTTTTTTGCGTTTTTTTTAATTATTTTTTTCAATTATTTTTTCTAAAAGATCATAAGCAATTTTAATTGCTTCTTTTTGAATATTTTCTCTATCTCCACTAAGTTGGTAGCCAAAGACTTGAACTTTGTCATAAAAAGCAACACCAATATAAACTTCACCAACTTTTTTACCTTCCATTGCTGTTGGTCCGGCATTTCCAGTGAATGAAACGCAGTAATCAACATTGAGCAAACTCTTTCCATGACTCGCCATCTGTCCAGCGATTTCTTGTGATACAACACCATAAGTATCAATATCAGAATAAGGAATACCTAATATACGCGCTTTTTCTTCGGTCGCGTAAGTTACAAGCGCACCCTTAAAGAAATGAGATGCTCCACTGACTGATGTAATGTCTTTAGCAAATCCACCACCAGTAAAAGATTCAACAGAACCTAATGTTCTGCCTTTTTCTCTAAAAATACGATTAATATCACCACTTGTCATAATTATTGCTTTTCAGGTAAAAACACTTTCTTATTTTGGACGACATAGATTATGCCACTAATAAGAGAAACTAAAGTAGCTAAATAAACCAAACATGCGGTAACAGATAAGTATGGATTAACATAATCTGGATACATGTAATGGAACGGGAAATCATTGAGTAAAACTGCAGAGATTGCAACCATTTGTAGGACAGTTTTTAACTTTCCAAAAATGTTCGCAGCAATAACTACTCCTTTTTGCGCACCAATGAATCTTAAGGCATCAACAACTGTGTCTCTAGCTACCATGATGATGACACACCAAACAGGGAAAATAACAACTTGTTCGACTGCATAAGGAGCAAATAGTTGAGGAGCTACAAGAAAAATGGTCATTGAATTAACCAAAAGTTTGTCAGCAACCGGATCTAAGAATTTTCCTAAATCAGTAACTTGATTATTTTTTCTTGCGAGTTTTCCATCTAGGTGGTCGGTGTAACTTGCAATCACAAAAAACACAAATAAAACTAAGAATATTAGGTTAATTCTTGAATTACCTAATTCAGGAGTTGAAATGTTTGGAATCACAGATAAAACAAATAATGTGATTATTAAAATAACAGTTGCAATAATTCTTGAGAATGTGATTTTTGTTGGAAGATTCATAATTCCTCTTTTCTATTTAGTGAGTCTTCGATCCTGTAAGCCATGTTTTGTCTAGGATGATAATTTATCTAAGAATGCTCTTACTTGAGTCGATTCAGTTCTCTATCAAGTCTCCCCTACCAAATTTGGGTTTCTCACTTACGGGGTTTACCGCGTTCCACCTTATTCTTTCAAATAAGCTCCGTCACTATGGCACTTTCAGGAATCCTACCATGGGTTGCCCTTTAGGTCATTTTCCGCCGTCATGTACTCCTACATGCCTAGCGTTATTTTTTCCGCTAGCGTAATCACTACAGTCATCACAGACTGTGCGAGCATGGACTTTCCTCTAATTAACTAATAATCAGCAATCATCCAGATCGAAGGTTTTATCTTATTTCATCGGGATTAATATGAAGTTTCTCATATATAATCATTTCCAACTTCCCGATACGTTGGAGCAATTCATAATTGTCAATATGGATATCTTTGTGGTCTTTAGAGATGTATTTCCATTTATTCTTTTCTTGTTCAAGCTCTTCTTCTAATTGAGAATTGACCTTTTTGAGTTCATCTAACTCTTTAAGAATTTTATCAACATCAATGCCATTTAATGCTGCAATCGCTTCAATTTTTTCATAGTCCTCAATTATCTTGTCAAAGAAGGAATCAACCTCGTATGGGTCGTACCCTCTATTTGTGGTAGAGAACTTTTTTTCAAGAAGTTCTTTGCTTGTAAAATTCGTCTTTTGATCCATATCTATTATATTATCTCTTATATCGAATTATTTTTCTATGAAAAATTTATGAATATATCACTATATTTTCTTGAAAAGCATTAAAGTGCCTTATAAACTTATAAGGAAATGAAAAAAGTATTAAAGAATTTTAAAGGCCATCGTCACTTATGCTTCCTAGATTTTGAAGGGACACAGTTCTCCCACGAAATGATCGCGTATGGAGCAATATTTGTAACAATTGATAAGAATGGTTTTATTGTCAAAGAAAAGAAACCAATCAAAAGATTAGTTAAAGCCAAAAATCAAATCGGTAAATTTGTTGAAAATTTAACAGGAATAACAAGATTAGATTTAGATCGTTTTGGTGTTACTTTTTCTACCGCAATGAAAGACCTTAAAAAATATTGTGGAATGCACTTTAAAGGATGCACATTTTTAACGTTTGGAAACCACGATTTAAAGATTCTTGGACAATCAATGTCCTATAACCTCGATACCCCAAAAGATATCTGCAATATTATTAGAAGCAACTATGTTGATTTACAAAATATTATTGCTGAGTTCATTCGTGATGACCATGGTAATCCATATTCACTCACCAACTATCTAACAGTCTTCAACCTTGAATTTGATGGACAGGCTCATGACCCTGAATATGACGCAGTCAACTTAGCAAGACTTTATGACGCATTTATGAAAAATAACGAAGTTGTTTTAACTGAGTTTGAAAAGAACTTACAAAGAACAACATTCCATCTTACCCCAGTTGACACTACAATTAGAAGATTGTTAAACGGTGAAACTGTCACATCAGAAGAATTTAAAGAATATCTTAAAGAGTACATCGAATAATATGAGATATCCTAACGGACAAGAATATAAATCAACTAAGGTAAAAGAAAGAAAATCTCATAAGAGTTCTGCTGAGATATCTTTAAGCAGTGCGAATAGAGGAATGAATCTCGAAAATGAGATTAATCTTTCTAATGATTATTATCGTGATCATGACATCTGTTTAATCACAAAGAGGCCGACACCTATCAATATTGTGAAGGTTGATTACTCAAAAGGAGCTAAAATTACACACGCATATTTTGAAGAACAATCTACCACTGACTATAACGGAGTTTATCGTTCTCGCTATATTGATTTCGAGGCTAAAAATACAAAGAACAAGACTTCTTTCCCATTAAACAATATTACTAAGCACCAGATTGAGCATCTCAAAAGAGTGTTGTTCCACGGAGGAATTGCTTTCTTTATTATCAACTTTGAAAGTTTAAATAAAGTGTACCTATTAGATGCGAGCTATGTAATTGAGTTTTACGAGCACGGAGAAAGAAAATCTATTCCATTTAGTTGCTTTGAAGAAAACGGAATAGAAATCGAACAAGGATATAATCCTAGACTTAAATATATTGACGCTATTGAGAAGAAATACTTTTAGTATTTACAAATATCTCTAAGTTTACATTCACTACATTTTGGTGAATGCGCTGTACAAAAATATCTACCAAAATGAATTAGCTGATGATGAGTCTTAATCCAATTAGATTCAGGAATCAGTTTTTTTAATTTTCTTTCAATATCAATGGGCTCGTCGTTTTTGTTAGCAATGCCTAATCTATTTGTGATTCTTATAATGTGAGTGTCGACTGGCAAATCAGGGATTTTAAAGATTTCAATTCTAATAACACCTGCTGACTTATTGCCAATTCCAGGTAGTGTTTGCAACAAATCCTTATCGCTTGGAAGTTCACGATTGAAATCAGTAATAATCTTATGAACTATTCCTTTAATATTCTTAGCTTTGTTTTTATATAAACCGAGTGATTTGATTCTTTCTTCAATCTCTTCAACACTCGCGTTTTCGAGTTTGTCTAAAGAATCAAAATCAGCAAATAACTTGTAGGTAGTCGCGTTAACTGCTTTATCAGTTGTTTGTGCGCTAAGCATAACAGCGATGGCTAATTCGTAATCTTTATTATAAAAAAGCTCACATTTTGCATCAGGAAAAAGTGAGTCTACGTAATTAGAGATAAATTGCATTTTCTCTTTAGTTATCATCGTCGCCTTTTTTCACCCAGGGTATTTTTGCAATCCTAATTGTTTCTTCTAAATTCTTATCCCATTCACTACTGAGAGGAGTGTGTCCTTCAGTTTCTAAGTCTTCTCTTTGAGACCAACTCAAAAGAATCTTATCAACGCTTCTTAGAGATTTCTTGCCTCTAGAAAGAGCCTCTTTTAATGCATCAATAATGATTTTGTCGCTATAGCCATAACTGACCCATTCATGGATTTTGCTAACTTCAACCGGACTAAGTGGTCTATTAAGAAGTTTTTCATAAGTTAGATAAATATTATCTAATTCTTCAGTAATTCTCTTGCTTGTCTTTTCCTCTTCTTCCTTTGATAAGTTGATTTGGAATTCGCGGTAGAGTTTTTGTTTTAATGGTTCTAAAGATGCGACTGTTTGTTTTCCAACTGTCTTATATTCGAATAATCCTTTAGTGATTAATTTGGCTAAGATGGAGTCAATCTCTCTAATGTCTAAAGACATTTTTAATGATAATAAGTCCGCGGTAACAAATGGATTGCCTTGAGAAATCAAATGATCAATAACAAAAATAGTTGCAAGTTCGTTCTCATTAATTTTGAGTCTCTTGTAATTTTCAATTAACAAAAATCTAAAATCAATCGCTTCGGTAATCATGTATATCTACTTTATCACTTTTTAGTGTTTTAAATCTATCATTATTCCTTGAGATTTTAATATTTCTATTAATTCTTCTTGATGATGTGATTTTTTAATCTCAGAAATTATCTTGTCTTTGTTTAACAAATTCAATAAAGAAACGTTTTCTTTCAGTGTTTTTTCTAGTTCTTGATCTATGTCAAATCCAATCTCAAGTTGGAATCTATAGATTCTTAATATTCTTAACGGATCTTCCTTAATTCTAGTTAGTGGATTACCTATCATTCTAATAATGTGCTTTTTAATATCTTTCTTGCCACCCACTAAATCAATAAGATTTAAGTCTTTATCCATATATAAAGCATTAATCGTGATATCTCTTCTAAAGACATCTTCTTTAATCGATTTAGTAAAGCAAATTTTATTTGGATGACGATAATCACTATATCCTTCTTCTTTTCTTAGGGTTGTAATATCAAACTTAGCGTCATCAATTTTTACTTTCACACTTCCATACTTTTCAAAAGTGTAATCAGCGGATTCTAAAAAGACCTTCATTTCACTTGGTGTCGCATCAGTTACTAAGTCCATATCAGTTAATGGTAGACCAAGGAGATAATCCCTAACTGTTCCACCAACCATATATAAAATAAAGCCATGGTCATGGAATGTATCTGCTAAAGATTGATATATAAATATTTTATTATCCATAAAGAAATTATATTTCTTCTAAGTAAAAAGGTAAATAAAAAGACCTGTTTGGAGGTCTTGTCGCTAATAGTTAGTCTTCGTTTAACTTGTTTTTGAATTCTTTTGCTAAATGAATGACAACCGTGTTTTTTTGCTTGATTTGAATTTCTGTGTGTTTCTTTGGATGTGTACCTTTTCTTCCTGATTTTGTTTTTGGCTCGAAAACACAGAAGTTTTTAATGTTGACACTTTGACCATCGAGCAAGGTATCCGTGATTAATTCGAATGTTGCGTCAATTACTTTTTTAGCGTCGGATTTTGTGACATGAACAGCATCGGCAACAATATCGATAATCTCGTTCTTATTCAATTTTTCCATGATGTAAATTTTCTCCTCTTTATAATTAAATATATCACTAACTAATCTTTCTTGTTATGTTTTTTTAACGAGAACTTAATTGGTGTTCCATCGAAATTAAATGTTTCACGAAGTCTATTTTCTAAATATCTTTGATAAGAGAAATGCATAAACTCTGGATCGTTAACCACTAAAGTGATGGTTGGAGGCGCACTTAATACTTGAGTTGCGTAATAAATTTTTAATCTTCCTCCATTAAAGTCAGGAGCCTGATTCATCACTTGTGCTTCTTGAATCACATCATTTAACAATGATGTCTTAATTCTTGTATGATACGCTTCATGCACTAAGTTAAGTGCTTCAAATAAAGTATTAATTCTTTTTCTTTGTAACGCACTCACGTATACAATAGGTGCGTAATCAAGGAATTTGTATTCCTTCTTAACTTCTTTTGTAAAGGAAGACATTGTGTTTGTGTCTTTGTCAACGAGATCCCATTTGTTAATGACAATGATAATTGCCTTATGCAAATCAGTAGCGTATTGGATAACGTGTTTGTCTTGTTCAAGGATTCCTTTATCTCCATCGATAACCAAAAGGACGATTTCACTTCTTTCGATTGCCTTTAAAGCACGGATAGCAGAGTACTTATCAATTGCTTCGTAGATTTTGCCTTTTTTCTTTAAGCCCGCTGTATCAATAACAATAAAATTCTTACCATCTTTAGTAAATGGGGTATCAATTGAATCTCTAGTTGTTCCAGAGATATCACTAACAATAACTCTTTCTTCACTTAAAATTGCGTTTGTTAAAGATGACTTTCCAACATTTGGTCTCCCAATCATGCAGAAAGTAACAACATCTTCTTGTGTTTCTTCTTTATCTTCTTTGACATAGTCAGAGATTCGATTAAGGATATCGCCAATACCAACGCCGTGCGCTCCACTAACAGGAATTGGTTCACCTAAACCTAGTGAATAGAACTCCGCAGCGTTAGATGCTTGAAGGCCGTTATCAATCTTGTTAACTGCCAAAATAATGGGTTTCTTGACCTTTCTGAGCATTCTTGCCACCATTTGATCATCAGCAGTAACACCTACTTGACCATCAGTAACAAAGATAATAATGTCAGCTTCATCAATCGCGATATTGGCTTGCATTCTGATTTGTTCTTGGAATGGTCTATTGGCCATTTCAATACCACCAGTATCGATTAAAGTGAAGGTTTTCTTTAACCAAGTGGCGGTCGCATATAAACGGTCTCTAGTAATTCCTGCTTCGTCATCAACAATTGCTCTTCGATCTCCAACGATACGATTAAAAATCGTTGATTTGCCAACGTTAGGACTACCGACAATTGCAACAACTGTATTAGGCATTATTTACCTTCCATTTCCGCTAATTTTTTATCAATTATTTCAATAATTGCATTCACTACTTCATCAACTGTCATATCAGAAGTGTCTAAAGTAATTGCATCTTCAGCGCATCTAAGTGGGGCGAAGTCTCTGTGAGAGTCAATATAGTCTCTCTTTTTAACATCTTCTTCGATTTCCTCATATGTGCATGGAATGCCTTTTTCAACATTCTCATCATATCTTCTAATTGCTCTAGTTCTAACAGAAGCAATTTGGAAAATTTTAACTTCTGCATTAGGAAGAACATATGTTCCAATATCTCTACCATCCATAATGACAGAGTGTTTAGCCGCCATCTTTCTTTGTTGTTCAACTAAGAACAAACGGATGTCTTTATATGAAGCAATATAGCTAACATTTCCAGAGACTCTTGGTTCTCTAATTTCTCTTGTAATATCAATGTCATTACATAGCACTTGACCACTTGGTCTTAACTTAATAGTTACTTCAGGAATCAAAGCACAACACGCAGCTTCATTTTGGCAATCAACTCCCTTTTCCATGCAATACCAAGTAAAGGCGCGATACATTGCTCCTGTATCGATATAAGTATAGCCTTTGATTTGAGCAATTTTCTTTGCAACAGTACTCTTTCCAGCAGCGGCTGGTCCATCGATTGCAATACTGATTTTCATATAAGAAACCCCCTAAAATAGTCTTAGTCCGACAATTACTAATGTCAAAACAATCACGGCGCACACCGAAATAATGACCGCATTTTCAATAGTTCTTTTCTTTTTTAATTTAAGAAAAAGTCCCATTTCGATAGAGACTTCTTCTGTTTTTGAGGGGGCAAAAAAACCTTTGCTACCCTTCTTAGAGATAGATTTACGATATTGTTGATATTTGCTTACTCTTGTTTCCTTCATATCGTAACCTTTCTTTTAATTAACGATCTTTCATCATTGGGAAGAGAATAACTTCTCTAATGTTTTCTTGATCGGTTAGTAACATGCATAATCTGTCGATGCCCATTCCAATTCCACCTGCTGGAGGCATGCCATATTCAAGTGCTTCGATGAAATCGACATCCATTTCATTTGCTTCTTCATCACCAAGTTCTTTAGCTTTGAGTTGAGCAATGAATCTTTCTTTTTGGTCAATCGGATCATTGAGCTCTGTGTATGCGTTAGCGAGTTCTCTTCCGTTAACAAAGAGTTCAAATCTTTCTGTGTATCTTGGATCTTTGCCTTTCTTAGTTAATGGAGAAACTTCGATTGGATAGGAATAAACGAATGTTGGTTGAATTAAATCTGCTTCACAGAATTCTTCAAAGAATTCATTCATTACGTGACCAACTGTGTTCTTATGTTTTTCAAGTTTGATACCACGAGCGTCTGCAAGCGCTTTAGCTTCTTCGAAATCATAGATTTTTCTAAAATCAACACCTGTCTTTTCTAAAATGAGGTCCGCCATAGAGACCCATCTAAATGGTTTATGGAAATCAATGACCGTTCCTTGATAGGTGACTATGTCACTACCAGTAACATCTTTAGCGGCTTTTCTAATCATTCCTTCCGCTAATTTTCTCATTCCTTGTAAATCGGAATAAGCTTGATAAGCTTCGATTGTAGTAAATTCTGGATTATGTGAAGCATCCATACCTTCGTTTCTAAATAAACGTCCAATTTCATAGACTCTTTCCATTCCACCAACTAACAATCTTTTAAGATTGAGTTCGGTAGCGATTCTTAAATAGAAATCTTTATCCAATGCATTCATATGTGCGACGAATGGTCTAGCATTAGCACCACCTAAAATTGGTGAAAGGACTGCTGTTTCAACTTCAACGAATCCTTGAGCGTCTAAGTATCCTTGGATACTTCTGATTAATTTTGGACGAGCAAAAGCTACTGTACGACTTTCTTCATTAACAATTAAATCTAAGTATCTTCTTCTACTTCTTTCTTCAACGTCAGTTAAGCCATGGAATTTTTCTGGAAGTGGATGTAAGCACTTTGTTAAATGAGTGTATTTTTCAGCGCGGATTGTGAGTTCGCCAGTACGCGTTTTCATAATACGCCCTGTAACACCAACGATATCGCCGATATCAGCAAGCTTAAATAGTTCATATGTTTTCTTACCGACAACATCGATGCCCATATAAACCTGGATGTTTCCGGATTTATCTTGAATATTCATGAATGATGCTTTGCCCATTCTTCTAATATTCTTAATTCTTCCAGCAACCGTGACGATTGGTTTTATTCTTTCTAAAGCAACAGGACTTTTCTTAGTGTATAAGTCTCTAATTTGTTTAACTGAGTGACTAACTTTAAATGCTTTACCAAATGGGTCAACATGAAAAGCAGCGTATTTTTCTAATTTCTCTCTTCTAGCAATTTCCTGATCATTCAAATTTTGATTATTATCCATAGATAAGTCCTCCTAAACTGTTAATAGTATATAAGAATCTTTGACTTCTTAGTAGTCAAAAATGATTTTAATTTAAATTTTCTTCGATATAGTCGTTTATGATGCTATTTAAATCATCATAAGTGCTTAGTTCTCCTGAGAGTCTAGCAATGCCTCTAAATACCCTCATTGCAATCGCCTCACCTTTTTCATCGATGAGGTTTCTTGCTAGTTCTTTACATAAATTAGCTTGTTCAACGAGAGATGTTAATTCAACATCTTTTCCTTCAAAATAGTTGTTTATATTCTTAATAAGATATGGTTTCCCAACAGCACCACGAGCCGCCATAACAGCATCTGCTCCTGTAATCTTAAGAGCGTTAACTGCATCTTCGACTGTGTTAATATTCCCACTAACAACTAAGGGGATGCTCATTTTGTTTCTTAAATCTTTAACTAAGTCCCAGTGTGGCTGTCCACCATACATTTCTTTAGTTGTTCTTGGATGAATAGCGACCAAACTCGCTCCAGCTTTTGTAACTTCATTAATTACTTCCATAAATGTTAGATGGTTCATATCAAAACCTAATCTAATCTTTACTGTGATTGGTTTATTTGTTACTTCTTTCATTGCTCTAACAATATCGCCACATAATTTTGGATTCTTCATCAAAGCCGAACCAGCGCCAGTCTTGATAACCTTATTTACTGGGCAACCCATATTGACATCAAAAAAGTCGATATTCGGATTAAGAGATTCTGAAATTTGAACTGCCTTTTTCATGTTCTCAGGACTACTTCCAAATAGTTGAACACATGTAGGAAGTCTACTCTTTTCAAATTTTATGTATGAGAGCGTTTCTTTGTTTCCATATATCAGCCCCATATCAGAAATCATCTCGGTAACTACATATCCAGGACCGAATTGAGACATGAATTTTCTATATCCAAAAGAAGTAATTCCTGCCATTGGAGCAAGGACTACTTTATTGTTAATAACAATGTCACCAATCTTAAACATATAAGAAAAAAGGGGTTATTTGTCTCCCTTTTCTCCTTCACCATCTTCTGCTGGTTTAGTTTCTTCGGTCACTGATTCTTGAGCGACTTCATCTTTTTTGAGATGACGATGTTCTAATAAGTAATCGATTTCTTCAGCAGTAATTTGCTCGTGCTCAAGAAGTGTTTGAGCAATAAGCTCAACATCATCTTTATACTGTCTAATGATAGATAAAGCTTTTTCATGAGCTTCGTTAATAATCTTTTGAACTTCAGAGTCAATCTTTTCAGCGGTTGCTAAAGAGAAGTTCTTTTGAGTTGAAGTATAGTCTCTTCCTAAGAAGACACTGCCTGTATCTCTTTCATATTGGATTGGTCCTAAAGATGACATACCAAGTTCAGTGACCATTAATCTAGCAATTCTTGTTGCCATTTCAATATCGTTTTGAGCACCACTAGAAACATCATCAAAGAAGATTTCTTCTGATGAACGTCCACCTAAATATCCAATGATTCTTGCCTCTAATTCTTTCTTAGTAAGTAAGAATCTATCTTCTTCAGGAGTCATACGAACATGTCCGCCTGTATTTCCACGTGGAATAATTGTAATTTTTTGGACCTTATCAGAGTGTTCTAACTTGATACCAATAATTGCGTGTCCTGCTTCATGGTGAGCAACAACATCTCTTTCATGTTTATTCAATGAACGTGAAGATTTTGCAGGTCCTGCAATTCTTCTATCGATAGCTTCGTCTATTTCAGCCATAGAGATAGCGTTCTTTTTTCTTCTAACTGCTAAAATAGCAGCTTCATTCATAATATTTTCGATATCAGCACCTGAGAAGCCAACAGTTCTCTTAGCAATTTGACTGAAGTCAACATTTGGTTCAAGCTTTTTATTTCTTGAATGTACTTTGAAGATTGCTTCTCTGCCTTCTTTATCTGGAAGAGAAACAGTAATCTTTCTATCAAAACGACCAGCACGTAATAAAGCTGGATCAAGAACATCGTCTCTATTGGTTGCGGCCATGACAATAATGCCTGAGTTATCAGAGAATCCATCCATTTCAACTAAAAGTTGGTTAAGGGTTTGTTCTCTTTCATCATTGCCACCACCTAAACCAGCACCTCTTTGTCTACCTACAGCATCGATTTCATCGATGAATACGAGACATGGAGCGTTTTGTTTAGCGGTTTTGAACATATCTCTAACTCTGCCAGCACCGACACCAACAAACATTTCGACGAAGTCAGAACCAGAAATAGAGAAGAACGGAACACCAGCTTCTCCAGCAACGGCTTTAGCAAGTAATGTTTTACCAGTACCTGGAGAGCCAACTAATAGAATACCTTTTGGTAACTTCGCACCAAACTTGGTGTATTTTTGTGGATCCTTGAGATATTCAACAATTTCTTCCATCTCAGCTTTTTCTTCATCACATCCAGCAACATCTTTAAATCTAACTTTAGAATCCTGGATTCTTCTAGCACGTGATTTATTGAAATCCATAGCTTGTCTATTGGAACTATTAACAGAACCAGCAAGTCTAGAGAACAAGAAGATGACGATGATGCCTGAACCAAGAATCATAATGATTGTTGGTCCCCATTGATCCCACCAAGTTGTTTGATAAATATCGCTGATAGATAAAGCATCAGCACTTGTGCTTGTTAATCTTTCGTTAACTAATGTATTAATACTAAAACCGGTGAAATTGATTGTGTCACCTTTGACATATTCGGCGCCATCAAAATAAATGGTTTTATCAACATCAACAGTAATTGAATAATTAAAACTTGTGTTGTTATAAGTATAGCTATCGGTATTAAAGGTATAAGAAAATGTTTTTCCGTTCTTATCTTTAAATGAACCGGTGATTGTTGTAAGTTCGCTTCCATAATGGTGTGTCACATTAGCGGTTTCAACACGATCATTAACTAATGCTGTGACATAGTCGGTTCTATTTAAGTGAGTGGATCTGTCAATACCACCAAAAATTCTATAAATTAAAATACCAATTAAACCAGCAGTTAAAAGGATAATAACAATAAATCCAATCGATATACGACGACGAGGAAGATTTGTATTAGAATCATTTTCAGGCATATTCTTTTACCTCCTAAATATCTCAATAAGATAAGGTATCAAAAAAATTTGATAAATAGATTATATTAGGTTTTCACTCTATTGAAAAGCAAAACACATATAAATGTGCTTTGTAGTTATTTCACATAAAAGTTAGTTTCTTTAGTAGGAACAAAGCTTTTTTGATAGCGAGGAACATATAAAGAATCGCCATTTGCATTAAGAATAATTGGCCACCTTCTTCTTAATCTTAAAGGCATTTTCCAATCAATAAACAGTCTTCTGACAAGGACTTTGTAGCCATTAATCAAAACATAGTCATCAATTTTTGTATTCCTAATTTGAATAGGATAATCAAAAGATTGGACATTACGATTACTACTATCCTTTGTAAAATCTAAATAGAAATAAGGAGTATCTAAAAGTCCTGGTTTATCAAGAATAAAAGAATATTCAATGAGTGGAAGCTCTTCAGGTACAATATCAACAAAACCATATTCTTTAACAAAAAACAAAAAATGTTTAATCTTAAAGAAAATGTTTGGTTTTGAACTTTTTAAAGCCTTTAATATCTCACCTACATTTTCTTTCGATAAATATTGATTTTCTCTAACTTCTCTCACTAAATGATTTAAAGCATATTTGAGTGACAGATCATCTAAAGAAAGAAGATATTTAACAGAGTGAATTTGTCCATAATCAATTGATTTTAAAACGCATTGAAGTTCAGCATTTTTCTCATCAATTTCTTTAAGGAGATTGTCGCGTTCCTTCTCAGTCAGTTTTGCAATTTGTTCATGTCTAATTTTGTTTCTTAAAATTGAGGTATCGAAATTAGTTTTATCGACCGCAAATGGGACATTGTTTTTAAGACAGATTCCTTCTAATTCTTTCTTGCTGTAGCTAAGAAGTGGGCGAATAACATTCATGCCTTTAATCATCGTTTTTTCTTGAATTCCAAAATAAATCGGGCAGTTTTGCCTTTGTTTTTGAATAATATAAATTTCGCGACATTTTGCTTCGGTTTTTCCTACCGGATTTTTATCGCATTCTTTAACAAATACTTTCACATTATTTTTGGCTGCGTATTCTAGTAGTCCGTTGACCTCGTTAGTTGACTCAGGTCTAATATGATAATTAACGATTGCAGCGTCGAATTGATATCCTTGTTTTTTAAGCATGTTAAAAAGAGCCATGGAATCTGGTCCAAACGAACACGCTAATAGATATTTCTTGTTTTTATCAAGGTTCAATTCTTTCATAAGATGCTTTTTCTTTTTTACCTACAACTTCTATAACAACTCTAATATCGAATTTCTTTTCTCCAAAAGTTATATTTATGATATCTCCATCTTTTACATCACTACTTGGTTTAGCTTCTTTTCCATTAATTAAAACCAATCCTCTAAGGCAATATTCCTTAGCGATAGTTCTTCTTTTGATGATTCTTGCTTCTTTTAAAAACAAATCAATTCTCATTCTGTTTTCACCACCTTATTGGTTCTAATAACGTTTACCAATGCTCTTAAAATATTTTCAAAGTCTTGTAACCACGTTTGTTTTTTTGTCATAACTATTTTAAAACGATGATTAACATAACTTATCTTTATTATATTTAAATATGGAATAAGTGCCTCAAATAAAATGTTGCCAATTCCTCTAATGTTAATAAAATTGTCGCCTAAATTGATTTCCAAGTTATATTTTGTTTCCTTAACTTCTCGTATATCACATTCTTGAACCATTAAATCGATATTTCTCTTTGTGAATAATTGCTCTACTTCAATTGGTAGTTTTCCATAAATATCTCTAGTTTTAGCTTTGATTGCCATTAATGATTCATTTGTGGAAGCTGACATTATTTCTTGATAAAGTTCAATCTTGTCGCTTTGATTTGCGTATTCTTGAGGGATATAGGCATCAAAGTTAACATCTAGATTAAGATTGTATTGAGGAATCTCTTTATCAACTTCGCCAGATTGTTCTATTACTGCTTCGTTCAACAATTTGATATACATATCTAAACCAATGGAGTCAATAAAACCTGCTTGTTCAGGTCCTAAAATATCTCCAGCACCTCTAATCATTAAATCTCTTTGTGCGATACGATATCCACTACCTAAAGCAGTAAATTCTTGTAGGGTCTTGAGTCTTTTTTGTGCATCTTCCTTTAAAACTTTGTTCCCGTTATACATTAAATAAGCGTACGCAATACGGTTTCCTCGCCCAACACGTCCTTTGATTTGATATAACTGAGCGAGTCCATAATGATCACTATCATCAACAATAATCATGTTAGCGTTAGGAACATCAATGCCGTTTTCAATAATCGAAGTACACACTAAAACTTGGACTTCGCCACCATAGAACTTAATCATCACATCTTCGATATCGTTTTTGGTCATTTTGCCATGCGCAACAGCGATATTAGCTTCAGGTAATTGCCTCTTAAGTCTATTTGCAATCTCATAAATAGTTTCAATGTTGTTATGAAGATAGAAAACTTGCCCTTCTCTTCCTAATTCTCTTTGTATTAATTCTTTAACAATATCCGCTCTAAAAGGAGTGACATATGTTTGAATTGGCATTCTTTCTCCAGGAGGAGTGTTGATTTGTGATAAACTCCTAACTCCTAAAAGAGATATTTGAAGTGTTCTAGGAATAGGTGTCGCGCTTAAAGTTAAAACATCAATGTTATTCTTTAATTCTTTAATCTTTTCTTTCTGTTCGACTCCGAACCTTTGTTCTTCATCCACCACTAGTAAGCCTAAATCGTTGTAGATGATATCTTTTGATAACAATCTATGAGTTCCAATAATAAGGTGAATTTTTCCTTCTTGAACGCCTTTAATGTACTCTTTTTGTTTCTTTTCAGTTATGAGTCTAGAAAAAATAGCAATCTTAATATCAAAACCTGCAAATCTTGCGGTTGCAGTTTCAAAGTGCTGTCTGGCTAATAATGTTGTTGGACATAATAAAGCAACTTGTTTACCAGAATTAATTGCTTTAAATATCGCTCTAAAAGCAACTTCGGTTTTCCCAAATCCAACATCACCACATAATAAGCGGTCCATTGGATGAGTGCTTTCCATATCTCTTTTTATCTCATCAAGAGATCTTTCTTGGTCTTTAGTTAGTTCAAATTCACAACTCTCTTCAAACGCTTTTTGGAACTCGTCATCTTTTGAAAATGCGAAACCTTCAATCTTGCTTCTTTCGACATATAAATTGAAAAGTCTTTGAGCAAGGTCATGAATTCTCTTTTTAATCTTTTCTTTTTGTTTTTCCCAATCTTTAGTGTGGAGATGAGATAAGCGGGGTCTTGCGCCTTCTTTACCAATATATTTTCTAATTAACGCTAATTGGTTAAGAGGAACATAAAGAATTTCTCCACCGAAATAAGCAATCTTTAAATAGTCTTGATGTTTTCCTTGAACCTCTAAAGTTTGGAGCTCAATAAATTCACCAATGCCTTGATATTCATGAACGACATAATCGCCTGGATTAAGTTCGTCTCCACTTCTTAATATGGTGGCTTCTTTAAATCTATTATCAAACCTTGTGATTCTAACTTTGTGATTAAATAGTTCCTTACTTGATAAGAAAACGATTTTTTCTTCTTCTAAAACAAATCCAATAGGTAATGAAGATATTGCTAGACCAATTTGTCTTTTTTCAGGAAGAGAAAATTCACTAACCATTTCAAAAGGAAGATTTTCACTATTTAAGAGATCAACAATGTTTTCAAGTTGATCTTTGCTACTTAAAGAAATATTCACTTTGTAGTTTTGATTGGTGTAAGACCTAATAATGTTTATAACATCAAGTTCCTTACTTACTTCAAAAGGAACATTCTTACAGTTAAACGTAATATCATCTTCGCTTGTTTGAAGTAATGATGTTCTAATTAAGCTACTTCTATTAAATGGAATTCTTGAATAATTTTGGAATAAAGATAAATGGCTAAGAGCGTGCCCTTGCTCGAATAATTCGGATAAGAATGTAGCGGATTCCTCCATTATCATCTGGGCATTTTCTCTAATTCCGTTTTCATCCACTAAGACAACATCATAATCACGGCAATAATCAATCAGAGAACAAGTATGATCACTTAACATAGAAAAATATCTATATAAGTTAGGTGAATAGTTATATTCCAAAATATCGGAAATATTAGTTTCGGTGATGTTTCTTAAATTATCAAATTCAAGAGGCGGTAAGTATTTTTGATCCTTTTCTAATTGAGACATTAACTTCTCGGTCGCTGACCTACATTCTTCGTCAGTAAATAAGAAGTCGTTAGCAGGAAGAATATCAACTTTTTTAATTTGCTCTTTGCTGGTTTGAGTGGCTAAATCAAAATATCTAATCGAGTCAATTTCATCTCCAAAAAGTTCAATACGAATCGCATCATCATAGTTGACGGAATAGATGTCTAAGATATCACCTCTAGAGGCGAATTGAAGAGATTGATCAATTTTATTAACTTGATAATACCCTGCTCTAACAAGTGACTTTTTGACCTCGGTTAAATTGATTTCATCGCCAACGTTAAAAGACAAAGTACAGCCACCAAACACTTCTTTATTTGGCAAATATCGTAAAATTGAAGCGAGATTTGCAACAATAATTTCGTTTTTCCCGTTTTTTATCTCATTTAATGTGTAAATTCGATTGGCCGCCATTTCTTTACTCAAAGAAAGATTTTCAGCGCGAATCAACTCGTCACTCATAAACATTGAGATCTTGACTTTTGGTAGCAAAGTTTTTAAAAACGAGAATACTTTTTGAGCTTTGTATAAGTTTGATGTAATTAACAAGTATTTATGTTTATCTTCTAAATAAGCAGAGGCTGTTAATAGAGAAATTCCTGCTAAATCATCCACGACAAAATGCCCACTTCTTGACAAGAAGGGGGGTATCGCTCTATTAGATTTTAAGTAGTCAAATAGTTTCGTTTATTAACCTCCTAATTATATTTCGACATCGCGATATCAAAGTTATGTTTAAGGATATCTTTAATTGCATTAGCAGCGTCGACAATCGCTTCATTGATTAGTTCTCTTTCTTCCTTTGAAGGTTTTGATAAGACATAATCAATCGTATCATATTGAGGTTCGCCAATACCCACTCTAATTCGCTTGATATCTTGCGTTCCTAAGTTATCAATAATATTTTGCATTCCCTTATGACCGCCACTAGAACCACTTAATCTTAATCTAATTTTTCCTGGTTCTAAGGCCATATCGTCAAACACAACAATAATATCTTCAACACTAATTTTAAAATAATTAACAATCTCTCTAACTGATTCTCCAGAAAGATTCATATATGTTTGTGGTTTTAATAGGAAAATATCTTCGTCAAACACTTTCCCTCTTCCAACGAGTCCTTTAAATGATTCTTTATCGATATCAATTTGTGCTAGTTCACCAAAAAGGTCCACAACGTCAAATCCCATGTTGTGGCGGGTGTGTTCATATTTTTTTCCTGGATTTCCTAATCCGACAATCAGTTTCATATGTTGTAATAATACACTAGCTGTTAATTAAAATTAACGAATTATTTATTTTTATATTTCTTAATAATGAAATCTACTATTTCTTGTTTAACATTTTCTTTTCTTATTAGAACACCGGCAATTGTTTTTTCTTTACCAGCAATGACACCTTTAACATAAATAAACTTCTTTGTATTCATGAACCTTGTTTTATCATAGTTAAACACATAACTGAATTCGCTTCCATCCACTAGTAGAGACGCCTCTTCAATTCAATCGTTAAAGACTCTAAGAGATGTAGGGAGTCTATTATTTACTATCCTTTTATATAGTTTAGATGGAACGAAATAGAAATAAACATACGCTACAATAAGTGTTACTAAAGAGACAAATCCAAGAGCAACATAGAATGTAATCAAATCAAGCGGTAAAACCACAAAGAATATAACTAAATATAAAATAGCCAAGATACCTATAGTAATTAATAACTGTGGCCAAATTAAAAACATTGCGAAGTTAAATATCTCACCCTTAGTAAACTCATGTTTTTCATTAACGTGGATATATAAAGGCACTTCAGCGTGCATATCTCCATAAATTGGATCGCTTCCAAACCTATCGTAAATGTTTTGTATTTGTTCACTATCGCCTTTAACTCTAACCACGACTGATGGTTGGTAACCTTTATTTCTATTTTTATAATAATAAATAAAAACAGTAATTAAGTAGATAACAAGATAAGGAACGAACGCAATAACAAGTGTTGCAAAGAAATATAAGAATTGATAATTCGGAGTATATTCGCTTGCTCCACTACGAGCCTGAGCCGCAGCATCAGAAATTAAGATAATGGAGCAAACGATAATAGCAAACAAAAAGAGCATGCATATTACAAACATGATTAAATTTTTTGTGTTTGAAAAATAGCCGCTCTTTTGTTTCATTTAATTAAGGATTAATAAATATTAATCAAATTATCCTTGTACTGGCATTAATTGAGAAGCAATCAATAAAGCATCAACATCATATGCTGCAATACCTGCTGCATCTAATGGTGCATAACTAACTTGATCGTTATATTTGAAATCAAGTCTAACTCCGCCTTGGATTGTTGCGGATTCTTTAATTGCGACATCAGCTTTTACTTCCGCATATTCTAATGCCATGCCGTTCTTGGAACCTGTTGTGCTTCCAACAACGATAGCAGCACCTGCTCTACATCTGTCAAACATTTCGGTTGGGTTAGTTTCTTCTGAAACTTCTCCGGTTGATGGTACAGCCATTCTTCTAGCGTCATCTGCTACTGGTTGAGACATATCATTGATCATCTTAACAACATCAAGCTCAACGGATAATCCCATACGGTTAACTTCTCCATCAGAGCCTTTCCATTGTTTGAAGAATGGTAAGTTATTACCAAGGAAGCTTAAAATTGCACTGCCAAATGCTGGAGCATATCCTTTAGCAGTTGAGAATCCAGTGCTAACAAAGTAACCGAGGACATCGACTGGTAAATTCTTGAGTTCTTCAGGAGCGCTTTCTGATGAAGCGACTAACGCAAGAACTTGTGTAAGATTCAAATAAAGTTTTCCACTTCCAATTAATTCATCAAATGTTGGAATTGCTGGTGCACCTGTAGGATCTTCATCAGGATCTCTGAGTGTAAGAGTAGATACTTGACTCATTGATCCGATAAATTGATCATAAACTTCTTTTAAAACGCCTTTGATGCTTGCATCACTAACGTCTAAGTAGAGATAAGCAACATCACCGGTTCTTCTTCCGTCTCCTGTTTCAGGAACAACTTGGTAAATGGCAGAGAATTTCAAACCAGAATAATTATAATTTGAATAAACTGGTTTGCCTTCTTCATCATATGATGTTGGAACGTTGTTAACAGAAATTGTTAAATTCTTAACATCAATCTTTGCAGCAGAGTATTTTCTTTCTCCGACTGGCAAAAGAAGTGAAACGCCAACGTTTGCGTTAAGATTAGCAGAAGCCTTAACTTTTCCTTCTGAATCGACAGGAATATCTTTTGCGGAAAGATTTACATTTAAGTCAATTTGATAAGCATCTTGATTAAATGTGTTAGCAAGGGCTTGTGAAAACGCATCGAGGCCAGCTTCATAATCAGAACGTTCGCCTTCTGGGGCTTCTTCAGCCTTAATTTCTTCTCCTCCACTTGGTAAATCTGCTCTAACGTTGTATTGAGCAGGTTGTTGATTACATGCTGCTAAAGCAAGAATCATTGGGAGGACTAGTAATTTAGATTTTTTCATTTTTTTCTAAACCTCTTTTCTATTAAATATTATATCTCTAATAAATTATTTGTTAAAAACAAAAAGAAAAAAGTATACAATCTTATTACATGAAAGTTAAAGAATGGTTCAAAGCATTGCTAGCCGGTATGGCAATTGGTGTAAGTAGCGCTATCCCAGGAGTAAGTGGCGGCACAATTGCGGTTATATTAAAGGTTTATGAAAAAATAATCTGGTCAATCAGTAATGTTTTCAAGCAATTTAAAAAGGCTATTATATATTTATTACCAGTCCTTTTAGGTGTAGTTATCGCACTTATTCCAACTATGATATTGATGGATAAAGCTCTTGAAGGACTTTTATTCGGTGTAGTTTGTTTATTTGCAGGTTTCATTGTTGGAAGTATTCCAGGTATTATTGACGAAGTCAAAGGTGAACCAATTAATAGAGCTAATATTGCGGCAGTAATTGTTGCTCTAGTCATTGCTTTAGGATTAGGAATTGCCAGTGTCTTAGTTAAAGCTGATGTATCAGCGTTATTAGTCGCTCCTGAATGGTGGGTTTATTTAGTTCTTATTCCAGTAGGAGTTGTTGCTTCTATCGCTTTAGTAGTTCCAGGAATTTCTGGAAGCATGCTCTTATTACTATTAGGTTTTTATAAGCCTTTAATTAACACCACTATTGATACTGCTAAAGAGTGTTTAGCAGGTAATTGGACAAACTTTGGGCAAGTAATTCTTATCCTCTTATGTTTTGCAGCAGGAGTCGTTGTTGGATTCTTCTTGATTTCAAAATTAATGAATTATTTATTAACCAAATTTAGACAAATGACATTCTACGCAATCATCGGTTTTGTTATTGGTAGTACAATTGCATTGTTTGTTAATTATGAGATATATGAATACTATAAGATTTGGGCAAACGGAGCGTATGTATATGTTCCTATGTATGTTGAAATCATAATCGGTGTTGTCTTATTAATAATCGGTTTTATTGCCTCATATTTATTAGTAAGATACAAAAGAAAAATCGATAGTCAAAACATTCAGGATAATCAAAATAACGCGTAAGATTCGCGTTATTTTTGTATTTTGATTTCTTAATTATATCTTCTCAACTCTAATAATTGCGGAGTTGTTTTCTATTGATTCAACAATAAATGACCAGCCCAAATCAAGTCCACTATCAAGGGTGTAATCACTTCCGCCAAAATATTCTTTTCTAGGGAATTGTTTGCCAAATGTTTGTAAGTCGAACGAGTCATCAGATTTAAATAATGATTCTGAATTAAATAAATTACTTTGACTTCTTTCAAAAATTGAAGTGGCGGTTTTATCATTTCTAATTAACGAAAGAAGATTGAAATATGAATAATTTACATTCTTTTTAGCAAGATATGAGACGTGTGCCTCAAGAGCACTATTATCTATATATGTATTTGAAAAAATCGTAGTTAGATTTTTGTATCCACATTTTGCGTTAGTGGTAAGTTCTTCAGAGAAATTGAAATAATTATCAATTGTATATGATAGTCTTGCATCTACATGCCAAAGTCTAATTCCGATATCATTAACCCCTTTTGGATACGCTGACTTAGAAACAACATATTGGTGGCTTGTATCAAATTTGTTAAGACCAGTAGGTGTGTATAATTCCAACAATAAATATTCATCAAATGGGGAATTATATTCATTCCAGTTTGGTGTTAATAAAATTAGTTCACCTGTTTCTTGGAAAGAATTCAATTTAATTCTACAAGAATTAGTTGGGATAATTGGATCAACCCAGCCAAACGCCATCATGGAGAAAGGATCATGACCACCAACATTATAATCTTGCATAGAAAAACCACCAGATGGAAGATAACCATGTTTACTATAGTCGTAGTAATCTTGTAATCCAAAAACGTGTCCCATCTCGTGAATATATGTATGAGAATCAAGGTTGCAATATGAAGTGTTTCCTTTATGGAAACTAGAGCCGGTTCTTTCGTTTGCTTTTAATTCTCCATACATAAAATCATAACTAGCCCAGAAGAATGATTTTGCAGTTGGAGACTCAATATTAGGAGAGTTTTTTTCGATATAAAAGCAATAAGCCCATAAGTTTTTATTCTTTGAATATTCTTCGCTTACTCCGTAAGAATTCCAGTTAGGAGCTGCGTAAATCACCATTACGCCATCTAAATAACCATCCCCATCACTGTCGTAGTTACTTCTACTATCTTCTAAATGAGTTGAAAAATACCAATTAGTCGCATTATTTACTAGCGTTTGGGTTTGTGGAGCACGATCGCTGCTATCACTTCCTATATCAGCGGTCGAAATGTCTGGTTCATACCATTCGCTAACTTTCCCACTTAAATTGAGTTTTTCTTTACTCTCTGCTTTATAGAAAGAGGAAACACTATGCCATCCAGTTTGAGATTCGCTTCCAAAATAGGTGGTTTCAATATCCTTTCTAATGTTTTCTTTAGCAGAATTCTTTTTAAAATATGTAGCAGAATCATTAAACCAAAGAGGAATAACTAGCAAGTTAACATCACCAGAAGATGGACAATTTTTCTTGTCTAAATCTTTATAGGTTTGCAATATTTCAACTTCTTCAGCGGCTTTTGTAACATTGAAATTCATTGAACTTTCTACATATTCTGTCGCATTTTTTAACGCTTTGATTGTGAGAGTAAAAGCCTTCTCTTCTTCTTCGTAAAAATAGAAACAATCTTTATCAATTTTCTTAATAATTGTAGTATCCGAACTTGATTCAATAACTAAAGGTACTGTGAATTCACTAGGATTAACATTAACATTAATTAGCATCTCTTCCATTGTCTTAATATCGTTTTTATCACAAGTAAGATTAATGCTTGATGCGTATTGAACAGAATCAAAAACATCAAATGTAATCAAATTAGATTTAACAGAGCCATATATTACGTAAAGGCTATATTCACCAGCTTCAGAGAATGATTCCTTTTCAGAATAATGTTTGTCTTCTTTTTCAATAATAACTCTAACGCTTGAATAACTAAATTCTTTAAACACATCGTCTTTATATTTGGCCTGTATTATTAATTCGTTTGTATTACGATAAATATCTCCAACGACATAACCATTATGATTGTCTTGAATAGTTAACTCTTCAGGAATTGAAAAAAAGTCTTCGAAACTAATAGAACATCCACTAAGAGCAAGAGACATCAATATAGGAAAAACGAGGCTAACTTTTTTCATGTGATATATTGTAATACAATAAGAAAAATATTTCATCTATAAAGAAAAGACCTCAAGGAGGTCCTTCCATTTATATAACGAATATTAGTATCCGTATGAGTTATTAAATGAAACCCAATTTGTTAAGTCTGTTTGAGACTTTGTGTAATAAGAGCTTTTGCTACATCCATTTCCAGCAGAATAGAACATAGTCATTCCGTATGATTCTCCAGCTCCTTTACCAGTTGCGTTGTATTTAACTAATTTGTTAAATGAATCGTCAACAGCGTTTAGTTCATTTAATAATGAGGAGAAACCGCTATTTTTCTTTGCTTTATTTATAAAGTCTTTAGCATCAAATGTTCCATAGTTATAAGCTCCATAATATGAATGATATTTTCCATCACTTTGAAGTGTTAAACCATATTGGCTGATGATGTATTGAGTTGAACAGTTGTAATAATCAGCATATTCTTGAATGTCTGATTGCGTGAAAATCTCATCTGCATAGGATTTAACATTTTGAACCATGAAATCTCTAAAGGATGATTTTCCGCCTAAAGAAGTAACAGCGTTTTTCATTTTTGTCGCTAACGCTTCCCAATTTGTCTTATATTCATCAGCATAACTCAAATCGTAATATGCTAAGGTTTGATCACTATCTCCCCATTTGTTTTGCTTATACATTGCATCAGTATCAGCGATGAATCCATCACAAATAGCTTGTAAGATTGTTTCGGTTGATTTCTTAGCGTATAAATCATCAACCCATGTATCGTAATCCCATCCTTCACCTGCTTCGCTTTCTTCAGAAGCAACCATGTAGTTGAAATATTTGCTATTTGTAATTGCGATATCTTGAACGCCCATTAAGCAGGCATCATATCCGATGAATTCAAGCTTTTCACCTTCGCTTAAAGTGTTTGATAACGCACTTTGAATTTCAGAATTAAGTAATGGGTTGCTGTTTTTCTTTTCGTCATAGCAAACACCTTTCATTGCTCCACCATGGTTCCAAAGAATAACACCAGTCTTTTCAGCAGGATAGGATTCTAATCCCCACTTTAAGAACGATTGGAATGTAGAGGTTTCACCCATTCCAGCGTAAGAAAGTTCAGCGTCTTTAACAAGTCTCTTGTTAGAAACGTGCCATCTTCCTAATTTAGAAGTACTAATTCCATACTTGGAATTCCATGCTGCTGCTCCACCAGTTTCAACGATGATGTTTACATCATTTGGTTGTCCAGCAACACTGAGAATTTCAGTAATATCAGCAGTCGCTAAGCTTGCATCATTAATATGAGTTTTACCATTTTCATCCGTGCCACTTTCAAGATCAGCGCCACATAAATAAATCATAACTGTCCATGCTGCTTTAGTAACGACTTGTTTTTCAGAAATGGTAACAGTGCAGGAAGCAGTTTTGTTTCCATCAATGGTTTTAACAGTAATCTTAGCGCTACCAGCACTAACAGCTTCAATTGAACCATTATTAACAGTAGCAACTGAAGTGTCGCTACTGGACCAAGTAACATTTTTGTTTGTTGCGTTAGATGGTTTAATGCTTTCTGTTAACGTTAATTTATCTCCGACATATAAAGATGCTGAAGTTTTATTTAATGAAACGGATGTAACTGAAATTGATGAGTTTTTAACTGTAACAGTACAAGAGGCAGTGATATTAGATTTGCTATTGCTTTTAGCAGTAATCTTAGTGGTTCCATCTCTAAGTGCTTCAATTTTTCCATCTTGAGTAACAGAAGCAACTGCACTATTTGAAGATGACCAAGTTAAACTTTTATCAGTTGCGTTAGATGGTTTAACTGTAGCGTTTAATTGTAATGTATTTCCAATAGTTAACTCTTTGCTGGTAACATCTAAAACAATAGCTGTGACAGCAACATCATGAACCACGATTTGTGGATCGTCATCAACTGGATTGTTGTTTCCATTTTGATTTGTTGCGTTTGATACACATCCAGAAAGAGTGAGTAATGCAATAATTGTGAATAGCAATCCTTTTTTCATATCATTCACCTCTTTTACTCTCTTTTATAGAGAGTGATATTCTATTATCCTCCTTTTATTAATATTTTTCTAATGTTTTTTTAAAAAATAAAAAGAACCATATTTTTTCTGGTTCTCTTTTGACAAAATGTTTGGAACTATGCAAATAAAATCGCAATAAGCGCCATTAACTGCTCGTGTGAGAGAAAACCATCAATTTCATATAAATATGGTCCACAATATTGTTTAATTCTATTTCCATCAATCTCAGCAATATATGAACCACAGTATCTTTTAATACGTTTCCCATCAAATTCTAAAAGATATGGCCCACAATATTCTTTGATTCTATCACCACAGATTTCATATTTAAAAGAACCACAGTATCTTTTTACTCTTCCACCACTAATTTCGTAAATGTAAGGACCACAATATTCTTTGATTCTATCTCCATCAAATTCTAATAGATAAGATCCACAATATCTTTTAATTCTCGCCATAAGAAACCCCTTATTTTTGTTTTTTACGATATATACTGTAGGCGCTAATTAGCGCTAAAGATGTACACGCAAGCAAAACTATAATGAGAGTTATATTGTTCTCACTAGCATAATTAATAGAGAAGGCAGAATTATTTTCAATTCTTGTTAATACATTGTTTGAATTAAGGGATTCACCATTAAATGATGCCCATGTACTTAATCTGCTCCATTCATTTGAATAAGCACTGTTAGTAGTAAAGAGTCTTCTTTGATTTGTATTAAGAGCATTGAATGCTCCTTTAGCAGTTGAATAGTAATGATGGTCATTATCCTTACAATATCCAAGGCTTGTCGTGTAATCCATATGCATATACGTATTGATAAATGTTTCTAGACCAACACAGTCATCGCTTTGTCCAACATCTTGAGAAGATTTTGTATAAACAGTAATAGTTTGGATGTGGGCACGTTTTTTACTCGTAGTTGTTGCAATGGCAACAGAATTGGTTGCTGTCACATATTCTTTGGAATAGTCGGCGTATGAAGATGTTAAAGTGTTATTCGTTCCACCGATAGTTAGTGTAACGCCTGTGTCACTTCCATATGTTTTAGCACTAACAACAATCTTATAGATATTTGAAGTAGTTGAAGTAACTGTAACTGTTCCTGTATTGCTTCCTGATCCTAATCTTATAGAATTGCTTTCAGTAGTTGTATATCCAGAGGTACTGACTGAAAGTGTACTAACACTAATTGTTTGAGTATTGCTTGGATATGTGATAGTCCCGACAACGCTATATACGCTATCCATAACAGTTCTATATGCGTTGACAGAAATTTGATATGTTGTATCTTTTGTAACTCCATTATAGGAATATGAAACAGTGACTGTTTTTACTCCACCACTAGACATATCTGGAGATGAAACACTTGTAGGTGTCACGTTCTTTTGATATCCATTGGCAAATGTTGCAGTACAAACACCATCAAAAGAGAAAGCGGAATTTTTGACATATGTAGTTGTTTGTCCACTAACAGAAATCGAGCTTAGTGTACCTTGGCTAACATTAATACCATATGATGATGATTTAGTTGTGCCTTTATATGTATAGCTAACAGTAACAGTGTGTTCACCAACGACAGTCATATCATATCCTGTAAATGTTGAAGAAGAGGTTACATTATTTGAACTACTATCACTAAAGTGAGCGGTTACTGTTCCACCAAAAACAAATGCATCACCTTCGACAAAAGATGTTGCCTGACCACTAATAGAAATAGAAGATAAGGAAACAGGGTCAGATACTGTGATTGATTGTGAAGCAGATTTTCCACCATAAGTAATTGTCACACTTGTGTTCAATTTACTTAGTGAGGTTGATGTTGAAGGGTTAAATGTAAAGGAAGTTGGGTTTGATAAATATGAAACATCTTGAGATGTTGAATCGCTGTAATTGACAGTAACTACTAATCCGGTTGGGTCAAATGTTTCACCAACTTCATAACTTGTTTTTGTAGGGGCAGTTTTAATATATATGCTACTAACCGATTTTGGTATATAGGTAACCTTGATTTCAGCTAAAAGTGATGCACTAGAATCATTTTCTTGCAAACAGAAATAACTATATCCAGAGCTAAATGTGCCTAAAGACGTTAAACTTGTAGCAATTGTCACACCACTTCCAACAGTGGTTTTGTTACTTCCAAAAACTAAAGTTGAACCACTAAGTGAACATGCAGTAGAAGTAACATATGCACTCCAAGATCTATTTGTTCCAGAATCAGTTCTAGCTTCTATTTTTGAAATAGTTCCAGGTATTGCAACCGTATTAAAAATAGCGGCATGGCTAGATCCTTTACTCTTATTGAACTGCATAGATGTGGTAGTTGTGGTATATAATTCGCCTTTACCGGAAATTGAAATACCTGAACTTGTATTTTGACTCCAGTCATACCAAGCATAACCGCCACTAGTTGCAAAAGAACTTCTAGTAATTGTTAATGTTTCTTTAGGAGAGTCGTTTACTGTCACTAGACATGTTGCAGTTTTTCCACCATCTTCGGTAGTAACAGTAATGGTTGCTGAACCTTCTTTTTTTGCAGTTACAACACCACTAGAAGATACAGTAGCAACAGTTGAATCACTGCTTGACCAGCTGACATTTTTATTTGTTGCATTTGCTGGAGCAACTGTCACAGTTAGAGTTTCAGTTGCGTCTATAGCAATTGTAGTTGAAGATTTGTTTAAAGTAACTCCAGTCACATGAACTGTGCTATCAGAAACGGTGACAGAGCATGTTCCAGATTTAGTGACATCAAGAGTTGAAGTTGCAGTAATTGTGGCACTTCCTACAGATTTAGCGGTAACAACACCACTAGAAGATACTGTTGCAACACTTGTGTTACTACTAGTCCACGTGACCAATTGAGAAGGATTGTTATTTCCACTAACAGTGGCTGATAAGTTACCAGTTTTAGTTCCATTTAAATCTAAAGACAAAGTATTAGGAGAAACAATAACGGAAGAAACAGTTGGAACGTTTCCACTTTCAATTCCTAAAAACCTATCAATATTTAGTCTTCCATTACCTGCCCAACTTGGATTACCATCAATCGCATCGCAAGATGCATATAAGGCACTTTCAATTTGAGAAGGAGTTGCACTTGGATTCTTTTGCTTATATAAAGCAATCGCAGCGGTTACTATTGGAGAACTAAAAGATGTTCCTTGCGTTTCTTTGTAGGCGTTATTTGAACCTTTGTCAGCAACATAAACAGAACCTGGAGCAACAATATCAATACCATAGGTATTAGAATAGCCAGCTTTCGAAGTTGTACTTCCTTTAGCTAAAGAACCAACAGAGATAACATGATTATTACTCGCTGGATATGATGGTTCACTAGTGTTATAGTTTCCTGCTGCTGCCACTAAAGTAATTCCTGCATTATAACAACTATTAATCATTGTTGTTAAAACAGATGAGCAACCAGTAGACGCTCCCATTGTTGAATTATTATATGTTACAGCGTGTTCATATGCCTGGAATGACATATTGATTACATCAATATCATTATCAATGCAATATTGAAGAGCGCTATTAATTGCGGTCCATTCATAACCATTGTTACTATTTGTGACTTTATAAATATATAAATCGACATTAGGCGCAATACCAGCGCAACCAATTTCATTAATCGCACTTGCAATAACACTAGCAACATTCGTGCCATGTCCTAATGTATCGTTTAAATGTGGAGCATTATTCGAGTATTCGTAATAATACCATCCTGAATTATATTCAACAGAACGTGAACTTCCATTAATCGTACCGAAATCTTCGTGTGGATAGTTAATGCCACTATCAATGACCGCAACTTTAACGCTATCGCCACGATAATAATTAGAAGCGTTAACATAATTCATTTTCGAAAATGTTAAATCATTTTGAGTTGAATAATATGGTTCATCGGAATAACTGCTTGAATAAGAGGCTGGGTAAAATATTGGTCCTCTTTCGTGTTTTTCGTTGCTAATTAAAACACCTCCATCATTATTTGAGTTGCTTTTTAAAACCGATGGGAGTGTTATTATTCCCAAAGCAACAGAAGCAATAATAAGAGGTGTAATTTTTTTCATTTTATCCACCGTAAGAATTGACAATACTTCTCCAGTTTGTGAAGTTTGTCATACTAGTTGAATAATATGTGCTCTTTTGACAGGTATAGCTAGTGCCATTATTAAGTGGGAAGAAGCAACATAATCCGTTAGAATTACCGGCTCCAGAACCTTTTTGACTATATTTGACTAAATCGCCAAACGCGGATATTGCAGCGTTAATTTGACTACTAGCACTACTAAAGGCTGAAGTATTCTTGATTTTATTTAAGAAATCTTTTGCGTCAAATATTCCATAGTAATAATAACCATAGTCGTAATAATCACTACCGACTTGTTCCAAAGCTAAAGATTGGATAACATCGTTAACTGTACAATCGTTGTCACTTGCAATACTTTGTAAATCACTATAACCATAAACTGTATCGCCATAACTCTTAACCGTTTTCATTAATGTTTGGAAATTGCTCTTTCCATACGAACTAATTAATGAATTAATTGTAGAGGACATGGTCTCCCAAGCACTCTTATAAGCACTCATATAAGATAAGTCACACCATGATAATGTTTGATCGCTTGCTCCCCAGTTATTTTGTGAATACAAAGTATTAGTTGCACTAATAAATCCATTAACAATCGCAGTTAAAATATTTTCGGTCGAATCTTTTGCGTAGGCGTTATCAATCCAGGTGTCATAATCCCATCCTGAACCAGCTTCGCTTTCTTCAGAAGCAACCATATATTTGAAATATTGACTATTAAATTCCGCTATATCTTGAACAGACATTAAGCAGGCATCATATCCAATCCATTCTAGTTTGTCTGAAGCACTTCTTCCTAATGTATTGAATGAATTGCCAATTGCGGTCTTCACTCTATCATTGGTTAAAGCACCAATGCCACTATGTTCGTAATTTTCATCGTAACAAACACCACGCATCGCGCCACCATGATTCCAAAGAATCAAGCTCACTCTATCAGCAGGATAATTTTGTAATCCCCAAGTAACGAAACTTTGGAGAGTAGCTGATAAGGCCATATCCGCTTTAGTTTCTTGAGAGTCTTGAACAAGAGATTTATTAGAAACATGATATCTAGTTAAATAATTAGCACTAATGCCATATGTGCTCTTCCAACACTTTGCACCACCAGTTTCAATAACAACATTGACTTTTCCGGTTCCTGTTGGTTGACCAGCAACACTTAAAATCTCCGATATATCAGATGTAGCGTATCCACTGGCTTTACTTGATTTTTCTTGTCCATCACTTTCTAAATCTGAACCACACATATAGATGAGAATTGTTTGGTCATCATTTTGTTGTTCAACAACAGTAACAACGCAAGTTGCACTAATAGAAGAAAGATTAGTTAATGTTGCAGTAATTGTTGCGGTTGCACCAATAGTAGCAGTAGATTTGACAGTAACTCTACCATTTGTGTCAACGGTTGCAACACTGGTGTTATTGCTTGACCAAGCAACCTCTTTATTTTGGTTAGCACCACTTGGAGTATAAGTAACTGTTAAATCCTTAGTTCCACTACGAGCAAGGCTCACAGTAGATGGATTAACAGCAATGGATGTTGGATCTGTTGGAGTTGATGATCCAGCCATATATACAAAGAACGGAGTATAACTTCCAATGCCACTATAGAATCTATAATATGTTCCATTTGCGCATAAATAACGATTATTACACATTAAGTGACCACTTTCGTCAACGGAGCAAGTTCCACCATTAGAACTGTAAGCAAACGTATTAGATGTAGGTGTGGCAATATATTGTTCAGCATCTGCATCATACAACTTAAATCCGCTAGAGGTTGCATCTACTACAACATATGCTTTCCAATTTGCTTCAGTGGTTGAAACGGCAGCGTTACCACTACCTAATCCAGTTACGCCAGTACCTGTAGTGGTCTTAATAAAGACTGTATCTCCATCACTTAGAGAACTATTGCTTGTAATTAATTCGCCAACAGCGATAGAAGAACCTGCTGTAACTGTGACATCACATGTAGCAGCTTTATTTCCATCAACTGTTCTAACTGTGATGGTTGCGCTACCAGCTTTCTTTGCAGTAACTGTTCCATTAGAAACTGTTGCAACCGTGCTATCGCTTGTTGACCAAGTGACGTTTTTATTTGTTGCATTAGCAGGAATAATGGTTGGCACTAATGTTTCAGTGTCATTAACTTGTAAACTAATAGATGTTTTATTCAATGAAACGCCTGTGACAGCAATTGAAGTGACCGAAACATTGAATGTTGCAGTGACATCAGTACTATTTTCACCTTCTGCAGTAGCAGTAATTGTGGCATTACCTGCCGCAACACCAGTAATTAAACCATCTTCACTAACAGTGGCAATATTTGTCGCACTTGAGACAAAAGAAACATTTTTAACATTAGTGTTATTTGGAGAATAATTGACTGTAAGTTGTAATGTTCCTCCGATTCCAATAGACGAACTGTTTGCAGTTAATGTAATTGTTTCAGGATAAACAGGAGCTTCAATAGAGTGTTTAGCTTGTGCTCCCCAAACAACAAATCTAGCACTACCAGAAAGAGTAATGGTTGTTTGTGAGGTGACATTTGATAATGTTAATTCGAATAAATAATCAGATTCTTCACCATTTAATGTGAATGTAGAACCACTTCCAGCAATACCACTATCAGCAGTTAAACTTAAACTTGTATTAGAAATTGTAATGGATGGACTACTTGTTAAAGTAACTGTACAAGATGTACCATTCCATCCAGCAGCATAGAATTTCAATTTAGTTGCCTTTTCAGGAACAGTAATAGTCATACTACCAGTGGCTTTTGAAGTTCCCATTTTATAACCATCATTTCCGTTGATAGTAGCAGCAAAGGAGTTTGTTCCACCCGCCATAGTAACGTCTTCGTAATTAGAAACGCTACTTGCTATAACGGTTAAATCAATATAGCCATAGATTTGTGATCCATCTTTTGCAGTAGCAGTAATACGAACTTCACCAACGGCAACAGCGGTTACTAATCCAGTAGATGTAACGGTAGCGATATTTTGATGGTTTGTTGACCATGTAATTTCTTTATTTGTAGCAGTTGCAGGAAGAACATTAACTGTTAATTGTAATTGCCCACCAACTTCTAATGTTGATGAAGAACCAGTAACAGTAATTGTTTCAACAAGAACTGCGTTAACTGTGATATTTAATAATCCATAAACTGATGAATCATTATTTGATTCAACTTTGATTTTCCAAGTTCCTGTAGTTCCAAATAATGATGTAATGTCAGTAACAACATCGCTTGGATTTAATAAAGACATTGTTAAACCTTTAGAAGCAAAGTCGCTATAAGCAACACCATTTTCGTTTTCGCTTGGTCTATTATAAACTAAGTCAACTGTAATTCCGTTTGTGAAGTCGCTTAGTTTTTGAGCGGTGTTAAAAGTTAAAGTCGTGCTATTAACTGTGATTTCAGTAATTGCAAGTCTAAATCCAACTGTCAATTGAATTTCAACAGGGATAAAGTCTTTATAACTGACGATTAATGTATATGTTCCATCTTCTCCAAAGGCTTTTGAAGTATCGATAGAGACATTGCTACTATTTTTAATAACGTAAGAATAACCATCTTCTCCACCTTTAGATAATTGAACGTTTGTTCCACCGGTCTTATTTGCATAAACAGATAATCCGTTTGCAGTATCATAAATCTCATCTTGATAATAACTTGTTGCTTTACTATCAGTAGCAGTGAATCCGATGATTGATTCTTCTGGAGCTTCAATAGTCGCACCACTTTCACCATATAAATAAATACGATAAATAGCGATTGTTGAAGAGCTTGCACAAGTAAATGTTAAAGATGATGGAGCACTTTCAAATGTCCATTCTAATGTATCGGTGTAAGTGCTATTTAATTCAGTAATACCCGTACAATTCTTTGTAACACTCTTTGAAGAACTATTTAAGGAAAGAGATTTGCTTGGGTTTCTTGTTCCAGCAATAACTGTAACGCTATATGGTTCTATTTCATTAGCAAGTGTCAAAGTAAATGAAGCGGCGTTTTTACTTGAGCTTAATCCGATACCACCATATCTATTTTGATATGTGCAATTTGCAGTAACAGAACTAACGAGAGTTTTGGCTTCACGTGTGCTTGTATCATCTGTGTCAAAAGAACGATCGGTTACATATTCTGCGTTAACATTAGTGTTGTTACTTGTATTGTCTTTGTTAGCAACTTTCCAAAAATCAATAACACCAAGTAACCCAGCGCCTAATTCTTCACCTTCGTGAGCGTTAGGATTAACCACACAACTAAATTCAATTTGTAAGCTTGTGATAGTTACTGATTTTGATGCTTGAAAATAAACATGATATGGATCAGAGCCTAAATTATATTTATATCCAGAAACCATTGAGGTGGATCCACCCCAAGTCGCATTGTCAAAGGAAGTTTTAAATGTCAAAGAATTTTCAGCATCAAATGTCGCGGTGATGCTTTTAATTCCTCTAATGTGGTCTTTGTTGTTTATTGTTCCATTACTATTTAATGTAACGTGGCCACTAGTTGATCCAGAAACATTTGAGTATGTAAAAGTAACATTGTTATTAAGACCTGTTTTCATAACATGGTCACCATTAGAAGTTACTTTGTTACCACTATTAAGATTAATGGAATATGGTTGAGTGTTATCACCGAATAATTTTGTTGTAGTTTGTCCGTGGATAATTCCAACAGCGAGAAGTAATGAAAAAGCAATTGACACAATTGAATATCCAACTAATTTTCTTTTTTGGTTAGTAAGCGACATATTAACGATTCCTTTTATTTATAAATAAATTACGCACGATAATCATATTATTAATTTTCTTTGTATTTCTCAAGTTCTTCTGAATTCGCTAAAACCCAGTGACCAGGAGTGATTTCAACAAGTTTTGGTGCTTCTTTGGAATAATCGTGTTCCTTAGAAGGAATATACAAATACCTTGTTCTTGTCTTTTCACTAAGAGGATCTGGTTTTGGAATCGCAGATAATAATGCATGAGTGTATGGGTGGAGTGGATGAGCAAAGAGTTCATCACTACTTGCAAGTTCAACAATCTCACCATAATACATAACTGCAATTCTATCACAGAAGTACTTAACGACTGATAAGTCGTGAGCAATAAAGAGAATTGTCAATCCCATCTCTTCTTTCAAATCGTTAAGAAGATTAATGATTTGGGCTCTAATAGAGACGTCTAACGCAGAGATAGGTTCGTCACAAATCAGGAATTGTGGGTTCATGATAAGAGCACGAGCGATACCAATACGTTGTCTTTGACCACCAGAGAATTCATGAGGATATCTTGAAGCATATTCTGGAAGTAAGCCAACTTTAATAAGAACATCTTTAACTTTTTGTGAGTTCTTGTATCTATTGTATTGTCCTTGAATATGAAGACCTTCTTGAATGATATCTTCAACAGTCATACGAGGATCGAGAGAATCGACAGGGTCTTGGAAGATCATTTGCATCTTGCTCATGACCTTCTTATTTACATGGCGATTATCATATTTGATTTGGGCAATTGCCTCGATTTGTTCCTTCTCAACTTGATCAATATGTTCTTGAATTGAGGCGCGTTCTTGCGCATATTTCGCTCTAATTTCATCGATTTTGGCTTGAGTGGCTTCATCTGGTTTTTGTTTTTTCGAAGCTTTGAATTCTTTTTGAAGTTCTTTGACTTTGTTGTTCAATTCTTCAAGTTTAACTCTTCTAACTTCAGCCTCGCTTGAATACTCACGATTGATTTCTTCAATCTTGTTAGTCTTCTCGTTTTCATCTTCGATGTTTTCTTCGTATTGTCTGATACGGTCCTTGTATTCAGTTTTAAGGTCCACCATTTCCTGCTCAATACGAGCGAGTTCGGCGTTGATAGCTTCAATTTGACTCATAAGACCAGTTGTGTCCATGAGCTTATTTACTTCATCAGTTTCTTCTCTTCTAAGATCACGAATCTTTTTACGACCTCTGATTTTAGTCCATTTGATTTCTTTTTCATTCCATCTGCTTCCAGCAGAAACGCGATGTCCTTCAAAATAAACTGAGCCAGACGTGATGTTATAAAGTCTAATTAAACTTCTACCAGTTGTCGTTTTACCACATCCAGATTCTCCAACAAGACCAAAACATTCACCTTTTTTGATATCAAATGAAACATCGTGAACCGCTTTGGTTTTAAAAGCGCTTCTACCATGTCCAAATTTAAAGAATTGCTTTAAATGGCGAACAGAGAGTTCAATGTTTTGATCAACGAGTTCTTGACGGAAAGTTGGAGTTCTTTTCTTAAGTCGTGATTCAACACGATAAACAATACTCTTAAGCATTATTTAGCTCCTCCTTTCGCTGCTTTTAAGGAATTCTCAATACGAGTCTTAACAATCTTTGGCATTTCCACTTTTGGAGCACGTGGATCAAGTAACCATGTTGCTGCATAGTGAGTGTCACTAATCTTAAATAGAGGTGGCTCTTTCTTAAAGTCAATTGCCATCGCATATTTACTACGTAACGCGAATGCATCACCAACAGGTGGATAAATCATGTTTGGTGGAGTACCTGGAATGGCTTCAAGTTTTTCTTTACTGTTGATATCTGGAATAGAAGATAATAAGGCCCAGGTGTATGGATGTCTTGGGTCATAGAAGATATCATCTTCAGTACCATATTCAACAATTTTACCTGCATACATAACTGCGACACGGTCCGCCATATTGGCGACAACACCTAAGTCGTGAGTAATGAAGATACAGGAAATATTTCTTTCTCTCTTTAATCTATTGATTAATTCAAGAATTTGAGCTTGGATTGTAACGTCTAACGCGGTGGTTGGTTCGTCACAAATAAGAATGTCTGGGTCTGCAGTTAAAGCAATCGCAATAACAATACGTTGACGCATACCACCAGAGAATTCGAATGGATATTGATTGTATCTCTTTTCAGGATTAGAGATACCAACTTCTTCCATAATTTTAAGTGCTCTAGCCTTCGCCTCCGCTTTTGTAATTTTAATTGAAGAAACATACTTGCTTTTTTCTTCTTTGAGAAGTTTATTACATTCTTCCGGATTATTAGCGTGTTCCGCTTTAATCTTTTCGCATTTAGCAAGATATTCTTCTTTTAGCTGCTTAGCGTATTCTTTAACTTCCGCTTTCGCTTCCTTACTACGAGCGGTAAATGCTGCTTGCTTTTCTTTAATAATTGGCTGATATTTCTTTCTTAAGGCGTGAGCAGATTCAGTTACACTATTATTTACTTCTTCAATTAAAGCGTCGTATTTCTTGATAACTTCTTCTTTCTTTTCGCCCATATGTTTTCTGATATCCTTTATTTCTAAAGCGATAGCAGCTCTATCTTGAATGTTCTTCTCTTTGAGTTCGGCTAATCTAACATTAAGTTTTTCGGTTAGTTCGGCTTTTTTAGAATTCAATTCAGCAACTTTTGGATCTTCAGGAGCTAATGTTTTAATCTCATTATCAATGACTTTAATTTGGTCTTTATAGGAGTCTTTAGCTTCTAAAACTAATCCGTTATATTCCAAAGATAAAGTATAAAGTTTTCCGCTTCTAACCATTGCTGGTTCATCTTTAACTTTTTGGATTTCTTTCTTTTTTTCAGACTTCAAAAATCTAATTCTTTCTTTTCTCATTGCCACTGCAGTTTTATATTCAGTGACTGTATTCTTGTAGGCAACGAGCTCTTTTGCCACTAAATCATCATATTTCTTCTTTAATCTCGAAGAATTGATGAGCATAGCTTCAGTGATTTGTTTACCAATTCTAACAATTGGGTTTAAAGAGGAAAGAGGATCTTGGAAAATCATTCCAATCTTGTGACCTCTAATACGGTGGAATTCATCTTCAGATACTTTGGTGAGGTCTTCACCTTCGTACATAATTGATCCACCCATAATACGTCCGTTAGCGGCTAAAATGCCCATAATGGTTTTGCTAGTAACAGACTTACCACTACCAGATTCACCAACGATACAGAGTGTTTCACCTTTATACAAATCGAATGAAACACCTCTAACAGCTTGAACATAACCGTGGTCTGTGGAGAAGTTAATCTTCAAATCTTTAACGGATAAAACAATTTCTTTTTCTTCCATTATTCTTCTTCTCCTTTCAAACTTGGGTTAATCGCGTCACGTAATCCATTACCAAATAAGTTAAATGAAATCATGACTAAAGCAATAACTGCCGATGGGAATAATAATTGATATGGGTGGTTAGTTAATTGACTTTGGTTACTTGATAAAATAACACCCAAAGAGCTCAAACTCTTGAAGCCTAATCCTAAATAAGAAATGGTAGCTTCAGAGAAGATAACACTTGGAATCATTAAAACCGCACCAGTAATAATCGTTCCCATTGCGTTAGGTAAAATGTGTTTTGTAATAAGTCGAGCGTCGCTCGCTCCTAATGTTCTAGAAGCTAAGACATATTCACGACCTCTAAATCTATAGAACTGAGTTCTAGTTGTACTTGCAGTTCCAATCCATCCAGTAAGACATAACGCAAGAGCGAATGTACCAAAATCACTCTTACCCGTCTTTAAGATAACGAGGGTCATAACGACAATCCATGGAACACCACTAAGAATATCGGTAAGACGTTCCATGACTAAGTCAACTGCGCCACCGAAGTAGCCAGAAATAGAACCCCATAATAAGCCGAATAAGAAACAGACAACAAAGGTAAAAACACCTAATAATAATGAGTTTCTTAAGCCTTCAAAGACATATTTGAACATATCTTTGCCAGCGGAATCAGTACCAAATAAGTATTTAGGCATTGATGTCGCGTATGGATCAAGATAACGGTAATACATAACAGTGCCTTTAACAGAGAAGATGTCATGTCCGCCAACGTTACCTTCATATTTAACTTTTGCTGGATCAAGGACATCATCAATGATTGGGCACATACTTTCGCCTAATTGAGTCTTTTCAAATTCAAAGATGACCGCATGTCCATCTTCATCAAATTCGTAATCAAGATTAATCCAACGTTTACGGCTATAGTACTCAAGGTCACTACTAGAAATATCAATTTCACGTGGACCTAATGTAGCTAAATAAGAGTCATATGTAAATGAAGCATATTCTGCTTTTGCTAAATAAATCTTCTTTGGATTAACGATTGCACTATCGATTTGCCAGAAGCCCATATTAATGACATTTTTTGCGCCTAAACCGACAGAGTCAGTTCTAACAATCATTTCCATCGCATCATTAAACGAGATGCCATTAATCTCTGTTCCATATTCAGTAACAACTTTATCCGCTGAGAAATAAGACTTAGCAATTTCATCATCTGTAGTAATGTTAAAGTTTAGATTTTTAATCAAAGAACAAACGTGTTGCTCTGGAGTAGTTCCATCAGCACCTTTAACGACAATACGGAAATAGAAGGAATTAAACGATGTCTTTTCGACTCCTGCATCCTTAATTCTTTGGTTAACGTTAATAGCGGCTTCTCCACCATCACTACCAATATCGTGTGTAGTGGCCAAATCAACCAAAGGAACAGAATATTCTTTTTCAATTGGTCGATCATCTTCATCAAGTTCAGAAGCAATATAAACAAAATCAATACCTGCAAGTCCTAATGTGAAGTTTTGAGGAATTGTTTGGTCTTCACCTTCAGCAGCTTTTAATTGTTCTTCACTAACCACAGTAAATTTATCGATTGATAAGTCCATTGTTGCAAGATCATATTCAAAACGATATTCATTTGGATATGATTTACTTGCTGGGTTACGGCTATTTAAATAAGCAAGTTCAGCGCCATAACCACCGTAATAACCAAATTGGACATAACCACCAACACCAAATTCGGTTGCTTCGTTGGTGTAGAATTCACCTTCAGGAACTAAATCTTTAATTCCACCAGGTAAATATAAGTCTGGGTCAGGCATATTTCCGTTATTCTTATCAACTGGAATATGTGTGACTTTAATAGTGCCATCCCAGAAACCACCATTATCAAATAATTTTGGCTCTAAGTTTTTAAGGGCACTATTAGCAGCAGTGCTGACATCATTTGGGTCAAAAATTGGCACAAAGACAGCTAAAAGCACTAAGAAACCTAATATGTAGGCCGCAACAACACTACTCTTGTTCTTGGAGAAACGTTTCAAAGAGTCTTTCCAGAATGTGGTAGGTTTGGTTTGGAATCTTTGCTCATGAATTGTACTATCCGCTTGTTGAAGAACAAAGTCTTCCTTTTTAATCTCTGGGTCGTTAGCCACTTCAGGGAGATCAACTAATTCAAAATCGTCCTTAGCCATTGTTCTTTTCTCCCATTCTGATACGTGGATCGATAAAACCATAAGACAAGTCGAGGATAACACCTGCAAGTAATCCAACGGTTGTAAAGATTGCCATATCGACCATTAAAACACTGTAGTCCTTCTCGTTGATTGCGCGGATATACAAATCACCGATACCAGGAATACCATATAACTTTTCAAGAATCATAGAACCACCAAAGATTCCAATGAATTCCGCTAAAATACTAGGCAAAATTGGAACGAACGCATTCTTTAAAGCGTGTCGTGTAATTGCTTGGTTTTTGGTTAAGCCTTTGGTTCTAGCTAATAAAAGATATTCACTAGACATAACTTCGCAAAGTTCTGCTCTAACAAATCTTGTATAGCCACAAACGCTACCAAATGACAAGGAAATGACAGGAATAATAAATGCTAAAACTTTTGTCTGAAGTGAATCAGAAGGCATCGGCCACATAGATGGTAGCAGATGGTTGTGATAGCAAAGGAGATACATTAGGAAAGAAATAACAACGAATGATGGAATAGAAATGAAAATCATAACGATGGTAGAAATAAAATGGTCAATCCATGTATTTTTCTTTAAACCAGCTAAGATACCAAGACCAATTCCAAGAGGAACGCTGACAATAACAGAGATGATATTGAGGATCATAGATGTTGGTAATCTACGTATAATAATTTCGGTTGCAAGTGAACCTGGTTCGATTGAGGTTGATTCACCCCAGTCCCATTTTGTAAAAATATTACCTAGCCAATTGAAGTATTGTTCAAGAATTGGACGAGCGTAATAATATTCGTTCACCCCATCGATTGAAAATTTCTCCAATAGTTCTCCATATCCTTCTTGAGGAGTATCAAAAACAACGACATATCCTAACTCTAGTTGAGTGAGATAGTAACCATGTCGAATATTCTCTTTTCCTCCGAATGATCCAGAGATTCCTAATGATTTGACTAAGATAAATGTTAAAGACAAAATGATAAATGCAGTAATTAGTGCAAGAATAATTCTTTTGATTGAATACTTTAACATTAATCTTCTTCCTTTCCTTGCTTATATAAAGCAAATTGTTTGTTTATTATATTACAGTGTATTAATATAAGCAAGATTTCAATTATTTGATAATTGATTTCCCCTTATTTTATCGTGATGATTAAATGGTGTTTGTAGTATAAAAAAGACACATCCGAAGATGTGCCTAATTTAGTTGATTTTCAACTTTATAGATCGAAGATGTCATCGACTTTTTTGAATTCGTTTTTGTTTGGATATACAACCTCGAATTCATCATCTCTTTCAAATGTGTATCTTCTATCAATATCAATCATATAATGTTTATCATTATAATCATAAATTAGTTGGAAGTGAGCACGATAATACTTAACTTCACCTCTATGCCAATACACTCTAAATTCATCATTTTCAGTGTATGGGATGTAGCAAGGAACATCTAAGTTTTGTTCCATTGTTGGTGTAGAAAGATTTGGATCATCTTCATCTGGTGCGATTGATTGAGCAAAATCATATGTTAAGCCTTCTGTTGGATCTTCAGTGGATCCTCCAGCTTTACCAAGGGCAAGAATGTAGATTCCAAACCAATCAGATCCCATCTCATCATCGAAGGTGTCTAAGGCAATGTCTCTACCAATTTTGAATAGGGAGTCAAGGATTTTATACACAACTTCACTACGAGAAACGTCAGTTCCTAGATAGAATTGGGTTGCCAATTCGCATCTATTTTTAGCGTTATCGGTATGATGATAGATGTGACTATCATAGTCTTCGTTGGTGAAAATATAGTAACCAAATGTGCTTCTGTTTTCAGCGCCATCTTTTACTCTTGTAGAAACATCTCTTCCACCAACATAGAAGAATCCTTTTTCTTCATCCATTGTGATTTCTTCATAGCTGTTAGAATAGTGTTCAACTTCACCATCAACGTACCAAGTTCTTTTTTCAACTTCATAAGTGCGAACACGTTTCGCTCTTTTAACGTTTTTTGTTTGGTAATTACCCATTGCGTTAGCGGCAGATGGTGCTTTTGTCTTTGAAAGTTTGTTAGTAACATAAACTTTCATTGTTTGGAAGACAGACTCGTCATCAGCATAACTAACTTTAATCTCGCAATCACCAGCAGCAACTGCAGTGACAACTCCATCGCTAGAAACGGTTGCAATACTCTCATCATCACTTGTATACACTAAATCAGCAGCGTATGCACTTAATGGAGTAAGAACTGTTGAAATTTGGAAACTATCACCAGCGTATAAAGAAATTGAACGAGAATTTAAGTCGATTTCAGTAACATCGAATTTAATCTTGTTTTCATCTGCTGCACGAGCGGCTGATGCTTGAGCGCATCCACCTAATGCAAGAATGGCGGAAAGAGTTAAAACTGCAAATAATTGTTTTTTCATAGCTCATATCCTCCTATTTAGCTAATCCATAACGTGATGATGGAGTAACTTCTGAAGAGTTCTTCGCTGCAAAGAAGGCATTTTCTGTTGGAACAGAATTAGAAATCTTGATGTTGTAATAAATTGCAATACTCCAAACACCACCATTTTCAACGTCATAGTTAGAATATGTGAATGGATGTTGTAATTCATAAACTTTTTGATCATAATCAGGATCTTTCTTATCAAGATTATCAATGACCTTTTGTAACTTGAGAGCCTCAAATAATGAAGCATTAACTCTTGCAGCAAATTCGGCTGAAATTGTAATCTTTAAAGCTTTAATGGTCTTACCATCTTCTTTATAAATCTTTTCAATATCAGATTCAGCAATTGGCTCTGCAACTGTGGCAAGTAAGTATAATTCGATTCTGGTGATATCAAAATCAACACCGGCTTCGACTTCAACGAATTCGAATGGGATTTCAATAATTGCGCCTTCTTCAAATCCATCAGTTGGTTGACCATCTGAAATCTTCTTTGGAGCGGTTAAATAACCATGATCAACAGAATCAACAGCTTCGCCTTCTTTAACAACGGCGCCGTGGTCTGCAGCAGCCCATAAGGCATCAAATGACCATTCCTTTTTAACTTTTTCGCCGTTTTCTTCAACTTCGTAGACTATTGGATCAGTCTTACTTAATTTAGATGTATCGGCACCCCAGTTAAGAGTAAATCCAGAGGAGTTATCACTCTTTAAAACTTCAAGGAAGTTAAGTGGATTTAAGGAGTTACCACTAATAGCACCGAAACCTAAGTCATAAGTACCAACCATTAAGTGGTCGTTATAGACTTGTTCCCATTGTGCATCAGCAGCGTGGTTAACTTTAAGAATGACTCTGCCTTGGCTAACTGCATCATCGTTAAAGGCGTCCATGAAATAGTTTGCAATATCTTCACCATAAGTGTCTTGATCACTTTCGTACATCCATTGAATGTCGATTGTAACAACGAATGGGTTAGATTTTGTTTGATATTTAATAGCGTTTTGTTTAACGAGTTCAGCAACAGCTAATTTGAAGTATTCAACAGCTTTTGCTTTTGAATAACCAAAGTTACTTGTTCTTAATGTTGGATCGAAACCATCCTCAGCAATTGTTTTGTGTTCGTCAGTGGAGTTATAGGAAACACCATTAATTGGGTCACTCATATATGAGTCAGCAAAATATGTATAGGATGGGTTAACACCACGATCTTTTGCATATTCTTGTCTATTGATAGACCAGAATAAACCATTTAAGAAGTTTCTATTACTCATCCATGGTTTAACTGTGTATCTTTGTTTTGGTTTCTTGACATCTTTATATTTGTTAGACAAGAAGAGTTCATCCCATCTCTCTTGTGTACAAGAGTTGACATTTAATTTAAATGTGGAATCGCCCTTTGTTGGTTTGTCAGTATCAAGTTTTTCATCCATTCTGGAAACTGGGATACCAGTTGAATCAAGTTTGCCTAAGTTGAATTCATCATAGATAGCGTCATCTCTTTGTGTAGCGGCGCTAATAACGACCATATGGACACCTGGAATACGGTATCTTGGACGTGATGTGCCTTGAGATTCAACATATTCAAACCAAGAATCATTTCTTTCAAAAACGATTTCTTTATCGTTGTTCCATCTCTTTAAGAAGAATGGACCAGTACAGATGACGTTATTAACAATGTTACTACCATTAACTGTACCAAATTTTTGTGCACCTTCAATCCAGTTGCCACCACCAATAGAAGAAACGAATTCTTGTGGAATTGGGGTGTATAAACTACTGGATAATGTGTATTTAGCGGTGAATTGATCGATTGGGTTGATAAATTCGAAATCGATATAATCTCCATTATCATCATGGCCTGGAACGATACCAAGTTTGCTGTTATCAAGTGTAGCTTTACCTTCACTTGGGAATAAACCTGCCCAAGTAGAATCAGCAACACTTGGATCTTTGGTCTTGGTACTTCTGAAATAAGAATATGCACCTTTGAAACCATAAGATGTATCGGTTGCAAGTTCAGCACCACGAGTTAAAGCGGTGCCTTGAGTTAATAACATCTTGAAAGTGAACATATAGTCATCAAGGCTAACAGCTTTCTTATCGTCATATGTATCTTTGAAACCAGAAGCATTTGTACGATATTTAATTTCGCTTGTCTTGACATAGACTCTATATTGTTTGTGAATTGTAACTGATGGGTCATCAGCATTATCAAGTGGGATTGGATCTAGGCAGTTGTCTTTTGCTAAGACTGAATACCATTCATATCCATCGGCTTTTTCGTTTAATTTGGTTCCCCAGAATGAGGAAGAAATATAACCAAATAAGTCGCCAACTTGGCTACCAGTAGCGTGCCAGCCATTAATTGTGGTTGGGTCACTACTTGTTGCGCTTCTTAAGTAAGATTGTTCGTCGCCAGAAACGCTTGGTGTCCAAGAAGTATCAAGCCATCCTTCGCTTAATAAGCCAAAGCCATAGCCTGTGACATAAGAAGAAGGTAAGACATGAACACGAGGAGAGTAACGGACAAAGCCACCGTTTTCAAATAAGGTGATACCTGTCAAATAATTTCTCATCGCAAATTTTTCAAGTTCAGCAAGAATCTTGGTCTTTTCTTCAGTTTGGTTAGAGAAGTTGTAACCAGTATTAGCAGGAGCATAACGTTCACCAACGGTGAAATATAATGTTCCTTTTAATCCACTAGCAGCTTCGCTAACACGAATACCAATTTTCTTGGTTGTTGGTTTTTTAGGAGTGACAGTTGCGCTCTTTCCATCAGCGTTCTTTGTGACATCAATGAATTCTTTCGCTCCAGAAGTTGGAGTGAATGTATAGGTTCTTGCAGTTTCGTCAGCGTTTGATTCTAAAACTGAAAGAGTTTCATTGGTGCCCATGTAGATTTGTGTGGTTGCACCACTATCAAACATTAAGCTAAAGCTAAAATCGCCAGGAACGTCTCCACTAGCACCACCACCTGATTGACAGGAAGTGATTGCGAATGAAGCCGCCATGACTAGAGATGATAAGAATACATAACTAAGTTTTTTCATTATTCTTTTCCTCCTTCTGCTTTTCTTTTTCTAGTAATAACAATCAAGACTGCTAATACTCCAGCAAGTGAAGCAAGTAAGACACTGGTTGTAGCGATGTTACCACCACAGCCACCAGCTGAAGGTACTGGGCCACCACTACGTTTGATTCTAACGTAACCATCAACGCTAATTTCGCTAACGGTGTATTCAGAAGAATCGTATGTAACGAACACTACTCTCTTACCAAGATCTTGGAAGTCGTTGACTAATGTGAATGAATAATGTTCAGCGATTGTGTATCTAGAGAAATCAACAGTTGGAAAACCTTCTGCATCGGTTCCAACTTCTTTGAATCTAATAATCGCGCCTGTACGTCCGTACGCCTTATCTAATAATTCAATATATAGACGGCCGCTACCATAATATTCATTGAAGTTGTTATAGTTCATTTCTTCATAGATTTCATCTTTTGTTAGTTCGATATAATTGCCTTTTTCATCTGATAAAACATCATAGATGTTACTTCCAACATAGGCAGAGACTAAATTCTCTTCATTAACATCGATTCTAACTTTGTCACCATTGACAGTGATATTTCCGAGTGATGGATCATCACTATCAATATGGAATGAATAAGAATTACTAACCCATGTTTGTGTACCAGCAAGCAAGTAATTGAATGTGATTTCATATTCGCCACTTGCAAAGCTGACACCAGTTCTTGAATCGTATAGAGGAATGACTGCAAACGCTCTATGAGCGATATAACCACTGCCTAAATAGTTTTCATCAACATGGGATTTGTATAATGGATATCTTCCATATCTTTCACCAAAGAGCATATCTTCCATTGCGTCTTTTAAGACGATTTCTCCAGTTGCTTTGTTCTTAATGGTGAAATAGTTATCATCAACAGAACGCATTACGAATTGTTGAATAATCATTGTATTGGAACTATGAGCGTTGCCAACATAAATGTTGTCTTTTGGATTATCATAATAATTTCCATCAGGGTCTGTTCCAACTAAATGATAACTATTATTGATTTTGGCTAAGTGAGATAAGCTCTCATCATTTGATTGAATTGAGGATTCATCGAATGATTTGCCTGGTTCAACATATGTTGTTGCCCAAGTACTACCATAATCAATGTTTGATTTACCAACTAAGCTAAATCCAATATCGTTAACCAAATCACTTGGATAAATGGTTGAACTATTCTTGTCAAAGGCAAATGGTTCGACAACTGGAGCAGATTCATAAGATTGTCCTTCACCAGCGTAGAATCCCATCCAAGGCATTGATAAGTCGACGTGACCATCTTGGCTCTTAAGTTGGATGAAACCTTCTAAATAGCAACCATATTCGAAGTTTTTAGAAATAAATTCTTTAACTTCATTGGTTAATGAATAAGTATCTAATGTGACACTGTGATCACCTGGTTCAACAACAATATTTGTGTTGATTTTAACAGTAGTAATTAAAGCATCTTGTGTTGATAAATATGGGCTCTTTTCGAGTTCTTCGAATGTACCATATTTCCAAGTTTCTTGTCCGTGTTTAACTTCTTCAACTGCTGTACATTTATATCTTCCGACAGCAATCTTCTCGATTTGACCTGCTTCACAAGCTTCATAAGTTGGATAGAATTCAATTTCTTTTGTAACTTTGAAGACATCGCCAACTTTGATATCACCAGTGGTGTGTCTTTCAACGATTGAAGTATGTCCAGAAGTATCAACTTGTTCGACATAGTATGAAAGTCCAGAGAATGAGTTTAAAGTGTCGATTTCACCACGATAATTGTAGTCTTTTGTAACGACATCATTAGACATCTTGATTGCTGGTCTTTGAACTGTAAAACTAGCTTTATAAGTTCTATTTTCATTACTTTCATTATGTGCAAGGAAGCTTAGTTTAACATCGCCTTTATTAATATCACTATTATTTCTTAAAGCGACTTTAGATTTTCCAATTGGATTGCCTTGTAAATCATAGCCTTCTAAATAGACATCTGTTGCGTATGCGGCACCAATGTTTGCCATACCAGCACCTTGGAGTCTTGGAGAAGAGTAAACTCTTTCTTCACTATCTTGGTCTGGATTTTCTGGGCAGACATTGTAATCATACATTTGTCTAGCAGTTGACATGAGTCTCATATCAACGGTCTTACGATATGCAAGGAGATTTGCTAAATCTTCTTCACTTGGATTTTCATTAGCGTAAACTGCCGCAGCTTTCTTAGATAAGACGACTGATTGTGCACCTGCGTAGTTAGGAGCAGACATTGAGGTACCTGATAAGAATTCATATGTTTTATACATTCTTTCTTCGGTCTTGTCTTCCTTCTTTTGTGGTGGGACAGCACCTCTAATGCTTTCACCTGGTGCTGTAATCTCTGGTTTTAAGTCTAAGTCAAATTTAGCACCATCAGATGAGAATGTTGACATTGTGTATTGTTTTGGGTTGACGTCAACTTCATCTTTCATAACAGTGAAGACACCAGTTCCACCGATACCTGCTTTTTCAAAGATTTGTTTGTCTTTGAATAAAACGAAGGCAACAGGGATTGTTGGTTTGTCATCACCAAAGCTTGCTCTGAAGTTGAAATCACTAGCGGTTGGGTCGTTATTAATAATAATTAATCCGGCAGCACCTTTAGATTTGGCAACCATGTATTTATCAGCGAATGATGTACTACCACGATTGACAACGGCAAGTTTGTCGGAGACATCTTTGCCAACGTAATCTGTGGATGTACCAAATCCACCAACATAAACCCAATTGAGTTGTTTGGAAACTGAACCTTCAACTAAGTCTGAAATTCTACGTTCTTCATCTTCATCATATTCACTTGAGCCCCAAGAATTAACGACTTGGTCAGAATAAGCGATATTTTGTCCTTCGTATTTGAACGCTGAAGCGAAGAATGTTTTTTCTGGTTGGCCAGAAGCAATTGTCATAGTTTTATCGTTGTTTGCGTAACCGGATAAAATACCAGTTTCAATCATATCTCTTGTCCAATTGCCATAAGCGCCAGCAAATTCATAAGAGGATTTACCAGAGTTACCAGCAGAGATGGCTGATAAAATACCTGCTTCACTTAATTTTCTAAGTGTTTTCATTGTAATTGTGTCATTATCGAAGTCATCGAGGTTGCTACCTAATGACATGTTGATGCCATCAACTCCTAATGTAATGCAGTCTTCTAATGCGTGTAAGATTGGGATATCATACGCTCCACTAGAATTTGAGAAACCAAGCGCTTGGTCAACTTTGCTTGCTTTGAAGTTTGTGAAAACTTTCATACAAACAAGTTGTGCTTTTGGAGCAATTCCCTTGTAATTAGCGGCGTTACCAGCAGCGATACTAGCAACGTGGCTTCCGTGATAAGAAATAGTACTAGAAACGTCGAAATCTTCGTTATAATCGCCTCCGTAATATTCTCTTTCTCCACCGTAGTCAAAATAGAATGGAACTTTACTGTTTAGATATAAAGAACCTTCCTTTCCGAGTTCGGTAGAATCGATTGTGCCTCTCCATGAATAAGGATTTGAAGATTTGTCATCAACGTGAACGTTATATACGTGTGTTTCAGAAATATCTGGACGTGATTTGAAACGGACATTGACTGGATCATCAAATGTGTCTTCAAATGCAGTGAATGTTTCATGCATCCATGTATCTTCGTCATCATGAGCTGCACGGAAGTAGAACTCGTTATCGAGAATAGCGATAACTGTTCCTTCGCCTTCGTTAGTGTCATCACCTTTGTTCATAGTGATTGCAGAAGCGTTTTCACTTCCTCCGTATTCCTCAGATTGTTCACCTGTTCTACCGCTATCGGTATAAGTTGCTTGAGGAGCTAAGAAACGAATTTGATCAACTGTGACACTTTTAACGCCTGGCAAAGCTTTAACTGCATCAACATATTCACTATTGATTGAGATAGCAAACGCATTATTCAACACATTGAATGAGCTGATTAATCTAATATTAGATGTAATATTGCTCTTAATGTTATTGAAGACAATGTTTTGAACATTTTTGATTCCTTCTTTAGTCAATGACTCAAGAGAACGATCAACTTCAACAATAATGCGAGTATCTCTTTCGGAATGAATATCCTTTTGAGGATGAGCATTGTTTGCAACTGTAGCACCCATTGCGAGACCTGCTAATAAGGTTGCTAACATTGTAACTTTAATCATACTTTCGCCTTCCTTTCTCGTGCCTGTGTGAGGCACGCAAATATATGTTTGTGTAATAATATATATTAATACGCGTGCTGATTGCAAACCCTTTTTAACAAAAATTATAAAAATAATGTGCAACTGAACCGCACATTTTTGCATAAATAATAAAATTTATTTTATTAAACACCAAAAATTGTCGACTTGACTATTTCTAATGTAATAAATGCAATTAAAAACAAAATTGAGGCAGCAAAAAAAGAAAAATAAAGATTTGGCGAATTCCTTCTCTTAGTATTTTTTTCATCTTTATATGCTACCATATCATTGTACTTATTTGCTTGTTTAGAAAACATACTCGTGTACGCTTGAGTAAACCCATAAGTGAGTGTGTCAAACGCTCCAGCACGTCCTAACCACGAAAAAGCGCCAACTCCAAATAAAGCAGCAAACGCCACTCCTGTTCCATTAATTGAACCAACCATTGTTTGATTTTGAACAAAATAAAAAGTTAAAAATATGGCAACACCTACAAGTAAAGCAATAAAAAAAGCTATTGTGTAATCTTTGAAGTATTTTTTAAAATTGTCTACTGCTTTTCCCATAATATGTCTTTATATAATATTCTTAAAAACTTCTAAGTCAATATCAGTTGTAACTTTGAAGTTTGTTTTATCGCCTTTAACATATGCAATCATTTTTAACTCTTTTTGAGCGATTCCGATGTCATCAGAGAACTCTTCATCACGATATTCAACATGTAGTCTTTTAATTAATCCATATTTAAATGACTGGGGGGTTTGAATATCAACATCTTCTCCTGCCATAAAAGTTTTTCTTCCAGAATTAGAAACACTATCTAAGGCGTCTTTATGATAAATGAAAGTACACACTGCCTTAAATTCATTCAAAGCGTCAACATTTCTTTTAATGATATCTTCACTAACAAGGGGTCTATCTCCATCATGGATTAAGATATTGTCATCCTCACTATAATTAGTGAACACTAGTCCTTTTTCCACTGACTTTTGTCTTGTCGAACTACCAACAATGATGCGTTTAACTTTGTTATATGAATACTTTTCAACCATTTCTTTAACATATTGTTCATAGTCTTTATGGGTCACTAAAACAATCTCATCAATCAAATTCGAGCGATTAAAAGTATCAATTGTATATGACACTAATTCTTTATCTTTTATTTTTATAAATTGCTTAGGAATTGGAGAATTGATACGACTTCCAACACCTGCAAAAACGATTAACGCGATATTCATACGATATTATTGTATTTAATTTAATAATGTTTAGCAAAATAAGAGTTATCAGTATATAATGATTCTACAAACCTAGGAGGTAAATATCGATGGCTAAAAAGAGAGTCAAAGTCGATCAAAGCTTATGCATTGGTTGCGGATGTTGTGCAGGAACATACCCAGATGATTTCGCGATTGGCGATAGCGGATTAGCAGAAGTCGTTACTGGAGAAGGCGAAGAAGAAGCCGTTAGTGTCTGCCCAGTTGGTGCAATCTCTGCTGAAGAGTAAAAATATAAGAAAACCAGATTCGTATTAATCTGGTTTTTTTTACACTAATCTAATGATTAGAAGAATCAGTGTCTTCGGTTGGTTCTTCTTTTTTCTTGGTGAAGATATTACCAACAAAGTATTTTTGGAAGAACTCTGATTTCCTCATAAAGACAAAGATTAATCTATTGAATAGTAGTTCATAAACTATGAGACACGCTCCAGCTTTCATTAAGTTGAATGGAACATAGATTGAACAGATAACCCCAATATACATCCAACCATCTGCGACAATATCATGGTTTCCAGTTAAATACTCTGTTGTGTCTTGTATAACTCCCGGATCAAAACATGTTGAGAAATGAGGATTTGGACCAAAAACAGATAAATATGAAGGAGTAATAACTACTGCGTTTAAAGTAGTAAGCACAAATGTCACAATTAAAGCAATTACGATATAAGAAAACACTCGGAATGGTAATCCTTTCTTAAACCATTTGAAGACATGGCTAGTTAAGAAAAGACCTAAAATGAACATACATGAAGTAATAAACGCAGTTAAATCTCCAATCCCTAAACCAACTGGTCCATGCACCGCTAAATTGAGTAATGTTTTAATTAAGGCAACAGCGATACCACCAGGTAAGCCATACAAAGCATAGGCAATGATTGTAACAATCTCACTAACTTCGATTTTAAGCCAAGGAGCAAAAGGATATGGGAATTGGGCAAACGCCATTAAAACAAATCCTAATGCCGATAACATGGCAACTGTTGTAATTCTTGTGATGGTTTCGCTAACCGATCTTCTCTCTTTTTTCATAAAAAATAGCCCTCTACTTCAGGGGCTACATCCATAAGAATAAAATTCTTATACTTCTCTCATCCAGACTTTACTGTCGCCACTTGAATTTCACAAGTTCATGCATTCCTGCTTGCGGGGTTTACCGCCGGTCGCGTTAATTCGCTGCCCTGAAGTACTTATATTATATATCTTATAAAGGTTTACACAATATTTGTTTATATTCTCTTGGATATTTCTTGTTAGAAGGCTTAACTTTTTTAATTAAGATATTCATTCTATCTTCATTAGATTCAGGAAGAGTTATCGCGTCGATGATTTCAACTTCTCCACCCATCTCTTTTAACGCTCTTTTTGATTCTTCAATTTCTTCTTTTCCTTTAAGACCTTTCATAGCGATAAAATATCCACCAACTTTGACCATTGGCATGATTAATTCAAGAAGAATATTTAAAGGTGCAACCGCTCTAGCGATGGCAATATCATAGGTTTCTTGCGTGTTTTTCGCGTATTCTTCCGCTCTAGTAACTATTCCTTTAACATTAGAAATATTGTGAGCTTTAACATATTCGTTTATATGGTCAATCTTCTTTTTTGTTGAATCTAATAACGTAAAATCACCATAAGTGATTAACGCTAAAACAAGACCAGGATATCCAGCACCAGTTCCAACATCAATTACCTTTTTATCATCAAAATCAATTAACTTGATTGGGAGAACACTATCATAGATCATTAGTTCTCTAAATTTTTCTGGTTCTTTAATTGCGGTTAAGTTGAATTTCTTGTTTGTTTCTAAAGTGTCGTTTAAAAGAGTTTCTAAATCTTCAATTTTAAAAGAAACATTTAGTTTTAATAGTTGCTTTTTTAATTCTTCTTTAGTCATGTTTGTTTAATATCTTCTTTATATTTAATATAAGCATGCTAATATCGCTAGGGTTAACTCCACTAACACGTGATGCTTGTCCAACTGTTAAAGGTCTAACTTTGTTAAGCTTTTCTCTGGCCTCAAGTCTAATTCCGTTCATATTTAAATAATCAATATCTTCAGGAATCTTTAATTCTTCAAGCTTAATAGAATTTACCATATCTCTTTTTTGTTTAACAATATAGCCTTCATATTTCTCAATGATTTCAATTTCATCAATTGTTTGTTCATCTAAATCATAGTTGTCTAATTCAGGAATGAACTTAGCGATTTCGGTGTATCTAACACCTTGTCTTTTAAGAAGTTCAGAGGCTAAAACACCGCCTTTAAGCTCGTTAAAGCCTAAAGAAACCACGTATTTTTCAATTTCAGGACGTTTTCCTAAATAAGTAGATTCAAGTATTTTAGTTACTTCTTCAATATTCTTTTTCTTGTTTTGGAAGTATTCATATCTCTCATCACTAATCAAGCCAATTTGTCTTCCAATATCAGTTAATCTAAGGTCAGCATTATCATGTCTTAATAGCAAACGGAATTCCGCTCTCGAAGAGAGAAGTCGATACGGCTCTTCAGTACCTTTAGTCACTAAGTCATCAATCATAACTCCAATATAAGATTGATCTCTTCTTAAAATCAGAGGTTCTTTTCCTTGAATTTTTAAGGAGGCATTAATACCCGCCATTAGGCCTAAGCCTGCTGCTTCTTCATAACCAGAAGTACCACAAATTTGGCCAGCGATATATAATCCAGGCCATTTCTTTAGCTCTAATGTTGGTCCATACTCTTCTGTTTTAATTGCGTCATATTCAATCGCATAAGCATATTTTAAGAAAACAGCGTTCTCAAAACCTGGTAATGATCTAACCATTAATTCTTGAACTTCTTCGCTCATTGAAGTGGAGAATCCTTGTAAATAAATCGAATCGGTGTATCTACTTTCTGGTTCTAAGAATAATTGATGTCTTTCTTTGTCTTTAAAAGTCATTATTTTCGATTCAATAGATGGGCAATATCTTGGTCCAACACCTACGATGTTTCCAGAATATAACGCTGTTTCATCTAAATGTTCTCTAATAATGTCGTGTGTAGTTTTATTTGTATAAATCAAATAGCAAAGTTCTTGTTCTTCTAAAGGAATGAATTCCTTTGTCATAAATGAGAACGCTAATTTGCCTGGGGTGCCTGGTTCAATTTGTGCTTTAGAAAAATCAATTGAATCTCTTTTAATTCTTGGTGGAGTTCCGGTTTTTAATCGATATGTTTCAACCCCCATCTCTCTTAAGCACTTAGATAAGCCAATAGATGGTTTTTGTCCATCAGGTCCTTCAGATTTCTTGTTATGTCCTCTAAAGATATAACTTTCCATATATGTCCCAGTAGAAAGAATAACAGCGTCACTAGTAAATTCTTCTCCACTCTCTAAAATAACACCTGTAACTTTATTATCATCGTGTAATAAACCAGTAACATGTCCTTCTTTAACTGTTAAATTCTTTGTTTCAAAAGCAAGCTTTTGCAAATATTCAGGATATTCAAGTTTGTCTTGCTGCGCTCTTAGGCATTGAACGCCAGGTCCTTTACCAGTATTAAGCATCTTCATTTGTAAATAATGATGGTCAGCAGCAATGCCCATCATTCCGCCTAGAGCATCGATTTCTCTAACAACAATACCTTTAGCAGAACCACCAATAGAAGGATTACACGGCATATTGCCCATCATCTTTATATTTAATGATATTAGTAAAGTATTCATGCCCATATGAGCACTACTAAAAGCAGCTTCTAAACCAGCATGACCTCCACCAACAACAATAACTTGATAATCCATATTCTATCCTACACTACCATCCATATCCATTTTGATTAATTGGTTCAATTCAACTGCATATTCCATAGGTAGTTCTCTACTGAATGGTTCAATAAATCCCATAATAATCATTTGAGTAGCGTCTTTTTCTGAGATTCCTCTACTCATTAAATAGAAGAGTTGATCTTCGTTAATTTTGCTAACAGTGGCTTCATGTTCAATATAAGAAGTATTGTTTCTAACATCATTATTTGGAATGGTGTCACTCTTAGATAAATGATCCAAAATTAAAGTGTCACATTCAACGTGTGAACGACAATTTTTTGCACCCTCTTTATGTCTAACAGTGCCACGATAATTTGCGACTCCACCATTCTTAACAATTGACTTGGAAATGATGGTACTTGTTGTGTCATCTGCTTCATGAATCATACGAGCTCCAGCGTCTTGGAATTGCCCCTTACCAGCGACCGCAATTGAGATACAAGTTCCCTTTGCTCCACGGCCTTTTAAGATGCACGCTGGATACTTCATATTTACTTGGCTTCCGATGTTGCCATCAATCCATTCCATTTGTGCATTTTCAAAACAAACTGCCCGTTTTGTCACTAAATTTACAATATTAGTCGACCAATTTTGAACTGTTGAGTATCGACATTTACCACCCGCAAGAACAATGATTTCGACTACTGCAGCGTGCAACGATTCCTTAGAGTAAGTAGGGGCTGTGCAGCCTTCAACATAATGGACATCTGCGCCTTCATCAACAATAATCAAAGTACGTTCAAATTGACCACTTTTTTCATTGTTAATTCTGAAATAACTTTGTAGTGGTTTATCAAGATGAACACCTTTAGGAACATAGATGAATGAGCCGCCACTCCACACTGCTCCATTTAGTGCTGAGAACTTATTATCAGCGACTGGTATAACAGTAGAGAAATATTTCCTAAATAAGTCAGGATATAACTTGAGAGCCATATCGGTTGAAAGGAAAATAACACCCTTGTCTTCAATCTCTTTGAGCATGTTATGATAGACAACTTCACTCTCATATTGAGTTGATACACCACTAAGATATTTTTGTTCGGCTTCAGGAATTCCTAAACGATTAAAAGTATTTTTGATTGTTTCAGGTACTTCATCCCAATTCTTAACCTCTTTTTCAGAAGGTCTGATGAAATATGTGAAAGAATCAAAGTCTAATCCGCTTAAATCTGGTCCGTAATTAGGTAGTGGCATAGCTTTAAACGCTCTTAAAGCCTTTAAACGGAATTCAAGCATCCATTCTGGCTCTTGTTTGTACGCTGAAATCTGACGAACAATCTCTTCATTAAGGCCTTTATCGGTTCTTAAGATAGAAACATCTTCGTCTTTAAAGCCATATTTATAATCTTCTTGGAACTTAATATCTTTTTCTACCATCTTATTTGTCCTTTAAGATTGAATTAGCAGCGTTCCAACCAATTGTCGCGCATCTAATTCTTGCTGCTTGTTTGCTTGTATTAATAAATACGATTGCCTCATCAAGAACTTCATCATCAAATGGTTCTTCATGCATCATATGTTGATATTGTTCAATCATATAGAGGCTTTCTTGTATGGTTTTTCCTTTCATTAAGTCACACATAATATCTGTAGAGCTTAAAGAAATTGTGCATGCGATGCCTTCAAAACAAGCATCCACCACTCTATCATTTTCAATTTTTAAATAGATATCTAAATCATCAATGCAGTTATCAGAATGCATATGTACTTTTTGATATCCTTCTCCTGAAGGAGTGTGTTTATTAGTTGGATTTGATGAGTGATCCATAATAATCGCTCTCATCATTTCATTAGTTAAAGAAATAGGCATCTAAAATATCTCCTCCATTAATCAAATTATCAATAAATATATCAATTTCTTCTTTAGAAGTATATAGATATGTTGACATTCTTACAGTCGCAGGTTCTCCAATAACTGGATCAATCATTTTTGCACAGTGTTGACCACTTCTAACAGCGATTCCTTTTGAATTAAGTAATGTCGCTTCATCTTGAGCAAAAACACCTTTGATATTAAAAGCAATGATTCCACTATTAGAGTCTTTATTATAAATAATAATGTTGTCATATCCTTCTAATTTAGAAATTGCGTATTCAAATAACTCTTGGTCATGTTTATGAATATTTTCCATTCCTAAATTGGTTAAATATTCAATTGCAGCTTTAAATCCAATAATTGCTGAAAGGTTTAAAGTACCAGCTTCAAACTTCGCTGGAGCGTCTAAAGGAATGACTTCCTGCTTGTTATTGAACTTAACATTCATTCCTCCACCAGTGTGGAATGTTGCCATTTTTTGTAATAAAACATATTTACCAACTAAGCAACCAATTCCAGTAGGACCACACATCTTGTGGGCAGAGAAAGTTAAGAAATCAACATCTAAATCTTTAAAGTCCACTGCCATATGTGGGACTGATTGAGCGCCATCTAATAGAAAAAGAGCACCATTCTTATGACAAATTGAGGCAATTTCTTTCGCATTAATTTCATATCCAAGGACATTCCCTACATGTGCGAGTGCAACTAATTTAATACTTTTATTATCTTTAAAGGCGTTTCTAACACCTTCAACAGTTATTCTTTTATCATCTAATTTAACAAAGCACACTTTTGCACCTGTTAAATCGCAAATACGATACCAAGGTAAAACATTTGAAGCATGTTCTGTTTCACTAATTAGTATTTGGTCGCCTTTCTTAAGATATTCAAGAGCGTATCCATAAGCCACTAAGTTAATTGCTTCTGTGTCTCCAGAAGTAAAAACTACTTCATTCACATCAGAATTAATGAATTTAGCGATTGTTTCTCTTGCTTTAGCTACTTCAACATCCATGTTATAACAAAGATCATAATCACCACGATGTGAATTGGAATTCATTTCTAAATAATACTTATCCATTGCTTCAATTACTTGTCTTGGCTTAAATGTTGTCGAAGCATTATCTAAAAACACAAGTGGTTTGCCTTGCATAGTTTTGTTTTGTAACATTGGGAAATCTAAACGAACTTTTTTAATATCGTACATCTTATAATCTCCCTTCTATTAAGGAATTAATTTGCTCACGAACTTGCTCATTAAATCCTTTTAAAATTGGTTTTAAATAACCGAGTGTAATGAGTAATTTTGCATCTTCTACAGATAAGCCTCTGGAGGTTAAATAGAAAATGTGTTCATCATTAACTTTTCCAACCACTGCAGCGTGACTAGCTTCGATGTCATTTTCATCAATTTTTAAGATTGGTCTAGCGATAGCTTTACAGTCATCATCAAAAACAACGATCTTTGCGTTTTGGTGAGATGTGCTTTGATGGCATCCTTTAATGATATGAGAAATGCCTGCAAAGATAAGTTTGCTATTTTCTTTACAGACTCCATAATTATCAATTCTTCCATGAGTATTTGGAGAATTATGATAGATGTTAACAGCGATTTCTTTGTCGTCTTTTTGAGTTGATAAACTTGCTAAATGCCACTCCGCTCGCGCGTTATCCTTATTTAAATTAATAGAGGCATCTAGATGGTTTCTTTCAACAGTGAAATCAGCAAAATAGACAATTATTTTGGAATTTTCTCCAATATTTGCGGTTATTTTTACGTTTTTCAAGAATTTTTGAGCAAATATCGCAAGGTGTAAAGTAGCATTATCGCTCACCTCAAAATTAAGGAGTTCCATCTCTTCAATATCACTCAAAAGTAAAGAAACATCTGAGTTAGAAGCAACATTAAAAGTAAGCTCTTTCTCAGAGGATGAACATCTATACTCTAAATCTTGATTAAGAACAATTTCTTTCATATTACTTCTTGATGGTCTCTTTAACTGCACAGGTTCCGATAGACACTGTGTTCATATTTGCGTTTTCTTTTTCGATTTCAATACCAAGTTCGGTCTTGATAAATTCATATCCAGTTTGATCAATACGTTTAATGAGGCTTGTATCGCCATCTAAAACGATTCTTCCATTAATCATAACAATCGCTCTTGTAGGTTTAATTAAATCGAATAGTCTTGCGTAGTGAGAAATGACTAAAAAGCCCATTCCTTTTTCTTCTTCTTTTTTGATGACATCAGCGACAATTTGAATCGCATCAACATCTAAACCAGAATCGATTTCGTCAAGCATTGCGATTTTTGGTTCAAGTAATAAAAGTTGGAGGATTTCATTTCTCTTTTTCTCTCCTCCAGAAAATCCTTCATTGAGGCTACGAGTGGCTAAATCAAATGGCATTTTTAATTCTTTAGTTGCAGAATCTAACATTTTATAGAACTTATATGTTGATACTTTCTCTTCTCTTGTCGCATTAACTGCGGCTCTTAAGAAGTCAGAGTTAATGACACCTGGAACTTCCGCTGGATTTTGTAACGCTAAAAATAAACCGGCCTTCGCTCTTTCATCTGTTGTCATATTAGTGATATCAACATCATCTAATAATAATGTACCTTGTGTAATCTTATATCTTGGGTGTCCCATGATAACATTCAACAAAGTTGACTTACCGTGTCCATTAGGTCCTAATAGAGCGACAGTCTCACCTTCACTGATTTGAGTAGTCACACCGTTAAGGATTTCTTTTCCTTCTACTTCAACATGGAGATCACTAATTTTTAATGTAGCCATATTTCTACCTCATCGCCGTATTATTTTAATGCCAAAAAATAATGTATATCAAACAATATGATAATGAATTTTGTTCATGTATATATGTGTTATACGTGAAAATAAATTAATTTATTATTGCACGTGCAATTCTATGTGAGTAAAATATTCTCGCTATGTATTTTAAAAAGGAGACCAAAAGATGAAAAAAAGTAAACTATCTATCGGATTAGTTACTAGCTTCATCGGTGCACTCGCACTTACTGCCTGTGACTCTACTCCAGCAGTCACAAGTAGCAAAGAATCCATTGTCGATTTCGTCGGTTATAATAGCGAAGACGAAAAAATTACAGTCGACATTGATAAATTCTATAGCGAGTACGGCGATAGCGAAGAAGGTACAACTTTATTCTACAATGCAGTCTTAGAAGCCTTAATCAGATACGAATACAAAGGATTAAGCACCGAAGACCAATCCTTAAAATCTTACGAAGCGATTGAAAAGGAAGCAAAAGAAAAAGTTACTACCCAAAAGAGAGTTGCGGAAGTTAACGCTAACTCAAACGGTACAAGTTATGAGGATGAATGGGACTCCATTCTTGAATCTCACGACTGTGAAACCGAAGAAGATTTAAAAGAATACTTCATGTATGAGCTCGAAAAAGAGGCAATCAACGAGTGGTACTACAAGAAGAACCAAGACAACGTTGAAGCGGGACAATTATCCTTAATGGATCAATATCTTGGTATCGACAAGGATTGGAAAACTGTTGCAAGACCATTAGATACTCAAAATAACGATACCCATGAATATGAATCAGTATTCCCATATCATATTCTTCACGTTTTAGTGAAATTAGGTGCAGATGCGACAGATTATTCTAGAGCAACCATCACCAGTGCTGAAGCTGAGAAATTATGGAATGTTGTTCGTAAATTAATGGATAGCAGTTATACATTTGAAGAAGTTGCCTTTAAAGAAAGTGAAGACTCCTCCAACACCGCTTATGGTGATGTCGGCATGATGTCCACACAAACAAGCTTCTACAATGAGTTTAAATTAGGTATCTATGCTTATGATGCTTTATTAAGTGGTGTCAATGTCGAAAACAACGACAGCAAAGCAATTTACTCAGCGTTCGGTATTGATAGCGATGACACAGTTGTCACCAAAGTCAAATTAAACGCTGATGGAACAGCAGAAGAAACTAAAGAAACAGTTAAAACTTTAGCAGTTAAAGAAATGACCACTGATGTCCAAAACGCTGTTACAGGTTATGGCGAAAACGAAGGCTATGCTGCTCTTCCAACCATTCCTTACGATGTCTTTAAACGCATTGGCGAATTAAAAGACGAAGATAAGATTGGAACATTTGAACCAGAAGCAGGTGCGGTTGCATACCCACGTAATATCTTATTCAACCAATTCTTGAACTTCCGTTCACCATTTGTCATTACAAATCAAGATATCACAATTGCTGATAATGCTGACAAAGTTACAGTTGCTGCTCACGACTTTGAAGACAACACAGCAGGTAACTTCTACTTACCAGAAAACAACTTTGTTGAAGATGCAGTTCCAGCATTAGCGGGTAAATCAGTTTTAACTGATGGTAATGGCAATGTCATTATCGGCGTCAGAAGTACCGCTGGTATTCACTTCATGGTTATGAGAAAATCAGTTTTCTATAACACCAATAAAGCGGTCGTTAGAGGAACAGGAACAAAGGCTGATGTCACATTACAAGACTATTACACAACCGCCAATCCAAGCGATGCTAACTATCCAGCAGAAACATATGTCAACATGACAAAATCCGATGATTCTTCCTACTATACAAATAGAATTAATACTATTAAGAATAAACTCAAAGGACAAGATTCAAGCGATGTCTTTGATGCAGCATATGATTACCGTATCTATCAAATGCTCTACACACGCTTAGAAAATGAAATCAAATTCTTTGATGAAACAGATACAACAGCCAGTGTTGTTGAAGCCAATATTGATCAAAAGATTAAGCTTCTTAGAGAAGCTAAATATCTCAGCAATGTTGATTCCATCAATGATGCTTGGGCTGAATACTTAGCTCAATTAAGACACCAAAATAAGATTCGTTCTTATAAAGGTATGTTATCAACCGGATGTGTCTTTAAATGGAGCCGTGGAAACGACAACGATAGAAAAGAATTTGAGAAGGGTGGTGCTTGCTATGTCAAATAAGAAATTTCCTAAATTAGCGGTTTTATCACTCCTTGGAATTCTTGCCTTAACAGGCTGTAGTTCATCCGATGATGAAATCTACGCAAAACCAAGTACATATGATGATTCAATCATCACAATTACTGAAGATGGCAAAGAACACGGCAAAGATGATATTCATAACGATGTTCTCAACATCATCTATGATTCCATGCATGACGGTTCCACACCATCCAAGGTCTTAAGCAAAGTCTTATTCAAATACGCTGAAAGTGTCTTTGGTTCATATAACCGCGTCACCGCTAAGGATGATACAGTTATCACCATCGAAGATGCTTGTAATGATGACGCCAAAATGGTCGAATTCATCAAGAACCACAAAGTTTACTGGTTATATGATGAAGAAGGTAAACACGTCAAAGAAAACGGTGAAGAAGTCGATGAAGCAAACTTTGTCCCATGCGATACAGAAAAAGAAAACGTTAGATCTTCCTTAGCGGAAATCGAATTACACATTGCTGAATCTATGTACGCAAAAGCTACAGGCGGTAGCTACACAAAGAAACACTTCTTCAGTGAATTTGACTTTATTGAAGCTTTATATAAAGAAGGTAAAAAGGTCAACTACGCTGCTGCTAAAGCTGCAAACTTAAAATCAGTTCTTATCGATTATCAATTCGAAAAGAAAGATGTCTTTGATGCCACAAAAGGTATTCTCCATAGAGCATACTATCAAGATGGCGCTAACTTCACATACATCGAAGATGAAGTCATCAACGACGTCTACAACGATTTGTTAGTGGAACAATACTTATTAGATGAAGACATCGCTGCTGTTAGAAACAGTAGAGCAAGAAGAATCAACGTTATCAAGATTGAAAAATATTCTTCATTCACAAATAACGCTGACGCATTAATTAAAGATTTAGTTAACGCTATCTACTCTTACAAACCAGTAGACAACGCTCACCTTAATTACAGAACAAGTGAAATCGAAGCCTACTACAAAGACTTATTCGATACATACGCTATCGTTAATAAAGGTTTATATAACGAAATCAGCACAAACGCTGTAGCAAGTGCAATCGTTGCTAGACTTCAAGCCAAAGCATCAGATATCTATGAAGTTAAAACATATGATAGAGGAACAGCGGCAACTGATGATGATATCGTCTATTACAACAACACAAAATATGGCGATTTAATCAAAGACTTCGAAAAATTCGAAAAAGCTGCAACATTTGAAGAACTCGATATGTCCTTATATAACAAGTTCACATCAAGTGGAACAGTCACTCCAGAGGAAGGTTTAGATCAAGCCACAATCGACATCGACCAAACCAAGACAATCTATAAAGATTGGTACATTCAATCTTCACAACCAAGCTTAGACAGCAATGGTAAGATCAACGAAAGATTATTTACAATCTCCGTTGCTAATAGCAAGATTGAACTTCCAGAAGATGGTGAAGGCGATGAAGAAGCAAAAGCCGCTAACTTGAAAAAGTTAGAAGAAAATCTCGACAGATTTGAAAAGATTCCAGGTAATGGAAACGATTGGACATGGGAATTAAGAGACGCTCCAAGCGCTGAAGAAAATAAATTCCTCTGCTCCATCAACGGTGCTTACTTCTTAAAATTCGAAGGTCAATATTCTCAAGACAACTACCTCAACGACATCGTTTACGATGATGGCAGTGCCTATTACATCGTCAACGTCTTAGAAGCTGTCAAAGATAACAAGCTTAAAGCAAGCGGTAACAATAGTTACGGCAAACTCAGAGGTGTTCAATTCCTCAACAGTGTTATCGATGAAATTTCTAAGAAAGTCGCTGAAACTGGTAGCTATGCTTCCTTAAGCAAGGAATACTGGCTCAAGAAGATGGACATCAAATATCACGATCAAAAAGTCTACGATTACTTCAAAGACAATTATCCAGATTTATTTGATTAATCTTAAGCAAATAACCAGGTAGAGAAATCTATCTGGTTTTTCTTTGCCTTTATTGAATATTCAATAAGATATTTCTATAATTATATTAATTAAGGAGATATATCAAATTATGGAAAAAGATATTTTCTGCAGAATTATTGATGGGGAAATCCCATGTCATAAATTATATGAAGATGATGATGTTTTAGCGTTCCTAGACATCTCTCAAGTCACCAAAGGACACGCTTTAGTGGTTTCTAAAAAACATTACGATAACTTCTTAAGCATTCCTCAAGAAGAGATGCATAAAGTCATGGACGTCGCTCAAAAGATTGGACAAGTTGATATCAAATTCTTAGGCGCTAGAGGAGTCAATATTCTCACTAACTGTTATGAAGCAGCTGGTCAAACCGTCATGCATTTCCATGTCCATGTCATCCCTAGATACGAAGGAAAAGAAGGCTTCATCTTAGAGATGAAAGGTAACGAAGAAAAACTCAATCTTCCTGCAATTGCAGAAAAAGTTAAAATCAATCTTAAATAATGGGTGTACTAAATAAAATATTTAAAAAAGAAAATATAGATAAAGTTGAACAAACCACCATCAAAGCCGATGAAGTTGTTTCTTTTGTCGAGAAAAAAATCGCTCCTGAATTAAAAGAATTAGAAGAAATTACTGATAGTAACATCATTAAGGGAATTAATGAATTCATTCCAAAAGCTTCAAGTTTTGTTAAAAAGGCAAGTGTCGCTACTAAAAACGGTACTCAAATAATAGAGATGATTATCTCCTCATCAAAAATCAATGACACTCTTACAAAAAACGGAGGAGAAATAATTCCTATAACCGCTAACGAATTAGCCTCAGGAGGACTTTCTAAAGCAACATTAGGTTCCTCTATTGGAATCGCAGGAGTGTCAGTGCTTGTTTTAGTAATCAACATATATCAAACAAGACAAGTTTCAAAAAAGATGAATTCAGTTTCTCTTCAACTTGAAGAAGTAAAAGAATTCCAATCTATCGAATATCATAATCGAATCAAATCTCTAATTATTGATGTTCTTAATATATTAGAAAACAAAGATGTTCTTTTTAAAAAGAAAGATATCAGAAAAAGAGAATTAGATAATCTTGATGCTTATGAGCATGAATGTGAAAGGTTATTAGGCCAAGCAAATGACATGATTGTTTCCTTAACGAAAAAGAATCATAAGACGTTTGAGAAGTATCAAACTAGTTATAATTCGATTAAAGAATGGCTCATTTATCAACAAATCCTATCAATAACATTAACTCAAATTGCGGAATTAAAGTACGCACTTAATTTAGGTGCAGTCAGTAAAGAATACTGCACAAGCAAATTAAACAAGTATCTTAATGAATCTAAAGAAAGTATCGATTCACTAAGAGAGTGGCATGAACATAACATCAAAGCGTTTGAAATCGATTTTGAAAATAAAAAATATCTTAAGACTACTCCAATATTTAGTTTTCTAAAGAAACTTCCAAATATTGATGATACAAAGATAATCTATGCTCCACTAAAAGATGAAGATGCTATAACAATCAAAAATCAATTAGAGTACAAAACTAACCCAATTGATAATAACGAAGAAGATATCTCCATCATCATTAAAGACGGTAAGTATTATTTTAAAAAATAACGGATCTCATTTGAGACCCGTTTTCTTTACTTTTTAGCTTTATAGAACATTCTATTATCAAGCGAGAATATCTTTTGAGTGAATTCTCCTGGAGCGACATCTTCGTATGCTTTCTCAAGTAACACCATTCTGCTATCAAGGTTATCAATCATTGAGATTAATAAAGCTTCTTTAGTTAGAGGAAGAACTGGAGAACCAAATTCATGTTGTCCGTGATGTGATAAGACAATATGTTCTAATAGAAGAGGAACTTCACTTGTGATATTAAGTTCTTTAGCCGCTATTCTAAGTTCACCACACATAATTGAAATGTGTCCTAAGAGTTTTCCTTCTGTGGAGTAATGATAAATCGCAGGCCCTTCTAACTCAATCATCTTACCAAAGTCATGGATTAAAGCGCCTGTAACCGCTAAATCGCGATTGATATCATTGTATACTTTACTAAAATAATCTACATGTTCTGCTAGATACACACTATGCATAAGCAATCCACTTGCAAATTCGTGATGGACACTGACCGCTGCGGGAGATAGATATATTTGATCACCAAACTTCTTAATGAAATAATCTAAGATTTTCTTGCAGTCGACATCTTGAATAGAATCAACAAGTTTATTGAAACGTTCAATGAGGATATCTTTATCGATTGGAGAAGCTTTGATGAATCTCGTAACATCGACTTCATCAGAAGATAAACGGTTCGCTCTTAAGATTTTTCCTTGGAGGCTGTCATTATATTTAATGACTTCCACCATTGTCTCAATGACATTACCAGAAACAAAGATATCTTTATCTTCGTCTTCTACTTCCCATTTCTTGCTACTTAAAACCCCGCTAGAATCCCTTAATTCGACATTGAGGTATAAAGAGCCACTTTTATTCGTTCCTTGCGTTACAGAGCCAACTAGAGCCTGAATAATGTAACGATCACCTTCACATAGTTCTTTGATTAATTTCATAAGTTGTCCTTTTCTATTATTTTAATAATATCATTCATTCTGTATCCTTTTTGTAACAAAGATTGAATGACTTTTTGTTTTAATTCTTTTTTTGCATATTTTTTGCTTAATCTCATCTTAGTTTTAAGATAAGCGTCTTTGAGTTTCTTTAACTCTTCTTTTTCGTCTTTCTCTTCTAACATCGAGTCAACGACGAACTTAGCGATATCGCTATCAAAGCCGCTCGAGATATAAGCGTTATAGATATGTTGTTTCTTTTGAGCAAAGTTATATTTGGAATATTTCTTTTCAAGTCTTTTAAAAATAGCCTTCGCTTTCTTCTTTTCAGTTGAGACAGGGAATGAGATTTTATTTAGTCTCTCTTCAAAGATTCCTTTAGAAGATAATTTAGAAATAATCTTATTCTTTCCATAATTCAAAGAATTATAGTATTCGATATGTTCTAAGATAAAAGCGTTATCATCAATCAAATCATATTCCTTCATCCTTTTGATGATTGTGTCCACAGCCTTCTTATCTCCACCTTTGTTATAGAGTTTTTCTCTCATTTTGTATTCGGAGTAGATAGCTTTAGAACGTAACGCTAAAGCGTATTTCATTAAAGAAGCAATTTGATTGTATTCTTTGATACTTTGATATTCCTTTTTAGTTAACTCTTTTCCTTCGTATAGATAAAAGTTTGGATAGACATCTTTGTCTAATTCCAACTTTTCATCATCAATATAAATATTGACTTTATTCTTGAGGATTTTGATTTTCGTGATTTTCATGTTGTTTTCTTGGTCGATAAATAAGGGCTACTAAGCAAGCAATAATAAGTGGGAAGATGAACATCAAACTTCTCCAAAGTAGAAGCGCCGCTCTAGCAATTTGCTCAGTGTCATAAAATTGTGGTCCAGTTGTTGGATAGAATAAACGTAAGAAGAATAATTCAGAAACAACTGAACTACCTGGAATAGGGATAATACAAGTCACCATTTGATGGAAATTGGATAATAAAACTGAATCCCAGAAGTTCGCATTAGCGGATGTATTTCCTAAAGAAAGTCCACAGAAATATGGAACTGAATATGAGATAGTAATATATGCAAAAAAGGCGACAAAACATATCAAGAAAGTCGGTATATGCTTAAAGATAGTCTTTAAATTGCCTCTAAAATTAATTACCGCTGCGTCTAATTTCAATTGGCTTTGTTCTAAGCCTTTTAAGATTCTGATTTTCACTAACAACTTAATAATTGGGCCCCTAATAAAACGGAAGAAACCATTCCAATAAGAGATAAGAAGAATAAATCCAATTGATAAGGTGTTAAACGCAAAACCAATCGCCACTAGTAACCATAATGGTACTTGAGCAGCGTTATCGTTATTAAACGAAATAGAAATATAGCCAATCTCATTAATGAGATCATGTTTCACAATAATAGTGATAACACCGTAAGCGATTAAGACAATTTGATAAATGATGGAATACATCGCTAAAACGCTTAAAGCGTTAGAGATACTAACTCTTTGTTTGTTATAGGTATATGTCTCCATGATGTGACTACCGATACCCGCTGGAGTGACCATACGATATAATGAGCCAATCTGGTCAATCATAATAGCGCGATGGAAATAATAATCTTTTTCAAATAAACGAGTTAATGTGAAGATAGAAATCGATCTTAAAACAATGCAAACGATAACGATAGCTAATATGGCAAATATAAACCATATATTAGCGGTACTCAAAACATCAAAAATATCATTAATCTTATTCCCAATAGTGAGATAGAACGCTAAAGCGGTCAAACCTAAAACGATAATGAGATAGATAACATATCTAATAACTTGTTTAATAATTTCGTTATTCTTTATAGACATCGCAAGACATTATAACATAGTCAAAGATTTTTTTATGAGATTTTCCATAAAAAAAATCAAAAATGGGTTTCTTGCTTAAATATGTAAAACATTATTTAATTATTATATGGGTAAAGATGACTTTGAGTTCATTAAACTAAGCGACGCTAATCTTGATGAAGTAATAAAATACAATGGACGCTTCTTTTATCGAGCAGAAGGAAACATTTACTGTGAAGATTACATTCTAAGAATAACTTTGATGTACGACAAAAACATTGATGAATGGCTCGAATGTACTAAAGAGATCCCTTGGGAAATTAAAGAAGAATATGATTTCAAAAAGGCTGTAAGAGATTTTGAAGATAATCCACCATGGCCGCATTTTGATGAAGTTCTTGCTCATAGAGCAAAAGAAAATGAAAAAGTCATGAAAGAAGAAATCAAAAAAACTCCAAAAAGAGTTATTGGGTGGGTCGATGACTCCGCTATATTCAACTTGCACGCTGATGAATCAGATGAAGGTTTTTACGCTGTTGTAAACGATATCATCAGGCATGGATATGAATGTACAGGCATGGAATTTGATAACCAATGGATTTATGCCCTATTAAATACCCATGAATATGTTACGTTATCAGTTAGAGGATGGGGAGCCGCTATGGCGGCAGCTCATGGAGAATATGGCCAAATGGATTACGCCCACTATGCTTTTGGTTTCTCTGATGAAGTATTCGACAGCGAACCAACATTCCCAGAAGTTGGAATGTATGAAGAAGTTTCAATAAAAAATTCGGTACATGTAAGTGATTCATTAATTGAATCAATGGATGAAATAGACTATAAGTCACTAGAAAGCAAAGGAATTGAAAGCGTCTATGTTTTAGTGACAGATCCCTATGTTGATAAAGTCTATTACGATAGATTTGGTTCAGTTAAGCTCATATCAAACAAGCACAAAGAAATATCTTGTATGGTCGATGATATAGAGTATTTTGATAACACTGAACAATTTGATAAATATATGTCAGACTTTGATGAAAGTAACATAATAATAATTCGTGAAGAAAACACGATTAAAGAAATGCTTAAGAATGGTCCAATATACTTAATAAGAGTAATGGTCTATTAAAAAAGAAGGCAAATTTCATATAAGAAACGCCTTCTTTTTTTATTTTGAGTTATTTCATTACTCTAACTCGAATTACTCCAGGAAGATTCATAACTTCTTGTTTTGCACAGCCCTTATGTTCTTCCTTATGAGAGAATTCAATTAATGTAGCGGAGTATTCGCCTTTAGTTGCGGTAACACTCTTAGAGACATTAACAACATTCATCACTCTCTTAATAACTTCATTACCATCGAGTTCTTTTTTATGGAGAACAAGAATTCTCTTGTCAACTCTCTTACCTAAATCAATGTTTGGATAGTTAACAGAATTGACAATATTACCATTATTAACAAAGTTAAGGATTTCTGAGGCCGCCATCGCAGCGCAGTTATCTTCAGCTTCTTCAGTAGAGGCACCTAAATGACTAATCGCCACTACTCCATCCATATTTGCAGTCTTGTAGTTAGGGAAGTCAGTAACATATCTTCTGACTTTTCCACTTTCAAGAGCTTCTTTCATATCATCATCATTAACAAGGGCGTCTCTAGCTGCATTAATAACGATAACGCCAGTCTTTGCTTTGGCTAAGAAGTCTTTATTAACCATACCTTTTGTTGCATCTAATAATGGGACGTGAATTGTAATATAGTCGGCTTCTTGTAGCATTTCATCCATTGAAACGACTTTTGTATCTTTAAGAAGTTCCTTATTTCTTTCAATTGTGGCTTGAGATGGTTCGACGCCTAACACTCTCATACCAAGTTTACTGGCAGAGTCCGCTACTAAGGCACCAATCGCTCCTAAACCAATAACACCTAAGGTTTTTCCTAAGATCTCAGTTCCAGCGTAAGCACCTTTAGCCTTTTCCATGGATTTATTGATGAGTTCATCTTCTTTATTAGCTCTAACCCATTCCATGGAGCCTCTAATGTCTCTAGCGGCGAGTAACATCATGGCGATTGTTAATTCCTTAACCGCATTCGCATTTGCGCCAGGTGTATTAAAAACCACAACACCAGTAGAAGCATATTTGTCGAGTGGAATGTTATTAACACCAGCACCCGCTCTAGCGACACATAAAACATTTTCCGCTAAATCCATTTCGTGCATTGCAGCACTTCTGACCATTATCGCATCAGCGTTATCAATTGATTCGGTTGAAATCTCAACATCACTTGGAAATACTTTTAATCCAACCGGAGAGATTTTGTTTAAACAATATACTTTCATTTATTTATGGGCCTCTTCAAATTCTTTCATGTATTTCACGAGTGCTTCAACACCTTCAATTGGCATTGCGTTATAAATAGACGCTCTTAAGCCACCAACAGAACGGTGTCCTTTTAAGTTAGTGAAGCGATATTTTTTAGCACCTTCTAAGAACTCAGCGTCAAGTTCATCGCTTGGTGTTCTAAAGGTGACGTTCATTAATGAACGTGAATCTTTATCAACATATGGTTTAAAGAACTTACTTTGATCTAAATAATCATATAAGATCTTGGCTTTCTTTTCGTTAATTTCTTTTCTCTTTTCGAGTCCACCAGTCTTAAGTAACCACTTGAAGACTAAGCCACAAACATAGATGGCAAATGTTGGTGGGGTGTTATACATCGAACCATTTTCAGCGTGCACTCTAAAGTCTAAATAAACTGGAAGAGGAACTCTTGGCGCTCTCGCTAACAAGTCTTCTCTAATAATGTAGATAGTAACACCAGCAGGACCAACATTCTTTTGTGCTCCAGCGTAGATAATGCCAAACTTAGAAACGTCAATTGGCTCGCTTAAGAAACAAGATGACATATCACACACGAGTGGGATATCTCCGGTATCTGGATATTCTTTATATTTAGAGCCATAAATTGTGTTGTTATCGCAAATATAGACATAGTCTGCATCTTCTCTAAATTTCAAACCTTTTAGGTTTGGAATATGTTTAAATCCATCTTCTTCACTAGTCGCTACAACGTTAACATCAGCGAATAACTTGGTGTCTTTAATGACTTTCTTTGTCCAAACACCAGTGTTAATGATATCAACCTTTCCGTTAGTGGCGAAATTCATTGGAATCATTGAGAATCCTAATGTCGCTCCACCTTGGAGGAATAGCACTTTGTAGTTATCTGGAATTCCAATAAGTTTTCTTAAATCAGCTTCTGCGGTGTCGATGATATTTTGATAGACCTTCGATCTATGGCTCATCTCCATCACTGACATTCCAGAACCATCTTTGTCGAGCATTTCTTCCGCAACTTGTTCTAGTACTTCCTCTGGTAGCATCGCTGGACCAGCAGAGAAGTTATAAATTCTATTTCCTTTCATTATTAATCTTTCTCCTTTCATGAATAATAATTAGGCAATCTTTTTAGCTTCTAAGTAATATCGCTTTTCAGAGGCATGTCCCATAGAAAAACTCTTTCTTGGTAATACCTTATCTAAAGCGACAAATTCAAAGATGTCACTTTTACCTAAAGCAGGCATTAAAATAGCAAGAGACCCGCTATTTTTGTTAGCGACATCAATTAAAGATGATTCATCATGAATGAAATCAACTTTGCTTTCTTTATGATTTTGTAGATATTCATCAATATATTTTTGAATGATTTGATAAGTCTCGGCAGCGTTCCCCGGAACCTTAAATTCAACTTTACCTAATTCTTTAGAATAAGCATAAGTTGTCTTTGCCCCATTCGAGCACAATCCTTTAAGTCCCGCTAGTAATTCTTTATCTGCGTTAAAGATAATTCTATGAATTGGTTCAAAGATAATTCCTTCATCATAGATGTTATTAGCCTCCACTAAAGCGAAACGAGCAGGATGAGTTTTTCTTTCTTCTTCACTTAGTGTTTGTTTAACATTTTCCCAGTGTGCTTTCGCGGTTGCTAAAGAATGGTTACCATCTCCAACAATAAACATCAAACCATTGTTGTTCTTTTTATATAAAGAATCAAATAGTCTAATAACATTTTGAGTATCTTTAATGAGATAGCCTCTAATATGTCCACCATTTTGATTTAAATCAAAATCATATAGACATTCTAATTTGTCTCTATCTTTGTAGATAGGTTCCACGATTGTTTTATCTTTGTCATCAAATAGTAAAAGCGTGTGAGGTAATTCAATTGGAGCGTCTTTTCTAATCTTAAGACGAGGAGGAATTCTTTCCACAATTGTTGCTTCACTCGCTTTAATGGAACAAGGAACACCTCTAAGATAAGAATATTCTTCTAAATCGATAGAGATGATTAACCCTAATCTTCTCACTCCATAAGAAGTCACTCTTTCCACCAATACGAAAGATTCCCCTTTATCAAGGAGATCTCCGTTAGAGAGATATCTATTAATATTTATATTAATATTATTGATGTATTCTTCTTGGTTTGTGCTTTCTAAATACGCTTCTGGGTAAATCATATGGAAGGTTGATACTGAATTACCAATGTCTTCCTTTAATTCATCCCAATATTCTTTTTGACTAGTGAATTGATCACAAGCAACGACCGCATATTTAGTCATATCAACGCCTTCTTTTGGAAGGTAGATATGAGGAGCATGAACAACACTCATTAGCACACACCTTGAGCAAGCATTGCGTCGTATACTTTGAGGAAACCAGCGATATTTGCGCCTAAAGCAAGATTACGTGGTTGCCCGAATTTAACTGCTGTTTCATGACATTGTTTAAAGATATTCTTCATAATACCCTTAAGCTTTTCGTCAACTTCTTCAAACGTCCAAGATAAGTGCATCGCGTTTTGACTCATTTCTAAGCCAGATACTGCCACTCCACCAGCGTTACTAGCTTTTCCTGGTGAGAATAAAACTTCATTCTCATTGAAGTATCTAATAGCCTCTAAGTCACATGGCATATTCGCACCTTCAGCGACCATATAACAGCCATTTTGTTTGAGTTCTTTCGCGTTTTCTAGATTAATTTCGCCTTGAGTTGCACATGGCATTGCGATATCACAAGGAACTTTCCATAAGTCTCTAGAAACATCACTATGTTTAACGCCTGGATGTTTAGCGACATAGTCTTTAGTGAATTCACCTTTTGCTTTTGCAAGTTCAACGATTTCATCAACATCTAAGCCATTTGGGTCAGCGACATAACCATTAATGTCACTCATTCCAACAATTGTTGCTCCTAGTTCAGCGGCTTTACGTAACGCCATTGAACCAACTTTACCACTACCAGAGATAATAACTTTCTTACCTTTGAAGTCAGTGTTGAAATATGTCTTTAACATTTCTTCAGCGAAATAGCATAAGCCATATCCTGTAGCCTCTGGTCTACCTAAAGAACCACCATAAGAGAAGTTCTTACCAGTAAAGACTCCACTCCACTCATCAACGATTCTCTTATATTGACCAAACATATAGCCAATTTCTCTAGCTCCAAATCCTAAGTCTCCAGCAGGAACGTCAGTGTTTGGTCCGATATGACGATAGAATTCAGTCATAAATGACTGACAGAATCTCATCACTTCTCCATCACTCTTTCCACGAGGATTGAAATCGGAGCCACCTTTGCCTCCACCCATTGGGAGTCCGGTTAAGCTATTTTTAAATGTTTGTTCAAATCCTAAGAATTTAAGAATTGATAAGTTAACTGATTTATCAAATCTCATTCCACCTTTATATGGTCCAATCGCAGAGTTAAATTGGACTCTATATCCAGTATTAACTTGAATCTTTCCGTTATCATCCACCCAAGGAACTCTAAACTCTATGATTCTTTCTGGGACAACTAATCTTTCTAAGATTGAGTACTGTTCAATCTTTGGATCTTTTTCCACTAAGAAATCCATAGAATCAAAGAATTCTTCCACTGCTTGAATGAATTCAGTTTCGTTAGAATATCTTCTTCTAACATCTTCTAACAAGTTGTTTAAATATTGACTTTTGTACATGTCATTAAGTCTCCTTAAATAAAAATATCCCCTATAAGTAAAAAACACGAATAGAGGAAATATAGTAAGTCATATCTTGCTTTAATAGATTAACATATCTAATCTATTGATTTCAACAAATGAGAAAAAAGCGGGCTAATATTATCATAGGTATGGCTTGTTTTGATTATTCCTAGGAATCTCAACCGGACCTAATTCGCAATTAAACATTATTAAAACACGATTGACATTTTTAACATTAAGAGTGGCCTTGCCTTGTTCAAGCGCTCTCAAAAAGGCCAAACCAACTCCAGCTAAAACAGCAAACTGTTTTTGAGTTAGCCCATGTTTTTTTCTTTGTTCTTTTACAAATTCTGCAATTTTATTACTTTTCATATTTTTGTGAGATTAAAAATTGATAAGAAAATTATATCCTGCAGCATATAATCGATATATGTTGTAGGTCAATTTATATCGTATAGCGTATAATTTGTTTGTTATTTTTTACGTGTTTGTAAATCCTTTAATACCTCAATAAATATCTTTAGTTTTTCCATATTAGCAGCGTAGCTCACTGTGAACTTACTCGGCAATTGAATAACCGAGGATTCCCGTTCGATATCCTAAAAGAATATAGAAACTCTTTCGACATCATCGAATTTGCAATCTATTGTTCACCATACGAAATAGAGAATTATGATGTTTTTAAAGAAATAATTTGCTAAATTATTATAGTTAAAAGGATAAATTTGTTATGCAAGCATTAATGTTAGCAGCGGGTCTAGGAAAAAGACTAGCGAAATACACAAAAAACAACACCAAGTGTATGGTGGAAGTCGCTGGAGAAAAATTAATTGATCGAGCGATTAAATCAATCAAGAAAGCAGGAATCAAACGTTTTGTTCTTGTTACTGGATATAAAGGAAAGGAATTACAAGAATATATTCTTTCTCACCATAAGGGTGAACTTGATTTTGTGTTTATTGATAACGATGTCTATAGCACCACTAACAATATCTATTCTTTTTATCTCGCTAAAGATGAACTCGTGAAAGACGACACAATCCTACTCGAAAGCGATATCATCTTTGATGAAGACTTAATCAAAGAAGTTAAAGAAAGCGAAGAAAGTAACACAGTTGTCGTTGCTAAATATGAAAGCTGGATGGATGGCACGGTTGTGACATTAACTGAAGATAACCACATCCATAAATTTGTTGAAAAACAAAATATGAAGATTGGTCGCTTAGATCAATATTACAAGACCGTTAACGTTTATAAGTTCTCAAAAGAATTCCTCGCTAACGTATATCTTCCATTCTTAAAGACATATATGGATATTCAAGGTTTCAATGCTTACTATGAAACCTCATTAAAATATATTTGTCAGTTACCAAATATTTCTATGAAAGCATTCTTAATGGATGAAAGACCATGGTATGAAATTGATGACGCTCAAGATTTAAATATCGCAAATATCTTATTCTCTAAAGGAGAAGAAAAATATAATCTTCTTACCTCCACCTATGGAGGATTCTGGAGATATCCTGGATATATTGATTTCTGCTACTTAGTGAATCCATATTTCCCAAAACAAAATATGATTGAGAAAATGCAAAACGAATTCCCAATTCTTTTAAGACAATATCCTTCAGGATTAAAAACTCAAAACATGAATGCTTCTAGAACCTTTAATGTTAACGAAGAATATCTTCTTGTTGGTAATGGAGCGGCAGAGCTCATTAACGCTTTAGGGAGAGTGTTTAAAGGAAAGAAAGTGGCAGTCAACTTACCAACATTCAATGAATATGTTAGATGTTTCAAAGAATGTCAAATAAGTGAAATTGATAATTCTTATAATGATTATGCATTAAGTAAATGCGATATAAGAAATGCCTTAAATAACAATGATGCGGTAATTATCGTCAATCCTGAAAACCCATCAGGATATATGTTTGATAAAGATGAAATCATTGAGTTATGTGACTACGCGAAAGAAGTAGATAAAGTTCTTGTTATCGATGAGTCATTTGAAGACTTTGCTAAAAAAGAAAGAAGATATACTTTACTTGATGATTCATTCTTAGAAAAATATCCAAACGTCATTGTCGTTAAATCAATCTCTAAATCATTTGGAGTTCCAGGACTCCGTTTAGGTGTGCTTGCCAGTAGTGATAAATCACTCTTAAAAGATCTCAAAGAAGAGATGCAAGTGTGGAATATCAACTCCTTTGGAGAATATTACCTTCAAGTCTATAATCTCTACTCCAAAGACTATCTAGCAAGCTGTGACTTAATTGCTGAGCAAAGAGAATATATGATTTCTGAACTTAGAAAGATCAAAGGCATCAAAGTCTACGACTCTGAAGCTAACTATGTTATGGTGGATCTTGGTAACACTAATTCAAAAGAATTATGTATCAATCTCTTAGACAACAAAAAAATCATCATCAAGGATTTGTCCACTAAGAACAAGTTTAATGGAAGAAACTTCATTAGGCTTGCAGTCAGAGATCAAAATGATAATGATTTGCTACTAAACGAATTAAGAAAATATTTAATTAAATAAAATAGAATAAGATTCCACTAAGTCACTTAACTTCATCTTCGCATTAGCTGGAGAAGAAGATGGTAGATAAAAAGTAGGAATATTAACAAGTTGTTTCAAATATTTTTCAAATAAAGAAGAGGCCTTACCACCGGTGACGCCGATTCTTTTTATATTTGGGTATCTTGTTAATATAGAAACAATATCAATAGGAGTAACGTTCTTAATTGAAGAATCACTACTATTATTAATCTCACATCTTTCAATCACATCATATAAAGCGATGTGGTGTCGTCTTAAGAATTCTTTTCTTTCGCTCGTGGTCTTAGGCTCATCTTCTAAAAATATCTTACTTAATGTAAGAAAGAATCTATTTTGTTTATGAGCATAATAAAATCCTTCTTCTCGACTTTTGATGCTTGGAAAAGAACCAAGGATAAGTATAGAAGAATCTTCATCAATAAATATTGGTAAAGAAGAATGATCCACTAGCATGATTTCTTTTTGTTTAAGACTTTAACAACAGTACCAGCTAAGAATAAGACAAAGCTTAAAGAAATAAAGATAAGAACAAAGACATTAATCTCTTCTTCCCATCTCATAATAATTAAAGTGACATCAAAGAAGATTGCAGCGAATATTGCCCAAGAGATAAATAAGTCATCTCTTTCATTAAATAAAAGAAGCAAGAGATATGTAAATACACCTACTAATATAAAAGAGGCAACTCCTTCAATAATATGGAAATAAACATGAGCCTCAATCAAAGATTGATACATCACTGGTATCGCCATCGAAAAAGAGACAAGATAGCTAAAAGATAACCACTTTAGTAAAGCATTGCCTTTATTCATAATCACTTTAAGAAGAATGCCCACTATTAAGATTCCATAGGAAATAAACTGCACTACCGAGATTGTGTAATGAGTGTGAACCATCCCAGAAAGTAGAAGTATCCCACTAGCGAAGCATAAGTAATTGAAATTGATATTCTCATTAAAAATGAATAACGCTTTTAATGAGTCTCGACATTTTAATAATAGGAACACTAACCAACCGACGATAGATAGGAACACCAAAGTATAGACATATCCATCAAAAGCGTTCCCATAGATATTGATTCCATTAGCAAAAGAAAGAGAAACACTAACAACTCTTTCAACAAGCAAAATGATGAAATATAAATAGAAAGATAAATTAATTAAATATGTAAGAACTCGATTATTTTTACTCATCTGTGTTTTCTCCTTTCAATCCATTTAATGATTTCTTTAACAAACGGATATTCATTGTCTTTATCCTTATGAGCGCTCCCCTCACAGTGACCTCCATGTAGTAATACTTGGTCTAATACTAAGTTGTTATTAAATGATAAAACACTCTTAATAAGAAGTTGATTTTGCTCATATCGATTAGGTAAATCATTGTCATAAAGAATGAATAAAGATGAAGCGATATTAACATGCTCATCAACGTAATATAAAGGGGCTAATTCATCAATACGTTGTAATAATGGATTTAATCCCTTTTCAATTCTCATGATATTGAAATGAGATGTTGGTTGTCCACTTTCAAATATCCAGCCTTTGATTCTTGAAGCATCAACACCTTCATTAATGAAATATTCTTTGTTAAAACAAAGCATCATTGCTAAATAAGCACCCGCACTAGTGCCACTAATATAGATGTCTTGTTCTTTAAATTCATTTAAGACATATTTAATAGCTTTCGCTCCTTCAATTAGATATGAAGGAAATTTAGTGTTTGGATATAAAGAATAATTAACATTAACAAATGTATATTCTTTACTAGCAAACGATTCTGATATCTCCACTAGGTGAGGATCATATTTATCTCCACACTCAAAACCACCGCCATGGAAATAGACAATTACTGCCTTTTCTTTTTCAGCGTAATAGATGTCTAGTTTGTCTAATGGAGAAATATTTGAATAAACAATATCTTTTTTGGTTTTCATCAGTTAATACCTATATTTAATTAATTCAAATAATTAGAGGTAATTGAAACAAAGAAATCTTTGTTCCAAAGTGATAATTTGTTTTCATTTTTAATAAAAGACGAACAATCTTTTTTTGCCTCTTCAAAATCAACAGAATCAAGTCTATTAATTAAATCGGCTTTAAGATTATCAATGTTGTAATCACAATCGCTTTTTAAAAACCCTGTTTGAATTAATGAGTTTTTCAAAAGGTCCATATTTGGTTTTGTCCCCCTATTTAAATAGAAGACATAATCATAATAGTCTCTACCTTTTGTCCAGTTTCTGCATAATAACGCATGTAACTTTCCGGCAAGTAAAGATGATTCATCATAAATAAGGACTCGATAAGGAGATGGAAACAATCCATATTTATATTCAAACGTCGCTCCTGAAGGAGGATTGGTATCAATTTCAATTTTTACTTTGATCGAAGATATATGTCCTAGTCTTTTTGATAATTCTTCGTTAAGGCCAATATTTATTAAATTTGTAATTGTATCTCCTTTAACAAACGCACTCTGAACTGCTCCAATCGATTTTTTGCTTTGAACAGAGACAGCTAATCCAAAAGCGTTCATATTCTTTTCAATAGCAGGTAAATAATCATCCAAGGAAAAATTCTTATCTTTCTTGATAAGAGAGAAGTCTAAATCTTCGCTAGCGCGATCTAAATCATAAAAAATTCTTAATGCGGTTCCACCCAAAAAAGCTACTTTTGTAAAAAAATCGGTTTTACTTAGTGAAAATAGCGTGAGCTCTTGAATCACTTCTCTAATCGCATTTATATATTCTTTGTTGGTGGTTGCTTTATATTGATTAATTCTATTTAACAAAATGTTTTCCATTTTTAATGTCCTCCAATAGTGCAATAAAGTATTTGTGATTAACTGTTTTATATTTTTTTGATAGCTCGATTAGTTTGTCAAAATCTAACGAAAGAAATTCATCAATATCAATTCTTAAAGAATCAAATAAAAGACTTTGTATTTTCTTTTTACTATGAATAGGAGAAAGAATATATAAATAATCGCAAATGGCTTTTTCTTTCGTTGCAATTAAATAAGAATAGCCCGATTCTTGAATCCATTTGGTTTCTAAATAGAAAACAGAAGATGGAACATCGCGATATGAATATCTCCCAAATTGATTCGTGTATTTTGTAATATGTTTTTGACCAGTTGTTGCGTTTGTAAACTCAACAGCAAATTCAGGAATTAAACCATAAATTGATAAAGCATATTCAAAAGATAAATATGATGGAGATTTAATATATTGAGACAAAAGATATCCAGGGACATCTTTTTCTGTTTCATATAAACCTTTTTTAATTAAAAAATAATTACCTTTTTCTATTTCTCTTTTAATTTTCATTTTAGGGACTTTATAGTCACCATATTTATTCATTAATTCTTGAGTAGAAATTACCATATTTGCTCACCTAAGTATAAAATTACTATACTTTCATGAGTAAAACAATATATTTTTGATTATTATTGTCTTTTGTGTAACCTTTTTAGCGCAAATTTCGCTGTTTCTAAATCAATGTCGCCACGTTTATATAGCCTAAATATTTTCTTAGCTTCTTCACTTGGAGGAACTCCATCAACTGTCGCAATCGCTGTTGCAAAGGCTAAGTCTTCATCTTCTTTTGAAGGAATAGATAATTCAAAAGGAAAGCCATTATGATTAACTGTTGCTGTTAAAAACAGCGTAATAGCCTGACTAGTTGTTAAACCTAGTCTAGAAAAAATATAATCAGCTTGCTCTTTAATGTCTTGTGTCACTCTTGTGTGAACTGTTTCTGTTTTTGCCATATTTCTCACCCAGTAATATTGTATCACGATTGCGACACAAAGGCATTTTATATTTGATAAATTTTCTATGAATTCAAATTCAATGAAAATAAATTCATTAAAAATCAAAACTATATAAATCGTTTGGATCTATACAAGATTCGTCTTTCTTTTCATAACCAGAAATAGAGAGGAAATGAACACTATTGACGTCTAGTTCAGTAATGCGTTTCACTTGTTCTTTTTCTTTAAACATCTCTATTTTGGTAAGTAAATGATCAGGTTTATAATATTTCACTTCAACAATATCATAGGTGTTATTGCTTAATTTCAAAGCAACATCAAACTCTCCGTTTTTCCTATTAACTTTATCGTTATAGTGATATCTTCCAATATTGATGATGTCGTTTCTTTTCCCACTTAATGATAATAAAGAATAATATTGCCTAACTTGTTCCTCAAATCTAAATGAAATGAATTTGTTAATCGTATTAGCAATATAGTTATCATAAATAGTGTCTTTATTAATAACTTCTAAAAGTGAAATATTAGAGTACACAAATGTGTAGAAAAATCTAATCGCATTATCTTTTAATTCATAGGTTGATAATTTTGGGTTATCCAATTTATTTATAGGGTTAGTCTTATCAAGGAGCCCCATTTCAATAAGGGTTTTGAGTCTTTTGAACATATTCCCGTTCTTTTGAACTCCAAGTCCAGTTTCAATCTCCGTAAGAGTGTTCTTGCCATTTTTCAAAAAAGAACATAGTTCTTTAATTGATAACGCTGGAGAGAGATCAGTAAACAATATTTTGTTCGCGTAATTAAAGACATCGTTATCAATTGTTAAAAAGGTATTCATGATATTCTCTTTTAACGATAAAGATGGGTCAATCTCCTTTAACACAAATGGAGAACCGCCAAAAATAGAATAAAACGCTACTTTGTTATATAAGTCCTTATTTGGATAAAAATATGAAGCTTCAACATAATTAAGCTCTTCGAGCAATAAAGAATGATGAATCCTGCCATATAAAGGATTTCCTTCATTTAATAAAGAAGACATAATTCTAATTTGTGATCCACATAAAATAAGATGGATATTAGTTAAATAGTTATCACAGACATTTTGAAAATCAGAATCGATGATTTTTGAATCAGTATAGGTAGATAAATAACAATATTCATCAATAACAATATATAAAGGCTTGTTAAGTAAGTTTAAGATATAAAAAATTTGGCTAAAACTTGTTGCATTAATTCTTTCTTTGATCACTCCAAAATAAATTAGAGCGTTTTCAAATTGGAGAAGATTAAATTCAAGACTATTTTCATAACATTGAAAATATAAGAACGAATGATTCTTTAGCGATTCTTTAATCAAAGCAGTCTTTCCCACTCTTCTTTTACCATATAGTAAAAAAGCACCTGAAGGACCATCAACATATTTTTTAAGAACTTCTAATTCTTTTTTTCTTCCAACAAACATACATAACATCTCCAATCTTTCAATATCATTATAAATTTCTATGAATTCAAATTCAATGAAAATAAATTCATTAAAAAATAAATGATTAATTCAAATAAAAAGAGGCTCAATAATGAAACCTCTATTGTTCGTCACCTAAGATATAATCACAATAATTCAAAAGCTGGTTTATATCATTGAGTGTAGTATTCCACACTCTATGTTCCGCGCTTAATGTATTTTGATCTTGTCTTCTTCCAATTGTTCTTTAAAATAATCATCCATCTTAGATCCTATGAAAACAATATCAACTTCTTTTCCTAGCGCTTCAATTAATTCGTCTTCTAAGAAACCTTGATCAATAAATGTTTTTATATTTCCAGCTTCACAATAAATATCAACATCACTATCTCTATTAGCGTCTCCTCTCGCGTAGCTACCAAACAAATACACTTCGTTAATATTATGTTTTTTTAATATTGGAAGGATTCTATCTTTGATTTGTTTAATTGTGAGAACACCTGGATTGATATCACTTTCAATTAAAGAATGAATATAAGCGTTCATACTAGGAACAGACATCAATTTGTCGATAATCTCAACATCATCTTTTCTCACTCTAAAAGGAAACATCTTGTAGGTGTTTTTATTGTAATTGCCAATATATTCTTTTTGATTGAATGACATATAGAAATATCCTTTTCGTACATATGATATCATATGTTAATTAGAATATCAAAACATATCTCTATGATATTCAATATATCGAATTTATTTGTTAAGTAATTCTAATAGCTCTTCCGCTGCTAATTTTGGATTATCTTTTCCATTTGGTAAAGCTAAGCCAGTAAATAATTCACCAACACCAATGTGGTGATTATATAAATTAGAGAAATATAAATCTAACAATACATCAGTCTTGTCTTTAAGCTGTAATGGTCCAAATGGATTAGCGAAATAAGTCGCCACCATTCCTTCTTCACTTGTTGTGCCTAACGCGATACGTCTACCTTCTTTAAAGATATCTAAAGCTTTAGATGAATCACTAATAAAGACAATCTTCTTATCATGTTCTTTATAGTTATTCGCATAGAAGACATAATCAACTTTATATTTCTTAATCACATCGTGATATGGAGTGATAGGTAACACTAGTCTCGCGTTCTTTCCATTTGGATTAAGGAAGATCGCTCGATCAAAGACTTTATAGACATAGTCATGGGCTAAATCATCAGTTCTAACAAACGCACCTATTTCTGTTCCATAGGTAACTACTTGTCCATCTTCAATTTCAAATGTTCCCATATCATCATAGATTGTTAGTATGTCTAATATCTCTCCATTAGATATTTCTCTAAGAGCCTCTAGGGTTTCGGATTTACCCGCTCCTGAATCTCCAATTAAAACAATATTTTTTCTTTTTCCGTTTTTTAGTAAAATTGACACTCCCGCTCCATGGATTGGTAATCTACTAGAATTAATCATTCTAATATTATGTGTAGTTAATATGATTTTTTTCATATAACCAAAATAATCAATCTTATCTGACTCTACTAAAGAGGCAATATAAATATCATTATCTTTATCGTAATAAATGCCGTCTAATGTATTAGAACCAAATAATATAATCGCATCTGGTTTATTAATCTTATATTCATCATCTAATTGGAATAAATTAGATAATGACACTCCTAAAGATATATATCTTCTTTTGAAATATACAAATATTCTACTAGTGCCCACTAGTAACGGAATCATCATCCAATCACTATCAGAAAACTTTAATCCTTCAATTGGATTAGTGGTAATAATAGGAAATACACCTGTTCTTTTATTGGAAATGGAGTAAGACACAAAAGGAGTTCTAAAAGCAATCTTAGAAATAACTTTCGAAGGTTTTAAAGTATCATAAGGAACCTTCTTAGTTTTATCCAATAACATAAAAGCATCTGCAAAAGCAGGTAATTGTCGATATACAGAAAACTTCTTTCCTGTTAATCGATAACATAAATCACGATATGTCTTAAGTAATGTTTCATTAAAAGAATCAAATTGAGTTAAGAAATTATCTTCATTAATGAAATATGATTTATTGATATCAGAAAGAATATATCTTTTACTACTTCTCCAATAGTCATATATCTTTTCTAATGTGTCATATAACATGGAAGGATTTTTAATATGTTTAGTGTTATTACCTAATACTTCATAAAATCCTTTAGCTAAATCATCTCCATATATCATTTCTTTAACTTTAATAGATGGATTATCTAATAGAAAATCATTAACAACACTCTCAAAAATATCATTATTCAAATAATTGAAATTCTTTTTAGTTATATCAATAAAATAGACTCGATCTTTCATTTGCTTAATTCCTTAATAACATCACATAATATATTAATCGCTTCTTTTAATTTTTCTATATCTAAATAAGAAGGGGCAATTCTAATATTAGAATTAGTTGGATCATTATGATATGGATATGTCGCTCCCGCATCAGTAAGAATAACTCCTCTACTCTTACAAAGTTCCACCACTTCTTTAGCGATACCTTTAACATTTAAAGATATAAAATATCCTCCTAAAGGTTTAGTCCAAGTAGCGAGTCCTTTTAATTCTTTATCAAATATTGATTCCACTAATTCAAATTTTGGTCTAAGAATATCCGCATGTTTTTTCATATGGAGCTTAACTCCATTAATATCTTTAAAATATTTAACATGTCTTAACTGATTAATCTTATCATGAGATATAGTCTGATATTTCATTTGATTTAAAATATCTAAGATATTATTAGAAGAGGCCGCTAAAGCGGCTACTCCCGCTCCTGGGAAAGTAATCTTACTAGTAGAAGTAAAGATATATACTAAATCACTATTATTTACTTTACTTGCTTCAGTAAATATATTTAATAATTCATCTTTTGATTCATTATATAAATCATGAATGATATAAGCGTTATCCCAATATATTCTAAAATCTTTAGCTTTAGGTTTTAGTCTAGCAAATCTTCTTACTACTTCGTCACTATATGTAACTCCGGTAGGATTAGAATATTTAGGAACACACCAAATGCCTTTAACATATTCATCTTTAATATATTCTTCAATTAAATCCATATCTGGACCATCATCGTTAAGAGGAATATTAATCATTTCAATATTAAAATATTCAGTTATAGCAAAATGTCTATCATATCCTGGAACAGGACATAACCATTTGATCTTAGGCAGTTTACACCAAGGAGTACATCCATTCACTCCATGAGAATAACTCTTAGATATCAAATCATACATGATATTTAATGATGAATTACCATATATAATGACATTATCTTTAGATACACCTAAAATATCTCCAAATAATGATTTACATTCTTCAATACCGGATAATATTCCATAATTACGATAATCAATATCGTTATTAATCAAATCATCACTATTGAGTACATTTAAAATATCATTAGATAAATCTAATTGATCTTTATTTGGTTTTCCTCTTGCTAGATTAATTACTTTAGTCATTTGTAGTATTGTAATACTAATTCCAATTATTTACACTCTTAAGATTCTTTTCACATCATCTATAAACATCAAAGATATAATGAAAGATGGATTATAGTTCAATTATTCCTAAATCCACAAAAGACAAGAAAACCAACGAAAGAGTGATATATGCTCCACTTTGTTTATAGTAATTGTCTTGAGATGAGAGAATACAGCAATTCATTTCTTCCATATCATCAAGCACGCTATTATCAAAACGTTGTTCTTGTAGAATTCTCAAAATGGTTTTTATCATTGATTCGGCGCCAGTTAGCAATTCTTTTTCTTTTATGTCACAAACATCATATTTTTTCGCGTAACATTTCATTGAATCACTAGTCGCACAATTTACATCATCTCCAAAACACTCACAAAGTAATGACTGAACACATGGGTAACTTACTAAAAGCAAACCGTTAATTTCTAGATTGTTATCTAAGGAATTCTTAAATGTTTTAAATAGTGATTTAAATTTTTTATAAGAGTTGCTTCCTATATCTCTATCGAATATCAAATATCTAGCGCACTCATCTTTTTCTAATCCATAGCCTTTTAACTTTGAATATATGTATTCTACATAACCAACAGAATCCTCAATTTTGCTTATTGCAGAATATTTCATAGGAACTATAAACGCTTTTGAATATTTATCGTTTGGGTTAAATAAGTATGTGACATTATCATTTCTTTTATCGTAAGTTACAACTGAATAATGCAGAACATCACTAAATATATGTCGTAAAATGAGCACTTCGTCGACATCGCCTTCTACCAAATATAAAACCTTTCCAATTCTTTTATTTGGTTTTAGCTTCATATAAAGGAATGCCCCCAAATGCACCACTTAGATACATTTTTTCCATATTTTGTGATTCCCTCATTCCGTGCGAAGAAAACTTTGTGATAACTGAACTGTTGTTTTCGAAATCAACAGCATAGACTTGATCTGGTCTAATAATGCTGGTCTTTAAGATATTTGTTGAATGCGAGACAAAAAACATCTGACCATCACTACATTTTTCAAAGAAGTAACGCACCAACAATTCCTCCAAATCATTATGAAAACCGCTAGAAAACTCATCAATTGCTAGCATTCCACCGCCATTAACTACTGTTAAATACGATGGAAGGAAAGATAATAATATTTGATTGCCAACTGATTCCATATAAAACGGAATTGGAGCCAAATCTTTTCTTTGAAAAAAGATTCTATACTCCGCAGGTATTAGCTGGACAGTTGGAAAAGCACCAGCATTATATTTTCTTGATTGATAAGAAATAGTGAAAGGGAAATCAAAGTATTGCAAAAAATCATTGATATCTTTTTCACCATGGAGTTCTAAATATTGTTCTAAAAACAACTCTTGGCCTTTCTTTTGGTCAAAAGAAACGAATTTAAATACATCTCTAATTGGATTAAAGAAGATTGATTTTTTTAGGTAATCAAACCACTTATTTAGCACAGGTCTCCCGGTGAATTTAGTGTTAAAATAAATATTTCTTAAGAATAAGGTGTTTCTGTCTACTTCATCATAATCTGTGTTTTCAGTTATAAACGATTTTGCCGATCCAATTTGTCTGTCTAATAGCAAGTCATCATCTTGATATAATTTTTCATCGGTAATGCCTTTTACTCTATCAAACCCAAAAGAATAGACAACCTTGTGGCCATCAATCCTAAAACCATATTCAAACCACATCTTTTTTTCTTCGTTGAATCTAGTGAAACAATCAGGGGATACCGAATAAGGTTTAAAAAGAAGATCTAAGAGAATTGTTATGGCGTTTAAAGCATTAGTTTTCCCAGACGCGTTTGATCCATAAAAAGCACAACCCTTTAATACACCTTCTTTTGAAATGTTTGTTTCGTTTAGATACTCAATTTTAGATGGCCTGAGGTCAACAAAAGTCTCATTAGTAAATGATTTAAAATTTTTAAATTTAACTGTTTCCAACATATTTTTTACACTTTCTGACTACATTGTAGTATTTTTTTTACATATCGTCAACTTTCTAATGTAATTTTTTTACACTTTTGCTTGATAATTCATGCATTCTTATATATCTTAAATATGGTAAACCAAGTGGCGAATCCACTATAAAATTCAAACAAAAGGAGAGGCGCAAATGACAATTAATAAGGACTTAGCGATGAAGCTATGGAACGACATCTATGGGGATAAGCGATTTGTTCAAGATTGTTTTGGAACCTGGATGTGCAGAGATGCATATAGCAACGAAGTTGTTTCTATGAAGGATCACCTAGGCGGACCAAACTATTATGATTATAGTTGGAACGTTGATCATATTAGGCCTAAATCAAGTTTTGTGAATGAACAAGAAGCCGATTCATACAACAACTTCGAATTGATTCACCGACAAAACAATCTTCAAAAAAGCGATGATTATCCTCATTTCCAAGTAAATCACAAACAATATCGAGTCGTTAAAAATTTAAACGGTGGATATGGGATTGTAGATTCAAACGGAATAAGAGTTGATTGGAAAAAAGACGGAAGATACTATCGCTAAATAAAAAGCATCCAAATAAAATCATCTGTCAGCGAGATTATAGGAGGATGCTTTTTTAATTCTATCCAAAACAAGTGGTAATGTAAATAATGATTAAATACGTATTCAAACTTAAAAGAATCGCGCAAAAGAGTGTATATAACAGAAAAGCTTTGTAGGAAAACATCGGTTGAAAATACTAGTTTTCTGCGATGTTATTCTGTTAAATACAAATATAAAAGATTATAACGCTATTATTAATTTGCAAATATATATAAGGTGATTATCCGACTATAAAATCACACCACTGAATGGCGAGATTAACAAATAATCATTAAATCATGAACAAAAGTTTGCAAAACACAAAAATGTCCGTGATTGATTTATTTTTTAGCTTCTTTAATTATAGTTTCGCAAATAGATTTGTCATTTATTCTCATTATAGAGTCATTATATGCAATTGTTTTAAAGGGATTAATACCTCCATACCACAATATTTTTTGATCTATTATAACCGCATTTATTTCAAGATTTGTCTTTAACAAGCCAGAAATATTTTTATGCTCAATTGTTTTATTGCTATGGGTAAATATCTTTACATTGCCACATGTGTTCAACAATTCATTTATCACTTCATCGTTATAATCGTTAATGATAAAAACAACTTCTTTTTTTGAATCTATTAAGTCCTCAAATAATTTTGCTTTATAGTCATAAGTTGAATATATTTTTCTTTCAAAAATAACTTCATCGCCGCTGATAACGTATCCAAGTTTTTTATATGCTCTTAATCGATTGTGATACATACTTTCAAACATCTTTACATTGATATCAACATAATCATGTACTTCTACATCGTTTTTATCTTCATTTTCACGGTGCAAGCGTCCTACATATTGTTCTAATGTTCCATTCCATCTAAATGGTGAAACAATAAATAGTGTATCTAATTTCTTTTCATCAAAACCTTCACCAATATATTTTCCAGTAGAAATAATAACAAACCCCTTTTTAGCTTTTTTAATATTCTCGAAAAATGTTTTCTTTTCACTGTTTGATAATTGCCCACTAATTACAAAAACATCATTAATATTGTTAAGCTTATTTTTTAATATACTTATATGCTCAATCCTATCTGTTAGAACGATAATATTTCTTTTTGCTTTGTATGCATTTTTTATGTCATTAACAATTCTTTCATTTCTTTCTTCATCAAACAACAAACATGAAAGCATATTAGAATATGATGTTGTTTTTTCCAAGGATGTATATGTAAAAGATGTAAATTCAGGCTTTAGGATTTTATCAAAATTGCTATCTTCGTCTTTATATTGATATCTGATATCGCCAATAGTTTTATAAATAATCTTTTCGTTTTTATCACTTCTTTTTGGAGTTGCAGTAAAACCATATAAATATTTGCTGTAGCACTTTCTGACAATCTGTTCATACGTCGAAGCAGCAATATGATGAACTTCATCAAAAATAATGACACCATATTGCTTTAATATTTCTCCACTTTCTTCACTTAATAGCGAGTCAATACAAGCGATATCAATCATATTTGTTAACTTCTTTTTATTACCACTATATTGACCAAATTTATCTTTTTCTTTTTTAAACTCGTATCCAACATCTAAAAAAGTATTTAATCTATCTTTCCATTGTTTCAATAATGTTAAATTTGGAACAATAATAAGCGTGTTTAACTTTAATTCAGCTATAAGTGCAATAGCGGTAACTGTTTTACCATATGATGGTCGAGCAACAAATAAACCATTATCATATTTTAATAATTTATCAAGACCGTCTTTTTGATAATCCTTAAGTTTGCCATTAAAGGAAACCATTATCATATCTCCCAAAGTTTGCTTATCTTTAATAACTATCTCAACGCTAAAAAAGTTAAGCACCTTAACCAAGTCTTCAAAACATCCTCTTGGAAGATAAATGAAAGATTCATCTTCGTGATAAAGTTTTTGAATTCTTGGAATTGTATAGACTGATATGCGATTCTTTTGCGCCTCATAATATTTAGGGTTAGGTAAACTCGCTAACCTATAAATAAATTTAACACTCCTATCATTTAATGCTGCTTTAGGAACAAGTATTTCGTTTTGTTTTATTAATATGATTTGTTTAGCAAAATCATCTCTATTGAGTTTAATATTTTTAAGAACGTTTTTGTTTAACAAAGGGAAAAAGTCAGCTTCTTTATATTCACTCAACAAAGCATCTACTTCTTCCTCAAAAACCTTCTTTGTGCTCGCTAAAACGTTAATTTGATTTTTCATATCATATGGAATAAAGTTTTCATCGACAAAAACTGTCTTTCCCTCGATTGCTTTCCTCCCTTGAAGCGGTAAAACAATTAGGCTGCCATATCCTCTTATAGGCACGTAATCTTGTGATGGAAACATTCTATCAAGAGAAGAAAAATTAATTCCTTTTGATGAATCCATAGCCTCATAAATAAGATAAGTTCCTAGCCTTCTAACTTTAGAAGCTTTTATTGGCTTGTCAAAAAATAGCCAAACATGAGCGCCGCATCCTGATGAAGATATTTCTATTAGATTGTCTAGATGATGGTTATTGCAAACATTAGAAAATGCTTTGGCACTTTCTTTATAATCTTCGTCATCAAAATCTACCGCTAGTAGTCGACAGTAGTCTCCTTTTAACAGTGGATATATTCCGAATGTATCATTACCAATTAAATGACGTTTTATTTCCTTTTCTGTTATACCGATATATTGTTTGTTAACGCATTCACTACATGTATTCGGACAATAACCTGTTAAATTGTTTCTACCCAGACAAGCTGGAGAAAAGCCTCTTTTACCTTCTTTTGAATAATATTCATACGCAAAGATATCGTCTCTACCAGCAAAGTAAGATATGTATGTTTTTATTTTTTCATTGTCTGAAAAACCAAATTGTTTTATTTCCTTTGGTTTTTCAAATGAGATATTGTGCATTCGTAAAAGATTTTTAAGATATTCATTCTCTTCTTCAAGCTTTGCAATTATTTCATCTTTGTCATTCATTTTTTAAAATGCACCAAAATTTACACCAAAATACACCAACTATTTTAGATGGTATTTTTTGTTAACTTCAATAACTTGATTATCAATGATAAGTTTTGTTAATTGATGTGATACAGAATTAACCACCCTTGCATAGCCTAAATAGCGACATAGTTCAGTTTTTTTCTTGCACCAAAATTTACACCAAAATGCACCAAGAATTCGAAACGGTGCTTTTGCCACAACTTTTTTATCATAAGCGCCAGTTAAGGACACTATTTTTGATATTTTCTTAATTTTGGCGTCGTTAACCGCCATTTATCTCTTCTTTTTGAATATTGTGTCATCGAGACTTTGACCAATATTATTTTTAATTCCGAGAATATTTATTGTTTCACGGAATCTCACTATAACTTTCATTCCATATTGATATCAACTTAATTTACTGAAGATAGTTCATTAAGTGTTGAAATAAAAAGTTCTTTTTTCCAAAATTTTAAACTTTCCTTGTCAATAATGAAGTTGGAAACATCCGCTTTGGCGGATTCATAATCAATAGATTCAAATTTTGCTCTAAGCAATTCTTTGACTTTATCCAATGTTAAGGTTTCATCATAATCTATAATTCCACCAGTATTTTTCAACTTGCTTTCAAGATATTTGAGATTGAATTTGCTTCCCTTGCCAATATAGAAAAGATAATCATAATAATCTCTTCCTTTGACATGGTTTTTATAACTTCTACACAAAATAGCGTGTATCTTTCCTGAAAACAAAGTTGCTTCATCAAATATTCTAACCTCATATGGAGCGGGTAACATTTTGTATTTATATTCAGTGACTCCACCAATAGGATTATCAGTATCTACTTCAAACTTAATTTTTATCTTTTGATTAGACACTACTCTTTTTGCATCTTCGCTTTTCGGGAAGAAAGACATCATAAGCATTAATGTGTTTCCTTTTAGGAACGCGCTTTGGACATCATTATTTTCATCTTTCTTTTTAGGCTCAATAATCATATCTATGCCATATGATTCAAATTCTTTTTTAAGAACAGAAAAGTAATCCTCTATCTTAAAATTAGAATCTTTTTCTAATAAAGCAAAATCAAGATCCTCGCTAAAGCGATTTAAGCCATGGAATATTCTTAAACACGTTCCACCATAAAAAGCTGCTTTTTTAAAGAAACCACCACGCGATAAACCCGCTAAAGCAATTTCTTGAATTATTTCTTTAATTGCATTTTCTCTTTCCTCGTTATTTTGAGGATTATACTTTGCAAGCATTGTTTCGATAACACTATTCATGGCTATATTCCTTTCTAATTAGTTTAATTAACATATCTAAATTCGTTTTCTTATATAAAGATGCTAGTCTCATCATCAACATAAAATCACATGTTGAGAATTCTTTTTCATCAATTCTTTTGTCTACGAATAGTAATTCCTTAAGAGATTTAACACTATTAACTACTCTCCACTTGCTTAAAGAATCACAAATTGCCTTCTCCTTAGTAGCAATCTTTACAGCGTATTCACCTTTTTCTAAATAAGTTAATCCTTCTGAAAAAGCTAAAGATGGAACATCGCTATATTCAAATCTTCCAAACTTATTTATAAATGTCTTATTCTTTCTAATATTTAATGACGCTGAAGTAATTGAAAAAACTTTCTCTGGTATTAATCCATAATAAGATAAAGCCCAATCAAAACTAAGATATGATGGAGATAATATAGAGGAGGCTAAAAAACATGGTTCAACTCCACCATCAGTTTCATAAATTCCCCTAGTAAGTCTAAAAAGTATACCGCTATCTGTATCTCTTTTAATCTTGTCTAGTGGATTAGAATAATCACTATATCTATTTCTAAGCATTGATGCTGTAATTATCATATTTGCTCCTCCAAATACAATTATATTGGATTTAATGGAGATATCAAGTGTATTTTTATAGATAAACAATCAAAATATTGTTGCGATAAAGTTCGATTTTGCTTTTAGACAAATTATCAACACTCACAGTCGAGAATTTATCATTTCTTAAAAATTCCTTTACTGCTCATTTATATGCAAACTGTTTATACTCACTAAACACTTTTGTGATATTTAATAAAACTGTTTAGTAGAAAAGTGTCGTTAAATCTAAGTTATGGCGTAACTTTTACATTTTTTCAAATTATTACGCTTTAACGCCCATTTTTCGTGATTGACATGAACAATCTAAAAACATAACAAAACTGCAAATTATGCATTTTTGTAACCCCTACACATTCAAAATTAGTAACTCCTACAATTAAAAAACTGCTTGAATAACTTTTTATCTTGATGGATTTATAGACACATAAGGAACAGGCACCACTATGCATAATAAAGACAAGGTTATCTTAGATAAGAAATCTCCATACGACTATAACATCTGTCTTTATATCTTAGAAGCGGTTACCAGTGAACATTGTTCCGGGATAAGCGACATTTAAATATCGCTAATTCTCGGGATTGCTGTTATCATCAATTGTCCCGCCGATTTTATTTAAGTCTTCCAATATTTGTTTAACGCTTTCTTTGTTTCGCGAACAAACGATAAATTCAAATACATCGTCATCTATTTCAATCGCTGATTTACAAATATTAACCAATTCATTTCTTTCTTCTTCATTCATCTTTGTTATTAAACTTGTATATTGTTCTTCGGCTTTTTTCTCTTTTTCAATTGTTTTACTAATTCCTATTTTTAATCCATACAAAACCATAAAAACCAAAAAACAAAAATCAACAACAAAAATAGGGATTGATTTTCTAATGACGTCTTCGTCAAAGTTACTAATTAAATCATATTGAATACAATTACTTAAAAAGGTCGAAACAATAAAAGAAACTCCAATAAATATGTATCTGTGTTTCTTAAAGAAAACAACTTTAGATAAAAGAATATCAAACAACATGTAAACAAGAAAAGAAGTAGCGAACGATCCTGCCCACGCATTGATATTTGTTATTCCATTAATATCAAATGTTTTAGTTGTTATGTTATTTACAAATATTAAAAACGCTGCAACAAGAGGAAACACAATTAAATCTGTGTTTACTGATGCAGCTGCTTTATATAAAGAAAGGTCTTTGTTAATCATATAAGTCACCTCCACAATTAAAAAACAGCTTCGCAAAAAAGAATCAGTGATAATAAATCGCAACACTCAAAATAGTGTGCTTAGATGCATCATTTATTTGATAAGCGACTTTCAAAAAACGAAATAACTTCACCAGCATTATCAATATCTTTTGTTAAACCATTTATATAAGCGATAGAAACATATATAACAGTTGTGAAATATCGATAAATAACATATGACTCATCTTTGTTTTCACAATTTACTCTCTCGTTAAACTTGTTAATCCATTCAACAACCAACCTTGGATGTTCCATTATGTTGTTTTCTTTAAAATCTTCGCAGTTTTTTCTTATAAAATAAATGGCGCTTTTTTCAAAATTATTAACAATATAATCAATTGTATTTGTCTTCAAAGACGAATAATAATTATTGAGGTCAACTTTATATTCGTTTATTCTATGATATTTTTCTTCTTTTCTATCTAAATCATAATCGCCAAGAACCTCGATACAAGGCGAACTTAATAAGAGCATCCCACTAGATTCATCATTAAACTTCGCAAACATTTCACTAACATCGTCACAATCGTTGTGATCGACATCGTAAATCAAAAATATTCCTTTAAAGTAGGCATATTCGTAATGAAACGCTCTTTCAACCGAATAGCAGTTATCGTTGTAGTATTTCAGAAAATCATGAATTCTATTTCTTGGCCCTTGAATAATTACAATATTATTTGTATCAAGGGAATACTCAAGTTTGGACAACTGTCCAACATTCTCGAGATCGAGTTTTTCTCCACAAACAATTGCGTTGAACCCATATCTTTCTAAAACACGGCTAAAAAGAGTCTTTTCATCTATTTCTCCTTCAACAATAAAAAGGAAGTTTTTAGCCATTATCTATTGCCTCATCAAAAACAGAAGATAAATACATTTTTTCAATGTTATTAACTTCTCTTATATTTGGATAAATCTTAGACAACCTGTAATATTTCGAATAGCCGTTTGACCATTTTGAAAAATAAATTTGATCAGGTCTAAGCATTTGAAGAATGAATGTATTATGAGATGAAAAAACCAACTGCACATTCTTCTTTTTCAAAACGCTTAAGAACGATTTTATTGCTGATGGATGAAGAGCTTGCTCTAATTCATCAACAAAAAGCACACTATGATCTGGCATCGATACCAGAATTGAAAGTAAAGCGCTTTGGTTTTTCATACCTGACGACATCATTGAAAGAGGCAATTTTCCTTTAAAGCCTTTTCCTTCAAGTATTAAAGAATATTGCTCAGTCGGAATATTTAAAGAATCAGAATTATTGTTTCTAACAATACTATAGATAGGGAATTCATCATATCCTTTCAAAATATCCTTAACTTTTTCAGAATGATTAACAAGCAAATCAAAATAATTGTAGTTTTTATATATTTTTGAAGTAACAAAGCCCCTATTTGAATTAATTAGTGGAAGATTAACGAAAACAAACGAGCAAATATAAGAATAAACTTGTTGGATTATTTTATCTTCAATTTTTATCGATGCAAGTATTCTTAAAGCCGGGACGAGTTTTGATACGTTATCATAAACATAGTTTTCTTTAATATAATTATAGGCGTTTGTGGTTCTATTAAAATATACCTCTCCGTCTTTCTTTAAATATTCTTTATCGATTCTCATAAAAGGAGCGGCTGTAGTAGAAATGTAATAATCGTAATCTGAGCCATCCAAATCAAAGAACAATTCAATAGAACCAATAAGTAAGTTCTTGTCTTTTTTCTCTTTTTGGTACTTTTCAAAATCAAAATTATTAACAACAAACGGAAACAATGTTTCTGCTGGCTCAACCATAAGGTTGATCAAAGTGTGAATACCATTAAAAAATGATGATTTTCCACTACCATTGTGTCCATAAAAGGCAATCGGATTTACAATGTCACCTTTGACATTATCATCCAAGAACTTGTAACTTCCCTTTTTAAAATCAATTTCACACGTTTCAATTGAACTGATGTTTGTCATAACAATCTTCTTAAGCATATTTTTATCCCCAACTGTATATTTTCTACAGTAATACTTTATTACAAAAAAGAGGGATAATCAACAACAAACTGTATATTTTCTACAGTTTTTAAAAATCTGCTGTTTGCGAATTATCCCTTTAAAATATAATTATTAAAGTGTGACGAATATAAACTTTTATTCGTTGTCTTTGAACCTCTCATTAATCCATTTAATTAAATCATTATCATTCATAAAACAACAATTTGAATTTCCTTGAGTAAGTATCGGAATGTATCTATTTAAGAATGGATAAATTGTAAATTTATTGAGTTGCTTTCCAATATAATAGAATCTAACATCTGTCTTGGCCTTTCTAATACCAAGAGTTATTTTTTCACCAAACAAATCGAGTTCTTGGTAAATCCTACTTGCCTCACCATTGCTTGTTTTTCTTTTTATTAAACCAGAAGAATCTTTTTCAACAAACTCATTAAACACAAATACAAGGGTTTTACTTCTAGAAATAACATGCCAAGTTTCATTAAATTTAAGATCTTTATCTTCGTCATTATATGAATAATTGTATAGAAAAACATTAATGCCTTGTTTTTTTAAAATATCACAAACGCGTTTTGCATCGGAATATGTGCCATCTTCTCTATTTGTTCCAAAATACGAAATAAAGACATCATAATCAAATTCTAATTGTTGAATTTCTTCATCTTCTTCTTTTGCGGGCTCATTTTTTATTGCATCAATTTTTTCACTTAATAATTCGCCAAGTTTTTCATCCTCGCAACAAATATATAGATTCATTGTTGACCTTGTCATTATTGTGTATAAATGATTTATTAGAAAAGTATTATCAGAATAACCAGAAATACATATTTGATTATCGTCATCCAAGTGAATCATTTTTGGTAAGTATAAGTAAACAGATTCTATTTCGCGAGAAATAACGGAATATGCAGTTAAGAAATAATTATTTTGAACATCACTATCAAATAAAAGGAAAGGGTTGTCCTTATTTTTAATATTTTTGAACAAATGATTGCCTATAGTAATCCCATCATGCAATTCGTCTGCGATGACTGGTATGACAAGATGCCTCTTACGCTGCATATCATTTAAATAAGAATCTATGAATTTAGTCTCATCTTTCTGTATTGAAATGGAAAACTGGTTAATTGGGTGTGGTGATGAGTTATCAAAGCCTAATAAAAAACGGACATTCTTAATTATTTCCGGAGGGACACCTAGAGGTGTTGAGAAATAATATTCTCGATAATCTTTGTCACCGATTGATGCTTTAATTGCGTCAAATCCTTGATCGTATCTCGGATTTAATCTTTGAGAATTATCGCCAAAGAATAGTGTTTGAGCGTGGTTTTTACAATTAATTATATCGTTAATTTCATCCAGCTCAGAAAGGACTCCATATTGTATTCCTCTTTCTTCAACAAGAGCAAGTCTTTGTGCTTCATCTACAATCAAATGAGATAAATCCAATTTATAATGTTTGCTTATCGATCCAGAAACCCAACAGCCATTGCTTTTGTGTTTCAAATCGTGATGAAATATCCTATCAGATGGGAATTTAGCATTTAAAACTCCAAAAGCATCTTTTAGCGATAAATAGAAATTGTAATTCATTAATAGCAAATTGTAATCTGGGAAGTCATGAAGGAATCTCATGGCAAGTATTGTTTTGCCTGTGCGAGCAGCACCTTGACACAAAATGTACTTAATGCCACTATCAATGTCGTTTTTAATGTCTACATATGCTTCCTCGTTTTCTGGAAAGAAATCAATTCTTCCATAGAATGCTTTTACACAATCAATTGAATCCTTATTTTCGTTTTCGATTAGACTCAATTCCCCAGCAACATCTTCAACAAATATATTAGATTTGCTTTTGCCAAAAAGTGGTTTTTTATTTGCTTTTGCAAATCTATATTTGGAATTCCAATAATGAATATGAAAATCTTTGAAACTAATTTCAGAATCATCATCACATATAATCAAAACAAAATATATAAACGATCTAACAAACCAAGAAGATTTTGCTTTTTTAAAATAGCTAAAAACATGATGGTTAACAGTATCTAAATTAGCAATATTAATTTTGCTACTAGGAAATCCGTTTGTGCTATCCCAACGAATGTTTTCATCGTTAGGCGTAAAACGATAGTTCTCTTTATTAGAGTCACTTAAATATTCATAAGCGTCTTGTTTATTTATAAAATAAAAAATGCAAGTTCTCCAATTTCGCTCGATATATTTATTTCCAAGATGGCTTTTCTTTTCTTGAGAATTTCTAACAATTGCAATATCAAAAGGATTATTAATCAGAACGTTGTCTTGTCCAATGCATGGTTTTTGATCAGTACAAACGATATTTTTAAAAAAATAATCAATATATTGGTCCTTCCTTTTGCAGTAAGACCTTTTTATCAATTCCTTATAATTCATTTCCATGCCTTTATTTTAATCTTATAGATGTCTAATTAAAACAACATTCTCTAGAGAATAATTTTGAAAAAAGAGTTAAAGAATTATTTGAAATCACTATTCGTTTACTCTTTTTTTATCCTCGTATGTATCTAGTAAGAAATTTATGTATGCTGACACACAATCCACCGCTAAAAGCCAATATCTTCTTTGGAGATTAGTGAAAGCTCTTTATTTTCTTTGACCATCGCCATGCTTATTCCTCGGCGAGTTCAAAAAGACTTGCTTACTGGTCCCTTATTAGCAGCGTAGTCAGCAATATTTAATTAAGAATTTTATCAATAATAAGAATAAGGCGGTTAAAACGTTTTATTGTGTTTTAATTTAGCGAAGTTTTTATTCGCCTTCATCGTTTAATATCGTTAATGTCTTTTTTTAATGTGGCATGCTCTATTAAAAGATTATAAAGTTAGCATTATTCAATGCCAAGTTTTTTAAAAAATACTCTATTTCTCAACTCAGAATCACTTATCATTTTATCAAAAGATATCAATTCAATATAGGCGTTATAGTTTTTTGAGAATAAAAACGCCCCCTTTTCATTATCAAAATAGGTAAAACCTAGCATTTTGATAACATTCTTAAGAGTTGGGGTTATGTCACAAACAGCATAAAGAAAATATTGAGTGTTATTGCCGACTCTTATTGGCCTTCCTTTTTTATCTAAAGCATCTCCTTTTTGGATTTTTTCAAGATACTTAATCAATTGTGTGTATGGATTATCTTCTATTGTGTAATCATCTCGTTGGGGACGTTTAATTTCAAATATCGAAATTGTGTTATAAAAAGTTGATTCATCATCATCGCAAATAACAACCGGACTATCACAAACAAGAATATCCGGCCTATTATTATCCGGATCGTTGCCTAATGCTATATCAGAAGCAACATAAATCGAATATGATAGCTTTTCGTCAATTAACCATAGGTTATGGCTCTCATAATTGCACGATTCGTTTGTGGATTTCATCGGAAATACCAAATTATGGATAACTTTTTCAAGCTCATATTTTCCATTTTCTCTTTTTCTAAGCGCTCTCTTAAAGATATCAAGAATAATTTTTCTTTTAGCAATATAATTTGTTAGAGCCGATTTATTCATTTCCGAAACTTTGTTGATTGTTTCAACAAGCTCTTGCTCAAAAGAATCATCTAAACCATCAGCATCGATTTTTTCAAGCACAGTATCACAATCTTTTTTTACTTCTTTTTCTAAATCTCTTTTAATTCTAAACAAAGAATCGTCAAGCTCTTCATCGCTAAGTCCAGGTTTCAATTTACTAATTTCTTCTTTTCTTCTATCGAGCAAATATCTATATTCAGGAGCCTGTTTAGTTGTATATTCTGCAACTCTTTGCATTTTTTCTACACTTGCTTTCTCTAAATATTTAGATAAAAACACCTTAGTCTTAGATACAGCTTCTCTTGTTATTCTGTTTATGGAAATCTCATATTCACTATCTTCATCAATTGAAAAAGATTGCCTATTATAATCGACATTTAGGTCTAAATAATCACCTGTCAAAATTCCAAGATACCAAAAACCTTCTTTAGCAAAAATTGTTTCATCTAAGTCAGTTATATTTTCATCAATTTTTTTGCTCTTAGCCAATCTATCGTTTGCACAATAATAAAGTTTATTTTGTCCGAACTCTTGGTTTTTAATTTTCATGTGGGTGATGTTGAAAAAATAATTATCTATAACAAAAGAGTCCTTTTTAGAATCACCATAATAATCATTTCTAAACATTTCATTTATACAAATGCTATTTTCGCTGTCAATTAGATAAATCTTTGGACAACTATCAGACAGCAAACACACTATAAAGTGCTCAATTGTTTTTGTGGCTATTGTAAAGATATTTGTTGGAACGTAATTTTTAAACTTCTCATTTATACCAATCATTTTAATGGTAGTAATTAATTCTTGCTCCTCAATATCAGTTACAGAATCTTCTATGTTATCTGAATTTTTGCCAAAAACAAAAGATCTCCTTAAATATTTGTCATTATCTTTATAAACGCTGTCAATTTCGACCAAATTAAAAACTTTAAGCCAAGAAAACCTACCGTTACCTTTCCCACCATATTTTTCTTTTAGACGAGAATCGGACGTCATAAATGAATTCATATTTTCGTCAGTAAAACCTATCCCGTTATCCTTGATGATAAACTGGTCGATTGAACTATTATTATAATCTTCAAATAAATTATTTTCTCTCAACAATTCAATCTCAATCCTTCCATCAAACATAGATCCAGTTTCTTTTCTTTGATTAATTGAAAAAATTGAATTCGCAATCGCTTCAAATAAAGGCATAAGTGAATCGTTTTTCGTTAATCGATAATTATTTACTTTGCCTTTTATATTCATTGAATAATCTCTTCTCATTTTTAAACCTCGCCCCACCATTAGATTAATATCTCATCGAAATGCATATACGTTGTCATAGTTTGATGTGTGATACTTTTTCTTTATTAAATTAAAACACGCAGTTAACAAATAAGAGTTAACTATCTTTTGTGCATTGTATAGATCCATATTATCTATTATGGAATATCCACGATATTAATTTTATATCATAAAATATGTTTTAGTTGATAATAATATTTAAAAGTGCCAAAAGAGCTTCCGCCACTAGTTTTGGATTATCTTAAGCTAAACCAGTAAATAGTTCACCAACACCAATGTGATGGTTATATAAATTAGAGAAATATAAATCTAATAATTCATCAGCCTTGTCTTTAAGCTGTAAAGGTCCAAATGGATTAGAAAAATATATTTCCACCATTCCTTCTTCACTTGTTGCTCCTAAAACGAGACATTATCTAACCAGCGTTGTTATTACCACTATAAGGACTAAATTCATCGCTTATTCTAGATAAATGACCACTGCATTCAATAAACCACTATCGTTAAATACCTACATTTTCGACCAATGAAAAACTATATTCACTAATTGATAATTACATTAAACAAATAAGTAAAGCAAAAATAAGAATCACTCCACTTCTTTCTTTATAAAGCGGTTACCAGGGAACATAGTTCTGGGGTAAGCGTGGTCTAGCGACATTAACTATATTGCATAATGAAAAAGAGACTAGTAATAACCCTATGCCTCCTTCTAGTGTTAAATTTGAGAAGAAATAGATTATTTCTTGCAGTAAAAACTATAATACCATTCAGCAAAATGTCTAAGACCGTCTCTTAAACTTGTTGATGGTTTATACCCAAAATCTTTTTCTAAATCAATTGTATCAGCATAGGTAATAGGAACATCGCCTTTTTGCATTGGTACGAGTTTTTTATGAGATTCAAAATCGTAATCTTTTGGAAGAACACCCGCTCTAATGAGTTCTTCCGATAATATTTGAACAAAGTCTAATAAATTCTCTGGATTGTTATTGCCGATGTTATAAATCTTATATGGAGGAATTGGCAATCCATCTTCTCCATCTTTCTTTTCAGGAACTTTATTCATTACTCTGATAATTCCATCCACTATATCATCTACATAAGTAAAATCTCTTTTACAATTACCATAGTTAAATATTTCAATAGTTTCACCTTTAATTAATTTGTTAGTAAATGAGAAATACGCCATATCAGGTCTTCCCATTGGGCCATAAACCGTAAAGAAACGTAATCCTGTAGTTGGGATGTTATAAAGTTTACTATAAGCATGCGCTAAAAGTTCGTTACTCTTCTTTGTTGCGGCATATAAGCTAACTGGATTATCCACTTTATCATCAGTGCTAAAAGGAACTTTAGTGTTTCCACCATAAACAGAAGATGATGAAGCATACACCAAATGTTTAACTGGATGATATCTACACGCTTCTAAAATATTATAGAATCCAATAATATTTGAATTGATATAGACATCTGGGTGGTCAATAGAATACCTGACACCAGCTTGGGCTGCTAAATTCACCACTACATCAAATTTGTTCTCATTAAATAATTTATCAATGAATGGTTTGTCTGAAATATCACCTTTGATAAATTTGAATTTTTTAAAATTAGAAAGCATTTTTAATCTTTCTTCTTTTAAAGAAACATCATAATAATCATTAATGTTGTCTAAACCAATAATTTGATTGTTAGTTGTTTCTAATAGTTTTTTGCATAAGAATGCGCCTATAAAACCGGCAGCACCTGTAACTAAAATTTTCATTATTAATCTCTTCTTAATAAATCCCTTGTATAAACTTTATTCTTGACATCATCTAATGATGCATCATATCTATTAGCGATAATCACATCAGACATCTTCTTAAATTCATTAAAGTCTCTAATTACTTTACAATTAAAGAATTCTTCATCTTTAAGAGTTGGTTCATATATAACTATCTTTACAGCCTTTGCTTGTAATCTTTTCATAACACCTTGAATAGATGATTGTCTGAAGTTATCACTACCGGATTTCATAGTAAGTCTAAATATACCAACAGTAACATCATCATGACCATCATTTCTATATCCTGCTAGTTTTAGGACTTGATCACAAATAAACTGTTTTCTTGTTCTATTTGATTCCACTATCGCGGAAATAAGATTTTCTGGTACATCCTCAAAATTTGCTCTTAACTCTTTAGTATCTTTTGGCAAACAATATCCACCATAACCAAAAGATGGATTGTTATAGAAATCGCCAATACGTGGATCGCCACATACACCTTTAATGATATCTAATGTATCTAATCCTTTTGTTTGAGCAAAAGTATCTAATTCATTGAAATATGCAACTCTAAGAGCAAGGTAAGTATTAGCGAATAATTTAACAGCTTCTGCTTCAGTGCATCCTAAGATATGCACGTCGATATTTTCTTTAATCGCACCTTGTTGTAATAATTCAGCAAATTCTTTTGCTTTAGATAAGTAAGGTTCTTTTTTCTCTGGAACACCCACCACAATACGCGATGGATATAAATTGTCAAATAAGGCTTTTCCTTCTCTTAAGAATTCAGGAGAAAAAAGAATCTTGTCATATTTATGTTTTTCTCTTGCTTGTTTAGTAAAACCAACGCCCACTGTTGATTTAACAATAATCCAGGCATTAGGATTAACTCTCTTAACTTGTTCAATAACTGATTCAACGCTAGAAGTATCAAACTTGTTAGTAACACTATCATAGTTGGTTGGAGTAGCAATAATAACTATATCTGAATCTTTATATGCAGAATCTCCATCTAATGTCGCTACTAAATCTAATTTTTTATTCACCAAATATTCTTCAATTTCTTTATCTACAATTGGAGATTTTTTATTGTTAATTAAATCAACCTTAGACGCTACTACGTCTACGGCATATACTTTGTTATTTTGCGATAAAATTATCGCATTTGATAATCCAACATATCCTGTGCCTGCTACCGAAATAATCATAAATTAATACCTCCACAAAAAATAATCAAATCTACTTTAATCAAAATATATATTTGAGTCATATACCGAAACATTAGTGCCTTTAAATGTGTTGTTAATCCTTTGAATTAGTTCTTTTTTATCAACATTCTTTTTAAGAATAACTTGTAAAAAGCCTCCTCCACCAGCACCAACAACCATTCTTCCACAAATCAAATCATCAATAGAATCAAATATCTGTTCAATTAAAATATTCGAGCTTCCTTTATCAATCATCTTTGATAAAGTCCAATGATTATCTAACAATTTGCCAAACAATGATATATCACCCAATACTAATGCATCTTTCATTTGAATAGCAATATTTTGAATTCTTTCCAAAGCATAAAGAGTATCTTCGTTATTTGTCAAATAATTAGAAATGACGCTTCTTAAAAGATTTCTTGCCAACCTTCTTTGACCAGTAGATATCAAAACAAGTCTATTGTTAAATTCATCAATCGTTTTTTTAGAAAGGGTTATTTTTTCAACAATAAGTTTTTGGACAAGTCCAGGTTTAGATGTAATTACTTTAATTCCTGGATAAAGACCACCAATTTGGTCTTGCCATCCTCCGCCAGTGGACATTATTTGTTCGACACACAAAACAATTGATGAAATTTTGTCATTGCTTGCTTCGATGCCAAAAAAATCAAAGACGGCCTTTACACAGCAAGCAGCGAGGATTGATGATGTTCCTAGCCCACTTCCTTTTGGAACATTTGACACTTCCGATTTCAAAATAAAACCACCACCAACTCTCTTTAAAATTGCCGTAAGATTGCCACCTTTGATGGGAATGACACCCGTGGCAACTAAAACGGCTTTCGGCAGAGCAAATTCATCATATGGATTGCCGGTTGATTGCAGTGATTTAGTATCAGAAAATTCACAGTAAGATTTCATATCATCACTTTTGAAGATAATTTTTCTTTCACTGATTTTTTGAATAGAAACGGAAACAGGCATCTCGTTTTTTAATAAAATAGAAGCATTTAATACAGTCCCTCCATGTTCATTACAATAAGGAGGTGTGTCGGACCATCCACCACCAAAATTAATACGCAGTGGCATTTTGATTATGGTTTTCTCTTTGGAAATTCTTAATTCATCATTGTATGAGATGGTGCTTTTATAGGCATTAATAATGTTTTGATTGATAATTCTATAAGCTTGTCCAATATAATCAACATTATCATCAAGTAATTCATTTAAAAAATGATAAATTTTAGCTTGATCAATAAATGAAATAGTTTCACTTTTTTCCTTCAACCACTCTTTTTGGTTTTTGGATAAATGCTTCTTGGTTTGAATTTTTTTGATTTCTATTGCTGAGCTCTTATTTTTAACAAGAGAATATAGGTTTTCCATCTTGATTATGTCGATTAACTTGTTGTTCCACTGGAAAATTGACTCACTATTTGATTTATTAAAACTACTGTTAAGAGATTCTCTTTTTTTAGAAATCCAAACATCAATATGGCCCTGTGAAATGAAAATATCGTAAAGATTAAGTGATTGATTTAATGCTTCATCAATAGTGTCACAAACAGGATAAATATTCGCATTCCACAAAGACAAATCGTCATTAAAAACATTATCTGAATTAATATTTAATTCTTTCATTTTGTTAACAATGTCAATACCAAATAATTTATTCTCTTTTGGGTTGTCGTTAATTCCAAAAATTCTGACTACAAACTTATTGTTGTCTAGTTTTAAACCATGCACAACAACATCGCTTGGAATCTTAACATTTTTAAGTTCTAAAAAAGATACAATGGAATTATTCCCAATGTTGACATTCTTATGAACATAAGATGATTCAATATAAACATTCTTGCCAGATATTGTTGAATCTTCAACAACACTCAAATAAGAAGAAGAATTGTTTAAAAGGTTAGAGGAACATATGTTTTTATTCCAACCAAAGTATGAGTAATTATCTAGTTCAATTGTGTGTAATTCAAGCACTTCTTTGCTTGTTCCAAAATGAACAAATTTTGCTTGAGTAAACGATTCAAGTATTATTCGATATTTTCTTAACACATTCCAAACCTTTGTCCTTGCATTAAGTAACTCGCTATTAATTGTTCCTTCTGGTTTTTCTTTATAAAATTGTTCTAATGTTGATTTTTCAGCTAACGGATATAAGAAGTCGCCATAAAAAGATAGGCGAACTTTTTTATTTACTAATTCACTATATTTATTTTTATCATCGACCAAAGAATACAGGTCATTAAGAATGCATGAGGAAAAGAATACAGCGCCTGTATCTATATTAATTCTTCCATTAGTATCGGAAGCATTTTGTTTTAAAAACTCATATGGTTGCTTATGCAAAAATGATGCAATCGGAGAATCTTCTTTACCAACAAAAACACCATGGCTTTCCCCTGTTTCTGGAGTTTCTTTAAAAGAAATTGCAGCAGCGTTTTGCTTTGGCTGGTAAAAATCAAGATTGTTAAATACCAGCAAAACATCTCCAGATAAAATAAGTGATCCTGATTTGATTTTTGTTGGAATATAACTTACCGACATCAACAATTCATCAAATAAAGTTGATGGCTCTCCATCCATTAAAACGTGTGGCACGGGAGCAAACAATTTTCCAATAGCACTATATTGAGGTATTCTTTTAGAATCACCACCACTATGGATAATTAGAATTCTTCTTTTATTAAAGTCACAGTTATACTTTTCTTTAAGGTCCTTTATTACAGATAAGGTGGCGCCGCCAGAGCCCACTCTTTCATCTAAATAATCAGGGACGACAATAAATTGCGTTTGTGATGGAAGGCGATTCCTCCTGCGTTCTATTTCTTTAAGGTATCTATTTGCCTGAGTTTTGTTTGATGCAGTTATACAAACAAAATCCCAACTTAAGGCGTTTTTATTTTTAATACATTGGTTATAATAGTCTACACAATCTAAATAATAAGTATTAAGAAATGATGAAAACTTTTCCATAAACATTATTTCTCCAATTTATATTTTATTTTATCATAAATAGAAATATCTTTTCCTAATTGTATTTCAATTAGTTTTAATTGAGTGTTTGCAATGATAGTATGCTTAACTCCTGCTTCTATTTCTATAACATCGCCAGGAAAAACCTTCCTTTCAATGGAATCCAAAACAGCAACCCCTTCTCCAGAAACAATTATCCATTTTTCATCTCTTTTTAAATGAGAGTGGTAATTCATAGAATGCCCTGGGTTAAGAACAACTTTTAACGTTAATGATTCATCTTCTATATTAACTATCTGATAACTGCCCCACGACCTTTCTGCAAACATTATTCTCTGATCAATACTATCTACATATGGTTTAATTTGAGACGAACATTCTTTACTGGTCACCAAAATACCTTCTGGCGAAGAAGCAACAATAACATCTTTCAACCCTATGGCCAAAACAGGGATTGATAATTCATTAATAACACGGGTATCCTCACACGAATCACTAATTAATCCATTTCCTATAATTTCCTCATTGATAACATCAACAAGAGAAGACCAAGTTCCTATATCCTTCCATTTACCAGTATATTTTAAAACAATTGGACTTTTCTCTTTTTCAACAAACGCATAATCAAAACTAATTTTATTCACTTCATTAAAAATAGAAAAAAGGTGTTTATAATTGCTGAAGCCTATTTCTCTTTTGGCTTTATTTAAAAAATAGCCAATTTTAAAAGCAAAAACTCCGCCATTCCAAAGAGCACCTTTTCCGATTAATTTTGATGCATAATCAAGCGATGGTTTTTCTTTAAATTCAACAACTTCACTGATTGTTTCTTTTGTTTTAGGAACAATGTAACCGTATTTTTCGCTAGGATACGCAGGCACTAACCCCATCAACGCGAGATTGCTTTTATTTTCGTTTATCAATTTACATAGTTTTAAACAGTCGCAAAAATAATCATCATCAACAAATGAATCGATTGGACATACTATCACTGGTTCCTCTAAGCCAATCCCACAAGCATCAACCAAAAAAGAACACGCTAATGCAATTGCTGGAAATGTGTCTCTTTTATAAGGCTCTATCGAAACTTTTACACCATCTCCAAGTTGATTGTTAATAATAGCTAATTGACTTTTCGATGTTGCTATAACAATATTAGCTTTTTCGTCAGCTTGTTTGATTTGGCGATAAACTCTTTGAACCATTGATTCATAGGTACCATCATTTTTCCGCAAAAACTTTATGAACTGTTTTGATCTAATATCGTTAGATAAAGGCCATAGTCTCTTTCCGGATCCTCCAGACAAAAGTATGATGTTCATCTATTGGCCCTCATTGGGTTAGTTAAAAAGTCTTGATAGGCCTTTATAATTCCATCTCGCAAGGTGGTTTTATGTGTCCAACCCATTTTTTTAATTTTGGAAATATCAAGCAATTTCCTCGGTGTTCCGTTTGGCTTGCTATTATCCCAAACGATTTGCCCTTTATATTCAACTATCTCAGCAATCAAATTAGCTAAATCTTTTATGCTTATTTCTTCACCTGTTCCTGCATTTACGGTTTCGTTTCCTGAATAATTATTCATTAAAAAAACACACAAATTAGCCAAGTCATCAACATACATAAATTCTCTAAGTGGTGAGCCATCTCCCCAACACAAAACACTTGCTTGATTATTAATTTTAGCTTCGTGAAATTTCCTTATTAAAGATGGTAAAACATGTGAATGAGTAGGATGGTAATTGTCGTTTGGACCATATAAATTAGTTGGCATGACAGAGATATAATCTGTCCCATATTGTCTATTTAGATATTCACAATATTTTAAACCACTTATCTTCGCTAAAGCATATGCTTCATTGGTTTGTTCTAAACTACTTGTTAGAAGACAGTTTTCTTTCATTGGCTGAGGAGCAAGTTTTGGATAAATGCAAGACGATCCTAAAAACAAAAGTTTTTTACAATTGTTTTTCCAAGCGGCGTGAATAACATTCATTTCCATAATCATATTATCGTACATAAAATCAGCTGGATGGTCGTTGTTAGCAACAATACCACCAACTTTTGCAGCCGCAAGAAAAACGTAATCAGGAGCTTCAACAGCAAAAAAATCATCCACTAGTTGTTGATTTCTTAAATCTAATTCTTTAGATGTTCTTGTAACAATATTGTTATAGCCTTGTTGTCTTAATTCTCTAACAATGGCAGACCCGACCATACCTCTATGGCCAGCTACATATATTTTTGCTTCTTTTTCCATATTTATTGATTTTTCTTTTCTAATTTTGCCAATTGCCTATCGTGTTTTGACATTATTTTAACTAACTCTAAATAAGATGTTTTATTTGGATTCCATCCCAAAACAGTTTTTGCTTTGGTTGGATCTCCTAATAAATTATCAACATCAGTTGGTCTAAACCATTTAGGATTGACTTTAACGACAATTTTACCAGTAGCAACATCTATTCCTTTTTCATCGAGTCCATGGCCTTCCCATTTAATATTGATACCATTATATTCAAAAACTCTTTCTATAAAATCCCTAACTGTGTGTTGAATACCAGTAGCAATGACAAAATCATCGGGTTTATCTTGCTGAAGCATCAACCACATGCATTCCACATAGTCTTTAGCGTATCCCCAATCTCTTAATGAATCTAGGTTACCAATTTCTAAACAATCTTGAAGCCCTTCAGCAATGCGACCTGCAGCTAAAGTAATTTTTCGCGTAACAAACGTTTCCCCTCTTCTTTCTGATTCATGGTTAAAAAGGATTCCGTTAACACAAAACATATCATAAGCTTCGCGATATTCTTTAATAATCCAAAAAGCATATTGTTTGGCCACAGCATAAGGAGAATATGGGTAAAACGGGGTAGTCTCTTTCTGAGGTATTTCCTGAATTTTTCCAAATAGTTCGGATGTCGAAGCTTGATATATTTTGGTTTTCTTTTCAAGATTTAATATACGAACCGCCTCAAGAATACGCAAAACGCCAATGGCATCAACTTCCCCAGAATATTCCGGAACATCAAACGACACTTGAACGTGTGATTGAGCTGCAAGATTATATATTTCATCTGGTTGAACTTCTTTAATAATTCTTATCAATGAAGTGGAATCTGTTAAATCACCATCATGAAGATTTATTTTATCTAAGATGTGCTTAATTCTTCCTGTATTAGAAACAGATGACCTTCTAACTATGCCGTGAACAATGTATCCTTTTTCTAATAATAGTTCAGCCAAGTAAGATCCATCTTGACCTGTAATGCCTGTAATTAATGCTTTCTTCATTTGCCATTCCTCTTATATTATTTTAAAATATCATAGATTTGATATTTAAAAAACACTTAATAACTCCATATATCAAAAAAAACAAAAAAGCAATAAGTTGTTTTTACTAAATATATTAATAATTAATTTTGAATCAATTTACAATAGAACCATCCCTATAAAACCTTATCCATTCAGGCGGACAAATGTCTATTTCTTTTCCATCTAAAAACCACTCGTTCGGACAAATAATTATTTTGTTTGGATTACGATTAAGAAACGCGCCCCACCAGTGAAATGTGCTGTTAACTATTATTGCATGTTTGCAATTCGACATTACAAACAATTCCTCTAAATCATCTGTTTGTTTATCGTTTTCGCGAAAAACAACTTTATAATTTCCAAAATCTAAATTGCTCCTACACCATTCAATGTCATTTGAAAATATATAAAAAACAGGTGAGTCGCATCTTTTCGCAATATAATTCATGGCATTCAAATAATAATTATTAGAAAAAACACCATAATGATTCATTGCTTTTGTGGTCTTAACATAATCTCCTCTTCTAATTCCGACAAAAACAGAATTCTCGTTAGAAATCGAATCAATAAATTCCAAATTTTTCTTGCTTATTGGTAATTTTGGTTTTATTTCATTCAGCAAAATGTTTTCGACCGAAAAAACGTGCCTCCAAGATTGCCAATAACCATCGAAATAACTTATCGATTTTTTGAACTCTTTAATTTCAATATATTTTCTGTTTTTCTCAAAAAAATATTTTCTATTCAAAAGGTTTTCAATTGCGATTCCAAATTTATATTTCAAAGAGGTCGGGTTAGAATTATGTGGAAACAAACATACTTTTTTAACATCATTTAAGTTCGCTTCTTTCAAAGAAATATTCAAATCTTTAAGCCTGGGCTTTTGCGTTTTGGAATTGCTCTTATAACAGTAGTTAAAATCAAGTTTAACATCATTTCCTTTTGAAGCAAGGCACATAGCAAACGAGTACTGGAAAAGTTGATTGCCAATTCCACCTTTAATTTTGACTATCTTCATATAAGCATTACCTCCTTGTTATTCATTACTAAAAATGCTTAAAAAGAGATTACGATTATACTCATACGTAAAACGTTTCCCGTTTTTTAAAGCGCCTGTTTTCAGTTGAGATAGTTTTTCTTTGTCGCTTATCAATAGTTTTATATCGTTTGTCAATTCTGGCACATCTCCAACTCTATAAATTATAGAGTCAACACCATCTTTGAGCAGTTCACTGGATTGAACAAAGTTAGAAGAAATAATTGGCAAGCCAACCAATAATGCCTCAACAATTGTTCCAGGGACTCCTTCCGGATAATGTGTTGTAAAGCACATAAAATCATATTGGCTAAGCAATTCTAAAGAATTGTTTTGATCTACTTGCCCTAAATATTTGACATTATTCATTTTTTTGAGAAGAGAATTAAAAGAATCCATCTCTTTTTTTGTTAATTGATTCATACCGTATATATCTAAAAAAACATTTTTGTCATGAATAAAGCACATGGCATTAAGCAAATCAAAAATACCCTTTTTCTTCTCGACTCTAGCAAAATAAACAATCTTTGTAGTTTTTTTGTGAGTAGTTGATATATGTTCACTACTATTTGAAACATCTTTAAAGTTGGTAAGTGTTATGCAGTTGTTTAACTCAAATAACTTTTCATAACATCGAGAAATAATATCTGTTTCAGGAAGAATAACATCTATTTTTTTAAGGTGTTTCTCCATTCTTTTATCCTTATAGCCATCAAATTGATGAAGAACAAAAAAATCATAAGGCTTTTTTATCTTTTTTCTAATAATCACACCATTCCCAATTTGTGAATAAATAAATTTTTTCTTATTTTTCCTATTAAGGAAATTTATATACGGAATCAGCGTTCTAGATCCTTTTTGTGCTGCCATTAGCAAAATAAAATCACATTTTTTGATATTTCTTTTAATATCCATTAATATTGAAACTATATGTTTTTTCCACCCATCAAGATCGATAAGAGTTACATCAAATCCCTCTTTTTTTAAGATGTTAAAATATAATCTAGTTTTTCCTCTTTGACCATCAAAAATTGGCTTCCAGTGGCCGTTGTTCCCTATAAGCAACACTTTTTTTCCTTTGCCCATAACAGCTAATCCTTTTTTGAGCGATATTTAATTGACTTCACTATGTAAAAAAAAGCATTTCTTATGGAAAGAATGGACGAGAACAAAAAATTATAACCATAAAGTTTTTGAAACAAAATCCTGTGGTATTTTAATAGTTTGATTTTGCTCCCAGATGAGATTCCATTGTTTTTCCTATAATAGGCCAAAGTTTCATTTAGTAAATAACAGTCAACTCTTTCTGACAATTTTAGCCAAAGTGCGTAATCATTTCTTTTATATATATCAAAAGGAATTTGCAAGTCTGGAAATACCTCTTTTTTGTACATTACTGTCAAGCAACCAACATAATCGATTCTCAAAAAATCTTTGTGTTTTATTCTTTTAGGAGCGGTGATGCAGTAGCCATTAAGCACACCGTTTTCATCAATTTCTTCATAATTAGTGCACGAAAAAGAAATATGGTTTTCCTCCATAAATGAGATTTGCTTTTTTAATTTATCTTTTTCCCATAAATCATCACCATCAACAAAAGCAATGTATTCTCCTTTGGCATTTTTTAATGCAACATTTCTTGAAAAAGCAGCACCTTTGTTTACATCGTTCACAAAAATTCTTATTCTTTTATCATTAAATGATTTGACAATCTCAACGGTATTATCTGTTGAGCAATCATCAACGACCAAAACCTCAAAATCTTTATATGATTGTGACAAAATAGATTTTAATGTCTCAGCAATAAACTTTGAGCTATTAAATGTTGGGGTTACGATTGAAATTTTCATGATTTAATCTCTTATTTTTTGAATGGCTTTTTTTAAAAAAGCTTTTCTTTTGTTTTTCCTTTTTGATTCGTAAAGTTTAAACTTTTCACAATAATAATTAAACTTTTCATTTTTAGTATACTTGTATAAAACAGAAAGTTGAGCAATGTGCAAGTGATGATAAAAAGGCGACGCTATTGTTTTGTCGTTTCTATACATGCTCCAATACCCATTATCCATTGCTTCAAGTCTTTTTGTCAAACTAAGTATTGTCTTATCTAAAATAATTTTGTACTTTTTGTCTTTTGTAAAAATAACATAATCCATTAGCCCAAAAATAGCAAACATCCATCCATTATACACATATGGAAAACATGTAAATTCATATAAAATTATGTCATCGCCAGTGTATTCAGTTGTACCGCCTTCGCTTAAGGGTAATAGCATAAAATCCAAAGCTTTTTTTGCGGCTTTTAAATAAGCTTCATTTTTTGTCAAAATATAACCTCTAATCAATAAAGAACACCCTTCGCCCTGCGCCATAGCAGAAAAAGGTGAGTCAGGATACGTGTGCGAAAAATTTAGCCAAGAGCCATCCTCATTTTGTGTAGAAAGAGCCCATTCTAATTGAGACATAAATTTCTTATTCATTAAGTCGCAATCGACTCTTTGCAATAATAAATCATACGCGCCAAGTCCATATTGAAAAACCGCAATTGGAAAATAATACTCTTGGTTTTTTTCATCGATGCATTTTATAACTTCCCAACTTTCATAATTGTTTTTATCTTTTGTCACCTTTTCGGTAAGGTTGTTATAATAACCAGCAACAGTTAAAAATGAGTAATTCTTCCCCTCATCCTGATTGACATGAAGGATACTCTTACCTGTAATCATCTTCCACCATTTTTTAATATTGCCAAATGTCAAAGCCATAATGTAAGTATTATACTTAATGTTTTTATTTTAATAAATATATTTTATTTGGAGAAAAGGCATCAATTGTTTTCAATAAATTCTTTAATCTGCTTTGAAAAAACAGTTTTATCTAAGTAATCAACAGCGGTTTTGCGAGAATTCTTTCTCATTTTTAAGTATTCATCATCACTTAAAGACATAGCACATTTTAAAGCATTTGAAAAATCAAGTGGAGAATCGCTTTTTGCAACAATTCCGTTATACATATCTTTCATGAACAAATCCATATCGCCAGTAATATTTGCAATTACAGGCGTCGACAGTGCCCAACTCTCAGAAACTTTTGTAGGAAAGCCGGCTTTAGATAGCCTTTTATTTTCGGGTTTTAATAGCAAAGAGTAATCACTATTAGAATATAGTTCTATTACTTTTTCGTGCTTGACCCTTCCTAAATAATGACAATAATTATCACTTTTGATTAATTCGTCGTTTGTTAAACCAAGATCCCTCATTTGCTCTCTTGTAACACCTGCAAATGTTAATGAGAACTTGCAACGATCTTTATCATCTAGAAGAAGCAATCCTTTAACTGCATTAATGATTGTGTCTCTGGAGCCAAACGGCGCACCGGCATAAATGATTCTTATCAAATCACTTTTTTTATAATTTGAATTAATCATTGTGTTCACATCAAAAAAGAAAGGAACAAAAATACTTTTTGTTTGTTGTTTTATAAATAAATCTCTCAAAAATGTTGTAATAGAAATAACAACACCACTCTTACTATATTTTTTTATTATTCGTCTAGCTGGTATGTAATTGCAAAAAACACCAATTAAATCTCTTTGCTGTGAGAAATTTTGAAATTCAACAATGTCAAATACAATTTTAATGTCGTTCTTTTTGCTTAGCCTAATTATCTTTCTCATTAAAGAAGACGGTATTACTTGATAGACAAAGATATAATCAATTTGTTTTTTTAGCATAAGCATTTTTATTTTTTTCATAATTCTATGTGTAGGAAAAATAAAAGCAAAGATTTTTTCAAACACACTATTATTTTTGCTTGTATTATATGTAGGATGAATATCATAACCATTTTTAACGGTATAGACTTCGTTAGTATTAGCAGGTGCTTGTCCGATGGCATCAAAACAATAGCCCTGATCAATCAAGGCATCGATAATACTGCTTACACGTAAAGCACTAGCGTTTTGATTTGGTAGGCTTGCTCCAAAAGCTATATAAATACAATTTTTCATTTTTCTCTCCTATTAAATTTCAATTTCACAATAATTGACATCTTTTTCCTTTTTTATAACCAAAATATGATAAAAATAGTAAAAAGTAATTATCAAAGATATAACAATAGCCACCCATCCAGAAACATTATTAATTATAAACAAAACAGTATTTTTGATAGAAAACTTCTTAATTAATATTAATAAACTAAGAGGCAATATTACCCAGCAAGAATATGTTAAAATACTAGCAACAACAGAGGAATGCAAAGCTTTCTTTTTAAAAATATGTTTTAAAAAGAACATTAGAATAGATAAAGCAATAAATAATATACCAACAAGAATATATAAAGGTGATCTCATCGAATTCAAAAGCACAATAATGGATGGATATAATGTTGTTTCGTTTGTAACATTGTTAATCGGCATATTATTAGGGACAGAAAAATCTGTCTTAATAAAAGTTTTTAAATACTGTAAATCATCGTACATATTCATATTCACTTTATATTCGTTTCCAACCGATAAGAACAATCTTGCTGGTTCAAAGCAAAAATTACTTAACGAGCACTTAAAATATATATACTCTCCTGTCGAACTCGAATATAAATTGTTTCTAAATAACGTGTCTTTTAATTCAGGATTATAATAACCGCCAACCTTAAACAAGTAACTTATTTCCCCAAAATCTGCCACAATATTCTCACCAATAGAATTCAAAGGATTACCACTTCCGATTAATGAAGCGAATGTGTCGGGTATAACTATTGGTATAGCGTTTACTTTTGTTGTTTTTCCTTCGTCTACAACTTCAATTTGAATTCGAGCTTCAAAGTTTTTATAGGAAGCTATTAATGTAGCAGTACCTGTGCTAAAAGCAGTAATCACTCCGGCTTCATCAACATTAAAAATGTTAACATCAGTACTTGTCCAAGCAATTAAATTGTTCTCAATATACTCTTCACCATTTCTAACCCGAACCGAATCAACTTCGCCAACAGGTAGTATCATATGGTCGAATTCAAAATACAAGTTGTCTTTTGATTCAAAAAAAGCTTCTGAAAAAGTTGATGGATATGTCAATTTTAAAAGATTAGTAGAAAAAGATGGCCTCTCTTCTAAATATGATAGATCCGAAAATGAATAAGTATAATCAATGTTATCATAACTAATTTTTATAGGGTTTGTTTCAGACCAAAGACAGCCATAATTATAGTATTTTTGTCCACCATTAAATGAGTTCACAAAATTACTATATTTTTCTATTTTATCCTTGGATAGATTCTCTCTAATGTTGTATTCAAAAATCAATGTATTAAACGGAGTATTTTTCTTCGAATAATTATCAGCGTTAGCAAAAGCTATTTTTTCGTAATTTGGTGACAAAAGGGAGATACCAATAATCATCAACAAAAATTGAAAAAACAAAACAACTGATTGCAGAATTACAAATAAGGTTTTTTTGTTCATGATAGGTTCCTTTGTGCTTTAAGCAATTTAATTTTTTTAAGGATGGCAAATGGAAGCAAAATTATCAATGGTAAGTAACAAATAGAGTCAATTATTAAAAAAATGCTCCAATTAAAACTTAAACTATTAATATAGTTCTTTATGATGATGATAGAAACAATTTTTAAAACACCATCTATCATTGTTACTAGAGCCTGAATTTTAAGAATTTTAAGACTATTTGAAACAATAATAAATGCATCTGCAACAAGATAAACAAATGAAAAACAAATGAAGCAAAGAACAATTGTTCTATCAACACTAATAGTATTTTCTCCTAGCCAAATATCGAATATAAATTGTAGCGCCAGCCCAGAAAGAACGCACATAACAAAAAGGGAAAAAGAAATTCCAACTGTAATAGCAGTAAATTTTTTGATATCTTCATATTTTCCTTTATTAACGCTAGAAGCAATCGCTGACCAAATTGGCTGCTGAACAACAGCTGCCATTAATCCTATAAAAAATGAGAAAATTCGATAATATTTTGAATAATCAGCCGCATCAGATGGACCAAATACATTTGAAATAAACAAGGAATCTGTTTGTGAAATAAGCATAAATCCTATTTGTATAAGAAAAAACACAACACCAAACGACATAACAGATTTACATGTTGAAATATTAAAACATTTGAGTCTAGGAGCATATATTCTGTTATTCTTTTTTGCAAAATAAACAAGAGACCCAATCAAAAAAGGCAAATTGGCACACAATAAATAAATAATAGAAGCTGCAATAAGTTTTGAAGAGGCGAAAGAATCTCTAAAGACAGAAAAGAATAGCAACAATAGTAAATTAGAAACAAGGGCGAACGATGCTCCTAAAATAGTCTTTTTTTCTGCATAATATATGAAAATGATGTTTTTTAAGACAAATTCCAAGCACAATCCAAACGCAAGAATTGTCATCGAGGTTTTTATTATATTTGGCTCAACAACCGATTGCGGAATACCCATAAAAGAATTTAAATCCAGGGTCATAATTAATATTTCAAATATAATAAATATAATAATGCTAGCAGCCAGTGACCCAAAATAAGTTGATGATATCAACTTTTTTTTCAATTCATCATCGTTATTGTCGATTGCATCTGCTAATTTGGCTCTTAATCCACTGCCAAACCCAAAATCAAGAAGCAAAGTCCAAGACAAAACACTAATAATAACAGACCATGTCCCATATAGTTCGTTTGTTTTAAAGAACGAAATATAAACAGGAATGATAAAAATTGCAACAAACATCGAAATTCCTTTAATGATTAAAAGGCCGAACATATTTTTATAGGCATGGCCTCGCTCTCCATTATTCAAAAGGGCTTTATGTAATTTTTCAGTTGTTGAACAGGTTTTTTCAAAGCAACAATCACTGCCATATAACCCATCTTTAACTAGAAAAGACAAAAGCAATATAACAACAGAGATCATCGCCATATTCTCCAAATTTAAAAGAATAAGCAAAATGATTGAAATCAACAAATTGGTTAAAAAATTATTATTTTTTAATAAAAACGGAGAAACAACAAATAGTAAAACAAACAGTAAACCAGGAATACCAAAGGCAGCTAAAAACAAGCCGTATGTAGAAGTTAAGGAGTAATCGGTGGTGCCATCAGGAAAAAGAGCAACATACTGATTTCTTGCCTCGTTGATTCCAAAGCCAAAAAGAGGAGACTTAGAAAAAACATTTATCAAGTAAGGGATAGATAAAAATCTTGTATTCTGTGTACTTTGTAAAAATTTACTGAATAATGTCGGAAATGCCTCTGCTAAATAAGGGAGGAGTGGGCCCATTATTAACAAAGCACCGCCAAATAAAACAAACAACAAAATAGCAACATATATTGTACGTTTATAAACATCCTTAACTCGAATTGAAATAATTAATGGAATGATTAAAATAGCAACAAAATATCCGCCTGTTGAAAAAGTTAAAACCAGAGAAATTAAATAAGCAGCATAATATATTGCCTTTCTTTTTATGTTAGTAAGCGATATTAACAAAAGCCCAATAACTATAATTGCAGCAAAAATACTCGGTTCCCAAAAAGGACCAGATAGTCTAAGTAGAGATGATTGACCTTTGTGATATGTAAGCCACTTATTAACAAAGAAAGAAAGAAAATTGTAAGAATTTACAATCGCGCCACCATCAGTAATGGTAAATTGGCCAGCCCCTTCAGCGCCAATGCTAGAAGCGACAAGATAAATTGGTAATGAGATAAGGCAAATAACGAGCAAAGCTTTAGAATATATTTTTGCAAAAGTTTCAAAAGAAATTGAAACAATAATAAAAAGCGAAGAAAAGCAAATAATCAAAAAACGAAAAGTACCATTTATATTATTATTCTTAAAAGCATTTATGCCACAGGAAATAAAAAATAATAAAAAACACAATAAAACCAAAATGTTTTTGATAGTGGCTTTAGTTTTGAAAAATTCTTTAATGTTTTTAACTTTTGAACGAATGTCTGGCAAAGAAAAGAAAAAAAGTATTAAAGAGCAAAAAAACAAACCTAGATATAAAAAAGCGGTTATTTTATTTGAAAAGAAAAACTCGACACCCGAATACCCACTTGTTAATAATATGAACGAGGACATCAATATTGCGAAAAACTTTTTCACAGCATTTGATTTGGCACATTCATCATTCTTGAAACAAAAAAATTTCTGCCTTATTGCGTTTGCTTTGTTTCTTATAGTTCCAACAATTTCCACTTTCACAAGCAAATTCCTCGGTAGATGAACTAATTATCTTCCTTTTACGGCGCCAAAAATTTTCAAAATTGTATATCCAAATATTTTAGCATCGAATCCAAACGAGACTCTTAGAGCATATTTATGATCCCATTCAGCTTTAAATTCAGGATCATGCTCCCTTTTCATCTTAATTTGAGCATATCCAGAAATACCTGGTTTAACATCATATGCATTAGGAGTATATTTTTCTCTACACTCTCTTAAATATTCTTCATTATGGGCACTCCCTGGTCTAGGACCAATAAACGCCATTTGCCCAGCAAAAACATTAAGCAATTGAGGCGTCTCATCGATTGATGTTTTTCTTAGAAAATTACCAAAACCAGTTTCGAGAGATTTTTGTGTTTCTGCATCCATATCGCTTGGAGCAAGATTTGGATTGGCAGACATTTTCATAGATCTAAACTTAATCATCTTGAATATCTTTTCACCTTTGCCATATCTTTCTTGAACAAAAAATGGGTGCCCCTTAGTAACAATAGCATTCACAGGAATTACCCACCACCAAAGCAAAGCAAAACACACAATGATTCCAATGATAGAACCAAATATGCCAATTAACCTTTTGAATGGTAGATATATTTTTTGTGATGTTTTGAATTGATACTCTGACATAAATATATATTTATTTTTCTCATCCTAATTGTCGCTATATTAAAACACTATATTAAAATATAGTCAAGTAATAATATGTTAGAAAGTATCAAACCAATCTCGTTTTTTTGTTTGTGATTTTGCTCTAACGGCAAAAATAATTAACTACCTACACATAATTGACAAAACTCACAAAAAAACTTTTTATCTAGAAACAACATAAAAATTCATAACTTTATCCTTATGACAAAAAGGACACTCGTCATATTGATTAGCGTCATATATCTTTCCGCAATAAACACAAAATCGTTTTTTCAAATTCGTATACCGCTACTATTATTCTTAAGAAATTTTATCAAAGAAAAAGGTGATATATTAATATATTTTTCAGAGGCATTCAAATGCTTTCAATTTCAAAAAATATAATCATAAATAATATTTGATCATAATTACTATTCCCAAGCATTTGATCAGTGACCACACAACACTAGGGATTAACTTATAATTTCGATATTAAGTGTGACCTAATCCTTAAACATGTATTCAATAGAAGCATATGGATGAGTGATGTCCATAATCACTCTTTCCTTATGCTTTAAAACATAATGAATATTACTAGAAGGACATTCATGAATATATCTAATCATATCTCCTTTAATAGGCGCTTTTAATGGATGCCCACTATTAGGGGGAATATCAATAGAAAGAAGATATTTCCCTTTTTTAATAACGATATTTTCTTTACTTAATTTTAATATTTTCGCTCCATTATATGTTCCAAAGCGATATTCCTTGTTTTTATATGTGATTAAGGTCGTTATCCCTTTAATCACAAATAATTTAAAAGGAATAGTCGCGATGGCAATAGTGATACTAGCCTCTTTATTAATCGCATTGATCCATAAATATTCTTTAGGGAAATTAACACCTCTATCTCCTTCAATATATCCACTACCATTATTAAAAGAGATAACTTTGTTATTAAGTGTTATTTCTCCAGATAATGATTGATACATTGAATATATTTTATGTTTACATTCAATCGGTAAAAACCGATAGTAAGACATAATATCTTTTTTAGGAATTAATAATTCTCCATAACCAATATATCCAGTTAAAGATATATCTTCCTGTTGGACATCAAATCTAATCCCTTTAAAGGAGATGTCCACACTAGATATATCTTTAATGAGATAACTCTTTTCATTAGTGATAACTTGAATCATATCTCCTTCATTACTCGTAGAAGATATAACCGCTAGAGTGTAGCCGTCCACTGTTTGGTGTTTATAATAAATTCCAAAAAATCTTTTCTTTTTCATATATATTGATATACACATTATATCGATTACATCTATATATATCAAAATAGATGCATATAGATTTTATTTACTTATATTTTTGGTAGTAGCTTTGTCAATATGTGGTAGTACACTACTACAAAATCTATGTTTTTACTACCAAAAAAAGAAAATATAAAATAACACAAACATATATTGTAAGAGAACAAAAATCACTCCTGTCCAGCGGTCAGCTGGACAATATGGGAGTGATATTCTGTTCCACTCTCTTACATCAATATATATAAATAATACAAATATATAGTAAGTTTTTTATTCTTTAATCAAAAAGTTGTTGAACAATTCTTTCAGCTCATCTAAATCTTGAGTAGCGGTTTCATAAACAATTGTGTAATCTGTTTTGCCATACTCATGGACAATCCCGTTTCTGAAGCCAATTATTTCACCCCATGGTATATAATTATGTTCTTCTTTAAAACTAGTAGATATATTTTTTATATTTTCTATCAATTGAACAAACCTAAACATAATGGCATCGATAAGTTCACCATCACTTATAAATTCTTCATATGATTTATCTGATATGTAGTTTTTAATAGCGTCAATATTTTCAACTATTTTCAAAGCATAATATTTATCATTTTTAACATTATCCATAAATCTTAATACCATCCTTCATTATTTCATTTATCAAATCTAAATTGTTATTTAAATTTGAAAACCTAATGAGATCAATATTCTTGTGTAGAACTTGTCTTATTGATTCACTTAACCCCGCAAATTTAAGTCCTGTCAAATTGGTAGCAATACATAAATCTACATCACTATTCTCTTTGGCGTAACCTTTTGCGTAGCTTCCAAATAAATAACAAAATTCAATTTGATCTTTGTATTCAGAATCAAATAAAGACGCTAAAAGAGTTTTTATTTGTTCAACACTTAATAATCCTTTTGTTTCGGTAATCTCACATTTCTCGATTAAAGTTTTAATCATCATGGTTCTTTTTAAATCATCACCATAATTATTATCTTTTTCGTATCTTATATAAGTTCTCACTGGTAAGCCCAATAACGCTGCTGCATCAATTTGAGATAATCTATATTCTTTCCTAATTTCAAATAAAGTCATAACAATCACCAAATATATAATATATGTACTGTCATATTTTTTCAATAAGTATATGCCAATTTGTCATATTAGTAAAATATTATTATGCCAATTTGTCATAATGTTGACTTCGTTTAAGTACGTCTTTTTATAAATAAAAAGCCCTGATTTTTTATCAGAGCATTTTCAAGCGTTTTGGTGCGACTAGCAGGAATCGAACCTGTACGAGTTGCCTCACTAGATTCTAAGTCTAGCGCGTCTGCCAGTTCCGCCATAGTCGCATATGGATATATTTTTAAAAATAAAGAGCTGATTTTGTTCAGCTCATATTTTTCAAGGTGGTGCCGTCTATCGGAATCGAACCAACAACCTACTGATTACAAATCAGTTGCTCTGCCAATTGAGCTAAGACGGCATTTTTGGTGGACACTACAGGGATCGAACCTGTGACCTCTTCCGTGTGAAGGAAGCGTTCTCCCGCTGAACTAAGTGTCCCTATAGTGTTTCTTATTTAATTAAAGCCCTAATGTTAAGGGCTATATGACGCATTTTCTGGTGGGCCTTAATGGACTTGAACCATCGACCTCACCCTTATCAGGGGTGCGCTCTAACCAACTGAGCTAAAGGCCCGAATACGCGCTTAAATAATATATAATAATAGGAAAAATATATCAATAAGAAAATTATAAAACAAAAAAGGAAGCCAGCATCGACTTCCTTAAATTGTTTTGTCTTAATACTGATATCAAAGATATCAAGCCAAGATTAACGCTTAGAGAATTGTGGAGCTTTTCTCGCAGCTTTAAGACCGTATTTCTTTCTTTCCTTCTTACGAGAATCTCTAGTAATCATACCTGCTGTCTTTAAAGTTTTGCGATCGCATCCCGCTTCAAGTAAAGCGCGAGTAATGCCTAATCTGATAGCACCGGCTTGACCTGTGAATCCACCACCCTTGACTTCTGCTCTGACATCATATTTGCTTTCAGTGCCAGTTAAGGTTAATGGTTGTTTGAGGTCCATGACAAGAGTCGCATATGGCATATATTCATTGACATCACGACCATTGACTGTAATTGTGCCTTTTCCTTCGGTGACATAAACACGTGCAATAGATGATTTTCTTCTACCAGTACCGTAATATTGGAGATTTTCTTTCTTCGCCATTAGTTATATCCTCCTTAGAATTTGAGCTCTAAAACTTCTGGTTTTTGAGCTTCGTGCTTGTGGTCTGGACCAGCGTAGACAAAGAGTTTCTTTTCAATTTGTCTTCCTAAACGGCCTTTTGGCACCATACCGTGAACACTTCTCTCAATCATTTCACATGGGAATTCTTTGAGCATTGTGCCAGCAGTTCTTGTTCTTAAGCCGCCATCATAGCCAGACACGTTGTAATATTTTTTATTGTGGATTTTATCTCCAGATAAGCTCACTTTTTCAGCGTTGATAATGATGACATAATCACCACAGTCAACATTTGGTGTCCATGTTGGTTTCACCTTTCCTGTTAAAACTTGAGCAACTTGGGAGACTAATCTACCTAATGGCTTGTCAGTGGCATCAACGACATACCATTTTCTTTGGATTTCATTTGCTTTTGCAATAGTAGTTTGACGTTGCATACAATTAATCCTCCTTTACCAAACTAACTTATTCCTTACCGGGGACTTCATTATTTTTGGCTTGTGCCGAGTAAAATCATACTATTATTTATTCATATAAATCAATTTAATTTTTATAAATTAATTTGAAAATGGTCTGTAAGTTAAAAAAGAACCCTTTGGGTTCTTAATTAATTTATTATCATTCTATATTACCGTTGTGTATATTTGTGTATATTTGCAAAAAATCGAATACATCGTATTGAGATTCATAGTGCGAAATAAATAGGTGAATTATATATTTATAAGTTACAATTAGTTAAAATAGGAACAGACACATAGTTTATAAAGTATACCTATGAGAAAAAGCGTTATTTGGTGGTTAACTATTATTCTTCATTCAATTACAACGTTGTTATTTGTTTTCATGCTAGGATACGCAATTTTCTTTATTAAGTATCCATTCCCAATAGCGTTTTTTTCTGTATTCCTGTTTATTCAATTGATTTTTACAGTGTTGTTTATTTATTCATCAATACATTATTGTGAGCGTAAAAAGATGTTTCTCTTGCTTTGTGCAATTGATTTATGGTTCTATGTAATGTCTTTCGGATTTTTTTTGATTGTCTTTATCGTTTCGTTAACAAAAGGCGTAAGCACTGACTTGTTCCATATGTTTATTGCGATTTTTGCTATTTCCCTGCCTCATGTTGTTCTAGATATATTATTAATGAAAAAGAAATCAATACGACAAGAGAATAATTAATTTATCGACTCCTATATTGCCGTTGTGTATATTTACATAAACTAGTCCAATATCGCGTACTATTGTACTTGATTACGTACACATATCGTGTATAATATAACTAGGAGGAAATACTAATGGCAGTAACAAATATTTCTGTTTTGAGAAAAAATCTCTTTAGTTCTATTGATAATGTCATTGAGTACAATGACTCTATCACTGTGAGCACCAAAAATGGAAACGCAGTTATTATCTCTGAAGCCGAATATAACGCTATGCTAGAAACTATTTATTTAGTTTCTCAAAAAGGTCTTGTTGAAAAAATCAAAGAGGGCGAAAAAGAAGATATTTCTAAAATGTCTACATATAATCCAAACGAAGACTGGTAATTATGTGGACCATCAAGTTCACAAAAAACGCTGAAAAAGACAAAAAATTAGTCAAAAGCGCTGGATTAGAAGACAAGGTAAAGAAACTATTAAATCTTATCGCTCAAAATCCTTTTCAAAATCCACCAAGTTATGAAAAGCTTGTTGGCGATTTACAAGGCTATTATTCTAGAAGAATCAATCTTCAACATAGATTGGTTTATAAGGTTCATGAAGATATTAACACAATCGTTATTCATTCCATGTGGTCGCACTACGGAGATAACTAAGAAAAATCCAAGGTTATTAAGGCCTTGGTTTTTCTTATAAAAAGAGGAATAGTTCCCTATTCCCCTATTATTAATAATAGTCTAATTATAACTTAACGTTATGGTAGACGTTTTGAACGTCTTCAAGTTCATCAAGCATATCAAGAAGTTCTTCAAATTTTCTCTTATCTTCTGGATCATCTAATGTGATTGGATCATTTGGAAGATAAGTAATTTCAGCGGTTTCAAATTCTGTAATGCCCATACCCGCTAAAATTTCTCTAGCTTGAGCGAACGCTGCTGGTTCAACAAGAACTTCGATGATTCCATCTTCTTCAGTGACTTCTCTAACATCAACATCACTTAAGATTAATGTTTCTTCTACTTCGTCTCTATTGTTACCAGCGAAATCAAAGACACCGGTTTGAGTGAAATTGAAGATAACAGAACCCATATGTCCACCTTTTTTGGTAACAGTTGTTCTAACAGAAACTAACGCTCTATTGGTGTTATCAGTTAAGGTATCGATAATCAAAAGGCTTCCACCAGGACCAAAGAATTCATATTGTCCTTCTTCGTAGCTTTCAGCAGAACCACCCTTTGCTTTTTGAATAGCTCTTTCAATAACATCTTTAGTAACGTGCTGTCCTTTCCATTTTTCAATCGCGGAACGTAACGCTAAGTTACTTTCTGGATCTGGGACTCCACTTTTAGCAGCCATATAAATTTCTTTACTGGCTCTCATAAATAATGCACTTCTTGCAGCGGCAGTAGCTGCCATAGCTTTTGCTCTAACTTCGTGTGCTCTTCCCATTAATAAACACCTTCTTTTTTCTATTTTTGCGTAAAAATAATATCACAACACTAATTCTAATAAAATATTTTGTTTCTCGCTCGCGCGTAAATTATATAAAAGGATTAAGGCTTAATATTCAACATCAATCAAAGTTAATCCGTTTGCAGGAGCCTTATGAGAAACAATTTCTCTAGGTGAATTTTCATCAAGAAGAGAATCCACTAACTCAGGAGATAAATCTTTTTCCACAATATGTAACGCTGTTCCAACAATGAAACGAATCATATATCTCATAAATCCATTACCTTTTAAAAGAATATAAATTAATCCAGCGGATTCGCTTACTGTAATAGAGTAGATTTCTCTAACAAAATTATCTTTATCCTCTTCCTTAGAAGTGAAATTTTTAAAGTTGTGATTTCCTTCAAAGTGGGTTAGTACTTTTTTTAATTTTTCTATATCAATCTTCTCAGGATGTAGATAGACAGTTTCATATAAAAACGGATCTTTTGCTTCTTGAAGAATGCAGTATGAATAGGTCTTACTTATAGCAGAATATCGGCTATGAAAATCGTTTTCCACTTCTTCAATATCATCAATTTTAATATCAGGCGGAAGCATTTGATTTATTGAATATAAAAGACGATCAATATCGATTTCTTGATCAGGAATATCGAAGTGAAATTTCTGGCCAAAAGCATGCACTCCAGCGTCAGTTCTACCCGCTCCATAAATGGTAATTGGAGTGTTACCAAAGAACTTAGAAAGCTCTCTTTCAATAACCTCTTGAACACTTAAAACATTAGGCTGTTTTTGCCACCCCGCATAATTCGTTCCTTTATAATAACAACTTGCAAATAGTCTCATAATTCTCCATTAAAATAGGGGTTTTGTCCCGAAAATCCAAAATATAAAATCAATTTCCATAAAATTCGCATCCATGATTTTGAGTGCGAGTACTCCACCAAAAACCATTAACATAAATAGTAACGCTACTAGGTCTAGCCAGCCAAATCTTAGAATACGATATCTACTTCTTTTGGCGTATGGATCATAGCCTCTAGCTTCCATGGCGTTACTTAGTTCTTCACTACGAGAAATAGAGGACACAAATAAAGGAATGATTAAAGAAGTTAAAGCACCAATTCTTTTAAAGATCCCGCCTCTATTAAAGTCAACACCTCTACTCGCTTGAGCTTTCATAATACGATTGGTTTCATCTAATAAAGTTGGAATGAATCTTAAAGCGATACTTAAAGTCATAGCGACGATATGAGACGGGATTTTAACTAACTTTAGCGGAGTTAGATACCATTCAATTGCATAGGTTAAATCCATAGGCTTAGTGGTCGCTGTTAAAATCATTGTTATCATAATCATCATAATTATTCTAAGAATAATGTATCCACTTTGATAGAAAGCGTCATAATTAACTCCATAAGTCCCAATATAAAAGGCAATATGATCAGGATTATAGTTTGGATTAGGAATAAAAATATAGATGATTAATAAGAATAGTATTAATACCCACATTCCTCCTAAACTCTTAAACAATTGGAGGAAGTTAACTCTAGAAACAATCATCGCTAGAATAAGGATTAATAGTAACGCTCCTGTGATGATTAACGCGCTTGACCAAGTATTCACTCTAAGGAAGATGGCAACAATGAAAAGAATCATCAAGAAGATTTTATTTCTTGGATCTAACTTATGTGTAATCGTATTAAATGGAGCGTATCTACCAAATGTTAAATCGTTCATTTGTGACGCTCCTTTAATTGGACAAATAAATCATCAATATTACGAATTGTTTTTAAATCAATATCTAATCCTTTTTCTTTTAACATTTTTGAGAATGTAAAAAGCTTAGGAATTTCAATAGAGTAATTCGATACATCTCCATCAAATAAATCGGCAGGCACTCCATCAAACGCAATCTTGCTATCATTAATTACCACAACGTGGTCTGCGTATTTCATAACGATATCCATATCATGTGTAACTAAAATGATGGTCTTACCATTTTTATTTAATTCAACAATTAAATCTAAAATAATTTTGCTTCCAACTGGATCAAGTCCGGCAGTTGGTTCATCTAACACTAAAACTTCTGGATCAATGGCGATAATACCAGCAATTGCCACTCTTCTTTTTTCCCCTCCAGATAATTCAAAAGGAGATCTCTTATAGAACGATTCATCCAAACCAACTTTTTTAAGTGCCTCATGTGCTTTTTCAATGGCCTCTTCTTGTTTATAACCATAATTTTTTAAGCCAAAGGCAACATCTTTTTCTACTGTTTCTTCAAATAACTGATATTCAGGAAATTGGAAAACAATAGAGACATATTTTCTTAATTCTTTAATTCTCTTATTCTTTCTCGCTTTACTAGTAACTTTAAATTCTCCGATTGTGACTTCGCCACTATCAGGAGTTAGTAAACCATTTAATGTTTGAATTAATGTTGATTTCCCACTACCCGTATGGCCAACAATCGCTGTAATTTTCTTTTCAGGTATTTCTAAAGACACATTATCTAACGCTTTAACTTCGTTAGGTGTTTTCTTTAAATAGACATAGGAAAGATTCTCTATTTTGATTGACATAGAAGCTCTCCTATCTCTTCTAAAGAAGTGTTCTCGTTAACATTTAAGCCGAGTTCTTTACACTTTTGTCTCAATAAAACATCAAAAGGAATATTCAAATTGTATTTTCTAATGACATCGATATTTTTAAATAATTCACTTGGAGAACATGATAAAACAATCTCTCCTTCGTGGAGAAGAATAATCCTGTCGCTTAAATATGCTTCTTCAATATCATGGGTAATAGAAATGATGGTGAGTTTTGGATTTTCCTCTCTCATCTTTTGGACAAGATTAAGAATCTCGCTCTTGCCATTTGGATCAAGCATGCTTGTTGCTTCATCCAATATCAAGATTTCTGGCCTTCTTATCAAAGCATCAGCGATTGCCACTCTTTGTTTTTGTCCACCAGAAAGATAAGAAGGCTCTTTAGTGAGGTAATCAATCATTCCAACTTTCTTTGAATATTCCTTCACTAAAGATTCCATCTCTTCGTGTGGTACATTATCGTTCTCTAAAGAGAACGCGATATCGTCTTCAACGGTTGCGCCAATAAATTGGTTATCTGGATTTTGAAAAACAATCGCTACTATTTTTCTGATTGCGGATAGATTAGCTTGATTCAAATCTAATCCGTTAATAGAAATAGAACCATCTTTCTTCTCTAATAAGCCAATCAATAGTTTGCATAATGTTGACTTTCCACATCCATTATGACCAACGATAGAGACATATTCTCCCTCGTTAATAGAGAAACTAATGTTCTTTAATACTAATTCGTTATCAGTGTATGAATAATTTAAATTATTAACTTCAACGCTTTTCACGACGAATATTATACACGATATTTTGGTTAAACATCAGTTTTACACAAAATATATTTAATTTTCTTTCGTGTTTTCTCTATTCTCCCCCATACTGTGTAGTATTTAATGTTATATAACTTCGCTATATCACTATAAGAAAGCAAGTCAAAATAACACAGGCGAAACATATCCGCATCCATTTGTTTGATTCCATATTTGTCATGATTAGACAATATGTTTACAATCATTTCGATTTGTAGTTCGTTAGTGATTGAATTTACAACATCATCTCCACTTGAAACAACGCACTCAAACGGATCAAAATCAGACTCGCCTCGCCCAATAAAAATCTCATCAGTTGCAAAGCCAACAGATAATTCTTTTATTAAATCTACCATTTCTTGTCTAGCGATGATTTGCCAATAACTAAAAAATCCGCCTTTGAAAGAGTAACTTTCTAGAGCGGATAATAAAGCCTGCAATCCAACCTGAACCAAATCAGAGAATGTCGCTAATGATTTGTGTTTATTCTCATTCAAGAAAGCAGCAGCCTCTTTTCTAGAATAACGTTCAAATCTTTTAATTAATTCGTCGGTAGCCTCAATATTATTTTGCCTATGAAGCACTACCAAATCTTCATGCAATAGTTTTTTTAAGTTTTCGATAAATAAAAATCTCCAAAAAAAATAATTGGAGGATTTCTGTTATTAACGTTGGAACAGTTGATTAACTTCTAATTCTAGAGAGCAATATTCCTGCAGCGACAGATGCGTTAAGTGAATTGACATGTCCATATTGAGGAATCTTAACAACATAATCAGAATTTTTAATTACTAATGATGAAACTCCTTTTCCTTCACTTCCAATTACTAAGGCGACCGGAAAGTCGTAAGTAATCTTTGAATAATCGATTGTTGCACTTCCATCCGTGGAAACAACCCAGAATCCATTATCCTTTAATCTTTGGAGTGTCTGATTAACGCTACCGATTTGAGCAACTGGAACATAATTTATCGCACCTGCACTCGACTTTGTGACAGTCGCATTAAGAGGTACTTGATTATGCTTTGGAATTAGTACACCCGTGACATTAAAAACATCACAGCTTCTTAGAATTGCGCCTAAATTATGTGTGTCTTCAATCCCATCAAGAATGACAATAATAGGAAGTTCAACCTTTCTACTTCTTCTTAAGATTTCATCAAGATCAGAATACTCATATTGCTTCACTTCAGCAGCGATTCCTTGATGGACTCCGCCATGTGCTTTTGAGTCTAATTCTCCTTGAGTAACCACTTTAATAAATGGTTTTTTCTCTTCGAAAAGTAGGTTTATCTCCTTATCTGAAAAACCACTTGTAATAAATACCTTTAAAACGCGATTTGCCCTCAAAGCTTCTTTAACAGGATTCCTCCCATAAATGAGGTTTTGAGTCGAGGCATTATTACCGTTTTTCATTTACATAATCCCTCTTTCGATTAAGATTTGGCGAATCTCGTCCGACTTGGCAAAATCTTTGTTTTCCTTAGAAATAAGGTAATTTTGATAGAGATTTTTGTCATTTGCAGACATTTTCACATAAGGAATGTCGAGGCCTAAAACACCAAACATATCGTTAAGTGTCTTAAATAGATTGTTGAGTTTCTCTAGGTCGGATTCTCTATTTCTAAGCTCTTGGTTAGCGAGCTTCATAATGTTATATATTTCAGTAAGTGCATTAGCGGTATTAAGGTCATCTGCTAAGGCGAGCAAGAACGGTTCTATGTAGGTTGCTTGTCCTTTATCTAAATCAACATCATTTGCTTGTAGTTTCAAAGCAAGTTGTTTGACTACCATCTTCATTTTATTTACTTCTTGGATAGAGGCTGTAACAGTCTCATCAGTGAAGTTAACTGGTTGACGATAGTGAGCGCTCAGTATAACTAAACGAGTTACTGCTCCACCAAATTTTTCAATCATATCTTTCGCATAAACAACATTGCCTAAGCTCTTAGACATTTTTTCATTGCCAAAATTAATGAAGGCATTATGCATCCAATATTTAGCAATCTTATTTCCGTGTGTTGCTTCGCTTTGAGCAATTTCGTTTTCATGATGTGGGAACTTAAGATCATATCCACCACCATGAATATCGATATAGTGACTTGGGAAGATTGTATCAATCATGACACAGCATTCGGTGTGCCAGCCAGGTCTACCGTTTCCCCATGGTGAAGGCCAGTTAATTCCTTCATTAGTTTTTTTCCATAAAGCAAAATCTAATGGAGATTCTTTTTGTGAATTCTCCTCGATTCTAGCGCCAACAATTAAATCATCAATATTAATTCCACTTAAGCTACCATAGTCTTTGATTTTGTTAACTCTAAAATAAACATCTCCATCAGCGACGTATGCTGCTCCGATTTTTACTAAGTTATCGACGTAATCAATAATCTTATTAATATATTCAGTAACTTTAGGAGTGATTGAAGGAATATTACTTCCAATCGCTTGAGTGGCCTTTTTAAATTCGCCAATATAGAATTCGGTTAATTCTTTTTCGGTCTTATTTTCTTTTTTGGCTTCTTTAATGATTTTATCATCGACATCAGTGAAATTACTGACATAGGTGACTTTGTATCCAACATAAGTTAAAAACTTTCTTAAAACATCAAAAACCACGACTGGTCTCATGTTTCCAATATGTGGATAGTTATAAACAGTTGGACCACAGACATACATTGAAACTTCCCCTTCTTTTAGAGGAATGAATGGTTCAACTTTGTTTGTTAATGAGTTATATACTTTAATTTCCATAATTCTTATTCAAGTGCATTATATCATGCACAACATATTATTATCTAAATAATATTATCTAATTTCAATTGGTAATAATTATAGTCAACATTTTTGTTGACAACATTTTTGTTGTCTATCATTTTTTTATTTACAAAAAAGCTGTTAAGCTTTTTACCTAACAGCAATTTTGTTTTGTTAAGAATTTATTTTCCAGATGGATATTTTTCTCTATCAGCAACATAACTTGTGTGGAGTAATTCTTCAGCAAGTTCGCTGCCTGGTTTTCCAAGGAATTCCTTATAGAGTTTTTGAATGTCTTTATTGTTATGAGATTGTCTGACAGTTTGTCTAACATCTTCACTATATAAGACGCTTGCTCTCTTCGCTTTATATGTTTCTAAGATGTTGTCATCTTCGTTTGGCAAGAAGAGAGGTTTAACGAATGGTTGTCCACCACCATTGATACATCCGCCTGGGCAGCACATGATTTCAATGAAGGCATAAGGTGATTTACCAGCCTTGACTTCATCAAGTAACTTCTTAGCGTTTCTCATACCAGAAGCGACTGCAACTTTAACGACAGTGCCGTTAATGTCTAAGGCTGCTTCTTTAACGCCTTCAAGACCTCTGACTTGTTCAAAGTCAATCTTGTCGTGTTCTTTACCAGTTAACCAGAAGTATGCAGTTCTTAAAGCGGCTTCCATAACTCCACCAGTGACACCGAAGATGACACCAGCGCCAGTGTATTCACCGAGAAGATCTTGGTCAAATTCTTCTTCTGGAAGTCTTTGCCAATTGATGCCACTACGTTTGATGAGTTTAGCAAGTTCTCTTGTTGTTAAGACTGCATCAACATCATCAGGCATTTGTGATCTGGATCTTTCATATTTCTTAGCAACACAAGGCATGATAGAAACATTGAAGATATCCTTTGGATCAATGTCGTGTGTCTTAGCAAAATACGTCTTAATAATTGCACCCATCATCATGTGAGGTGATTTACATGTAGAAACATGTGGAATCACTTCTGGATAATAGTATTCAAGATAATTAATCCATCCTGGTGAACAGGAGGTAATTTGTGGAAGAACTCCCTTATTTTTGATTCTTTCAAGTAATTCGTTAGCTTCTTCCATGATGGTTAAGTCAGCACCAAAGTTGGTGTCAAAGACACGGTAGAATCCGAGTCTATGTAAGGCTGCAACCATCTTGCCTGTGCCTGGAGTACCAATCTTTTCACCAAATTCTTCAGCGATAGCGGCTCTAACAGCAGGAGCGGTTTGAACGATAACTTTTTTGCCTGCTCTTAAGGCTGCATCGACTTTGTCGATTTCAGAGTGCTCCATTAAGGCACCGGTTGGACAAACGTTAACACATTGTCCACATTGTAAACATGGAGAAGTAGCGAAGCTTCTATTTCCAACAGGAGCGACGATTGTGTTAAAACCACGATTTTCAAATCCTAAGATGGAAATACCTTGGGCTTCTTTACATCTTTCGATACATCTTCCACAAAGGATACATTTAGATGTATCTCTAATTAAACCTGGGGCTAAGGTGTCAATGGTAGCAGGTGTTTGTTCACCTGAATACATGCCATCTCTAGCACCAACAAGTTTAGAAACTTCTAATAATTCACAGTGACCGTTTTTCTCACATTCTAAGCAGTTCTTATGGTGGTTAGAAAGAATGAGTTCAACACTAGCTCTTCTAGCAGCGACTGCTTTTGGAGAGGAAATAGAGATTTCCATTCCTTCGGCAATTGGATAGACACAAGAAGCAACTAAGCCTCTCGCGCCTTTAACTTCAACAAGACAAACTCTACAGCTTGCTCTTGAACATTGGCCATTATTGAAGGCACATAATGATGGAATATTGAAACCACATTTTTTAGCAGCTTCTAAGATAGTTAATCCACTTTCAACTTGATAAGCTTGGCCATCAATTTTGATATTTACTAATCCCATGATAACTTCCTCCATTAATCCTTAATAATTGCACCGAAGCGGCAGTTAGCTTGGCAGAGTCCGCATTTAACACATTTTTCAGCGTCAATGAAGTGCACTCTAAGTGGCAATGTTTCTGGTTTACCAACTGGCACTTTGTCAGTCTTACTAATCGCGCTAGCAGGACAGTTACGTGCACACATACCACAACCAACACACTTATCTTCGAGAATCTTGTATTGCATTAAGCTCTTGCAGACATGAGCAGGACATTTCTTATCAACGATATGAGCAACATATTCATCGTAGAACGCTGCCATAGTTGAAAGAATTGGGTTAGGAGCGGTTTGTCCTAAACCACATAGTGAGTTACTCTTAATGACTTCAGCGAGTTCCTTGAGTTCATCAAGGTCTTTCATAGTGCCTTTGCCATCTGTAATCTTAGTTAATAATTCTAAGCATCTCTTAGTGCCGATACGGCATGGAGAACACTTACCACACGATTCATCGCAAATAAATGTCATATAGAATTTAGCGACGTCAACCATACAGTTGTCTTCATCCATAACAATCGCTCCACCGGAACCCATCATTGAGCCAGCAGCGATTAAGTTATCGTAATCGATTGGAGTGTCTAAGTCTTTTTCAGTTAAACATCCTCCGGATGGTCCACCAGTTTGAATGGCTTTGAACTTCTTACCGTTTGGAATTCCTCCACCGATATCAAAGATTAATTGTCTTAATGTAATTCCCATTGGAACTTCAACAAGTCCAACGTTATTGACTTTGCCACCTAAAGCAAAGACTTTTGTACCTTTACTCTTTTCAGTTCCAATAGCAGCATATTTATCTGCTCCATTAAGGAGGATATAAGGAACGTTAGCGAGTGTTTCAACGTTATTAATAACGGATGGTTTGTCCCATAAACCTTTAATTGCTGGGAATGGAGGACGAGGTCTAGGCATACCTCTCTTACCTTCAATGGAGTTAAGAAGAGCAGTTTCTTCACCACAAACGAATGCACCAGCACCTAAACGGATATGACATCTAAATGAGAAGTTAGTTCCTAAGATGTTATCACCTAAAAGGCCTATTTCTTCACATTGTTTAATGGCGTTACGTAATCTATTCACAGCGATTGGGTATTCCGCTCTGATATAGAAGTAACCATTTTTGGCTCCGATAGCGTAGCCTTCAATCATCATACCTTCGATAACGTTAATTGGGTTACCTTCGATGATTGAACGATCCATGAACGCGCCTGGATCACCTTCGTCACCATTACAGACGACATATTTTTCATCACTTTGGACATCATGAGCAAATTGCCATTTTCTTCCAGTTGGGAAGCCAGCACCACCTCTACCTCTTAAGCCGCTCTTAAGGACTTCATCAATAACTTGTTGTGGGTCCATATGGAGGGCTCTATTAAGAGCCAAGAATGCACCTTGTCCAATTGCTTCATTGATATCTTCTGGGTTAATTTCAGCATTACCCTTTAAAGCGATATCTCTCTTTTGTAATTTGTAGAAATTAATTTCATGTTGTCTAGCCACTCTTTGTTTTGTTTGTGGGTCGATAAAGAGTAATCTTTCAACAACTTCGCCACCAATGATATCTTTTTCGATAATTTCATCAGCGTCTTCAACCTTTACTTTAGTGTAAAGTGTTTCTTCTGGGAAAACCTTGACGAATGGTCCTTGTGAACAGAAACCGAAACATCCAACGATGTTTGCAGTAACTTTGTCTTCGAGGCCTTTTTCTTTAATAAGTTTTTGTAATCTTGCTAAGAGTTGATCACTGCTAGAAGATAAACAACCTGTACCACCACATACAACGATAGCTTTTTTGCCTGGTTCGCAGTGGAATTTCTTATCTAAGCAACTACCAAAGTCTTCATGAGCTTTAATAAGTTCTTCACTAGTCTTGATTTTAATCATGATTAGTTAGCCTCCTTTGCTCTATATTCTTTAATAATATTTTCAACTTGACCGACTTGGACCATTGGATAGACCTTACCGTTAATTGAGACTGCTGGAGCAATCGCACATGCACCAACACAACGTAAAGCGTCTAATGTGAATAATCCATCTTCGCTTGTTTCGCCTGGTTTGATGTGTAAGAGTTCTTCAAATTTGTCTAACACTAATTGAGAACCTTTAACATAACAGGCAGTACCTAAACAAACACCAACAACGTATTTGCCTTTAGGTGTGAGTGAGAAGAATGAGTAGAATGTAACAACACCATAAATTTCACTCACTGGAATTCCAGTTAAATCTGAGACCAATTCTTGGACTTCTAAAGGAATGTACCCATATTCCTTTTGGATGTCAGAAAGGATCATCATAAGAGGTGTGCCTTCGTTTTTGTAACGATTGACAATCTCTGTGATTTGTTTGACGGCAGCATCTTGTAATCTTGCCATAAACTTCCTCCTTAAATTTATTACCTACGTAATAATCAATCGGTATTATTTTATTTTAACTAAAATATGTATTCAACTATATTTTGAATACAAGGAGAAAAGAGAAAAAGCAAAATAAACTACAATAAAAGAATTGTTTTGTCCGTTTGATTATATTTTGAAAACAATAACATATAAGAAACCGATTATTTTATAATATTTTCTATATTAAAAATAACCACCATTATTGTCTTCTTGCTCTTTTTGGCGTTTTAAGATTTAAGTCTTGAATAGTCCTTCCTATTTCATCTTCTCTCATGACTTTAGTTAATTCGGAACTGGAATTTTGCAAAGCATTTAAGACCATCACATAGAGGCCAATTGAAACATCAGGAGAACCTCTTTCAACTAATAAGTGTTGGCTTAGAGATATTTGCTCTTTCACATATTAAAGACATTGGAAGATTTCTTCTTAATCTAGCAAGTTTGATGTTCTCACCAAGGATTTTTAAATTTTTGGCGACATTAGGAAGGATGTACGATTTTGTTTTACTTTATTTTTTATAAGTTAGAATCAAATTAAAAGACCTCCAGTTTCACTAGAGGTCCTTAAATGGTTTGATTAACTAAAGTCTAATATCTTTAATTTTTCTTCCAGGTTTAGCTGTCTTCTTAAAGACAATTTCACCTAAAGAGATTGCGCCGACAGGGCAGACATGTCCGCAGAGTAAGCAACCAACACATTTATCATGGTTGCAATGTGGACGACGTTTATCTTCGTCCCACTCCATCGCTTGGTGAGCGCCGTCGTAACATGAGATATAACATCTTCCACAACCGACACATTTATCTTCATCAATTTGAGGATAGACGATGTAGTCTCTATCGAGTTCTTCAGCTGGGATAATGTTCTTGTTGGCTTTGCCAATAAGTTCATGTAAGGAATCAACTTTTTGTTCTTCCATATAATGCATTAAGCCATTGCACATATCTTCAACGATACGGTAGCCATATTGCATGATACCTGTGGTGACTTGAATAGTTGTAGCACCAACAAGAATGAATTCTGCTGCGTCTTCCCAAGTTTCACATCCGCCGATACCAGAGATTTCTAAATTAGGAATAGCAGTTCTCATTTGTTGGATGAATCTTAAGGCAACTGGTTTAACAGCTTTTCCTGAATATCCAGAAATAGCGGATTTGCCGTTAACGATTGGCATACCAATCTTCTTTTGAAGATCGATATTACAAATTGATTTAATGGTGTTAATTGCAGCGATACCATCCGCTCCACCTTCTAAACACGCTTTAGCGACCACGACCATATCAGTGATATTTGGTGTCATCTTCGCCATCATTGGGAGTTTAGAACCACGTTTAACAGCTTGGCAATATCTCTTACAGAGTTCTGGGTTAGAACCAACATCACTACCCATCGCGTGTGATGTCATTTGAGGACATGAAAGGTTCATTTCAATCATATCCGCGCCAGCTTCTGTAACTTTTCTAGCAAGGTCTTCCCATGTCTCTTCATCATTACCCATGATGGAGGCAATTAAGACTCTATCAGGATATTCTTTCTTTAAGCGAGCAAGATCTGCTAAATTCTCTTCAAGAGAATGTTCAGCGATTTGTTCCATGTTTTTGAAACCGACAAATGGTTCGGCTTCTTTGTCTAATTTGTCAAATCTTGGTGAGACTTCATTAATGACATATGATTTAGGACCGATTGTCTTAAAGACAATTCCACCCCAACCGACATCATATGCTTTTTTACACATATCATAGTCGTTACCAACTGGGGATGAGGATAAACAGAATGGGTTTGGGAATTTAACACCTAAGAAGGTGACACTTAAATCTTTCTTAACCATGATTATTTCCCTCCTAAATATTTCTTAACCGCATAGGCGACTTCTTTAGCACTTCTAACTGCGTAGACAACAGTCTTTTCTCCATTATGAGCAACATCTCCACAGACAAAGACTTTGCCACTTGCGTTAGTGACTTCTTGAAGTTTATTTACTTCAAAGCCAAGTAAGCCTGCTTCAGTATATTGACCAACCGCTAAAATGATGAGGTCAGCTTTGACTTCTAATTTGGCAGGAATGAATCTGTGTTGGAAGACCACTTTCTTTCCTTTTAATGCCACTGGGACATAGCCATCAATAATGGAAACACCTTGTTCTTGTGAACCTTGGAGTTCTTTCTTGCTGGCTTTGAATTCTGCAAATGTTTCATAGACGACATCAGTTACTTGTGGAACTCCTAAGAGTTTTAAGGTTGTAACTGTATCCATGGCGACATCTCCACCACCAATAACGAGAACATTTTGTGGAACTTTGATATTTCCTTTTCTTCTTTTGGCTTCGTGGAGGAAATCAACTGCAGTCTTAACAAATCTCTTACCAGCAAAAATTGGTAAGACTTTACCTTTGTTATGACCGACAGCGACAACAACCGCGTCATATTCTTTCTTTAATGCTTCAATATCTTCAACTGGATGATTGAGAACAATCTCAACACCTAATTTCTCAATACGTTTGATTTCTCTATCAACGACTGGAGTTGGTAAACGATATTCTGGGATACCATATCTAAGATATCCACCAGCTTTAGCTTCTTTCTCAAAGATTGTTACTTTGTAACCATCTTGGGCTAATATGCCTGCAACTGATAAACCAGCAGGGCCACTACCAATAACTGCAACTTTCTTGCCGTTAAGTGGTTTAGCTTCTAAGATTTCCATCTTGAAGGCATCTTCACTATCAGTGACATATCTTTGAATTCTACCAATATCAATTGGCTTATCAATACCACTTCTAGAGCATCCTTGTTGACAGTATCTTTCTGTTGGACACACTCTAGCGCATATTGCACCTAAAATATTGTTGATACGAACTGTTTCTGCAGCGCCTTTAACGTTTCTAAAACGCACAGAACGAATAAATTTTGCTGGATCTGTTCCAGCAGGACAGGCTTTAGAACATGGAGCGTCATGACATAATAGACATCTACTTGCTTCTTCCATGACAAGTCGAGGTGTATATCCCGCTTCATATTCTTTCATGTACTTTTCGGACATAAAAATCCTCCTTATTGTGTATGAAAAGAATTTATTCGTATTTATTTTAATATAAATAGGATATATAAGATATTAATTTCGATATTTGTTTACTATTTCCAGTTGAACTCGATTAATGTAGCAAACAAAAAAGTAGGTCACCCTACTTCTTTTTGCCTTGGTTTATTTCTTGATATATGCCAAGCATCTTCTTGGCCCATTTATCAGGAGTGTATTGTTTAAGTGTGTTCTTTGCAGCTTCAACAATCTTTTTATTATTTTTAAATAATGCTTTTTCAATTCTTTCAACCCATTGATAGAAATCTTCATAGATATAAGCATTAACTCCATCTTCAAAGATTCCTTCAATTGCTTTATCTTTCTTCGCTAAGATGAGAGTGCCACACGCGGCGGCTTCAAAATAAGTTAAGCCTTGTGTTTCAAAGTTACTTGCAGTCACAAAGACATCAAATAATGAGTAATAATATTTAAGTTTAGAATTTTCGACTTCACCAACAAAGATGACATTTTCTTCTAAACCTAACTTTTTAATGGTTTTCTTTAAGAGCTTAATCGCATCTCCAACACCGACGATGATGAAAACAATATTTGGAATTTCACTTTTGATTTCTGAGATATATTCTAATGTCTCAACGATATTCTTTTCGATTGAAACACGACCAACATAGCCAAGAACCTTCTTATCTTTGAGATTATATTTTTCTTTTAATTTGTTAACTTCCACTAAATCGGCTTTAGACATTTTGAATCTTTCTAAGTCAATTGAACTTGGAATCACTCTTATATCTTTAGCGGATGATTCATCTGAAAGAATCTCATAACTCTTCATAGAAGGAACGACGATAGTTTTACATTCTTTATATACTTTAGAGAACAATAATTCTTTTGCGGCTTTATAAGTAATCTCGCCAGCAAACTTACCAAACTTGGATTCATAATACATCTTCCATAAGGTGTGATATGTGTACACCATTTCAATACCAGTGTATTTTGCTAAAAGTAAAGCAATTTGACTCATAGAGTATTCAGTGTGTAAATGCAAATAATCAAAGCCAAACAAAGAGAGCATCTTTGCATTCTTTTGATAGGCAAAGCTCTTGAGCATATGAAGATCTTTGTGACCTTTAATGAATCTAGCAGGGCTTCCTAAAACTGGAATATAGTCGCTTGGTAATTGTTCAATTGGAACTTTTTTGTCCCATAAGGCAACAATATATGTTTCATATCCCAATGATTTAAGTTCAGTTTGTAAGAGATTAACCACTACTGAAACTCCGTTAGTGAATAGTGGGAAAACATCAGTTAATAACGCAATACGTTTAGGAAGTGGCTCATCTTCTAAAATCATAAAGAGGTGTTCATAGAACTTCTCATTATATTTCGCTTCTTCTGGAAGTTTACTTTCTCTAGTTTCTCCAACAAAGAGGTCATAATCATCTTTGTGATATGTTTCTTCTAATTTATTTGAAATGTGCTCTTCATAATATAAGAAGTGACCCGAAACTGGGTAACAGGTGAATGTAACTTTAGAATTATTTTTTCCTCTTTCAAACAAGGAGAAGCGAGAATCAACATTGTTAACTGTGTCGTTTTGCCCATAGAAGATGTATGTCGGGAATTTGTATTTTTCAATCGCATGAGAAATTGAATATTCATCTTTATATTTGTTAACTGGTGAAATCAAAATGAATTTGGTAATTCCTTTTAATTTGGTTTTCTCCATGTAGGAAGCGAGGTAGGCTCCAACACCAAAACCCATAAAGATGATTGATTCATTCTTAATGACTTTATGTTGAATGATATCCGCGATGAGACGGGAGAAAACCTTAGAATAATAGTTAAAGAAGAGAACTCTATCACCGCGATTAAGGAATTTAATGACAATAAGATGATATCCCTTGTCTAAAATTGGATTGATTAAATCCATATATTGCCTTTCTCCTTGATAATGGAAAAGAGGGAAGACAATGACTTTTCCTAAAGAAGATGTGTTGTTATATGAAAGAATCTCATATGGGTTATGATCAATTTCAAATTGATATACTTTTGGAATTCTCTTTCTTACACTTTTCATGGTTATATTATTCTATAGAATTATAGAAAAAGAAAAGAAAAACCTTAATAATTGGTTTTTAGAAATGGATAACAGGCAGGAAGTCCACTATTTTGCTTTTCTTGCCTTTTTAATAATGCGAAACGCTTTTTCTTTTGTTTTTACTTTTATATTTTTGATTTTTAATAAATCTCTAATCAATTTCTTTTCATATAGAGAGACATTAGGGCCTAAGCATATTTCATCAATCGCATCAAAAATATTGTATAACGACAAGGCATTCCCCTTGTTGAAGTTAGATATAGAATCAAGATTAATTACAGTAGCATCATCTTTCGACATTATTATCGTTATTCTATATTCCTTTTCGACGTTGTTTATTGGATGTTTAAAAAGTAGCGCTTTGCTTACGGCATATTTATAGTTGTCAGATGTTGATTCGACAGTATTTATTATTAATTTGTTGTCCAACATCCTTAATTGTTGTTGCTGAATGTTCTTTTTATAAATTATTTCTCCACTATAATGAATCACACCCGTTGTTCCTAATAATCGTTCTAATTTTTCTATATCAAACCTTAGGCACACCCCATGCCCATAATCACCATACTCTCTCCAACATGTCAAATTATCACTATTTGCGCATAAACTTAAAATATATGCAACTATGTTATTTCCTTCCGCTGGCAAATTAACAAATAATAGCGAATAAATAGAATTATATTTGGTGTTGTTTATGCAAAGCGCCTTAAAATATTCAATTTCTGAATCATCATTCGAATCAAAGGAATTGGAAAATAATATTGACTTAGTTTCAATAATCTTTTTTAACGAATTAATATTTGTGTAATGATAAAAATATTTTCTATGCATATCATTGAATTGGAACATCTGAAAAATAAGCGTATATTTTTAAATCTCTACACTCTGCTCCATTAATTGTTTTAATCCTTTTTCCGGTATCAGCTCTCGGCCCTTCCATCCACCAATGATCAAAATAGTAGCCTTCCTTTATTGGGTCTTTTAAAGTAATTATGTCTTCGACGGTGTAAGTTGATGGATTCTCAGGATCGTTAATTCCACCATTCATTATATAAGTTATGTTATAAACAATTTTGGTCCATTTGGAGTGGAAAGTTTGATCGGAATTATATTCCCAAACATCACTTATTATTACATTGTTGTCATCAAACCATCCATCAAAAATATAACCATTTTTTTGAGCAACATATGGTCTGTGAACAGTCGAACCATAGGTTTGTTCTATTGAATTCGATATAGTAACCATAACCTTTATTGTTGGACATTTTTCAACCCGCACTCCAGCTTGCGCCACTCCATAAGAATCATTTCTTACATAAATTGATATTTGATATATTTTGCATATTTCAGGAGATACAGCAATCCTATTGGTTTTATAAACATAATTATTTTGTGGGTCAGTAGTTGGATTTGCCACTAAATGAAGCCAAGGGGTCGTTGCATCTGCATAACTTTGGTCATAATATTTTCCATTTTTGCGACACTCAGCTTTTACCATTGCGTAAACGTATACTGATGATGTATCGGCGTATTTTGGAATATAAAAGAACATTTTTTCTCTAAGTTCATTTACAATAAAACCAGAAGCCAACAAAATCTCTTGCTCAGTTAAAATGCCAAAATCAACATCTCTTATCGTTTTTTTGTCAATCATTCTTCCATACACATAAACATCGTCATCTATAGTGAAGTCGCTATTTATAAACTCAGTAAAACTGGTGTCACTATACCAACCATCAAACACATATCCAGCTTTACTTGGAACATAATCATAAAGCAAAAATCCACCATCACCTTTAACTAGCAATACATTATTTAAAGAGTCATCGTTTGTGACAATATAGTGAATGTTAAAATAAAATGATGAAAGATCATCGAATATCGCTAAATATTTATTTGGTTCGAATTTAGCATATAATTCTAAATTGCCATAGTTGTTGTTTAACCCAGTTATTTTATTTTCAAACGAAGATTCAGTATACCACCCAACAAAAGAGTAACCAGTCTTTGATGGCTGCTTAAAAGCGAAAGAATCATTAATCGTGTAGTTTGATGGATTCTCATCATTGTTTGTTCCGTCAAATAAATAATAAGTAATGCTGTATGTAACAAGTTTCCAATTTGCAGTAAACTGATAATTCTGACCGCCATCACATTCTACAGCAACATCTTTTTGAGGACTATCTCCATTAGATCCTGTCCATCCTAAAAACTCATATCCATTTTTAGTTGGATAAGACAACACAAAATCTCCAGATTCAATTGAATATGATGTTGGATTGTCTGCGGTTCCGCCATCTAAATTATATGAAATTGAATATGAAATTGGGCTGTTATAATACTGCGCAATATAAGTTGCATTACCAGTTACACTTTCAATAGAAGGTGACCATCCTTTAAAAGAATACGAGTAATAGTTATCTTGGTTTCTTGATGGTTCAGCATCGCCATAAGAAGGGGTCTCTCCATAATTAACTTCTTCGGTTTTTAATATTGTGCCGTCCCAGTTCTTCCATGTAATTGTGTATTGATTAATAGTAGTTTCAAAACATGCGGTATAAGTTATGTCACTTTCCACAAAAGAAATAGAAGGTGACCATGACTTAAATGTATAAGTATATTGAGTATCTCTATCTCTCGAAGGCGTTGTTCCATCATAGTGAGGAGTCTCTCCATAATTCACATTACTATCAACTTCTAAGATAGTGCCATCCCAATTCGTCCACGTAACTGTATATTTGTTCAAAAAACTTTCATACTGAGCAACATAAGTTGCATCTTGAGTTACTTCTTCAATTTCAGGGGTCCAACCAGTGAATTTATAAGAATATGCTTTTGTTTTTTCTCTAGTTGGTTCTTGGCCATTATAATTAGGAAGGGAGCCGTATTGAACGCTTTCCGTTTTTAGCGTAGTGCCATCCCAGTTCTTCCAAGTTATTGTATATTCATTTATAGTTCTACTATATGTAGCGACATATGTTTCGTCGCTTGTTGCTTTTTTGACTTCAGGGGTCCAACCGGAAAATGAATATGAATATTCTGGGGTACTAACTCTAGTTGGTTCTTGGCCATTATAAGTCGGAATGTCTCCATTATTCACTTTGTCTATTTCTAAAACGCTTCCATCCCAGTCTTGCCAGGTTATAGTGTGTTTAACACTGGTGTTTGAACATCCAACAAAAGCAAAACTAAAAATTGATAAAAAGATTATTGTTTTTATGTAAGTAATTTTTCTATTCATAGGTTTACTACCTCCAACGTTTTATGTATTTGCCTTCGTTTCTTGCAAACTTGATTTCATATTGATAATTAAAATTGGCCAAGAAAGCTCGTAATTCTTGCATGTATCTTTTGAATTGTTGCTCATTGATTTCTAGTTCTTCCATTACTTCTGTTTTGCTGAAGCAATTGTTTTCACACAATAGCGAAAGCATATATAGCAACGCTTGAGCTTTCTTCACTTTCATGCTTCTAATTATAGAAACGCTGAGGGTACAAAAAATGACCCTCAACTTATTTTTTTAAAATATAAATATCTTCTCTTCTTATGTAATTGATTTCATATGGAAGATTAAAGTTATAAATAAACGCTCGTAATTCTTGCATATATCTTTTAAATTTGAGATCGGTTATTTCTATTTCTTCTTTAATTTCCTCTTTAGTAAATGATCCTTTCTCTAACAGTATGCTTAAAATTAAAAGTACTGCTTGTGTCTTGTTGACTTTCATAAATATCCCTTTCAAAAAAGAGGTATACCTGTTTTATTTGTCGGCACTCTCAGTATCAATTATTGTTACAAAAAGCCCATCAAAGAGATGGGTAATGTATAAAAAATAACGGAAAACTAGTAATAATTACTTGATATTGATTATCTTTGTAATCTAATCATTGTACGATATCCTAAATCAATATCGCACGCGAATTGTTTAGGTGATAAGTCTCCTTTCTCATCAATTGTTTGAAGTACGTATTCATAATCTGGTGACGGAGATCTTGCATAATAAGTTGATTCGTATTCAATTTCTTCTTTCAACAAGAAATGTGCTCTTCATATAGTTCTTATATTATCACTAAAATACCAAGATTTAAATTTAACAAACTTTTGCAATATGTTGTTTGTTAAAATGATAAATATTATAGAAAAACCATATAAGAAACACTGTATTTAAAAAACCAGAATCGTTTGACTCTGGTTCTTATTATTCTTTAATTAATCATCAACTTCTGGTTCTTTGACTTCTTTTTCATCTTCATCATCTTCTTTACCAAGGGCTTTATTAATTGATCCCATGGTAATGTGATAAGCAGGAATGGCTAAGAAGACGACCCACATTGGATGCCACAACGAAGCGGATAATCCAGGATAGAACATACAAACGAAGAAGAAGACAAAGCAAGCAGTGAACACCATGTTGAATTTGTTCGCGTTCTTTTTATAAATACATCTAGCGATTGAACATAAGATACCTGGAACGAAGAAGAAGACCCACGCACTTGCCCACATACCAAGCAAGGCTCCTAATAAGAGATAAGCTGCTAAGGCGAAGAAGAGTAATACTCCTTCAATGGCGTCAATGATTAGTGATCCTTTATCTCTTTTGAAGTGTTTACCAATCTTAACTGTTTCTCCTTTTTCGTCTACGCATGTGACACCTTCTTTATTAATTATGACACTGCTACCATCACTATCGGAGATGTGAATTCCTTCTTCAGGTTTCTTTTCTTCTTTGACTTGCTCTTTAACGATTGTCTCAACATCCTCATCAGTAGACAATAATTCATCTAAAGAGACATCGTATAATTTAGCTAGGCAAATAAGGTTATCAGTGTCTGGGGAGGCTTCCGCTCTTTCCCATTTGCTAACTGCTTGACGGGACAAGCCTAATTTGTCTGCTAACTCTTCTTGTGAGTAACCGTGTTTTTTTCTTAATTTAATTAATCTATCAGCGATTTCGATTGTCATAATTTCGCTCTCCTTTTCTAACTGCCACTACTTTAGCATTTTATGTTTGGTTGCCTCTACATACTCTAGTTAGAATTTACGCAACTATTGGTTGCAAAAGTGGTTATTTATCAGTTTAAGGCCGAAATATGCATTTTATTGCATACTTTCGTCAAATGATTATAGCACACGAATTAAAAAATCGTGATATTGAATTTGTGACATAATTATGCTACAATTTTGACACGGAGGTAGTCATATGCCAACAATAATACCTATTAGGGATTTAAGAAACACAAGCGAAATATCTGATATGGCTCATAAAATACAAGAACCAATTTTTGTCACAAAAAATGGTTATAGTGATCTTGTTGTCATGAGTACGGAATTGTATGAAAAAATTGCACAAACAAATAGAATTGATCAAGCGATTTTTGAGGCAGAAGAAGAAATGAATAATGGCGCAGAGCCAAAAGTATTTCAAGTAGTTACAGTGTATTATTATCTCCGAGAGCATATCGTGATCTCGATGATATATATTTATACATTTCTTCGACATTATTAGAACCAACTATTGCGAAACAACAAATTGATCACATATGGAATGCTATATATTCTTTATCCTCATTTCCATATTCTCATCAAGATAGACTGGTTGGAAAATACGCCAATAAAGGTTACAAACAGCTTCTAGTTGATAACTATATAATTATTTATCAGATTAATGAAGTAAACGAAAAAGTTGTCATTACAACAATTCAATATATCAGACGCAATTTATGAAGAAAAATAGGTCATGACTAGACCTTTTTTTCATACTAAGGACGTCTTTACTATACAAAAAACCGAGACTTTGACATCTCGGTAATTTGATAAATAGAGTTATTATTAGTCAACCCAAGTGACTAAGACGACTGGAGCGTCATCACCACGTCTATTTTCAAGTTTTAATCTACGGGTGTAACCTCCGTTACGTCCTTTCATTTTTGGACCAATAACGTTGAAGAGTTTGTCGAGTGCGGAGACACCTTCACTAGCTTCGATATTTCTAACGAATCTAGCAGCTTGTCTTTTGGCGTTCATGACATCTTCTTTTTTAGTTAAAGTAACAAGTCTATCTGCTTCTTTAACAACATCTCTTGCAACTGCTTCTGTAACTTTGACGGATTCATGAATAATCAAATCGGTTACAACATTGCGGAGCATGTTTTCATATTTACTCTTGGTATACGCGGCCTTGAATCTCACGCCGGTCTTACCATGAACATTTTTACGACCTTGTGCTGGCATATTCTTTTTCCTCCTAAATTATTCGAAATCCTTGAATGATAAACCAATTGCGGCAAGTTTTTCCTTAATTTCTTTAAGGGATTTCTTACCAAGGTTCTTGACTTTCATCATGTCTTCTTCTGTCTTCTCAGTTAATTCGAGAACAGTTTGAATTTGCGCTCTCTTTAAGCAGTTGTAGCTTCTGACAGATAAGTCGAGATCTTCAATTGTGATATTCTCATATTTGTTTTCTTCGACTTTTTCTTCTTCTTTCTCGATATTGATATCTTGTGTGATATCAGCGAGATTGAGGAATTTCTCTAAGTGTTTGATTAAGAGTTCAGCAGCCCAAACAACAGCTTCTTGTGGAAGGATGGAACCATCGGTCCAAACTTCAAGAGTGAGTTTGTCAAATTTTGAATCGTGACCAACACGAGTGTTGTCAACGACATAATTTGTCTTTCTAACTGGGGAATAGTTACTATCTGTAGCGATGACTCCGACAGGGAAGTTTGGATGAAGAACTTTATTTTGTTCTCCTGTCACATAACCTCTACCATTACGGGCATGCAAGACAGCGTGTAAGCTACCGCCTTCAGCGACATGCGCTAAGACGACATCTTCGTTAACGACCTTGACACCTGTTGGGCAAACGATGTCTGCACCGGTGACAACTTTTGGTCCTTCGACGTTGATTTCAAGTCTCTTGTTGGAGCTATCTTCATCATCGATTTTGAGTACTAAATCTTTTAAATTGAGGATGATGCTTGTGACGTCTTCTTCAACTCCGGATAAGGAAGAGAATTCATGTTGTGCGCCTTCAACTTCAATCGCATAGACTGAAGCACCTGGAAGTGCGGATAATAAGACTCTTCTTAATGCGTTTCCGAGAGTTAAACCAAAACCTCTTTCAAGTGGTTCAATGATGAAACGACCATAATTTTCGTTTCCGTCATAATCGGCTTGTGTAATGCCAAATCTTTCAAAAGGATTAGCGATTTTCATTTTCTTTTCCTCCTAATAAATCAATTAACCACGTGGGCGTTTTGGTGGACGGCAACCATTGTGTGGGATTGGTGTGGTGTCAACAATACTTAAGACTTGTAGACCGCTAACAGCGAGGGAACGGATTGCTCCTTCTCTTCCTGGGCCTGGACCTTTGACATCAACATCAACTTGGCGAATGCCTTGATCATAAGCGCTCTTAGCGGCTGCTTCGGCAGCTTGTTGAGCAGCAAATGGTGTGGACTTCTTCGCACCTTTGAAACCTAATGCACCAGCGCTGCTCCAGGCAATTGCGTTACCTTCGGAGTCAGTGATGGTAATAATTGTGTTATTAAAGGTTGAATGAATGTGAGCAACGCCTTTAGTATATGAACGTTTGACTTTCTTTTTACGTGTAGTAGTTTTAGCCATTGTACTATTCTCCTTTCATTAACCTTGTGGAGCACTCTTCTTATTGGCGATGGTCTTACGTGGACCTTTACGAGTACGGGCATTAGTCTTGGTTCTTTGACCACGGACTGGTAAGCCTTTTCTATGTCTTTGTCCACGATAGCAGCCAATTTCAGTGAGTCTCTTGATATTTAAAGCGACTTCTCTACGAAGATCACCTTCAACTTTGAGTTTGCTAACTTCATTTCTGATTGCGTTCATTTGATCATCTGAGAGATCTTTGACGCGGATTGTGCCGTCAACTTTTGCGGCTTCACAAATTTTTCTAGCAGTTGTTCTACCAATACCATAGATATAGGTAAGGGAGAAGGCAACTGGTTTGTCATTTGGAATATCAACACCAACGATACGTGCCATATTTCAATGTTCCTCCTAAATTAACCTTGTCTTTGCTTATGCTTTGGATCACTGCAAATGACCATGACTTTGCCATGTCTTTTGATGACTCTGCATTTTGAGCAAATTGGTTTGACTGAAGGTCTGACTTTCATAAAATTATACCTCCTATAATAGTTTTGTTCTTAGGACTATTTAAACCTAAATGTTATACGGCCCCGTGTTAAATCATAAGGCGAGATTTCTACGGTAACTTTATCACCTGGAAGAATGCGAATGTAATTCATTCGGATTTTACCAGAAACGGTAGCCAAGATTACCATGTCGTTTTCAAGTTTTACACGAAACATCGCGTTTGGTAATGTTTCCGTAACGACCGCCTGGACTTCGATGACATCTGCTTTTGACATTTATTCTTCTCCTTCGTACATTGTGATTATTTCATAACCACTTTCAGTAACCATGACTGTGTTCTCATAGTGAGCGGTTAATTTGCCGTCCCGGCTCTTAACTGTCCATCCATCAGGTAACACACGTACATCTTTTCTACCTTCAAGGACCATTGGTTCAATACATAACGCCATTCCTGGCTCTAAGCGAATTCCGCTTCCAGCCTTGCCATAATTTGCAATGACTGGGTCTTCATGCATCTGAGAACCGATTCCGTGTCCTGTATATTCTCTGACGACATTATAACCATGCTTCTCAACATATTCTTGAATACAATGACTTATGTCACCAATGTGGTTGCCTGGTTTTACTAACTTCAGAGCTTCAAAGAATGCTTCTTTAGTTACATTGACGATTCGTTGGGCTCTACTGGAGATGGTGCCAACACTGAAGGTGCGGCACGCATCTGCCATATAACCCTTGTAATTAGCAACTATATCTACACTCACAATGTCTCCTTCTTTAAGAACAATCTTACTAGAAGGGATGCCGTGTATTAATGTGTCATTAACACTGACACAGGCACTAGCAGGATAATCGTAATACCCCTTTTCAGCAGGTATACAATCATTGTCTAACATTGTTTTTTCAACAATTTCATCAATCTCAAGAGTGGTCATGCCTGGTCTAATCTTTTCCTCTAAGGTTTTAAAGACTAGTCCAACAACGCGGCCAGCTTCTTTCATTAATGTAATTTCACGTGTAGATTTAATAGTTACCATATTTACTTTCTAAGAAATGAAGAAACTTCATCGAATAATGCTTCTTTACCTTGTAATGAGTTGAATGATTTCAATAGTCCAAGATTAGCGTAATAGTCTAATAATGGTTTGGTTTCAGAAACATAATGTCCTAAACGAACTTTAAGAGATTCTTCGTTGTCATCTTTTCTTTGATAAAGTGGTCCACCACATAAGTCGCAAACACCATCCACTTTTGGTTTCATGGTGACGACATGGAATGGGGCGCCACAATTCTTACAAACGCGACGACCGGAGATTCTTCTAACGAGTTCGTCGTTGTCGCAGTCAAGATTGACTACGACATCGATTTCGCGAGAGATTTCCTTGGTAAGAACACTAAGAGCTTCTGCTTGTGGCAAAGTTCTTGGGAATCCATCAAGGAGGAACCCAGCGGCACAGTCATCTTGACTGAGTCTCTCTTTAACAAGTCCAATTGTGACTTCATCTGGCACTAAGTGACCAGCGTCAATATATTGTTGGGCAAGTTTGCCGAGTTCTGTTTGTGCTTTAATCGCATCTCTGAACATATCTCCAGTGGAAATATGTACGAGACTAAATTCTTCTTTGAGTTGTTTTGCAAGTGTTCCCTTGCCTGCCCCTGGTGGACCCATTAAGATAATATTCTTTTTCATGATTAATGACCTCCTGAAGCAACAACTTCGTCGAATGATTTACCAGCAAGTAAACCATCGATTTGATTATTAAGTTCGAGACAGACGCCGACAACGATGATCATACCAGTTCCACCAAGAACTAATGAGTTATCGCCACCGAATACTCCACTTAATGTGAGGATTGATGGGAGTGAAGCGATGATAACAAGTGCGATAGCACCGATACATGTCACTCTATTTAAGACACGGCGAATGTATCTTTCGGTTTCAATACCAGGTTTAACACCAGGAATATAGGAACCATTCTTTTGGAAATTTTCCGCCATTTGTTGCGGATCAATTTGTAGATTTGCATAGAAGAAAGTGAAGGCTACTGTGAGGACCATATAAATTAATAATCCCCAAGGCATTGACCAGCTTCCCATATCGTACATTTCACTGGTTGAGAAGATCTTTAACCAAGTTGCGTCACTGCTATTTCCTAAGAAACCAGCAATAACACTTGGTGCCATCATTAATGAGCTTGCGAAGATGACAGGAATAACTCCGGCGCTATTAATTTTGATTGGCAAGAAGCTTGCTCTTGCCATACTTTGAGTTTGTCCACCGCTCTTTCCACTATGTTGAATAGGGATTTTACGTTGACTTAACTCGACGAATGTAACGAATGCAATGATGACGAGATATGCTAGGACATAAAGTATAAACTTGAAGACACCAGCAATGACTAAGTTTTCTGGACTTCCTGCAGTCGTAGAAATATAGGTTGTGAAGGCATGGGCGAATTGATTTGGTAAAGAACAAACAATACCCGCGAAAATGATCATTGAGATACCATTTCCGATACCTTTAACTGAGATTTGGTCACCTAACCACATGACAATCATCGTACCTGCTAGCATGACTATGATGATATATAGATATCCAAGCCATTCAGCGTTAGAGGCTTTGAGAGTTTCCATGAGTGGGAATTGAACCTCGGTTGTGTTTTCAATAGTCTTGATAATACCATACGCTTGAACCGCACCTAACAAGAGCGTTAAGTAACGGGTAGCATATTCCATTTTCTTTCTTCCGTATTGGCCTTGGCGTTTTAACTCGCTTAATGCGGGTAATACATCGGTTGATAATAACTGAACAATAATTTGCGCAGTGATGTATGGTGAGACACCAAGAGCGAAGATGGAGAACGTTTGTAAGGTTCCACCACCTAACATATTCATAAGTGATAAGGCAGTACCAGAGTTGAGGTATTCTTCTAATCCCTCAGGATTGACACCTGGGACTGTTATCTGTGCTCCGATACGGAAGATAAAGAGGATGAGAACCGTGAACAAAATACGGTTCATAATTTCTTTATTTTTAAGAATCGAAGCAATCTTTTTCATATTAGATTACCTCAGCTGAGCCACCGGCGTTTTTAATTGCTTCTTCAGCGGATTTGGAGAATTTGTTTGCTTGAACAGTTAATTTCTTTTCAAGTTTGCCATTTCCTAAGACTTTGAGTCCGTGGTATTCCTTGGAAACAAGTCCGACTTCTTTTAATAACGCTGGGGTGACGACTGTACCTTCATCAAATCTGTTTAAATCTGAAACATTAACAACAGCGTAAACGATACGGTCTCTATTTTTGAAGCCTCTCTTTGGGAGTCTTCTCCATAATGGCATTTGACCACCTTCAAAGCCTAAAGCGACTCCACCGCCACTACGAGCGTTTTGTCCTTTGTGACCTTTACCAGCAGTTTTGCCGTTACCAGAACCGATACCTCTACCTTTACGATAGTGTTCTTGTCTGCTGCCTTCTGTTGTTTGAAGTTCGTGTAATTTCATTTGTGCACCTCCTTAAACTGTGTAGTGTTTAATTATTCTTTGGAACGTAATTCCTTCATTGTCTTGTAGCTCTTGAGGTTATTTAAACCTTGATTTGTTGCTCTAATAATGTTGATTGGAGCACGGCTACCATAGACTTTGGAGCACACGTTTTGAACACCTGCAAGTTCAAGAATTGCTCTCACTGGACCACCGGCAATAATACCAGTACCTTCAGGAGCAGGTTTTAAGTAAACATTACATGCACCATATTTACCAACGATTTCGTGGGAGATGGTGTTACCTTTCACTAAGTGAATGGTGTAAAGTTTCTTTCTTGCAGCTTCACTAGCCTTTTTGATGGCGTCTGGGACTTCAGCGGCTTTTGCTAATGCAAATCCGTATTGTCCTTTGTGATCACCAACGACAACTAAGGCGGTGAATTTCATACGACGACCACCTTTAACGGTCTTACTGACACGGTTGATGAAGACAACTCTTTCTTCCATGTCATCTTTTGGTTCACGTCTTTCTTTGCGGTCACCTTTCTTGTCTGGTCTACCACCTTTACGATCACCATGTGGACGTCTATCGCCACGAGGGGCTCTTTCTTCTTTTGGAGCTTCAGTAGCTGGAGCTTCTGGTTTTGCTTCTTGAGCAACAACTTTTTCTTCTTCTGCCATTTCTTTCTCCTCCATTAGAATTCTAAGCCAGCTTCTCTAGCGGCTTCTGCAAGGGCTTTGATACGACCGTGGTAAACATATCCAGATCTATCAAAGACAACTTTTTTAATCTTTTTGGCTTGAGCTTTCTTAGCGATATCAGCACCGACTTTAGCAGCGGCTTCGACATTGCTACCATTTTCAAGCTTTAAGCTCATTGATGAAGAGGCAACGAGTGTCACCTTGTTAACATCATCGATTAATTGAGCTTCAATGTTTTTGTTAGAACGATAGACACATAATCTTGGGCATTCTGGTGTTCCGGAGATTTTACTTCTAACACGAGCATGTCTTCTAACTCTAGAAATGTTCTTACTTTGTTTAGAAACCATTTTATATACCTACCTTTCTATTATTTCTTACCGCCAGCGCGTTTACCTTCTTTAAGAGCAACGTATTCATTCTTGTAACGAATACCTTTTCCTAAGTATGGTTCTGGACGTCTGACTTCTCTGATACGAGCAGCGGTTTGACCAACTGCTTGTTTGTCAATACCTTCAACAACGATTTCGGTTGGTGATGGTAATGTGACTGTAACGCCTTCGTTTGGAATGATGGTGATTGTGTGGCTATAGCCAGCCCATAAGACAACGTTCTTACCTTGTAATTGAGCTTTGTAACCAATACCTCTCATCTCGAGTTCCTTTTTGTATCCTTCGGAAACACCGACGACTGCGTTATGGATGTTAGCACGAGTTGTGCCGTGGTTTTGTTTTGTTTGTTTTTGTTCGTTGGCTCTCTTGCAGATTAAGGTTGTTCCATCGATTTCAACAGAGATACCTTTGTTGAGTGGGACATTTAATGTTCCTTTTGGACCCTTAACGACAACAGCGGAGTCTTGAACTTCAACTGTAACTCCAGCAGGAAGTGTAATGTGTTTATTACCAATACGTGACATATTGTTTCTACCTCCTACCAGACATAGGCGATTACTTCACCACCGATACCTAAAGTTCTTGCTTTAGCATCAGTCATAACACCTTGTGAGGTGGAAATGATCGCAATACCTAAACCTTTTAAAACTCTTGGGAGTTTGTCACAGCCAACGTTAACACGTAAGCCTGGTTTAGAAATTTTCTTTAAGCCGGAGATAACACGTGTGCCATCGGCGGCGTATTTTAATGTAAGTGATAATTCCTTTTTAGTTGCACCCTTGACTTTGTAATCAACGATGAAGCCTTCTTCTTTTAAGATTTTGGCGATTTCAACTTTCATCTTGCTAGAAGGCATTTTGACTTGTTCATATTTTAATGCATTTGCATTTCTAATGCGGGTAAGCATATCCGCAATTGGATCTGTCATCATATAATGTGTTCCCTCCTATTACCAAGATGATTTCTTTAAGCCTGGGATTTCACCCTTGTATGCGAGTTCACGAATACAAATACGGCATAAATGGAATTTTGAATAGACAGCGTGAGGACGTCCGCAACGTTCACAACGTGTATATTCTCTAACTTTGTACTTTTGTGGTCTCGCACAGCGGACCTTAGCACTTGTTTTAGCCATGACTATTTTGGACTCCTTTCTTATCTAGCAAATGGCATACCCAATAATTCGAGTAATGTGTATGCTTCTTTATCTGTCTTTGCGGTAGTGACGATAACGACGTCCATACCTCTAACCTTCGCCACTTTATCGTAATCGATTTCTGGGAAGATTAATTGTTCTTTGACACCTAAGGTGTAGTTACCACGACCATCGAAGGCGTTCTTGCTAACACCACGGAAGTCACGAACACGTGGGAGTGCGATAGAAACTAATTTATCGAAGAAATCCCACATTCTGACACCTCTAAGAGTAACTTTACATCCGATAGCTTGTCCTTCTCTTAATTTGAAGGTAGCGATGGATTTCTTAGCGTGTGTAATGATTGGTTTTTGACCAGTGATTTGGGTTAGTTCAGCAACTGCTTCTTCTAATTTCTTAGCGTCTTGAGTGGCTTCACCAACACCGATATTGACAACGATCTTGTCTAAGCCTGGAATTTCCATAACTGATTTGTAGTTATATTTTTCATTTAAGGCTTTTCTAATTTCGTTTTCATATTTCTCTTTTAATCTTGGAGAAATAGCGGCTTTCTTGTTACCTTTGCCAGTTTTCTTGTTGACTTTCTTAACTTCGGCTTTTGGAGCAGCTTCTTTCTTGGCAGCTGGTTTTTCAGCCTTTGGTGCTTCTTTCTTTTCTTCTAGTGGTTTTTCTTCAGCTTCATCTTCTTCTGGAAGTTCAACTTCAGCTTCACTAGCATTCTTAACGACAGAAGCAACACCGTTCTTACAGGCTGCTAATGTTGTATAGCCTTCTGAAGCAAGAACGTTTTGACCATTAGCGGCTTGAAGTCTGAAACGGAATTCGCCAGCTTTGTCAGTATAGATGACAAATTTTGGATTTTTCTTTTCTTCGACTTCTGCGACTGTTGTATCTTCAACTTCTGCGACAGGAGCAACATTTTTGATTGATTCAACACCTGCTAAAGCGGATTTGAGTGATTTGTAAACTTGGGAGGCACCGACTGGTTGACCATTATTAGCAATTAATAAGAAGTTATAGCCAGTATTGGTTTTCTTAACAGCAAATTTTGACATCTGTGTTTTCCTCCTTATAATTCAGTGCCACTCTTAAGAGCGACTCTGACTTTCTTTCCTTTAACCACTTTGTGACCAATTCTAGTTGGTTTCTTGGTTTTTGGATCAACAAGCATAACGTTAGAGGCATCGATTGGAGCATAGATCTCAACGATACTTCCTTCTGGGTTTGCTTGTGTTGGTTTTTTGTGTTTCTTGCGGAGATTGACACCTTCGACAACAACACGGTTTGACTTTGGATCAACTTTTTGAATTGTTCCAGTCTTGCCCTTGTCTTTACCGGCAATGACAATGACTTTATCACCTTTTAATAAGTTCATTGATGTCTCCTCCTTATAACACTTCTGGTGCTAAGGAAACGATTTTCATAAATCCATCGATTCCAGCATCTCTTAATTCACGAGCGACAGGTCCGAAGACACGTGTTCCGATTGGAGCGTTGTCATCATTGATAATAACGACAGCGTTATCATCAAAGGCAATTGTGCTACCATCTGCTCTTTGAATTGGTTTCTTACATCTAACGATGACACATCTGACGACGTCACCTTTCTTAACTTTTCCATTAGGAATGGCTTCTTTGACAGAACATTTGATAATGTCACCGATGCTTGATGTTTTTCTTTTACTTCCTCCGTAGAGGGTGAAAGCGCGAACTTTACGAGCGCCACTATTATCAGCGACAACAAGATTAGTTTCCTTCTGGATCATAATTATTCGGCCTCCTTTTCTTCTTTAGCTGGTTCAGCGTCTTCCTCTTTCTCTGCTGCAGGTTTCTTTTCGACTTCTTCAGCAGGAATTTCACCAGTAAGAATTTCTTCTTTTAATTCTTTTTCTGCCTCTTTAACAGACATTTCGGCAGTCTTATCGATTGAGACTAATCTCCATCTTTTGGTAGCGGAGAGTTTTCTAGTTTCCATAATGGTCACTACATCTCCAATTTTAGCCTCGTTCTTTTCATCGTGCGCGTAATACTTCTTTCTATATTTAACGCGCTTGCCATACTTAGCGTGTTTTTTGTGAGTTTCAACAAGGACACCGATGGTCTTGTCGTTTTTATCACTAACAACTACGCCTTGAATGGAACGTCTTAAGTTTCTTTCTTCCATTTGTAACGATCTCCTTATTTAGATTCACTTAATTCTCTTTCACGTAACACCATGTTTACGCGGGCGATATCTTTTCTCACGCCAATGACTTCTTCTCCTCTTTCAAGAGTTCCGACGGCTTTTTTACGTCTTAACTCAAAGAGTTGTTCTTTTAATGAGTAGAGCTTTTCTTTAAGTTCACTCGTAGACATTTCACGGACTTCACTAATTTTCATTGCTACTACTCTCCTTTTCCGACAACTTTACATTTGATTGGGAGTTTATAAGCAGCAAGTCTAAGAGCTTCTCTTGCGACTTCTCCGTCTACGCCTCCGATTTCAAACATCACTTGTCCTTGTTTAACTACTGCCACCCA
>CADCGC010000002.1 GCA_902800905.1 uncultured Erysipelotrichaceae bacterium
TCCAAATATTGATGCTTTTGGAAATAACTTTCTTTAGAAAAACTTTTAAGATTTTAATTTCCAGAGATTTTGGAAATGACTATTTTATTTAACAATTTTCAACTATCTACGACTGATATTTTTGTTTCAATTCATCTCCCACCTATAGAGGTATTCATCAATTTAAATCGTTGATGTGGGGCTTCTTGCTGAAATATGTTAAAAAAACGTAATGAAAAGCCATCTCGAGTTGGAGATGTTTTTTTATTTTTTTATCAATGTTAACAAAAAATACAAAATATCTTACGAAACATTAACAGAGTTAAAATCTTCAAAATACATGTATGTAAAGAAAAGTTTACATCGAAATTGTTGACAAATTAGTCATAGAGTTTTACATTTTTTCTTGTTTTTATTCGAGGACATGACTTATGAAAAAAGAAGAAATTAGAAAATTAATAGAAGAAAACAATATCTCATACATCAGAATGCAGTTCACCGACATGCTTGGTGATATCAAAGCGGTTGAGATTCCAGTAAAAAAACTAGATGACGCCTTTAATAACAAGATTATGTTTGATGGTTCATCTATTGAAGGATTTGTGAGAATTAAAGAAGCTGATATGTATCTTCATCCTGATTTAGATACATTTTTAATTCTTCCTTTTGAAGATTCTTCATTAGGTGGAGTGGCTAGATTTATATGTGATGTCTACACTCCTGAAGGAAAACCATTTGTGGGAGATCCACGTCATATTCTTAAAGCACAAGTTAAGAAGATGAATGATATGGGTATTGAAACCATGTATGTTGGATTCGAACCAGAGTTCTATCTTTTCAAATTAAATCCAGATGGAAGCGTCTCTACAAATTGTAGTGACACTGCGTCATATTTTGATTTATCTCCATTTGATGGAGGAGAAAACATTAGAAGAGAAATCGCTTTGATGTTAGAAAAAATGGGCTTTGAAGTTCAAGCTTCCCATCATGAAGTTGGTCCAGGACAAAATGAGATTACATTTAAATACACTGATGTTGTTTCAGCGTGTGATCGTGTACAAACATTTAAACAAGTAGTGAAAATGGTAGCGAGAAAAAACGGTTATCTTGCTTCCTTTATGCCAAAACCATTAAATAAACAAGCTGGAAACGGAATGCACACGAATTGTTCTTTATTTACTAAAGACAAAGGTGATTTATTTTATGATCCTAAAGCTGATATGGAATTATCTTCAATGTGCAAGAAATGGATTAGCGGCATTTTACTTCATGCAAGAGAACTTAGTTTATTAACTAATCCAATCGTTAATTCGTATAAGAGACTCGTTAGTGGTTATGAAGCTCCTATCTACGCTTGCTGGAGTGATGCAAATAGAAGTTCATTAGTTCGTATTCCTGCAATTAGAGGACTTTCTACAAGAACTGAGTTAAGAAATGTTGATCCGTGTGCTAACCCATACCTCGCTTTAGCGGGTATTCTTGCTTGTGGATTATATGGAATTAAAAATATTGATGATAAAGATATCGTTCCTCCAGTGAATGATAATTTATTCGCATTAAGCGAAGAAGAAATTGAAGCTAGAAATATCGTCTGCTTACCAGCAACATTACATTCCGCAATTAAATATTTTAAAAATAGTGATATCCTTAAAGAAGTTATGGGAGATCATCTCTTCTATAAGTACATTGAAGCTAAAGAAAAAGAGTGGAAAGAATATCACACCACAGTTAGTGAGTATGAATTAAACAAATATTTAGGTAGATAATATGTGTGGAATTGTTGGTTCAATTGGTCTAAGAAGACCACGAGAATATGTAGGTAACGGCCTAAAAATGCTTGATTACCGTGGATATGACTCTGCTGGAGTCGCCTATTTTGATAATGGCATTAAGATCTATAAAGATGTTGGCAGTGTGGAACATCTTCTTGGTATTGTTCCAAAAAATATTAAGACAAATATCATGATTGGTCACACTCGTTGGGCAACGCATGGTGCGCCTAATAAAAATAACACCCACCCACATATCTCTTTCCACAAAAAGATTTGTCTAGTCCATAATGGAGTAATTGAAAACTACAAAGAATTGAAGAATTTTCTACTAGAAAAATGTTATGGCTTTTATGGTGAAACCGACTCTGAAGTTGTCGCTAATCTTGTGGATTACTACTATCTTGAAACGAAAGATGTTCAAAAAGCGATTGAAAAAGTCATTTCCTTATTAAAAGGAAGCTACGCGATATGCCTATTCGATAGCGACTCAGAAAATGATTTATATATCTTCAAAAAAGGGTCACCTTTAGTGGTGGGCTTAGGCAAAGGTTTTAAAATGGTGGCCTCTGATGCCTCCCCAATGGTGGAATACACAACCGACTTCATTGAGCTTAGTGATTTAGAATATGGAATCATTAACAAAGACAAAGTCACTATCTATGATAAAGATGGAAATGAAGTCGCAAAAGAAACTATTCACAAGGATATTGAACTTATTTCTCATGACTTAAAAGGCTATCCGCATTACATGCTTAAAGAAATCGAAGAGATTCCTCAAACAGTGAATCGTATCATCGATAACTACTTCCAAAACGATGAGTTCCAATTTGATAACGATTTACTTAATGATTTAAATGAATCAGACCACATCATTTTTATTGGTTGCGGAACCTCATATCACGCAGGACTTGTTGGCGGTAGATATTTTGAAAAATATGATAAATCAGCATCTAGATTTATCGCTTCAGAATGGGCGTTCCATCCAACATTCCCAGGACAGAAGCCATTCATTATTTTGATTTCTCAATCAGGAGAAACCGCTGATTTGATTCACTGTTTAAAAATCATCAAAGAACATAATTTAAAGAATTTAATTATCACTAATACTGGTGGATCAACTTTAGATAGAAACTGTGATTATTCAATCTTGTTACATTCAGGAATTGAAGTATCTGTTGCGTCCACTAAAGCTTATGTTGCGCAGGTTGCTCTTTTTGCCATGCTAGCAGCGGCTTTACAAAACGACAAACAGGTTGTTAAAGATTTAAAACAATCAATTGATGTCATTAATGATATTCAAGGCAACTTTAAACCAATCATTAAATCTGTTGCTGAAGAGATTAAAGACAAGAAAAACATCTTCTATTTAGGAAGAAGTTTTGACTATTTCCTTTCTCTTGAAGCATCGTTAAAGCTTAAAGAAATCAGCTATATTCACTCTGAAGCTGTTCCTGGAGGAGAACTTAAACACGGTCCAATCGCTTTAATTGAAGATGGGCTACCAGTTATTGTTTTCATTACTGATCCAGAGACCGCTCCTAGTATGAGAGGCAATATTGAAGAAGTAAAATCTAGAGGTGCGAAAGTCTATGTTATTGCTACTGAAGCACTAGCAAAAGAAGGCGATACGATTGTTGTTAAGAACTATGCGTTCTATCTTTCTAGTGTTGCTATATCTTCAATTGCGTTTTATCTCGCTTATTATGTCTCTTTGGCGAAAGGCTTGAATGTTGATAAACCTAGAAACCTCGCTAAAAGTGTTACAGTTGAATAGGACCAAGTTCACTTGGTCTTTTTTTACTTAAAAATTATGACTAAAACTACTAACTATGTTATTCTATTTACAACTAATGATTTAACATTCGCTCACGGTACTAGATTATGAAGAATATCAGTAATTATGTGCAACACGCAAAAAGAAAAGTTTTGATTGTGGAAGATGAAGTCATCAATCAACAAATTTTGTCTTTCATTTTAGAAAAAGAATATGACGTTCTTTTAGCAGGAAACGGACAAGAGGCTTTAGATATTTTAAAAGCTCAGTACAAAGAAATTTCTCTAGTGCTTTTAGATTTAGTTATGCCAGTCATGGATGGATTTGAAGTTTTAAAACGCATTGAAGATGACTCATTATTAAAACGTGTTCCAGTTATTGTTCTTACATCTGATAAGAGTGCGGAAATTGAAAGCTTGAAATTAGGTGCGCAAGATTTCATTGTTAAACCTTATGATATGCCAGAAGTCATTTTAGCGAGAATTAGACGTTCTATCATGCTCGCTGAAGAGACCAACCTTATTATCAAAACTCAAAAAGATGATTTAACCGGTCTATTTACTAAAAAATATTTTTATGAATATATCCATGAATTTGATGCTCTTAATTCAAATGAATTAATGGATGCGATTTCTATCAACATTAAAAGATTTCATATCTTTAATGAAATGTATGGTCACGAACTCGGCGATCGACTACTAGTCAACGTTGCTAAAGCGTTAAAAGATTTGACTCACACAATCGATGGAATCGTTGCTCGAGTTGGTAGTGATACGTTCTTCCTATATATTGCTTCTCAAGACAATTATCAATTTCTAATTGATGATGTTTTACGTCCTGCATATAAGAGCATTGGCAAAGATATCGAAGTTGAATTTAGAATTGGCATTAATAAATACGCGAATAAAGACGATTCTATCGAAAAGAGATTTGATCACGCGGTTAGAGCGTCAACAGAAGACAAACATTCATTTGAAAACACAATAATTTATTATGATGAGCAAATGCATAACAAAGAAATGTATTATGACAAATTGCTCTATCATTTTGAAATAGCGTTAAAAGATAAAGAATTTAAATTATATCTTCAACCTAAATTTGAGATCCAAGGAGATAAACCGGTCCTTTCTAGTGCTGAAGCATTAGTGAGATGGGTTCATCCAGAATATGGAATGATATCTCCTGGAGTATTTGTTCCACTTTTTGAAGAGAATGGTTTAGTAAGAAAACTTGACTATTTTGTGTGGAATGAAGTTGGTCGAGCAATTAATGAATGGAAGACAAAATACGGGGTTTCTTTACCGGTTTCCATCAATGTTTCTCGTGTTGATTTATTAGATGAAGAACTATTTAACCACCTCTCACAAATGATAGATGGGAACAATATAAGCATCAGTGATGTCTATCTCGAAATTACTGAATCTGCATACTCAGACGAACCAAAACTCATTGTTGATCGAGTGACTGAATTATCTAATAGAGGATTCTTAATTGAGATGGACGATTTCGGTAGTGGCTATTCTTCTTTAGGAATGGTGACTTCTTTACCAATCGATGTTCTTAAAATCGATATGTCATTTGTTAGAAATATGTTAACAAGCCTTAAAGATAAAAAGATGGTTGAAATCATTATTGAAATCGCTAATTTCTTAAAACTCAAGACTATCGCCGAAGGCGTTGAAAACAAAGAACAACTAGATTCTCTTAAAGAGATGGGTTGCGATATTGTTCAAGGCTATTACATGTCTAAACCAATATCAGTTGAAGAATTCACAGAAAAATACATTAAAACAAAGGAATAGATAATATGACTGTCGAACAATTAAAAGCCCTTGGTTGTAACACTAGCGAAGGCTTACAAAGGTGCATGAATAACGAATCATTTTATCTCATGCTTGTTAACAAATTTATAGCTACCACAGATTTATCAAAACTTGAAGATGCCTTGAATAATGGCGATTTAGACACCGCTTTTAAAGAAGCACATTCCTTAAAAGGAGTGTGTGGGAATCTATCTCTTACTCCAATGTTTAATGTTCTTGTTGAGATGGTGGAGCCTTTAAGAGCAAAAGTAGTGATGGATTATAGTCCTTTGTTTAACGAATTTAAAAGACTATTTAGCGAACTGAAATCACTATAAGAAACCACTTATTTTGAAATCAAAGCACAACAAAAGCGGATTGAATCCGCCTTTATTTTTGTTATGCTCTATTCGTTTGCTGGAACTTTTTCCTCAATATGTAGAGGTTTAATTCTTATGATTGCTTCATTTGCAATGATTGTAAATGTCAATGTGAGGAACGCTCCAAAGGAGACGTCACTTAAGAAGTGAGCGGCCGCTAAGATACGGGCAAAAGCAACTAATAAGACAACACAGCCACTTGCAATAAATAGTGGCAATTGAATCTTTTCAAGTTTCTTATCTGCGAGCGGATAGAATGTAGCGGCAACTAATAAGATACTTGCTTCAGCAGTGTGTCCACTTGGGAATGATTTGAAGTTATCACTAACAGTGTTGTAGTGTTCCATTAATTCTTTATAGTTCTTAGTTGGTTCCCACCAGTTATGGAAAGCAAGGTCGGTTGTGGCTAGTAATCTATAACGTGGACGATGGATGAGATCTTTTAATGTTGGAATACTCGCTAGTAAAACAAGTAAAAGAAGGGCGATTACTGAACAGAAAACAATCCACATATTTTTGTTTGGTGAAGCTTTAAATAAGAAATATCCACCTACAACTGCACCGGCTTCAGGTAAAGCAACGATTAAATAACCAACCCACTGTGGAGCAACACCATAGAATCCGTTAATTCCAAAATATTCTCCGCCTGGATAATAAATCGCTACTCCATAGCAGCAAGCTGCTAAAACGTAGAATAATACTTTGAGGGCAACGTGAAAATTACCTTTTAATGCAAAGGCGATAAGTCCTCCGCCCATTAGGGCAACTGCGGCAAAACCAATTGTTGGTCCGATTGCGGAAATAAGTAATCCAAAGGTATTGTCTTTTGAAGCAATTGTGGTGGAAATGTTTAAATCAAAAAACGATCCTAAAACGATTCCTAATATTGCAACTCCCCACGCAATAAATAAAGGAATTCTCATTTGTTTCATACTATATTCTCTCCTCTATAAAACCACATATATTATAGTTCTATTAGTTATGAATCATTAACGAAAACATAAAATGCTGGGCTTCTTATATGGTTTTAGGCAACATTGAATGCAAATATCAATAAAACAAATATTATGATTATTAATATTGTATAAACAATAGTCGGTGCAATAGTGATTCTAATTATTTTGCCTTCTTTTCCGTTTGTTCCAACTGTTGCACAAACCGCAACTGTGTTATTAACACAAATCATGTTTCCAACAGCCCCACCTATAATTTGAAGAGCCACAATCAATATTGTTGGTAACCCTAAGTTAAGTGCTGATTGATATTGTAAATTTGTGAATAGCGAATTTGATACAGTATTGCTTCCAGATACAAAAGCACCCAACACCCCTATAATAGGAGCAATTATTACATAGAATACTTTTCCAACCTTACTTAACGATTCGGCCATATAGAAAATCATGCTTTTTGTTTCGGTTGAATCGAATGCGTTTGATCCAGAATATCTCATAATCTGAACAAGAGCTAATCCACTGACAATAGCAATTGCGGCGCCTAATAGTTGTTTTCCTGTGTTTTTCCATGCTTGTCCGACTTCTTGTCTTTTCATCTTATGAATTGGAATAATTAGGAACGAAACGAGAATAAAAATTGTTCCGGGTAGCCACGCCCATTTGAAAGTGTAAGATGTGTTTCCGACACCAAAAAGCTCTGGAATCTTAATTGCAAACACTTCGGCAAGAACGCCATTCCCATTTAAAGTTGATTTAATTGGAAGAAATGGAAGCCTAGTAATAACTAATATAACTGCGATGATGATATATGGTAACCACGCTCTTATAAGCGACAAATTAGATTCTTTTGGTTTGGTTGCTTCAACGGTTGATTTCCAAGATTCATCCCATTCGTTTTGGTCAGGAAAGTTCCATTGCTTTTTAGGAATGAGAAATCCTTTTTTAGCAGCAAATATAACAATAGGTAATCCGATTAAAGCACCTAATAACGACGGGAATTCTGGTCCAAGGAAGCAAGCAATCAATGTGTATGGAATTGTAAAGCATAATCCAGCGAATATAGCAAAAGGCAACACTTCAAATGCTGGCTTAAACGATTTTTCTTTTGAAAAGAATTTGCACATAACTGCTACTGCAATAAAAGGAATAAAAGTACCAACAATTGCATGAGGAATAGAAACCCACATTGAAAGCGATGACGAATATGAGTCGGTTGCAATTTCGCTGCCTAAACATGTAAGAGACTGGATGGTTGGCGTTCCAATTGCTCCAAAACTGACAGCAGTGCTATCACAAATTAAAGCTACAACCGCTGCTGCAACAGGAGGAAACCCTAAACTAACAAGTAGTGGTGCTGCTAGTGCTGCTGGAGTGCCAAAGCCGGCAGCTCCTTCAATAAAAGAAGCAAACATCCAACCGATTATAATGGCCTGTATTCTTACATCTTTTGTTATTGATTTAAAGCCATTGTTAATTGAATGAGTTCCCCCGCTTTCTTTAAGCATGTTCATAACAATAATGGCGCCTGTAATTGTAATTAGTACATCAAGTGAATTAAGCACTCCGCTTATGGAATACGCAAAAACTGATAACCAATCCATTTTCCAAAATATTAGACCGAAAACACACGCTAAAAGCCACGATATCGGGAGCGATATTTTAGCAGGAATATTAAACGCCATCATTAAAACCAAACTAACAAGTATTGGTAAAAAAGCTAATAAGGGAAGTACTACAGTTTCCATATAATGAAAAGGCGTTTTAAAGACGCCTCATAAATGATTTACTCTTCGATTGGATCAAATATTAAATCTTCATATTTTGCAAATTCGCGAAGAACTTCAACATAATTTCCTGGAATCTCAGTCATATGGTGAATATAAGGACCCTCGACCAGTTTTCTTTCTACTTTTGGTAAATTATTAAATTTAGCCCACATATATGTTCCAAAAGTTTTTGGTCCTTCACAGGTGTTGAAGTTCCCTGCCAATAGATAATATTTACCATTCTCACATTGGAATCTAGAAATGGTGTAATTACCATCTTTAAGTTTGAATGATGGTTTTGTGTTATATAAGAACGGTTTCACTTTAGGATCTTTGTATTTTAATGGGAATGGTCCACAGTGCCATAAAAGCTCGCTATTATCGTTGTTTGGGTTGCGGCAGGTAAATTCACCTTGGATTGGTTTTTCCTTGCCTCTAGTGGCCGATAACATAAGAACATTAGTGATTGTCATATGGATGTCCCATTCGCAAGTGACATAGACATCCCTGTCAGCAAGTAGACACATTGCTAAACAAGGATTTGCTCCCCACGCAAGATTGATGCCAGTCCAACATTCGCTTGAAATGATATTACAGTTGTTCTTTTTGGCAAGATTCTCGTAGTAATACACGATAGCGAGCATTTTCTTTAGATAAATATCATCAAGATTGCCGACATCAAATTGTTTCTTTAATTCGACCAAATCTAAATCTAGTTGTTTTTGGTTTTTGTCCCAAATAACATTTAAATCGTTAACTGCTTCTGCAAGATTGAATATAACTATATCAATGCCAAACTTTTCACATAGTTCAAGTTCGTTATACATAATGCTTTTAAATGGTTTAATTCTAGTTCCCACTTGAAGGATTCTCATGTTTTTGAAATTTTTCACCATACAAGCGACGGAGAAGAAATCCTCCAAACCTTTTTTGAAAGTAGGAGATTCGATATCACAGTTTTCAATATATGAGAATTTAACATTATTTCTCTTTAATTGTTTGCTCATTGCGAATAAGCCACACTGTGTGTCTGTATATCTAATATCGTTTGTGAAATTAGTGTCTCTAGGTCCCCATAACAAGGTTGGAAGATGTAATTCTCTAGCGACTAGACCTGCACAGTTTTCCATTCCAAAGTTACAATTAACAATAAATAGAGCGTTGATTTTTTGCTCCTTGAAGTAGTCAACTACCTTTTGGCAGTCTTCTTCAAGGCAAAGAAGGCCTTCTTCGTTTAGAAAGTCAATATCAACAAATTCGGTTAATTCATCTGTAAAATGTTCTTTTATATAAGAAATGCATTTCTTTTTATTTTCAACAGCGTAATCACTTTGAAAAATACCATATCTTTTTGGTGGTTCTTTAATCCATCTTCTAATTGGACATAACCCGATTTTTAATTTGTAATCTAACATAACTTAATTCCTTCCTTTCAAGAAATTGATTACTTCTTTTTTATTTGGAAGCGCTTGTCTAACGCCTGCTTTCATACATTTTATTGCGCTTGTTGCACTTGCAAATTCACAGCACTCTTTAATTCCTTTTCCTTCTAAATACGCGACCAAGAAAGCACCATGGAATGTATCTCCTGCTCCATTGCTATCAACACAGTTTACTTTAAAGGCGTTATAGTGGTGGACAATTCCTTTTTCTAAATATGTTCCACCCTTACTTCCTTCTGTAACTACAAGTACTTCTGGATGATATATTTCATCAATTTTTTTGATAGCAAGATTTATATCTTCTTCTTTTGTTAACTTTATTGCGAAGTCTTCACTGGCAACAAAAATGTCGACATATGGGAGCAATCTCTCAATGCCTGGATAAAGGCTTCCTGCATCAAGAGAGACTTTGACTCTATTTTGCTTAGCAACTTTTGCTGCCTCAATAGCTATATTTAAGTAATTACCATCAAGATGTAAAACATCATAGTTTTTGATGATATTTAAATCTAACAAACTTGGATCATCAGGTACGCTTCCTCTATCAAATACGCAGGTTCTTGTACCTTTTTCGGCATTTAAAAGAATAAACGAAGTGAACGCAGAGGTATTGTCTACTAATTTGATATTAGAAACATCAACACCATATTGTTTGAATTCATCAACGAGATATTGACCACTTTGATTATTGCTAAGTAGTCCTAAATATGAAGCATCAATTCCTAATTTAGAAATGCACACTAAAGCATTACCAACTGGTCCCCCTCCGCTAACGAAAACTCTTTCTGCTTTTTTCTTAGAGTCCTCCACTGGATAAGAATCTAGTTCGATAATCGTGTCTAATACTGATGCTCCAACTCCAATTATTCTCATATTCTGTTTCTACTGCCTAAAACATCAATTTTTGAGAGAGCAAATTTTTTAACTTCTTCTATTGGCTCTTTCATTATTAAATCTATTGCAATTTTATTTTTATCCTGTTTTTGAACAGTTTCAATAAATGTATAACATAAATCAGTTGAAAAGTTCATTTTTCTGATTCCTGCTTTTACTGCCATACGAATTTGATCATCAGGTACACCGCTTCCTCCGTGTAGTACTAAAGCAACGCCTGTAGCCTCTTTAATTTCCTTAATTCTTTCTATGGCCAATACTGGTGCTTGTTTATATCTTCCGTGTGCAGTTCCAACTTGTACCGCTAGCGCTTTAACACCTGTTTCTTTGACATATTTAACTGCATCTTCTACTTCTGTATATTGATTACTTACTCCCTCTGCAGCTTTTCCAATATGTCCTAATTCACCTTCAACTTGAACACCAAGCAAGTTGCACATTTCAACAACTTTCTTTGTTCCTTTAATGTTTTCTTCTAATGACAAAGTGGAATAGTCAATCATGATTCCAGTTGCACCATTACGTAAGGCAATCATAACTGCGTCTTCGCCACTTCCGTGATCTAAATGTAAACAAACTGGAACCGTTGCTCTTTTAGCGGCTTCTAACACTACTGGGCATACCAAATCAGAAAAACCACTTGTACATAATCTTGAATATAATTGCATGATTACTGGAGAACGAGCTTCTTCTGCAGCTTGTATAACACCCATAACAGTTTCGACATTATAAACATTGAATGCTGGTACTGCATAACCATCTTTTTCTGCTAAAGCAAGAATTCTTTCTAAACTATATAACATATTAGCCTCCTATAAATCTTTTATATCAATAACGATTCCGTAATCAGCGTAATCGAATACTTTTTCTTTTCTTAATTTATTAATAGCAATAACTGCTTTCGATTTATTAATACCAACTATTGTTTGAACAGATCCGCTTAATCCGATTAGTACACACACTTTTGGAGTAATCGAGATGCCAGATAATCCAACTTGATATAGATAATCGATAATTCCATTATCCGCTAACGGGCGGGTGCAATAGATTTTTGCATCATATTTTTTTGCCATTTCTCGTATTTTTGGTAAATACTGAACGGCACCTTTTCCAACAACAAAAGCAATATCTTCCTCTTCTTTTGTTTTGTTGATTGTGGCCATAGAAATAGGAGTTGTACATTCGATATCCGCCATAATATCTCCACCTAACGCTGGTCTTGTTATTATGACTTTGCCATTTTCCATTCTAACATTGGTGCATTCTGCACATAGTCCAATTCCCATTCTAATGGCGACTTGACAAGCAAGTTCTTTTATCTCTTCTTTTTCTTCCCAAAGAATGATTTTTGGGTGTTTTTCTTTAATCTTTAAACATATCTCTTCAATTGTTTTGTTATTGATTTCTAATTCAACAACTCTCTTTGCAAAGGCAAGAGAGACATTTCTAATGTCGCCAACATAATAAATCTCTTCAACGCTTTTCTCTTCGGTTACTTCTTCAATTGTTTTTTCTAGTCCTGTTTTAATTAAATTATCGAGCTCTTCTTTTTTAAAGAAATCGCAGAATCTCCTTCCGCTTTCATTAATATATGTCTTTCTAACAATCGTTTTTGAACCGCGCTGACCAATTAATTCTTTATCAACATTTAATTCTTTGTTGGTCAATATAGTTATTTCTTTTTGGGTCGAGAATATTGAAGGAGAACGTAAAAGTTTCGACTTTTCAAATGTTAATAATTGTTTTGTTTTTAAAGAGTATTTATTGCCCCCTCTTGTTATAACATTACCTTCATTAATATCGATTACTCTTCCGATAAATTCATATCTTATTAAATCTGCAAGCATAATAGGGGTTTGAGCTGTACTTCCATCAATGCTTTTTCTCCCCGCAAATACCAAATCAGGATTATAATACTCAACCACTTTGGCAAGTATTTTTGCGGTTGCAATAGTGTCACTTCCTGCGAATGTGTTATCACAAACCAAAACCGCATCCGCTCCAAGTCTTGTAATATTTTCCAATGCTGGTTTGGCGCTTAATGGTGCCATAGCAAGAGCAGTGACTTTTGCGTTTGGAATTCTAAGTGCGAATTCTAATGCGCATTCATCAAAAGGGTTTAAATCGCCCTTGTAGATTTTTAACAAAACTAAAATGTTAATCCTGCTTTTCATAGAATCTAATAGTGAAATCAGTTATCTCTTGATACTTTTTGTGCAATTGAATGTATTTTTCGTGGTTTTCTTTGTTTGGTTTAGTTACTTCAATGACTTTTAATGTTCTTTCACTTGCTTCTTCAAAAGATTTGAAGACACCACAAGCAACAGCGGCTGTTAAGCTTCCGCCATAAGAAGAGTCGTTATTTTCACAAGACATCAATTCAACGTTTAAGATATCGCTTACTATTTGTTTCCAAATTTTGCCTTTTGCGCCTCCTCCTAAGATGTAGGCTTTGTTTCCAACCGATAATCCTTTGACTTTTAAATAGTTAAAACAATCTAATAGTGAATAACCAACGCCTTCATAAAGTGCTCTTAAAAAATGTCCTTTTGTGTGAGTGCTCGAAATACCGAAGTAACTCGCTCTTACATTAGGGTTTGCTAAAGGAGTAAGTTCACCAATTAGATACGGATGAAAGAACAAACCATCAGAACCAAGAGGAGTTGCTTCTACTAATTTATCAAAATCTTTATATGATCCACCAAACGTGTCTCTAAACCATCTCAAAGATGCAGCACATGATTTTGTTCCGCTTCCTGGATAATATAATCCATCAATTAAATGTGAATAGTTGATAATGTGTTTATCTGGGAAGGCCATTTTAGAAACAAGACAAATTCTTCCTGCAGTTGCAAGTTTGATTGTCATATCTCCCTCTTTAACGCCTCCAGCAGCAAACACTTCCATAGCGGTATCTGTACTTCCACAAATAACTTTGGTAGTGGTTGATAAACCGCTTTCTTTACTGGCTTTTTCACTAACATTGCCCACAAAATCTGTTGGTCGAACAATTTTTGGCATCTTAGAAATATCTAAGCCCGCTAAATTTAATAATTTTGTATCCCATTCATTTTTATCAAAATCAAAAAGCATACTTCCTTCGGCTTCGATATAGTCTGTTACATAGCCTTCACAGAACATGTGTCTAACATAATCTTTAGCAAAAAGAACATGTTTTGTTTTATTAAACAATTCTTTTTTGTTGTTAAACAAATACATTAATTCTGGGAGCGTCCAGATAGTGTCTGGAAGATGTTTACATTTTTCAAAAATATATTCTTTGTAGTTTTTAATTAAAAACTCTTTTTCTTTTGTCGATCTAGTATCGGTCCAATAAATTGAATCATCTACAACTTCATCATTTTCGTCTAATAAGACAGCGGTGTGAGTTGCTGCAGAAAAACAAATACACGCGATTTCTTTCGCGTTTATTCCGTTTTTTAGAATTGATTTAATATTTTCTATTGCTGAAAAATACCAGTCTTTTGGCTTTTGTGTTGCCATTCCATCGCTTCCATATGTAGTAACATATTCGTTTGAAGCGGTAGCAATGACTACACCTTTTTCATCAATGAGTGTGGCTTTTGATGAGCCACCACCAAAATCAATCCCAAGATAGTACATACTATTTTACAATCCACTTATGGCATTCTTCACTTGTGGAGAGCAAACCTCTTCTTGGACCCGCCATAATCCAAAGCGTATAATTCTTATAACTTGGTGCAACCGCCATTGGATGATATCCACATGGAATTTCAACAGCGTCACCATGTTCAATTTTGTATGCTTCATTGATTTGTTTGTCGGCTGTATATACCATTTGAATTCCAAATCCTTGTGGCTTATCAAATTCGTAATAATAGATTTCATCTAATGCACCTTCAACACCATTTTCTATATCGTGTTTGTGTGGTGGGAACGATGCCCAAAATCCATCGTTTACCCAATATTCCCCAATATAAAGATAGTTGGCCTGCATTGTTTCTGGAAATGTAAAGGCTACATCTCTAACAAAAGTATTCTTTCCAAATCTAGCCATCTTAACTTCATTATGGCGAATTAATTGTGGTGGATAATATTTTGGTGCTGGAGCTTTGCAAACAGCAACTCTAACATCACCCTCAATAGCAGTTACTACAAATGGAGTGTTTTTTCCAACATAAACAGATTCCGCTCCAACAACTTCCATGGTTGATTTTCTATATCCAACCTTTTCGTATTTGAAATCTTTTCCGCTTACATTGCACTTGCCATCTAAAACAACAAGGACAAATTCTTTTTCAACTTCATCGATTTCAAAAGAATCCCCATCTTTGAGTTTTAGCATATCCATTTCGGCAAATGTTAATGGTGAATTACGATTTGTAATAAAACGTTTATATCCGTACTCTTCGTGATAGGATTTTTTTAAATTCATAAGAACACCTCTACATGTTTTCAATTAACATTTCTTCAATAGTAATAACTCTATACCCTTCTGGAGCGGTTTTCTTTAACATCACATGTTCATCAGGGTTCGTTGTGACGATAGTTTTGCACCCCATATTAATAGCGTTATTCCATCTATTTCTTGCGACATCCATCATTTTATCATGCATATATTCATTCATGATAAGATTTCCTGCCATGTTTGCTTCTTTATGGATTAAAAGCATTTCTTTGTTAACGCCTACAAGCTCAATTAATTTGCGGCCACTTTCTAAATCATCTAGTTCTCTAGTTGCAGCGTAGTTGTCTTGCAAAGTGTATTCTTTGTTACCCTTTTTGACAGGAAGTTTAAGTTCTAATAGTTTTTCGTTAAAGCTCACTAATTTTGCTTTAATTTCAATTCCCCATTCTTTGAATTGGTGGAGCATAAAAGATAGTTCAACAGGATTATACACAACAACTTCTTTATATTTGTTCAATTCCTTTGCGCATTTTTCTGCTTGCTCAACGGTTTCTTTTGTTTTTCCAGTTAAGAAATACAAGATATATCCAGAGTCTTCCGCCTCTTTGTTTGTTGATACGTTTTTGAGTAAAGATAATGCTTTCTTGACTGTTTCTTGATCGTTATAAACCGCACTTAATCCGAAATGAAAGAGAGTGTCTTTTCCTTCTGATCTTCCGTAAATATCAGCAGGTTCTCCATTAAAAATTGTTTTTTTGTCAAAATATCTTTTTAAAAGAGCCTTGATATATGATGGTGCTTTTCCTGATAAAACGAGTTCTGTTCTGACTTCGCTGATGAAGATTTTTGGATCCCATCCAGTTTTACAATTATTGGTACAAGCACCACAAAGTGTGCATTCATAAATGTTATCAGCAGCATCTTCTAATTTTTCCGTTCCTCTTAGAACATAAGAAATCATTAATGCTCTTGCTCTAGCGTTATTTCTTTCTTGTCCATCAGCGTTTCCTATTGGACAAACGTGACGACACATCCAACAAAATCTACATGATTCAACTTGTTGTTTTGCTTTTTCTGAGATATTCATCACTTTTTCCTCCTATAGTCCAAGTTTAAATGGATTCATAATTCCGTTTGGATCGAGTTGTTTCTTTAATCCTTCAAAGACTTGCATAGCAGGACCATATTGTTCTTTCATGAGTCTTCCAAGTTTAATACCAACACCGTGGTGATCGTTTACAACACCGCCATTTGCAATTGCGGTTCTAACACCTACATTCCAAACTTGATTATGTAATCTCATTGCTTCTACTGGATCTTGTGGTGGGTTATCACAAATGAATCTGTCATAAATCATACAGCCCCATTCATACCAGTGAGAGAAGTGTGCGATAAACTTAATGTTTGGGAAATTGGTTTCGATCGCCTTTTTCATTTCCCAATAAATCTTTTCGATCTTATCATATGGAGCGATAGTGTCCATTGTTCCAAACATTTGTGGAAGATCCATCATATGTCCTGGATAGAAGAAGGTGATTTTTTCGTCCCACCATTTTTCTCCATATTCGCTTCCCAAATCTTCAGCGCCATATTTGTTGAAGATGTCTAAAAGAATTTTTTCTTCAACATCTACTAGTTCTTTTTTGCCTTCATAAGCAATATTCATAAATGCGCCAGGTTTAGCAACGCCGACGATTTTTTTAATAAGAGAAGCTGTTTCTGCTTCGTCATATAAACGCATAACGGATGGTTTGAATATTTGTAATAGTTCTCTACTTGCATCAAATGCCGCAGTCATATTTTTGAATAAGAACCCTCTGAATCTTCTAACTTCAGGTTGGACATAAATTCTAATTTGTGCCTTTGTGATGATTCCTAGAGTTCCTTCTGAACCAATGAATATTTGATTTAAATCAGGACCGGCGGCGTGTTTTGGAGCGCTTGAAGTATAAATGATATCTCCATTAGGAAGTACGACTTCCATTTGAAGAACCATATCATCAATCTTTCCATATTTTGTTGATACAACACCGATTCCTCTATGAGCCAAGAAACCACCGACAGTTGAACATGTTAAAGATGAAGGGAAGTGCATAGTGGAGTAGCCTCTTTCGTTTGCGGCCCATTCGATGTGCTTATAAATAGCACCTGCTCCACACTCAATGTACATGCCCTTTTCATTGAAGTCATAAATTTGATTCATTCTTTTAGTGTCGAGGAGAATTCCTCCACAAACAGGTATAGCGCCACCTTGGGTGCCTCCTCCTCCACCCCATGTTGTGACAGGGATTTTATAGTAATTTGCAATTTTTAAGACTTTACTAACTTCTTTTGCGTCTTTTGGTGAAACGACAAAATCTGCTTGTGGCATTTCTCTACCACGATCTGCCCACATTCTTGAAAGCCAAAAATAATCAACGCTATGAGTAACTTTATCAATTACCCTTGTTGAGCAGTTTTCTCTTCCTACTGCATCTTCAAGCTCGGTGAGCACTTGAGTAAACAAAAATTCATTCATAAAAATACCTCGTTATAGTTTACTATAGTCATTTTAAGCGCTATTAAAATAATTTTCAATAAATATTAGAAAAAATGAAAATAATTAATCAAAAAACAAAAATAATTTTCATTTTATTTTTGACTATTTTATCTCTTAAATCAAAGATTTATTATGTTGAAAAACACTGTAAACTGTGAAATAATATAAATGGAGAAAAACGAAAAATGGGAAAACTACTAATTGAAATCAGATCTCAATACTCCAAAATGAGCAAAACAGAGAAGAAAATTGCTGACTATTTGTTGTCTGATTCTAACGGACTCAAGCCATTAACAATTACTGAATTTGCTTTGGCTACCGGGGCAAGCGAAGCAACCATCGTTAGATTTGCTAAACGAATTGGATGTGCTGGTTATCCTGAATTCAAATTGCTATTAGCAAAAGAAGAAAAACATATCGTCAACAAGTCAATTGAAGATACAGACGATTTTATGAATATGTATTCTAAAATTTCTGACGATGCTTATGCTTCAATTACAAAAACTAAGGTCAATTTAAATAATCAATTATTTGAAGATTCGTTCAATTTAATTAATAACTCCAAAAAAATTATTTTGATGGGTGTTGGTGAATCGTATGTTATGAGTTTAGATTTTTATCACAAACTCCTTAGACTTGGTTACTCCGTTTATATCTCTTTAGATTCCCATTTTGAAGTTATCAGTTCTTGTCAATCAGATGAAAACACTGTGATTATCGCTATCACACACTCTGGATATACACGCGATATATATGAAGCAATTACGATTGCGAAGAAAAAAGGCGCAAAGGTTATTACTATTACTAGTGATATTAAATCTCCGATTGCAAAAGAAAGTAATATTGTGCTCTGTACTGATTCGGATGAAACAAATTATCGTGTGTTAGGTCTTACTAGTAGATATTCACAGCTAGTAATCTTTGATACTTTGTATTCATACGCTGTTATTCACAAAGAACAAGCGAAAGAAAACATTGAATTCATTGAAGATTCAATAACAATTAAGAGGTTAGCAAAAAAGAAATAGCTAACCTTTTTTCTTTCTGAAAAATATGATTCTTGTTATGACAATTGCTAATGAAATATAGACCGCAATAGTTATTGATATAGTTAATATAAATGAATCTGTTGAAAAAATAATGTTGCTCGATGGTTTTAAATCGAGTTTTTCTTTATTGGTCGAAACCAAGTTTTCAATGATAGTCAACAATCTATCTTTTTCTTCATATATTTCAACATTGACTGTAGCCCCGTTTTCCATCATGTAAGCATGATAATTGTGAATTGGTTCTTTAAAAATATTATGAAGTTCTGAATTAAAACCTACTGATGTTACAAAGGTGTCTTGATATTTTTTGTTTTCATTTCCATCAAATATTTTGTAACTAGAAAAAGTAATGTCTTCTGAATAGCCTAAATCTACATAGTCTTCGTAATTAATATAGATAGTTAAAGAATAGTAAAAAGAAATATATGAATAGAAATTAACCCAATAATTGAGTTCGCCCTTTTCTTTTTTTGAATTATCAAAATTAAGGAAAATAGTGGAGTTGTTGCTTAAAGTCAGTTCAATCCCACCTTGTTTGTTTTGCTGATCAGATGAAACGAAATTGCTTGGAAGATTAAAAATAGTGAACGCGATTGAATCCTCAATAGTGGTGAATCTTGTATATAAGCTTCCATTTTCGCTTTTTCCATAGTATGGATGTTTGACGAGGCATGGATATATTTCAATATGCGCGCCATCCTGAAAATCTTTTGTATAAAAAGTTTGATCTTCTTTTGGCATTGCATACGCAAAAAAACGTTCTACAGTGTGGTATTCTTTTTTGTTTGCGTACGAACCAATTAATTCTTTTGATTGAATATTAAAATTGGTTGTTGCCGCAATCATGGTGATACCAAAGCCAAGAATAACGACAAGCAAAAAATATAATATTTTTTTCCACATATATAATTATTATATAGAACTAATTAAGTTCGGTTAATCCTAATCGTTGATATAGCTTTTGATAATGAATAGTGGACAACAAAATCCAACAAGTTGGAGAACCAACTTTTCCATCTGGTTTAAGGTAATTGACTCCCTCAAGACCACTTACATAAATAACTCCATCGATGAACGCAACTGATGCCCAAACACAATATTCGTTTGGATTATAAACATAATTGCCTAATTGAATGAAATCACGATCTCTTTCTAAATCATCACCATATGAAACTCTGTCTTTACTTAAAAATGCGATTTCATGTTTATAGTGAGCGTCATCATCTGGGAAATATCCCTCATATTCTTCATCTGTTGCACATGTAACAACTATTCTTCCATCAGGAAGGGTGGTGATGAAAGGAGCACAGGTCTTATATAGTTTTCCTATTCCATTGCTACTACCAGCTTCTTGGTGAGGTCTGATAATTGTTTTTGGAACGGTCCAAGTTAAACCATCTCTTGAATAAGTGATTTGGACAACAAGGTTATAGCCTGGATCTTTTTGTTCGGTTGAGTTTTCTAAAATCATTGCCCAACTATTATCGTGAAGTCTAGTTAAAACCGTCATACCAGGACGACTGTTTTCATGGCCAAACATGCTAGTGTTGCTCCCTCTAAAGATTAATTGTGGCTTTCCAATTTCAATTTGTCCCTCTCCTATTGTTTTTGCACCAGGAGCAATTCTTAAAGGAATCATGACTGTATCTTGTGATCCACCGATACACACCAACTCTTCATCTAACGCTGGGATAGTTGGTTCTAATCCATCAGGAATCTCGTCTTCTTCTTTTCCTTCATACCCCTTGTAATAATTATTTGTAAAGTGAACATCTTCTGAAATATAAACCGCTAAAGAACCGTCCTCTAATTTGATTGGGTATGGTTCATAGAAAGCTCCAGTTGTTCCTGTTTCAGTAGTGTAGTTTTCAATTAATGTAATTGGTTCATCGGATGGATTAAAAACACCATTAGTGTCAGATATTCTCATTCTCAAACAACCATATGTGAAGTTTGTAGCTCTAGTAATCGCTCTATACATGATGATGATTCTTCCATCATCTAAAACATATGGATGAGTGTTTCCTGTATCATTTGGCTCTTGTCCGTTGATTGGACATAGTTCGTTTGGTTTATCACTAATAACGGTGAAATTACCAAAGGTATGTCCTCCGTCTTCAGAGACCGCATATTTATTGGTCGCTGCAAAAAGCATTATTTTATCTTTGAATTTAATGACTCTAGTACATCCAGCTGGATTATTGATACCAGTTACTGCAAAGCCATCAACATTTTCACACTCAATCAACTCACCGTTTGCGTTATTAATAATATTTCTAATTAAGGCACCACAAACAGAAGAGCAATATGGAGCTTCAAAAGCGACTGTGTTCTTGACTTCGGTTTCCCCACTTTCATCGATACGAATTGTTTTTGCATCCTTTGAGACACCGCAACTTATAAGTTGAGAACAACTGAGACCTACAACGCCACCAATATATGATTGACCTTTTACTGTGCCACAGTTATAGCATTTATAAAGATTATAATCGTTTTCTACTGACGTGCTATTTGAAAGCATTGAAATAATCCCACCAACATATGCCCCGTTTGCCTTAACGACACCATAATTTGCGGAATCTGAAATATTGATTTTGTAAGTATTGTTGATACCAACAAGACCACCAACAAAACCATTTCCGTAGACTCTTGCTTTATTTAGACAACCAACGACCTTTAACGAGCCTGATGACATTTGTCCAACAAGACCGCCGACATTACTTGTTGATGATATTTTTCCTTCAACATTAACGCCAACAATTGTACATTTTCCGATTGTGTATCCACAAAGAATCCCAGAGTTGTCTTTAGCGGCGATATATCCTTGTAGATTTAAACATCCAATTTTTGCATCTTCTATATATGAGAAGAATCCTTTTTTAATTGAGGTTGTATTGATTTTAATATTGGTAATTGAGTGGTTGTTTCCATTGAATTGTCCTTTAAAACCATTAATCGGAATCCATTCATCGTTTAGTTTTATATCGGCCTTTAATTCAACATATGCATTAACATATCCATCAACCTTGCTATTAACTTTTTCTCTAAAATTGATTAAATCTTCTTTACTGCTAATTGAAATTAAGTTGCCGTGTTCTTTTGGATCGACATCTTCAAAAGAATACGTTTGCCCTGATGGTGTAGTTGCGCCTTCAATGACCAAATCTTCTTCTGATTGAGAAGGATTATTACACGACATTAGAACAAAAGAGGCTAATAAACCAATTGATAAAAACAAATTCTTTTTCATATTTTATACAAGATAGTCCTTTAAGTTTTCTCTCATAAAGGGAAGCAATTCTTTTAACCCTTTCTTAATTTTGAATGGATGTCTTTCGCTATAAGCAAGAACTGAAATATGTGTTTTACCATAATCTTCAATGAAAGATATAGTGTATTCAATTACGCCTTTTCTTGCATATATTTCGTTATATTCTTCTCTAACAGAAAATGTATCAAATTCAAATTTTGGTAGAAATTCTGAAACTTTTTTCATTGATAAATCAGCACCAATACGTAGTGATATTGGTTTTAAATCTTTATCAGATTGGCTGCTGTTTGTTCGATTGTTATTTTTAAAACACATAATTAGAAAGCAATTTTGTTTGTAGTATCAATATCAAACAAATGTAGTTTGTCGGTGTTGAAACCAAATTCAAAAGATTCTCCTGATTCAAATTCTTCTTTTGCTGGAGTCTTAATAACTAATCTTTGACCGTTGATGTATGAATAAATAATTAATTCGTGACCGAGGAGTTCTGATAAGTCGACAGATAGAGCATCCTTATTATCAGGATTAGTTTTTTTAACAGAAATGTCTTCTGGCCTAATACCAATAGCGATATCAAATTCTCCCCTTTCAAAATCTTCTATTTCTTTGACATATCTTTCTTTATAGCTTTTTAACTTTTCAATGTGTCTAGCTAAAGCAAGCTTTGGATTCATGACGACTTGTTTTTTCTTGTTGGCCTTTTGAGCTTTTTCGTGCTTCTTTTTTAAGCTTTCAACTTCTTCTTCAGAAATTTTGTTTTCACTATTTTCATATTCATTTAATTGTTGATCAATTCTTAATAGGATTTCTTTTAATTGATTTAATTTTTCTTCTTTATATTTATTTAATAAGGTCGCGTGCGATTCATCGAGTTTAACTTTGATATCATCATTTTCGCCAGTGACATATAATTCACCATTTTTAAATCTACAATTTAAGAAATTCATTGCAGGGCTGCCAATAAATCCACCAACGAACATATTGCTTGGATTGTTATACACTTCTTTAGGAGTTCCAATTTGTTGAATATAGCCATCTTTCATAATGACAATACGATCCGCCATAGTCATCGCTTCGGTTTGGTCGTGGGTAACGTAAATAGTAGTAGCGTTAACCTTTCTATGAATCTTAATAATTTCAGAACGCATTTGAACACGTAATTTAGCGTCCAAGTTACTTAATGGTTCATCCATCAAGAAAACCTTTGGAGTTCTAACAATCGCTCTACCTAACGCCACTCTTTGACGTTGTCCACCAGAAAGTGCTTTTGGTTTTCTTCTTAAATATTCTTCAAGTGCTAATATATTAGCGGCTTCATTAACTCTTTTAACAATTTCTTCTTTAGGAAGGTTTTTCATTTTTAAAGCAAATGCCATATTATCAAAGACAGTCATATGTGGATATAAGGCATAGTTTTGGAAGACCATTGCAATGTCTCTATTCTTTGGATGAACATCATTTACTACTGTTCCATCAATAATGATTTCGCCACTTGTAATTTCTTCTAATCCAGCGAGCATTCTAAGGGTGGTTGATTTTCCACAGCCAGATGGACCGACTAGAACGATAAATTCTTTATCCTTCACATCTAAATTAAAATCAAAAACAGCTTGAACATTATTGTCATAAATTTTGTTCACATTAACAAATTTTACATTTGCCATATTAAAAACCAATCCTAACTATTTTATTATATTCAAAGAAATGGCAAAAATGAAAAGAAAAATAAAAATAATTTTCAAAAAAAGTCAAAAAAGTGCTTTCTATATGCGCTATGTAGTGTACGTTTTATAAATTAAATTGTTATTTTTAATTGTTATAAAAGATATCATGTATGTGTAACTGGAATTATTTTCAAAATACTCAAAAAAAGAAAATTATTTTCAAAATTATTTAAATTTATTTCGCTTTTTGCTATAGTAATTTTGTATGGAAGCATTTTTGCTTTTGATATGAGGTGTTTTGTATGAATAAAAAGTTATTTGCTTTATTTCTTGTTATTCCGTTTTCGTTTGCAAGCTGTGGCGTGCACGTTTCTCAAATTGTTTGGGACGCAAACATTGATCAATGGTATGACGCAAACAATAACGAAATTAATATAGATGAAAAGGTCACTATTCGTTGGTGGACTTGGGGTGGTAGAGCAGCCGAGATTATTTTTACAAATGTCGCAAAAACATTTTCAGAAGAAGTTGATCCAAACATTAAGGTTGTATATACATGTCACCCATCTTCTTCTTATTTAACTAAATTAACAAACTCTGCAAACAATCTGCCTGATTTATTCTTCTTACCTGACACCGATTTCTATAGATATGCATATACTGGTGTTATTTGGGATTTCTCAAAATATATTACCGATGAAGAAATCAGTGATGTTTGGGAAGATGCATATGAAAGATATTTATATAATAGAGAAACAAAATTAGTTGGTAAAAGCGAAGGTGCAGGCCTATACGCTCTTCCAAAAGATATCTCAACATTTACTCTTTGTTATAACGAAGACTTACTTAAAAAAGCATGTCGAGAAACTGAAGGAATTACATATGAACAAATATATTCCGAATATCTCAATGACAAAGTTGCAATGACTTGGGAAAAATTCATTGAATTAGGTCACTTAATCCAACCATGGTGTAAGAAAAATAGTAAACAATTTTTATCTCACTATGAACTCAATCCAGCTTTATTCTCAAATAACGCTGACTTCTTAAATGACGATGGAACAGAATCAAGAATTGATGAGCCTCAATTTGCTGATGCCCTTGATTTTATGCATTCTCTTGCTTTCGAACATTCTTTAATGGCGGGCGCAGCTGGAAGCGATACAACAAAAGGTTACAACTCTTTCGTTGCCCAAACATCAATGTTCTCATTCTTTGGTCCATGGGATTGTGAAAACTTCTGGGGCGTTACAGCTGAAAATCCTCATGGAATGGGGTTTGAAGTTAAGCTATTACCTGTTCCATATGGTCCTGGTGCCGATAAAGTTTATGGAACAGAAGATGATGGATATAGCTGTGGACAAATTGGATCTGCTGGATATTGCATTTCCGCTAAAGACACAACAAGTAATTTACAACGTGCTGCTGCTTTGAAGTTCTGTAAATGGTTAACAACTTCAGAAGAAGCTCAACGTGAACTTTATAAAAAAGGAACACAATTACCAAATTTAAAACATATGGAAGACGAATATGTTGCCTATGGTGAAAAACAAATTACTACATACGATGGTTCAAAAATATCTGCCACTCCATCTAATTTGTCTGTTTTCCTTGATGTCGTCAACGGAACATCTGAAAACGATAGAATTGGTGGAAGAGCAAAAACCGAAACCCGTATTTTAACAAATGAATATAAACTCGATTGGGCAAGTGTTGTTGGCGAAACAAAATTCTGGTCTAGAAGAGACGCTAAAGGACAAGAACTAGTCGATGCTTTCCGTTCAACATTACAATCTCGTATTAACGACTCCAATAATGCTTTAGGAAGAAAATAAAATGACTTCTTATGTTAACACAGTTGAAATTGATGGTTTTACACCTATCAGTAAAACTGTGAAAAAACGTAAAACTAGTAAATTATTAAGAAAAGAAAGAGCAGTGGCGTTTTTGTTCATACTCGCTCCTGTTATCAGTTTTACTATTTTTACTATCATTCCAATGTTTGTGGCATTGTTCTTATCATTCTTGAATTATGATCCACTAACAATGGAATATACATTTGCTGAAAACTATGGTTTTAAAAACTACATAGATTTATTTGATTTATCTGGCCCAACAGGTAGGGAATTCATTAAATGTGTAACGAATACCCTTGTTTATATCATTGAGGTTCCTATCGCGATTGGATTGGGCTTGCTCTGTGCAACTTTAGCAAATTCAAAAGGATGCCGTAAATCCAATACTGTTTATCGTGTCCTTTTATATTTACCAACAGTTTGTAGTGCAGTTGCGGCTGGTATCATTTGGAGAGTTATTTTTGCTTATGATGATACAGCTGGAATTAAATACACTGGTATCATTAACGCTATTTTCGGCAACAAATGGAACTTCCTTGGCGATGATAATTTAGTTTTAGTCGCTATCATTTTGAAAAACTCAATCAACGGCATGGGAAGTGCGATGATTCTTTATTATGCTTCAATGTGTAATATTTCTAAGGAATACTATGAAGCTGCTGAAATGGATGGCGCTAGTGGATTGAGACAATTTGCGCATATCACTTTCCCAATGCTCACTCCGGTTACGTTCTATCTACTTATTATGCGTTTAGCGGGGTGCTTGCAGAGTTATTCTGATGCAAGAATTTTTGCTGCTGGTAGAGGAAGAACAATTGTTTATTTTATTTGGGAATATGGAATCAATTCTAGTGGTGGAGCGAGCTATTCTCTTGCTAGTGCTGCTGCGATTGTTCTAGGTGTAGCTATTATGACAATCACTATCATTCAATTCAAATTGTCAAATAAGTGGGTGCTTGATTTATGATGGAAAATAATAATCATAAAACTTATTTCTATTATCTTCGTGAGAGTAGTACCTCAAATAACGAAGAGATTTGGGTTGTTGAAGAATCACCAACTCCATTTGATGGTTATGTTGAAGAATCGTTAGTTAAAGAAGAAGATAGATTAGCCTTACAAAAATATCTTTCTAGTGGACACGCTCCTAAAAATGAAAAGGCTAAGGAAAAAGAGAAAATAGGCAGACTCTGGCTTGTTAATGAAAGAGAATTGGTCTTTAGACAAGTAATAGAAAAAGAAGAAAAACCAGTTAGAGATCCTAGTGTTCCTCTAACAGAAAAAGAATTAAAAGATCGTCGCGATAAAGTTAAAGATGTTATTTCCGCTATCGCTAGTAATTTAATTTTAGCGTTCCTTTCTTTCCTTGTTTTATTCCCGCTTATCTATATGGTGTTATCTTCATTTAAAACACCTATTGAATATGTTGAAAATAAAGCAGGATTATTTCCAGAAAATATATTTAACTTTGAAAACTACGAATTGATTTTAACTCAAGAGAACCTCCTTGTTGGATATAAAAATACCCTTATTATTGTTGTTGCGGTTATTCCTTGTGGAACATTCTTTGCCGCTATGGCAGCGTTCTCTTTTGCTAAATTAAAACTTCGAAGTAAACAATTTTGGTTATTATTCCTTTTAAGCGGAATGATGATTCCTGGAGCAGTTTTGCTTATGCCAAGATTTATTGCGTATAACATTATTCACTGGTATGACACGCTTCTCCCATTAATTGTTCCTCATTTATTTATACATGTAGGAACTATGTTCTTCTTCATTCAATATATGAAAGGAATTCCTTCTGAATTGTTTGAAGCTGCCAAGATTGATGGATGTTCTACATTTAGAATGTTTGTTCAAATTATGATTCCGCTTCTTTTACCAGCGATTGCCGCACAAGACATTTTCTGGTTTATGGGAATATGGAACGACTTCTTTGCTCCATCCATTTACCTTGAATCGAGAGCAAATAAAACCCTTCAAGTATTAATGCATTCAATTTTCGAAACCAATATGGGCAACTGGGGACAAACAAAAGTCTTTGCTGGCGCAGTATTAAGTTGCTTACCAATGATTGTTGTTTATTTGATTTTACAAAAATTCTTCATTAAGTCGATGTCTATTGGAGCGGTTAAGGGATAAAATATGGCTCACACAATTAAAAAGATTATCAGTACAATTGGAATTGCTTTATCAACAACCGCTTTTACTGTTGGAGTTGCTTCAGCAACTTATTTAAGTTATATCAATCAAAAACAAACTAGTAATGTTCAATTTGATTTTGATAGTGAAAACATCCCTGATCACGAAGTTGTGATTGATGGAATAAAAGACTCACAATATGGTTCCACACCAATCCTATCTTTTGGTGTAAATAACAAAGCTGTTAAATTGTATTTTTATCGCACAAAACAAGCGATGTATATGTATTTTGATGTTGATGATTCAACCGTTACAACAAGAGCCATTGGTGATAACAACGCTCAAGATGAAGACGGCATCGAAATGAATATTGATGTTCTTCTTAATGGAGGAAACGCACCTCAAAAAGATGATTTAAGAATCTATTTGGCCGCTAATGCGAATAATTATTCAAAAGTTATTAGAGGAACAGGAACAGATTGGGATACTTCAACACTAATTGGTTTTGGTGCAACGATGTGTACTTCCTTTAAAGAAGGAACAACAGTTAATGATAATACCGGAGATCCTGATCCTGGATATTGTATTGAATATCGAATCCCATATGTTTCTTTCTTTAATGGCGCTAACGAAAAAACTCCATTTGGATTTTCATTTATTCAAACGGTTTTAGATGACTATTCAGGAAAAAGAGATAGAAAAGGTATGGGTGGTCACCCAACATTTAAAATTCCTAATGCTGATATCCCTTCTTGTTATATCGTTTTATACGGAAATAGTTTCTATACGAGAAGTCAATTTGAAAATCTAACAACCGCAAACAAATCTTCTGTTGTAGGAACTGTTATTGATTCTTCTAATACCCCTTTATCAAATGTTCGTGTTGAAGGATATTATAGCAATGATATAAGCAGGAAATGCGTGAGCAAAACTGATAACAATGGTAATTTCATGTTTGAAAACATTAAATCAGAAACCGATTTTGTTGTTACAGCCTCTAAAACCGATTATTTAGATACAACGTTGATTTATGATAAAAATAATTTAGCCTTAGCTAATGGCGCGGAATATAGTCAAACATTTACGATGCTTGCTTCTGATTCTGAGACAGCACAAGTTTCAGGATTCCTAACCGCGTTTACTGGTGATGCACTTTCAAATTTCAAAGTTTCAGTTCTTGGACATCCAAATATTACTGCTAAAACAAATAGTAGTGGTGAATACAAAATTAATGTTTATAAAAACGTTGAGAATGTTTTGATGTTTGAGAAGAGCGGTTATGAAAAACAATATATGCTTTCTGATGGCTTATCTAATGTTGAAACCTTTGAGATGCGTAAGAGCGCAACAACAGTTATTTCACCTAAAAAAGCATCTTTAATTTCTAATTACGCAACAGTTGAAACTTCAAGATGTTCTTCTTCAGTTTTTGTAAAAGCACTTACTCCTTATGAAATTGATAATGGAGAGTTTGTTTTAATTAATTTTAATAATGGCAATTACAGCTCTTTTGGTAGTAACTATCGTAATGGAGACTATGAAATTAAATATGATGGAAAAGATGTTTTCTTTAGTGAATATAACGAAGAAACCGCCTCTTTTGAATATAATCAACAAAAATCTAGCCAAATAAAAGTTAACAAAAAAACAAATGTTCTTGTTGAATATTCTTTCGACATTCCTTTCTCAATTATGAATTTAACATCAACAAGTGTGTATGGATTAGCGGCTGCGTTCTTTGACGGAGCAAAATATCAAGAATCTGTTGCAAACAAAGAGATTGTTAAAGATGAATATATTGATTTCTATTCAACTGCAACTTATATGAGATTTGACAAATCAGGAAATCCATATTTTGCTCCAAACAACAAAGAAAACGACTTCTTATATTTCTATCACGCTGTTGATGGAGCGCTCGAAGAAGACATTCCAAATAACGCCGATCTTGTTTATGCTACATATACTAGAGACAATGATGGCTTAAATATTGAAGTTACAGTTAGCAGTGGATTTGATATGCACTTTAATCCACGTTATTTGACAGGGCTCGAAGCAATCAATGTCATTCTTAATCTTGATGGAAATAACCTTGATGCTTGGAGAATGTATAAAGATGGTCTTGATTGCTATGACATTAACTTCAGAATCTATAGTGACAACACAATTTGCTATGCAAATTCATATGATTTTAAGTCCCAAGGAAGCAACCAATTGTGGTGGAGTGATAAATCACATAACAATGGAACCGCTAAAAACTTTATTATCGATGCCCAAAAATTAGATAGCAAAAACTATGAAGCAATCAATGAAAAAGGATGCTTTGTTTATAAACTCCATTTCACATATGAAGAATTAGCTATTATTGCTGGTGCTCCTAATAATGTGACACTTAGCAAATCAAGTCCTATTTCAATGCTTGTTTATGAAGTAAGTGAAACATCTAAGACAACAATTAGATTCTACACATCCAGCGGTGATGGTTGGATTTATAAAAATAATAAGTTTGTAAAGACTGTTGGAACATTTTCCAATCAAGCCAATTACATTAGTTTAAGTTAAGGAGTAAGAATATGAAAAAAAGTCGTTTATTATTCGTTCTTGCATCCTTAGTTATGGTTGTTGGATGTAATCAAAATGCAGATAGTTATAAAGAAGATACTCCAGCAACAATGGACGATGTCTCTTTCCCTGATGATAGTGAAACAACACCAAGACCAGGCTCGGTGGCTCTTCCAGAAGATGGTAGTGAAGCTGTTGCTCCACTCAACTTAGATGGGTATGTGCCTAATTATTATTCTAATAATAGTTTTAATGATCTCCCGGCTCAATGGAGTGGTTACGGAATTCACTCCCCATCAATTTTCAAATATAAAGATTCATATTATTTATATCAGTCAACTCCTGATAACAACGTGGGCATTAAAGCATATAAGTCGAAAGATTTAATAAATTGGTCTATTATTGATTCTCTTAATAGCGCTGGATATGTTACAAGAAAAGTTAAAGAAACATTCGCAGCTAAAAACCCTAGAGTTGTTTATTATGAAGATGAATTCCACTTATATTTCTCTACTCCAAAAGGATACAAGATGTTTAAATCTTCTTCTCCTGAAGGACCATTCGTTTATGAATGTGATTTGAATTATTCTCGAATATATACCGGATCAATTTTTGTTTCTCCATCATCAAAAATCTATTTTGTTAGTGGAGGAGAAACAGGTGCCTATTTATATGAAATGAAATCGATCAACGAAATCGATTACAGTACAAGAACTCAAATAAATGCGACTGTTACTGATGAATATAAAGGCGCAACTAATCCTGTTACTAACCCTTCTTTAATTGATATTGATGGAATATGTTTTTTAACTTATTCATTACAAAGCGAGAACTACTTATCGTATAGAAGCAATGTTGTTAGTGCGGTTAATCCTGATTATTCTTCAGCAAATAAATTAGCGGAATCCTTCTTTAACCAAAAGAAGGAACCGCTATTAATTAATACCAACTATCAAAACGGAGATGTGGCTCTTGGCGACTTAGGAATCGTTGAAGGCCAAGATATGCTTTCTTATTACGGCTATTATTCATCGATGGATAAGGACGGAGTTAGACATTTCAATATTTCTCCACTTTATTATTCAGGCGCGAATATTGCTTTCGCACATCGAGAAACCGATTCTATCTTAGAAAGGCAAGAATTAAGTGAAATCAACCTTTCTTATACTGGAGAAGAAAAGAGATTTACTACTGATGATTTAGGAGACAAATATACATTGGTGTCTTATTTTAAAGACATTGATGAAATTTATGTTGGCTATAAATCAAACAACAATACTTATGTGGTGTCCATTGATAAAGAAAACAAGAAAGCCTCTCTAGTAGTTAGAGAAAATGGATTATCATTCGTTGTTAATGAAGTAAATGTTTATAACGATAACCACATTGTTAAAGTCATTAAAGATGAAAAGCTTCGTATTCAATTAGATGATATGACACTTCTTGATGAAGAACCAAAATCATTTGTGGCTAACAAATTTGGATTTAAATACAATTCAAATTCTGTTGTTGAAAAGACGTTATTTAGTGAAAAAACCGCTGAAGAAGTCCAACGAAATGTCTTTAAACACGGTGAAGCAATTATACCAGCAGAGACATATGATAAAGCCAATTCTTCAATCGTTGATGCTAATAACATAAAAGCAGTAGATAACAAATTTGATGATCTATATGGAAGCAAATATTTAGAAATGAAATCATTCCGTGACTACGCTAGATATTTGGTTGATGTAAAAGAAAATGGTCGATATGGTGTTGAGTTAGTGTTTAATTCTTCATTTACAAAATATAATTGCGCTCTTGGAATTCGCTTAGGTAATAACAATGAATATGTTTATCAAACAAAAACAATAGGCGAAAGTGGTTTTGTTAGAACTTTGACTTGCGAATTTAATGTTAACAAAGGCGCTAATGAATTGTTGATTGAAAATCTTTCTAAAGGAACACTTAAACTTGTTTCTCTAAGATTAATCAAAGTTAGTGAATTTGTTCCAAATTATGAGAATGCTTTAGATTCCTTTGCTACAAAAGGTGTCTATTATGTTACAGACTTTTTGATTGATGATGAATATCATTGCCACAGAACATATGAAAACGCGAATACTTTCGCCTATGTTGGTGATAACACATTTACCGATTTTGAATTAGATGTTGAAGTTGCGTTCTCTGACGCCGTTATGATTACTGGATTTGTGACTATCGGGTTTAGATGTGATAACTATGTCACAAGCGTTGTAGATACTAACGAAAGTTCAATTGGATATTTCTTAGAAATATCTCAATATTCAATTGATTTAGTCAAACATCAATATGGTAATGGTGTAACTTTCGCAAGTGAGGCGCTATCTAATAAAAACAACGTTTTCCAATCGTATCGAATCATCGTTAATGGAAATTCAATCAAAGTTTATAGAGGCGAAACTTTAGTCTTTAATGTTGTTGATGCGTTTGCTATTAGTGCTGGCAGATTAGCGTTTGGCTCTTCTGACGCGGTTGGTATGATTCGTAATATGTCTGTTAAGGCAGTTGAGGAATAGGGGTCATTATGAAAAAAAATAGATTAATTTCTTTCTTGTTTGTTCCTTCTATGCTTGTTGGTTTAACTGGATGTAACAGCAATGTTTCTTATGGTCCTGTTGAGGAAAATAAAGGAACTACAGCTACATATAATGTTTCTTATTATGACAATTCTCAATATAGTGATTACCACGCTGATGGGGCATCTTCTATTGCAAATCAATGGGAAGAATATGGTTTATCATCTCCATTTATTATGAGATTTAATGGGGAATATTATTTATATGCTTCTACAAGTGAAAACAGCAACGATAGTGGTGTTAGAGGTTGGAAGAGTAGCGATTTAGTTAACTGGGAGACTATGACCGGAGAAGGACTACCTACTGGTTATGTTGTTGGTAAAGATAAAGGGGCAACCTTTAAAGCAAGAGCCCCAGAAGTTTATTACTATAATGGTTACTTCTATATGTATGAATCAAATAACGGAGGAGTTGGACACTTTATCTTACGTAGTAAAAAACCTAATGGTCCATTCACCTCTCTTAATCGTTCTAGTTTAGATTCAAAAAGAGATGGCACCATTTTCTTTGGTACAAATGATAACCCATTTTTCATTACAGGTGGAAAAGGACAAATCAGCATTTCCACTATGCAATCAATGGAGTCGATTCTTGATACTGAAATTAAAATTAACGGAACTGACAGATATTCTGATTTAAATACTGATTCACCATCTTTGTTCTTTCACGCTGGGAAATATTATCTTTTATATTCTAGCGGTTATGACACTTTAAATAGTTATCATATTAACTATTCAGTAAGTGATGGATGGGACGATGAAACACCAAGTGGATTAGCTAATTCATTTAGATATGGCGCTACCGACAAATTAATGGTCAATACCGATAAGAGTGAAGGCGCTGTTGGGCTTGGCCATCCTTCTACTGTTTTAGGTCCAGATTTAGATAGTATCTATATGGCGTATGATTCTATTGATGACGCAGAAAAGAATATTCATAGTTACAATTTAGATCGATTATTTGCTAGTGGCGATTTATTGACCGCGAAACACAATTTAAATAATTCCATTGTTCCAGATAAAGCAGTGTTTTCTTCTAATGATGAAACTGGATTAATTCATAATAATGAATATTATTTCGCTGATGGAACAACAAAAGATTCTTACTCAGTTGAATATAACTTTTCTAAAGGACAAAATAGTGAATTTGTCTTCTCTTATCTTAATGATAGCAACTATTCTTATATCGCTTTTGACGCTACATCATCAATCAGTGTTCATCAAAAGAAAGATGGCGAAGACAAATTAATCAAATCTGCTGAATTCTATAATTTGTATAGTAATGATGATTTACACACCATTCGCATTTCTTATCGCGAAGATAAATTAGATGTTTTCTTTGACAATTTTTTAAAGATTAAAGCTGATAATCATTTTGTTAAAGGCAAGGTTGGTTATAAAAAAGGTGGAGATTTAAAGATTTATCACACCTCATATTCTAATGTTGGTGGTGGATTATCTGATAACAAGGCTATTAAACAAGCTGGTTTAGATATTCCTACAGCACTTCATATGGTGAATAACCAAGTTGAAGATGTTGAATCATATAAGTATGACAAGCTTCATACCGGTGTTATTGATTTTGCAAGCGTTTCATATGTTTCCTTAAGACATAATGATTTCGCTAGATATCTTATTGATTTTAAGAAGAGTGCGACTTATGGGGTTGAATTCTTAATTAACAAAAACAGTAATGGAAAATCGGTTATTGTTGAAGTTGACGATAAAGAAAATATCACATTAGACCTCCCGTATAATTATTCTGGTGGAGAATATATTAAAGTTGTTGCTGGAGAGATAAACATTAATAAAGGAGTCCATCAATTTAAGATTCAAGGACTTAACGATTCCTTTGATTGCGTTTCATTTAAATTAATCGAAAAAGCAGAAAAAGATTTATATATAAATGCCTCATTAAAAGACGAAGCTAATGTTAGAGGATTTAAATTCGGTAGTGACTCTTCTTGGAATTTCACTAACGGAGCAATATCTTCGCTCGCTAATAGAAGAAACATCGCTTTAACTGAAAACAAAAACATTACTGATTTCGATTTAAGTGTCGATTTAGAGTTGACTGGCGATGATTCCATCTTTAGAGAATCTGATGAAAGCGGTATTGCTTTTAGATGTACCGAATACGGTGATTATTCTATCTACGCTGAAGGATATACCGATATCAATATGACAACTGGAAAGAAATATGATTTGCGTGGCTACTACATGGCCTTTACTCCTAGAAAAGTGATTCTTTATCGTATGGATTTAACTGAAAGAAGTTCAGTGGTTATTAGTAACATTAGATTCTCTTTCGGTTCAAAAAAAACAAAAACTATCACATTAAAAGCAAGAGGATCGAGATTTGATTTGTTTGTAAACGGCACTCTCGTTAGCACATATTACGATGAACTTTGTTACTCAAGTGGGTCGGTCGGACTTTACGCAACAGGATCTGAATCTTCATATTCAAATTTCAAATTATTAACTAAATAAAGGATTAGTGATTATGGATAAACAAGTTATTTTTTATGATAATACTAGATTTAACAATTTTGATTTAGGCGGACTCGATAAGAGCGTTGTCAAAGGACAGTTTCCTACTGGATGCGCTGATCCATATATCATGCGTTATAACGGAATATATTACTTATATGTAACCACTAGTGGATTAACAAACCATGGCTTACGTGCTTGGAAGAGTAAGGACCTACTTAACTGGGAAAAATGCCAAGGTAAAGGACTTCCAGAAGGATATGTTGTTTCTCCTAAAGATGAAAACGGAAGATATACTCAAAACGCATACGCTCCAGAAGTTTATTATTTTAATGGAAAGTTCTACATGATTATTTCTCCTGGTCCAGAAGCCGTCTCTCCTTATAGGGGTCACCGTATTTTAGTAGCGGACACTCCAGAAGGACCATTTGAGGCTCATTCTGAACAAATTGACAAGAGAATTGATGGAACATTACTTATCGATGATGATGAGTCAATTTATTTTGCTCACGCTACTCCGTTTGGTATCACAATCCATGAATTTAAAGATATGAAAGAATTAGGCGAAGGAGCGTTAATCAAAGCCACCGATGGCACTGGTGCGTGGACAGAAGGCCCAGGAATTACTAAAGTCAGAGATTTTTACTATATTACATATACTGGGTGTCACTATCAAACACCTGGCTATCAAGTTATTTATGCAACAACAAATAAATTAGATAAAACAAATATTCAAACTGTTGCGGATTCATTTAAAAGAGGCCCATCCCGTATTGTGCTTTTGAATTGCGACAAAGATGAAGGACATGTTGGATTAGGACATTCGATTAATTTCATGGGGCCAGATTTAGATAGCTATTATATCTGCTATCACAATCTTGATGTTTTATATGAAGATGGAATGACTCATCGTTCATTTAATATTGATAGACTCCTCGTTAATCATGGTTTTATGACTTCTGTTCATAACAAAGAAGGTTCTATCTATCCTCATTTCCCTAGATTACATTCATATAATCTTGAAGGGTTTGAAAAAGTTAAGGAAGGACTATATTTGTCTAAATTATTAAGTAACAAAAGATTCACTTGTGAATTTAATTCGTCTAATGGTGGAGAAGTAAAATACCTATTTTCTTATATCAATAATAAGTGTTATTCGTATGTTTTTGTCGATTATAAAAATAAACAAATTAAGGTTGTTCAGGTCTTAGATGAGAAAGAAAACGTTCTTGGAGAAAACACATTTAAATATGAATATTCTTCTAAAGACAATCACACGATTAGAATAGCATATGATGGCGTTCTTAATGTTTATTTTGACAACATGAGAAAAGTATCCGTTAAAGCGAATTTATTAGGAGGAAAGATTGGCTATAGCTATTCAAACAAAGACTTAGTTGTTGGTTATAGCGCAATTTCTGATGAGGCTAATGGTAGTAGTGATCAAAATGAAATCAAGCAAGCATTAGAAGAAATTCCTGCGTTTGATTACGATAGTTATCAATCTATCCTTTTAAATGGGAGTGGTTTGTTATCTTTAGAAAAATATAAGAGTGAATATTGTTTAACAAAAGGAATGCTTTTACAAAAACCAGGCAATTCTTTAAAGTACGATGTCAATTTTAAAGAAACTGGTCACTATGGTCTTGTTCTTACATTACCAAAAGAATCTTTAAATAAGGCTATCAGTGTTTCGTTAGATAACGAACAAAGAATTAAAAAACTTCCTAAGGAAATCGAAGCCAAGGAAGACATAGTTCGCTTATTCGTTGATTTTGGAAATATTGAAAAAGGAATTCATGGAATTGAATTAAGAAACGAATCAGAAGAATTCGCGTTTGTTTCTCTTTCCTTTGCCCTTTTCAATAACGATTTCCAATACGAGAACGATTTTAAAAAGAATTATGACGGAATAAATGTTCAACTTGGAAACTATTATTTAGAGAACGGTGAATTAGTTAGCGAAGGAAGAAGAAATTTTGCATATGTTTCCTCGCAATTATTAACCAATGTCTCTATAGAGAGTACAATTAAATTAGAATCAGTAACTGAAGAAAAAGGCTCAATTGGTCTAATGGTGAGACAAAACAACTACGCTTATAGCGATGTCCCACATCAAGACTTTAAAGACGCGAATACGCATATTCAAGGTTACTATTTAGAAATTAAGCCAAATAGAATTAGTGTCGCTAAATATAATTTTGGTGATGTTAAATCATATAATTTAGCAACAATCGAATTGGATAAATCCATATTGGATGAATATCATCATTATGAGATGACAATCGTTGACAACGTTATTGATGTTTATATGGATGGCAAGCATCTATTGCATACATCCGACCCACTTCCATTTGTTGTTGGAGCAGCATCATTATATTCCTATCGCTCAAAAGGACGCTACGCAAATTTAAAAATTAATTCTTTAAATAAATAAGCTTTACGCGGAGGCACAATGTTATGAAAAAAGGATTGAAACTTAAGCTAATTAGATTAATTAGTGTTTTTGGGATGGCATTAGCCGGATGTGCATCAGGTGGATCAGGAAAGCCTGAACATACCCAACATACATACAAATATGTTTCTGATGGAGCGTATCACTATCAAGTATGTACTGTATGTGGCAAAACAACCGAAAGAGAATTGCATAGTGGTGGAACAGCAACCTGTTCACATAAAGCAGTCTGTGCCGTTTGTGGCTTTGAATATGGTGAATTAGAAGACCACCAATTTGGCCCTTGGCAATATGAAGAAGGTGAATCATATCACTATCGTGTTTGTAGTGAATGTCAACATAGAGAAGAAGCCGCTCACTTATTTAATCAAAGAGTTGAAGCTGATGAATACTTAGTTAATCAACCAAAACAAGAAGGATGTGGAACATCAAACGACTACTATTATTCTTGTATTTGTGGTGCTCATTCATTAACAGAAACATTTAATGTTGCTGATGAATCACACGATTATTCTGTTCAAGAACCTGTCTATGATGATAACGGTCATTGTTTAAATCTTGCACAAGAACCAGATTGCACTCACGCAGGAACATATTATTATGTATGTTCTAGAAATCATTCTCATATCGATACATCGAGAACATTCGAATATGGAGAGCCTCTAGGTCATGATTATAAGTATCATCATGAAGAAACAAGAACTTTCTCTTCTTATGTGAAAGAATATTTCCAGTGTGAAAGATGTGGCAAATATTTTGAAAATAATCAAGATGGACAAGATGTCGATTATGAAACATTAGTTGATGATGAACAATCTCAACATAAATTAGCAGAAGCTGAAGGATATGGTGCTGAAGATAAACCGTTTGTTCTTGCTAGTGTCAAAGATTTAGAAGAACTTAGTAGCGCCACAATTAAAGGGGAAACCTTTGAAGGCAGATATTTTGTCCTAAGTAACGATATAACATTTGATTACGATGAAGTAAAAACATTTACCGCAATTGGTGGACTTAAAAATCCATTCAGTGGAAATATTGATGGCAAGAACCACACCATTAGTGGATTAGTTGTTTCTCGTGGTGATGAAGCAGCCTTTATTTCTAATATTGAAGGTGGCTCAGTTAAAAATATCAAATTTGTGAATGTTGATATTACTGCCACTCATACACAAAGAGCAGCTGCAGTTGCCGCTAGAGTAGTTGATTCTCATTTTGAAAATATCGAAGTTATTTCTGGAGAAATTAAAGGACCGAAACAAATTGGTGGCATAGTTGCTGTCTTAATTAACAGTAACTCTTCAGTTAAGAATTGTATAAATAGAGCAAAAGTTACTTCTACAGGAGCTGGTAATTCTGGTGGTATTGTTGGTGCGACTATCAGCGCATCTGGATTTACCGCTACCGATATTTTAATTAGTGGATGCAAGAACTATGGTGAAGTTTCTGCAGATCAATGTGAAGAAACAAACATTGCTAACGCTGGTGTTGGTGGAATTATTGGATTCTCTAACAATCTAACAGGTAGTGTTGGAGCCAAGATTGAGAATTGCCTTAATTTTGGCGATGTTCACGCAAACAACGGTTCTGTTGGTGGAATTATTGGAAGACATAATAAAGGTGAAGTTTCTGGTTGTTATTCCTATGAAAACGCTAATGTATATAGATTAGGCGAAGAAGAAAATGTAACCCCAGTTAAAGCGTTAGGCGATGGAGTTGGTTATGTTGTTGGTTCTTATCCAGCCACTATTAAATCTTTTAAAAACGTCTGTGTTTGTGATGAAGATGGACATGTCAACCATCATCCAGGCGAAGTCAAAAACCAAGAGCCTACTAGTACAGAACAAGGATATGAAGATTATTGTGAATGCACTATTTGTGGTGAAGTAATTTCTGGAAGAATTATTGAACCAACAGGTGATTTTCCTCATGTAATTAACACTGTTGAAGATTTACAAGCCTTCAGAACTTATGTTTGGGATGGAACCAAAGATGAAAGTGGCAACGTCACCAATTACCATTCTTGTGAAGGTGAATATATTAAATTAAACGCTGATCTTGATTTAACTAATGTTGAATTTGGTTCAGCTATTGCTTCTATCGATAAAGCTCCATTTAAAGGAACATTTGATGGCGATGGTCACACAATTACTGGATTTAAAAACGAAACTCAAAAGAATACGATTGCTTTCTTTGGAAATGTTGATGGTGGCACAATTAAAAACCTTAATTTAGCAAATATTAATATTACCGCAACTGGTCAAAGAGCAGCTGGTTTTGTTGCTAGAGCAATTGATGCAACAATTGATAATTGTCACATTTTAAGTGGCAAAATTACTGGTGTTAATCAAAATGGTGGTATCGTTGCTGTTTCTATTAAAGGAACAGGAGCAGGGACAACCATTAGCAATTGTTCAAATAAAGCTACTATTTCCGCTAGTAGCGAAAGTAATGGCGGTATTTGTGGCTGTTTACATTCTGGGACACTAACTATTTCTAATTGTGTTAATGAAGGTTCTTTAACCGGAACCGGTAATGGCAATGGTGGCATTTTAGGTTCTAGTAATAAGAATTCGAGTAACAAGGTTGTTATAAACAGCTGTACAAATAAAGCAACAATTGTTGGCGGAAGCAATACAGGTGGTATTGCCGGATTAATTAGACAATCAACACAAGACAGCGGAATCTTTAATTGTGTTAACTATGGTAATGTTACATCAACCGGTACTTACACCGGAGGTATTGTTGGTAGAGCTAGAGTGAGCGTTCAAAACTGTAAAGTGATATATGGTGTTGTTTTAAAAACAAGCTCTAAAGAATTAATCGTCTCCGAAACTGATGTTAATGAAATCGGCGGTGACGCTGCAACTCCTGGATTTGTTACTGCCACAAATGAAAACTCAGGAAGTGAAGGCAGTGGTGGAACTCTTTCTGGAAACGTAAAAGCCGCTGAATAGTATTGATATAATCAATAAAAATTGAACCGAAGTCCAAGCGAGTTCGGTTCTTTTAATTTTACTGGTTTAATAAAAATGAAAATTTTTTTCAGTTTTTTTCAAAAAAGTTTCAAAAATTATGAAATTATTTTCTTTACAAAAAGAGTTAGTGGGGGCTATTATATATATATAATCAAGAACTATGTATTTCTTTGCTGACTACAAAGAATTACAGGAGGATATTTAAATGAATAAAAAAGTATTTTTTACTTCTTTAGCGGTGGCGAGCGTTGCTGTTAGTCTTTCTGCTGTTGCATTAAGCAAAAATGATGGAAATCTTTTTGGTTTAAGAGCTGACCCAGCCCCAACTTACACTGTTGTGTTAGATGCGACATCAATGGCTGGCGCTGATGGAAGCGGATCCGTGAATGTTAGAACTAGCGGTGGAGCAGAAATCCAATTTGATTATAGTGGTGTTTCTGTTTCTGATGGAAAGCTCGTTCTCGAAGATGGCGCAACAATTGCTAATCCATATTTAGTATCTGGTAATCACAACAAATTATCTGGTATTAAAAGAATTCAACGTGATGTCGTTAGTGGAAAAATTGCTGTTGATTATACATGGGGTGAATCTTTAGCAGCAGATTCTCCATATTATCAAAGAAGAAATATTCATTGGCCAAGCGGCAATCCACAATTTAGTTTTTTAGATGAAGATCCAAACTACGTTAAAGTTGTTGCTGATGGCGCTGCTACATTAAATTCAATTACATTAACATTCTCTTGCGTTGCAGGATCAGAAAAAGGCGACAATTTACAACTCACCAATCCTGATATGCTTGAAAGATTTAAAACCATTGTTACAAGTGGAACCGATTTCGAAGGTCAAACAGTCGAATTAATGGTTGATGTTGATAATAATGATTTAACTAATAAAATTACCATTCCAATGAGTAACCAAACCTATCCATTCAAAGGAACGTTTGACGGTAAAGGACACACAATTTCTAATCTATCGTTAAGTGGCTCTACTCAAATTGCTCCTTTTGGAAATGTTGTTGGTGGCACAATTAAAAACGTCACTTTTGAAAATATTACAGCTACTGCCACTGGTCAAAGAGCTGCTGGTGCTGTTGCTAGAGCACAAAATGCTGTTCTTGAAAATGTTCATGTTACTGGAACAAGTTCTATCTCGGGAACACAACAAAATGGTGGTGTGGTTGCTATTGCAATCGACTCACTTACTATCAAGAATTGTTCAAATTACGCTTCAGTTACTGGAAGCAGTGGAAATGGTAATGGTGGTATCGTTGGATATCATTATTCAAAATGCGTAACCAAGATTATTGGATGCGACAACTTTGGAGATGTTTCGGCAGCTACTTCTGGAAAGACAGCTGGTGGTATTCTTGGTGGTGCCGATGGTTCAGGATCTGCTGAAATTGTTACTTGTGAAGTTGGTAAAACAACATCTATTCAAGTTAACGGAGTGGAAGCAACTTCTATGAAGGCTGCTAATGGCGTTATTTGTGGTTCAACACAATCAATAATTGAAATATTTGCAAGCGGAAGAATTGAAGATGAAATTAGTAGTGTTGCTGAATGGAACACATTTGTTAGTTCCGCTGCAGCAAGCCCATATTATGCTAATAAAGTCGCAAGATTAACTGCTGATCTTGATTTTGAAAATTCTGGAACAGTTATTACTAGACTTGATGGAATGATTGATGGTAACGGACATACAATTTCTAATTTAACATTATCAGGATCAACCCAAGTTGCTTTAATTGGAAACTGCACTAATGGTGGTGTCAAAAACCTTACTTTAGCAAATGTTAATTCAACAGCTACATCAACACGTGCTGCGGCTTTCTTTGGTAGATCTGCTGGTGGTGTATTATATAATGTTGAAGCATCAAGTGGCTCGGTTACAGGTGTTGGACAAAGTGGTGGTCTTGTTGGTGTTGTTGTCTTAAAGAAAACCATTATTTATGATTCTATAAATAGAGCGACCGTTTCTGGCGGTGGATCAGATTTTGGAATGGGCGGTCTTGTCGGTTTAATCACTTCTAGTGGTTCGGCTCTTGAAATGGATGGCTCAAAGAATTATGGCAATGTTTCTAGTTGCACTAACGCAATTGGTGGATTAGTTGGCTATGCATCATCATTTACTGCTGCTAATGTTTTATCAATTAAAGATTCAGTCAACTATGGCAATGTCTCAACAACTGAAGATAGTGGAGTTATTGGACTAGGTGGAGTCTTTGGCTATCTTGCAACTGTAGGCGCAGCGACAACAATCGAATTAAACGGATGTGAAAATAGAGGTAATGTTATTGGAGTTGGCGAATATAGTGCTGGCATATTTGGTGGATGGCAAACAAAACCTAGTAGCACAGATTACATCGTTACAATGAATATTGAGAATTGCGTTAACTATGGTTCTGTTTCAACTCCTGCTGGAAATGGTTGTGGCGGTATTATTGCTACAACTAATAACGTTCAAGATTATTTAGTTTTGACAATTAGGAATTGTGATAACCATGGTTCGATTTCTGGCTACACATATGTTGGTGGTATTGCAGGATTAATTAGAAACGCTTCAACAACCAATGCGTCTATTATTGATGGATGTAACAATTATGGTGATGTCGAAGCTAAAGGTGGAAATTCTGGCTGTGGTATTGTTGGCGAAGCAAGAATTAATGTGACTAATTGTGGATGTTACTCAGAAGCTACTTTAAAAACAAAGACTTCTTCGTTCATCGCAAAGAATAGATCAGAAACCAGTATTGCTGGTTACATTACATTCACATATACATCAAGTTCTGTTACTCATACCGGAAACAGATTAATAAACGCCGATGGCAGTGATTATTCTGCATAAGATTATTTAATAAATACAAATTAAGGGTGCTGTTTTATACAGCCCCTTTATATATAAAGGAGAAGAAATCCTATGATAATGAAAAAGAATATAATTATCGGAACTAGTTTGGCTATATTTGCTGGCTTAACAGTTTCTGTGGCAGTTGCTACTGCTTCTCATGGTGGTCTATCACTTTTATTTGCGAATGACTCTCCATATTCATTGTCTTTAGATAACGAACACGCTATTACTGGTAGCAGTGGTTTTGTTAGTGTGAGAACTGCCGATGGTAACTATATTGATTTTTCATATAGCAACGCTTCTTCTTCTAGTGGTAACTTTGGAAAATTAAGAAAAAGTGGATATCTATTAAATGCATATGATGATGGAAAAACATACAAGAACGCGCTTGGAACGCTTAAATCTATCACCGTTACATTTGATGGAGACTTGTCTTTAGAATATTCTTGGGGTAGAGAGATTTATTTTGATGATTATCTATCTGAAGAAGTTTCTCTAACTTCTGGAGTCGCTTTTAATTTTAAAAACGAAGAACCTAACTATTTCAAGATTAAAGCTAATAGTGAAACAACTATTACATCAGTCTCTTTATCTTATTCTTGTGGCACTAATAATGAATATCCTGAGAGTTATGGAATTATTACTGTCAAGAATGAGAGCGAATTAAAAGCATTAAGAGACGCTGTTAATGGCGGTGATTCATATGCTGGAAAAACAATTTATGTTGTTAACGATATTTCTTTAACACAATCTGATTTTGGTAGTCCGATTGGTACTGGATCAAATATGGTTTTCTCTGGCACATTTAATGGATTAGGTTATACCATTTCAAATTTGACAAAAACAACAGGCAACACCATTGGACTTTTCTCTAAATTGACAAATGGAACTGTTAAGAATTTAAAACTTGCTAATGTTTCTATGACTGGAAATGGAAACAGAGTATCTGCATTAGCGGGACGTGTTGTTGATTCAACAATTGAAAATGTTGAAGTTACTTCAGGATCTATTTCTGGAACAACACAAAATGGTGGTCTAGTTGGAGTTATTGTTGCTGGATCAAATAAAACAGTTATTAAAAATTGTATTAATCGCGCTTCTGTTAACGCAACAAGTGGTGGCGGAAATGGTGGCATTGTTGGTCATAACTATAGTGGAGTAACAGAAATTATCAATTGTTTGAATTACGGTAACGTTACTTCTACTGCTTCAAATACCACTGGTGGCATTTTTGGTAGCCGTAATACTGGAACGGTTACAATTTCTCATTGTTATAACTCAGCATCTGCAGTTATTAAAAATGCAAATGTAACGGCATCCACTATTGGTGGGGCTTCAGCTGGTTACATTCATTCTTCGTCCTCATCATCTACAGATAGTTATGTGGGATTATTTGATACTGCGATTAGTAGTGCTTCTGAATTAAGAACATTCTTATCAAACTCAAATAATGGTGTCGTTGTATTAGAAGACAATATTGATTTAAATGATGTGGTTAATAATGATGAAACCGATTATTCAAGAGCATCAACATTTACTGGAACGTTTGACGGTTTAGGAAATAAGATTTCTCATTTTAAAACAAATGCAGAAACCGCTTCTTTGTTTAAAGGGGTTACTGGTGGAACAGTTACTAACCTTAATATGGAGCATGTTTATGTTGTTTCAACAACTCAAAGAGGAGCGAGTGTTGTTTCTCGTATGGAAAGCTCTTTAGTCAGTGAAATTACTGCATCTGGCGTTATTAACGGTGTCACTCAAAATGGTGGAATTATTGCTGCAATTACTGGAACAAACACTATTAATGGATGCACTAACTATGTTGATGTTACAAGTACAAAAACATCAACAGGTGGTGTTGTTGCTTGTTGTGTATCTACCGGAACCGCTTTTGAAATGTTTGACTGTGTCAATTATGGAACCATTAAAGGTTCTGGTATTGTTACTGGTGGTATTATGGGTGGAACTAATTCTAATGGAACTGGCAAAAACTATATTCACGATTGCACAAACTATGGCAATATTAGCGGAACACAATACACTGGTGGCGTTATTGGCATTGCAAGAGAAAACTCTCATGAGGAATCTTTAATTGAGCGTTGTACAAATTATGGCAACGTAACTGGATCAAGCACTGTTTCTGCTGGTGGTATTGTTGGATTAACGAGATTTGATGTGTCTAATTGTCAATGTTATGAAAACGTCACAATTTCATTAAATGGAGTGAGTGATTTTGCAAAGAATTTAAGCGCGGTTGGAGGAGAAGTTTCTGGCACTGCTGGTGGAGGAAACCATCGTGGATATATTGCAGGAACAACTGGTAATGGAGCAGATGCTGCTGGTTCATTAACAAATGGTATTAGCGATTATACTGAAAGTGTCGCTAATGGAAGTACATCATTAAGCCAAGCTTATGGAAGAATTGAAATGCTTGGAAACGGAAAGAGCATTTTAACATTAGCGAACCGTTTCTCAATTTCTGACACCAAGGGAATTGGAAATTATACAAAATTAGTTAATAGAGACACATCAACCAGTTCAGGTGGATTTGGATATGAATATGTCCCTGGTCACGATGGTGATGAAGATTACAAATTATGGTTGGCCAATATGGAGCCATTATGCTTACCTGATGGGAGATTATTTATCTTCTATAGAACAGACACTAAACTCGCTGCTGAAGGAGCGTATTATTCCTCTATTAGAGCAATTGAGTCTAGAGATTATGGACAAACTTGGCTAAATACAAGACATATTATTTTTGAAAACTATGCTACAACGAATAAAGGCGCATATGAACCATTTGCTATTTTAGATGGTAACACCTTACAAATTTATATTGCTTTTGATGCACCAACTACAAGGGCTGGTGGATTAGGACCAAATAATTCTTCATTCATTTGTAGCAATAATTATCAAAATATTTTAAGAATACCAGTAAATATTTCTAATATGGGATTTGTTGTTGGAAACGTTTATAAAGCAATTACTGGTACTTCAACTTATCGACGTCCAGGTATGCCTTCAGTTATTAAGCTTTCTGATGGTAACTATGCGATGATAGTTGAACATAATGGCGCTAACGAAAATGATTATTGGATGAGAGTAGCTATTTCATATTCTCATGACTTGACTTCATGGACTGCACCACAAGCCATTATTTATCCTAAATACTCAGGAGTTTATTATGACGGTATTAAATATCTTTGTGGTGCTCCTTATATTCAATTATTAAAAGATGGACGTATTGCTGTTTCTTTCACCACTAACGATACATATGTTAATACATTAGGTGTTGGTGATAGTGGCTACTATAAAACAGTTGAATTAGCTATTAGTGATGGAGCTGTTTCTTATGGTGATGCTCCAACTATGATTCGTCAAGATGCGATTAGCTATAATAACGACACTGGCGCTAGATATGGCGGATGTAAAGTTGTTGATGACAAAATCATTCTTATTGCTAATGAATATAACTTTACCGAAGAAGAAGGAAAGAATAATTATAGATATGTCGCTAGAGGTACAGTTTTCTCAACTGCTACATATTACTAATTTATTAAATAAAAAAAGGAATAAAGATTTATGGGCAAAGTATCAAAAATCATTGTTATATCGTCATGTGCTATTGTTATGACGATGGGAATTGCCGTTTATTCAATCGGCAAAAGGAATTTAAATAGTAAAATAGGCTTTTCAAATTCAGAAAAAATAGCATCAACTATTTCGTTTAATAAACTAAACCATAGTTCTGAATCTTATGGCGGAGGATACAAAAACCATACAAGAGCCACCACGAATGGTGGAATGGAAGTAACTTGTTATTCATTTACTCAAGTCGATTTATCTAGTAGAGAAGGCATTGCACTATTAAGTAATAATAGCTCACCAATCAGTTTCTATAAAGCCAATGGTGCTTCTATGTTTTTCCAAGAGCTAACAAATGTAGCTATGACATTTACTAGCGAGAGCAATGGCCAATTCGATGCAAAGCTTTATACAAACGAACACAACTTCACAGTTCAAAGATTAACTGTTGAAAACGGTGTTCTCTCTACTCCTATCCAAGTTAATGGAATTAGATCTTATGTTTTTGATAACGCAAGTGCTTCTTTAGAAGTTACTTCTATCTCTTTTGATTACTCTTGTTTGCAAAACTATGATGATCCAATTGATTCTAATCAAAAATTAATTGAATCCATTGAAATTAATTATGACAAGACATCATATGTTGAGTTTGAGACAATCGACTTAGATTCCTTAAAAACATCAATCAATTATTATGATAATAGTCAAACTGAAATCAATTATTCTCAATTTGGAGATCATGGTTTTACAGTTAAATTATTTAATTCCTTAGAGGAAGAAGTTGGATTAAATTCAGAATTATTAGCAGGTCAATATAAATTAGTTGTTTCTACTAGTAACGTAAATGTTAAAGATGAAATAGATATAACTGTTACTGAAGAAGATTTTGGTGTTATTGGTAAAGAAACTCTTGATTCTTTGAGTAACACATTTACCTTTAGTGATAACAAGTATACAGCGTCAGAATGCCGCTCAGTGAAAATATTTGATGATTACTTCAATAAAGGTACCTATCAAGTTAATGTTTTACGTGGTAATAACGGAAATGATGATCATATGATTTTCGCCTATAACGAGAGCAATAAATCATATTATTCATTTGGCCTTAATTTAGCGAACAAGCTACAAATCACATATTTTGATGGCACAAAATTATCACTCGTTAAAGCGTTTAATGATGTAATAACAGAAGAAGCGTCTTTAGCAGTTGCATTTAATAAAGAAAGCGGAGCAGTTGATTATTACTTAAATGGTAGCTTTATTTATTCAAATAATATTGTCACACAAGGTGATTTAAAATATGGATTCTATGCAGGAACGAAAGGATGCGTTTTTAGTAATGTTATGGTTGATGTAGATGACACAATTTATGATAACGACCCAAGTTGTTATCAAACCGCCGAAGGAACGATTAATTACACTAATAACTCTTTTGTTGTTACCTCCGGTAGAGCGCTTAGCTATCATACGAGCAAGACATTTAAATATGGTGAACTTGAAGCAACATTTAATACCAATGATGCAAGCAACCATGCTGGTATTGCTTTCTGTATCGATAACAATGGAAAAACAACGTTCTTTAGAGAAGAAGATATTACCTACTATTATTTGTGTGTATCAATTAATGGCGGTCTTGGGTTATATAGAGTCGCTAACAAAACAGCTACTTTAGTCAAGAATATTAACACCAAGCAATTCTACAAAGATGAGAATCACACCATTAAAGTAATAAGAGATAGTAGTAAAACAATCCATGCTTTCTTTGATGGAGCATATTGCTTCTCTTACATTGATAGACATCCATTAAAGGGAGATAAATTTGGAATTAGTTCTTCTAGTAGTGGAGTTAAATATTATCGTTTTTCTGCTAAGAATACGATTTCTCCTGAAATAGAAACGATTAATAAATATGATGTTGTTTCCGGATCTTTCTATAAGAACAATCACTTAATTGTTTCTAGCGAAAGAAACTCGATGCTTCTAAACAAAACTCCTGGAACGTTAAACGGAACAATCGAAGCAGAGATTTCTATGGGTGTAGATTATGGAACTGGTTTAGTGTTTAGATTAACAAAACCATCCACCAATCAATTCTATGAAAATGAAAGTGGACTCTCATATTATTGGTTAGATGTTAAGAGCAACAACCGTATCATTTTTGGTAGATTTGAAAATGGTGTTGTTTCTTGGACAATTGAAAAATATATGCCTTACTTCATGAGTAATGCAGCGAAATGCAAGATTGTTATGAATAGCAGTCATATTTACGCATATTTTTCAAATATATTAGTGTTCCATTACGAAGATGAAGATCCCCTCACTGGTTTATATTATGGACTTAGAAGTGATAGTAAAGGTGCGGCTCTTTATGGAGACATTACTTTCTCATCTTCTACAGAAATTGAACAAAATAGATATTTAATTTTCGGTCATTCTTACACACAATTATGGCACCGATATAAAGAAGACTTCAGTGAACTAGGTGAAGATATCAATGATATTGGTATTGGTGGCTCACAAACAGGTAACTGGAGCAAGCAATATAAAGACGAAGTTACGTGTTACAATCCTGAATGGGGTATTTATTGGAATGGTATTAATGATATTGATGCGGGAGACGAAGGTATTGCCACTAACACAATCATTACTAACTATTCAAATTGTTTATTAGGTATTAAAGAAAAGGTACCAAACTTTAAATGCGTGGTTCTTTCTGTATCTCGCTGTACACACGAAAAACCAATGGCTAGACAAGCGAAAATTACTGAAGTGAATGAGAAACTACAAGAACTTTGTAATGCTCATGATTGGCTTGTTTATGTTGATGTAGAAACCATTTTCTGTGATGAAGATGGTGCTCCTATTGATTCATATTTCGTTGATAAACTTCATCCAACAGCAGCGGGCTATAAACTTGTAGCTCCACTTGTCGTAGCGGCAATTAAGAATTATCAAGAGTAAGGGAGGGAATGATATGAAGAAAAAATGGTTTATTATTCCTCTATTCGTAGGATTGTCTCTAACATTATCTTTACCAGTTATTGTTAAATATAACTTAGATAATATTAGTTATGCAGTTTCCTATTCCTCGAGAATAGAAAAATATCGCCAAAAGGCAATAGAAAACCTTACTCAACTCGACTTGAATGAATATCGTGATGAACAAGCAGACGAAATCTCTTCTTTGTTAGCAGATACAATTGCAAAGATTAATAATAGTGATAATTATGATGAAATTGACTCTTTTGTTTCTAGCTATAATAGATATGTTTTAACAATAAAAACAGACGCTCAATTAACCGAAGAAGAATTAGAACAAGTTGAAGATAGTGACACATTCTATATTTCATCGTTAGATGAATTGATGGACTTTAGAGATGATGTTAACTCTGGATATTCTTATAAAGGCGACACTGTAATATTGACAAACGACATCGTCGTTCCTGATGGAGTAAACTTTGGTAATTCAATCGGTTATACAGATGATAAGCCGTTTAGTGGTGTCTTTGATGGTGGTGGTCACACAATTTCTGGCCTCACTTTAAGTGGACATGATTCTATTGGATTATTCTCAAGAGTAACTGATGGAACAGTCAAAAACCTTAATATGGAAGATGTTGATATTACTGCTACTGATACCCAAAGAGCAGCTGGAGTCGTTGCTAGAGCAAAGAACGCCACTATCCAAAACGTTCACGTTTTATCTGGCACAATTAGTGGACCAAAACAAAACGGTGGCATCGTTGCCATTGTTGTTGAACCATCAGCAGTTATTGAAAATTGTTCTAACGCTGCCAGTGTTACAGCAACTTCTGGTAATAATGCTGGTATCGTTGGACTTGTCAATAACGGTTCAACATTAACTATTACTAACTGCATAAACACAGGCAACATTACGGGTAATGCTGATGGAACTGCCGGAATAATTGGCGGTGGTAATTTGTCTACTGCAAACCTCTACATCACTAACTGTGTTAATAGAGGCGCTATTGTTGGTTCTGGAAACGGAACAGGCGGTATTTTAGGTGCTACTGGTGGCGGAGGTACCTCTGTAACAGTAATGACAGGATGCGTTAATGAAGGCTCTGTTACTGGAAAAGCATATGTTGGTGGTATTGCTGGAATTTTAAGAGAAGGAAACAAAACGACTTCTTTAATTAGCGAATGCACAAATAAAGGCAACATTTCAGCAACAAGTGTTGGCGCTGGTGGTATCTCTGGTATTGCTAGAGTGAATGTTAGCGATTGTATGTGCTTACATACTGTTACTATTAAAGGAAATGTTGCAAACACTCTTAACGCGATTGGTACCACTGTTAGTGGAACTGGTGGTGCTGGTTCTACACCTGGTTATATTGTTGGATCGGCTGGTAATGGAGCATCCGTTACAGGCAAATTAATCAATAGTGATGGATCTGACTATTAGGTTTAAATAAATAGAATTAGATTGTATCTTAATTATTTATTTGCTTTTAGAATAAAAAGCTATTTTGTGCTACTATATACTCTGTATGGATGCTTTTAAAGATTATCTTTTACAGAATTGGATATTGTTATTAGTGTTAGGAGCGTTTGTCGTCATTCTTTTCATTACTTCATTTTCAAGTAGAAGAACAATGATTCGTTTGCTCTTACTCCTTTTATCGATATTCGCCTTATCAATTGTTGTTTTTTCAGAATTCTATATACAACCAGTTCAGGAGAATTCAACCGCTAGACTGGTTCTTATGTTTATAAGATACAGCGCAACTCCATTTATTTTAGCTTTATTGATTGTTGTATTAGTTAAACACCAAAAGTTATTTGTGTTCATTCCTGCTTTTATCTTGTTAATTATTGACTTTGTTTCAATATTTACAGGTATTGTTTTTGGTTTGGATGCCGAAAATAGTTTAGTAAGAGGTCCGCTTGGATTCTTACCTTACGCGGTTGCAGGTCTATATATGGTGCTTTTGATTTATTTATTAATCAAACGAAGTAACAAAAGAGCGATTGAGATAGTGCCAATTGTGTTCCTTGCTGTAGCACTTTCCTCTGGATTAATCTTCCCGTTTGTGTTTGGGGCAGCGTTCTCTCAAATATTCTGCACAATCATTGCGGTCTCTTTATTCATTTACTATGTCTTCACAGTTCTTGAATTAGCAAAGAAGGATTCATTAACAGGATTACTTAATCGTCAAGCGTACTTTGTTGAGACTCGTAGATCGTATAAAGACATCACCGCAATTGTGTCTTTAGACATGAACGGATTAAAGAGAATTAACGACACCGAAGGACATCCTGCTGGTGATGAAGCATTAGTTACACTTGCGTTATGTTTCGCTCGTGCGTGTAAAGCAAGACAATCCGCGTATCGTATGGGTGGAGATGAATTTGTTATTGTTTGTCGTAAGACACCTCAAGAAGAAGTTATTAAACTTATTGAACGTATTGAAAAATATGTTTCTGAAACGAAATATACTTGCTCTATCGGATATAGTTATCATGATGAAGGGACAATTAAATTAGAAGACCTTCTAAAAGAATCAGACGAAAAGATGTACGCTGATAAAGCTGAGTTCTACAATAAAAACAAATAATTTTGTATTGATAAAAAATCAGCACTGGTGTAGTGAATTATAATTCAAAGTTGTAGTCAATCTATAATAAATACTATAATAGTTAAATAAGGATAATTTTAATAAGAAGAATATACTCTTTTTAATGCGAATTATTTCTTTTTGCTACCTTGGTTATATCTAATGCAATTGGTGTGGTCAGAGACACAAATACATTAGTGTAATAAATATTTAATTAAATGTTTTTTATCTTTTTAGAAAGGAGAAAAAAATGAAAAAGAAAAGCTTATTAAAGCTTGGTGGAATTGGATCCATAGCAACGGCCATTGCTGTTGGATTCGCTCTAGCGATGTCAGCCTCTGGTAACATTAATGCGTTTAGAACACACGCTACTGACCATGACGCTAACTGTCACTGGAACCACTATTCCGAAGTTGCCGCAACATATGCTTCCCACGGTTCAAAAGAATTCTGGGCATGTTGTACACATCCAGGAAACTTTGTTTTAAGCGAACCTGCTGAAGGCCACATCTCTGACGTTGGCGCTTTCTCTGGTGAAGCTTTCGAAAACTTAGATTCTGTTGATGCAAGGTATCTTCCAGAATTAGAAGGTGGTAACAAATACGCTAGCCTTGACATTATTGGATGGCAAGACAAAGCATTGTTATACACAAAAGCTGTCTATGAAAATATTGAAAGTGTAACTTTCAAGATGAGAATTGACGCTGATGCAGATGAAATGAGTTCAATTTGGTTTGCTGTTGGTGTCGCAAACGATCTAGGTGATTGGTCTGGCTTAGACAATAACTCCTTCACGAAGGTTGTCGATGGAGAATGGCATCTTTACACAAGAAAAATGAATGGCCAATCAGGTTACATTAAACTTTGCTACAATATGGATCACGTTATTGCTGGTAGCATCGATGTTGATGATTTCAGAATCGAAACATCATCTGGTGCTGTCGTTGAAACATTCGACGAAGATTCATGCTTATTTGGTTTAGACGCCTCACACGCTAGACTTGGTGGCGAACAAAAGCAAAATAACTTCGCAAGATTAACAGTTAATCCTATTTATGACGATGACGCATTACTTTACACATTTGCTCAATATGCAAGTGTTACAGAAGTTAGCTTTAGATTACGTGTAAATGGATCTACCGCTAAGAGCTGGGAAGGTGCTGCGGTTAATACATCAGCCTATGGTGATGACCAATACACAAATATGAATGCAAACGAATCTTATGAAATAGATGGCGATTGGCATTATCGTACATTTGCATTTAGCAGTGTTACAGGTTATGTTAATCTCATTAATGAAATTGGTCACTTAGCATGTGATTCTCTCGATATCGATGATATCGCTATCGTTTATGATGGCGGCAAAGTCGCATACGAAACATTCGATGATGGTTTAGTCTTATTCGGAACTCCAGCACAATTACAAAGAGTTATGATTAAGAGTGAAGCTCCAGAAGCTTCATATGGCCCATTAGCCCTTGACTTAATTAGAGGAACGCTCGAAAGTAGAGAATATTCTCCAACATTCGATCTTTCTAAAGGTGTTGACGCTACATATGGTCCATATATTCAAATCGATAATTGGCAATGTAATTCAGGTCAAAATCGTTCTTGGTTAGGCTTCAAGAGCGAAGCACTTCCAGAGAGCCAAACAAGATTACAATTAGGTGGAGCAGAAATTAAAAATTATTTCTTCTTCATGTATAATCCATTAGATAATGCTCTCGATATTAAACTTCAATTCGAGCATCATTATACCGACATTGCAACCGTTTCTTTGGCATCAAAAGCTTGGACAAAGATTTCTGTCAATCACGGTGCATGGGGTTCATATCAATGCACAAATCCAACTCAAATCGGATTTGACCGTTGGTGTTCCAGTAATGGTGAACTCGTTGGTAGTGGTTTCAAAGTTACATCTGTCTACGCTGAACCAGTAGCACCTTCTCCTGCAGTGGATCCAGCACCATTTGGTGTTGTTGCATTAGATGCACAAACAGGTTATTTCAGAGATATAAAAGGATACAATGCTCCTCATACCGATAGTCATGGTATCGATGCCACTTATGGCGCATATATCCAAGTCGATGATTGGGCATGCCCAGCTGGCGCTAACCAATGTTGGATTACTTTCTCTGATACAGCTAGAGATGTTGCTGATATTGAAACAGACCTTGGTTCTTCAATTACCAATTACTTCTTCTATATCTACAATCCACTTGCAGAGGACTTCACATTCAAAATCATGCTTAAGAGTTCATCTGGCATGAATCCAAATATGACTGTCAACTGTGTTTCCGGCCAATGGACAAAAGTTACTGTTGCTTATGGACAAGCAGACAACGGAAGTTATCCAGCACTTACTTCCGCCTCTCAACTTGGCTTAACTCAAGTGCTCGGTAATGGCGTAGCCGTTGGTAGTGGTTGGAAAATCACATCAGTGTACGCTGAATAATTAAAAATAATTGTTAAGGAATATTAGATTAGGATTTTACAATTACGCTTCATAGACATTATTACTAAACAAGTTTTGTAATAAACGCTAGTAATGGTTGGGAACAATTTATTAACAAATACGTTTATGTCTTTGAAAAGACAAGTAAGATGAAATGCTTGCTCTTATCAATGAATGTCTATAGTTTCATCTGAGGCTAATTATCTCTGACTTAAAGTTCTATTTTCCAACCCAATTCCATAACAAAAAACAAATTAAAATTAAGGGTGATATATTCTTTGGGGTATATCACCTTTGATTTATGTTGAAAATTAATTGCTGTGCTTTTTTAAAAAGTCAATTAAACTTTCTTCTTCTAGTGGTCTAGAGAAGTAATATCCTTGGACATAATCTATGTCCTTTTCTTTTGCTAACTTTAGTTGTTCTTCAGTTTCAACACCTTCAATAACGATTGGGATGTTTAAGTTCTTAAAGAGATTAATCGCGGAATCAAGGAAGATTCTAATGTTAGGGGAATCTTCTAATAATGTTTTATCTAGCTTTGCTAAAGAAAATGGAAGCGCAATGAATCTTGCAATATTAGAATATCCGCTTCCAAAGTCATCCATTGCGAATTGAACACCATATTGTCCCAAATCTGCCATAAACTCTTTTGTTTTCTCTGGATATTTAACAGCGATAGTTTCTGTAATTTCTAAGCATATTCTTTTTGGATCGATATTAAATTTCTCGATTGTGTTGATATATCTTGAACTTGGGTTATTGAAAAATTCAGCGCAAGAAATATTGATTTCGAGTGTCTCTACTTGTGGATTACGCGATAAGAAAGCGCATGTTTCTTCAAAAACAAAGTTATCAATCGCATTCGCAAGTCCAGCGCTTTCTGCAATTGGAACAAACTCCGATGGTCCAACATACCCTAGTTCATTATTTGCTAATCTAATCAAAGCTTCGAAGTGGTTGAATGACTTCGTTTTGACATCATAGATTGGTTGATAAACCATATATAGACCTGTATTGGTCTTTAAACAGTTTTCTAATATTTCTTTTATTTTTCTATCTCTATGAATTCTATCTAAGAACTCTTTATCTAATTCAACGTAGTTAGTGTCTTTGAAATTTATCATTGGTAATAAATGATATATAAAATCATCGTATGAATCAGAGTTCTTAAAGACATCTTCATTAACAAAGTAGAAGAGCTTAATTGAGACCGACATCTCTTTATTGCCCACTAAGATTGGATGAGAGAATTTCTCTTTAAGAGAATCAACCATTTCAATTTGTTCCTCTCTATTTCTTAACAAAATTACAAATCTTGAAGATTTAGTTTTAAAGATATAAGCCTTTTTATTTATAGTCTCAACTATTTTTCTAATCGTGGATAGTAGTTGATTGGCTGCTAAGTGGCCAAACATCTTGTTAAACATTCCAAAGCTTTCAACTTCAAAAGCGATATAGTGTTTTCTTTGCCTTTCAAATCTTTGGTTATTAATATATTCGACGAAGGCATCGTTATTGAATGCTTTAGAAATACGGTCGACTTTTTCATCTGGGTCATTGACTGTAACGACTGCAATAATCATGGAAAGGGTATAGGATAAACCCGCAAGCAAATATTCTGGGAACCAATATTGAATGATGATAGCGGAAGAGACGATTCCAACAACTCCAAAGAGCACTAAAACTGATTTCTTTGATAACTTCTTTCTAAAATAAATAGTGTATACAAGAGTAGAGAAAACGTTGAGTCCACTTATGACATAAATTAAGAAATATAGTGGACCTCTTGCTATGTTATATAAGCCAGGAGCGTATTCTTCTAATGTGAAAAATAAGTGATGGCCAGCGTTAGAAAAAACGATAATTCCAAAAGCGATAGACGGAAGAGTGGTCAAATAATATTGAGGTGAGTACTTTAAGGATTTGCCAACCCCATAAAATACATACGCAAATAATAAATATGATAAGAATACCTGTGTGAAGTAATAAAGTTCATTTACTGCTTCGTGAACCGAGGTAGAAACATTAGGGGTATCTAGTAAAACTGATCCAGCAATATTTAACGATACATTAACAATTACCACTCCGATGCAAACCCCAAATAATTTGAATACTGGGATTGGAAACTTCTTCCTCATGTAGTATCCAGTTGCAAGCACTGTTAGGAAGATAAGTGAACATAGTTCGAAGTAGTAATTATAATGCATATCGATATACCTCTTTGATGTAGTCTTTAACATTTAAATTATAGCAATCAAAAGTTATGTAGCAACGAAGAAATATTAATCATTTTTCGCTATTAAAAAAGTAATAAAACTAAGTAGTATAAAAAATATAAGTGTGCATTTATTTTCACTTAAAAAAGTGAACGCTATCATAAATAATTGTGCTAATATATTGGTATCGCTAAATCCTTAGTTTAACTAAATAGATTATTTTTTTGGAGTTAAGTATGTCGAAAAAAATGAAAATCAATTTCTTAGGTGATTCAATCACTGAAGGTGCATTTGCGACTTGTACAAAAAATCAATTTGTTGAAAAGGTTGGACAATATTTAAACGCAGTCGTTAGAAACTATGGTATTAGTGGAACAAGAATTGCGATTAGACCAAATCCATCACCAGACCCAAGTTGGGATCTTTTCTTTGGCGGAAGAGTCAAAGATATGGATAGTGACGCTGATTACGTTATTGTTTTTGGCGGCACGAATGATTATGGAAATGGCGGATGTCTTCTTGGGAATATTGATGATCAAGACCCAAGAACATTTGCGGGCGGGATGAATTATTTAATTAAAGAATTATTAAAAAAATATGATAAAGAAAAATTAATCTTTATGATTCCGTTATATCGAGAAGGCGAAGAATATCGTCACCCTAATGGAGTTAATGGCGCTCCTGGAGCGACACTTCAAGAAATAAGAGAAGTGATGTATAAAGTGCTTAATAAAAACAATATTAAAATATTGGACCTTAAAGACGAAATGGGGAAAGCAGACAATAATCCATTGCTTGAGGATGGACTTCATCCAAACGATGAAGGGCATGATAAGCTTGCTAGATTAATTGTTAACTATATTAAAAGCTTATGAAAAGAATACCAGTTTTAGGAATTGCTATTGGTGGAACAAAAACCGCAGTTACTCACGCTTTTTATGATGGTGTTTTTACTGATATTAAAAAGATAGAGTTTCCAACCGATAAAAATGCAAACTCACTAATGGAACATATTTTTACCGCTATTAATACTTTAAAGGAACCATTTGATTATATTTCTGTTATTTGTGGCGGACCTTTAGATGTTTCAAAAGGAATTATTCAATCTCCTCCTCACTTACCTTTTTTTACTAATTTTCCAATCGTTGATATTTTAAAAGATCGATATCACTGCGATGTATTTTTGCTTAATGACGCCGATGCATGTGCATTAGCGGAATACAAGTTTGGAGCAGGCAAGAATTCCAAAAATATGGCGTTTATTACGTTTGGAACTGGTCTAGGAGCAGGATTAATCTTAAATGGTAATCTCTTTACTGGCAATAACGGAATGGCTGGAGAGATTGGGCACATCCGATTAAGTGAAGATGGTCCAGTTGGATATGGAAAAGAAGGAAGCGCTGAAGGATATTGCGCTGGTGGAAATATTCCACTCTGGGCAAAAGAATATATAAAGAACAAAGAAACTTCATTAAGCAAGTATGAAACATTTACTGTTAAAGAAATTGCTTTTGAGGCAAGGAATAACGATAAAGTTAGTAAAGAAATATTAGATATTGTTGCTACTAAACTGGGTCAAACCATCAGCGTTCTAATTGATTCGTTAAATCTTGATTTAGTTGTTATCGGTGGCATTTATCCAAGAATTAGCGATCTTCTTGATGAAACACTATTTGATTCAATTAAGAAAGAAACATTAAAAGCAAATTTGAAAGTATGCAAAATTGTCCCTTCGTTATTAAAGGAACAAATTGATGAGTATTCTTCCTTGGTAGGAATACTTTTAGGAGATAATATGAAAACGTTATACGAAAAATATCCAGAACTGATTCCTCAAAAAGAAAACATTGAGTCTGCGATTGACACTCTTGAGGCCTGTTATAAAAATGGGGGAAAGATTCTTGTTTGTGGAAATGGTGGTTCAGCGAGTGATGCCGCTCATATTGTTGGCGAATTAATGAAAGGCTTCATGGACAAAAGACCACTTGACCAAGAATCATTTACTAAAATCTCCAAAGAGTTTGATGGTGATGAAATTGGTCTAAAGCTTCAAAGAGGAATACCTTGTATTGATTTAGGGGCACAAGGTTCTTTAATCACAGCGTTTGCTAATGATGTGGATCCTGATTTGATATTTGCCCAGCAAGTTGTTGCCTATTCATCTAAGTCACTATTCGATGTAGTGATTGGACTATCAACATCTGGAAATTCAAAGAATGTTGTTAATGCAATTAAGGTTGCTAAATCATTAGGTTTAAAAACTATCTCTTTAACTGGTGAAAAAGAAAGCAAATTATCTAAGTCATCTTCTATTTGTATTAAAGCGCCAGCGAGTGAGACCTTTGCTATTCAAGAATATCATTTACCGATATATCACTATATTTGTATGGAATTAGAAAAAAGGATTTGACTATGAAAAGAAAAGGCAGAGTAACAATTCCAACGGATGAGACTTTTGTTGAAGAAACAAAAGTTATTGCGGATTTATGGGGCGCTGATGCGGTTAGAGATTGTGATGGTGTTTCTCTTCCAAAAAACGCCAGAGAACTAGCGGATAAAGTATATAATACTTACTTTGTCGTTAGAGGAGATAATGAATGGGGAAGAAAACATCCAGAAGAAGCTCCTTGTGCCTTTTTGATGTCTACTAAACGGATTGCCACTAATAATCAATTATCGTTTGATGTTCAACGTGGATATCATCCAGATCAAGTTAAACCAGCTTTTGACAAATTGTCTTACTGGCAAGTATTTGATTTAACCGAGAACGTCGAAGTTAAAAACTTTGAATTAAAAGGCGATAAGCTTGTTGTTAATAATTTAAAAGCATTTCATGAATATGTTGTCTATTTCCTTGCAAGAATCACTTGGCATCCAACTCAAGTTTATAATTACATTACTAATAATTGGACTTGTGAAAAGCAGCTCATTTATGATCCTGCCTATCCAAATACCGCCGAATATATTAAAGAATATATGCAAAAGTGGCTAGATGAACATCCAGAAACTAGCGTTGTTAGATTTACCACATTCCTATATAACTTTTCACTTTTCTTCAATGAAGAAGGAAAAGAAAAGTTTGTTGATTGGTTTGGTTATGGCTTAGCGTGTTCACCAGCCTTACTTGAAAAATTTAAACAAGAATACGGCTATGAATTAAAAGCTAAAGATTTTATTGATGGTGGATGTTTTAATAATCCATTTAGGCTACCTTCTAAAGAATTTAAAGATTATATGAAATTCTTACAGAAGTTTGTCACATCGACAATTAGAGGGCTTGTTGATATTGTTCATAAGAATAATAGAGAAGCAATGATGTTCCTTGGTGATGATTGGATTGGTAGCGAACCATATGGTGAATATTTTAAAGATATGAATCTTGATAGTGTGGTTGGCTCTATTGGTGGTGGTGTCACTGTGAGAATGCTCGCAGAGATTCCGCACGTTAAAATCCATGAAGGAAGATTCTTACCATATTTCTTTCCTGATACATTCTTTGAAGGAAATGAAGAGAATGCAGTTAAGGAATTAAATAAGAATTGGACAACCGCTAGAAGAGCGTTATTAAGAAAACCATTAGATAGAATGGGCTTTGGTGGCTATCTTTCTTTGGCTGCCAAGTTCCCAAAATTTGTTAATCGCGTTAGTGAGATATGTGATGAATTTAGATATATCTATGATATGAGTAGCAAATGCGAACCAAAATCATTCTTAACAGTCGCTATTTTAAATGCCTGGGGAAAGATTAGAAGTTGGCAATCACATATGGTTGCTCATGAATTATGGTATCAACAAATTTATTCATATCAAGGTGTGCTTGAGTCATTAAGCGGATTACCTGTTAATGTTAAATTCGTTTCTTTTGATGATGTGATTAATCATGATGTTGATTCAGACATTGATGTCATCATTAATGTCGGTGATGAAGGGACAGCGTATTCAGGTGGAAAATATTGGAATAACCCAGTTCTTATAGCGAAATTAAGAAAATGGGTTGCTGATGGACATGGATTTATTGGAGTAGGAGAACCAACCGCTTTCACTAAAGATGACACTTGCTTTGCTTTGAAAGATGTTCTCGGTGTTGATAAGGAAAAAGGATTCACTTTATCTAATGATAAATACAATATCCAAAAGAAAGAGCATTTCATTACTGACGGACTTGACGATATTGATTATGGAGAAGGAATGAAGAATATTTACGCTTTAGACAACACAGAAGTTCTGGATATTGAGTTCTCTAATCGGTTTGTAAGAAATGTTAATGTTGGTGAGGTAAAATTAGTCGCTAACGAATATTTCAAAGGTCGAGGAGTTTATATTGCTGGCCTTCCTTATAGCTCTAATAATGCGAGATTATTATATAAAGCCTTATTATGGGTATCACATAAAGAATCTCAACTTGAAAGAGCGTTCTCATCTAACAAAGATATTGAATGCACATATTATGAAAAGAGTAGAACTTATTGTTTGATTAACAATTCATTCAAAGAGCAAAAGACAACATTCTATAATATAGATGGAAACAAAAAAGAAGTTATTGTTCCACAAAATGGTATATTGTGGATAAAAGAATAATGGAGAAAAGTTATGGCAAAAGTTATCAACACAAAAATCGTTAAGAATCTTCCTTGGGAAGATAGACCAGAAGGATACTTCTTACCTGTATGGAGATACAGCAAGAATCCTGTTATTGACCGTAATGTAAATCGCACAATTGAAAGAACATTCAATAGTGGATTCGTTCCTTTTGGAGATGGTTTCGTTGGTGTTTTTAGAGGCGACACATATACAGGAATATATAAACTATTCGTTGGTCGATCTAAAGATGGACTTCATTTCGATATTGATGAAACTCCAATTAAATTCGTTGACAAAAACGGTAATCCCGTGGAAGAAACCCGTTATTCTTATGATCCAAGAGTAGTTGAACTCGAAGGCTCTTATTACATCATCTTTGCTGATAACTATAACGAAGTAACAATTGGCATTGCTAAAACCGATGATTTTAAAACCTTTACAAAATTAGAATATCCATTTATTCCAAACTGTCGTAATGGAGCGTTGTTCCCAAGAAAAATTAATGGAAAATATATGATTCTTTCTAGACCTAGCGATAACGCAGCGTCAATGTTTGGAAATATGTTCATTAGTGAATCAAGCGACCTAGAATATTGGGGACATCATCGTCTCATTACTAGAAACGGATGGGCTAATTGGAACGGAGTTAAATGTGGCGGTGGTCCAGTTCCAATTGAAACAGATGAAGGATGGCTCGTTATTACTCACGGTGTTCTTTATAACGTTAATAATGTTGTCTATTCAATGGGGGCGATTGTTCTTGATAAAGATGATCCTTCAAAAGTTATTCATAAATGTGAAAACTTCTTGTTAACTCCACAAGCGATATATGAAACAACCGGACACACTCCAAATGTTGTCTTCCCTACTAATGTCTTAGTTGGTGAAAACGGCAAACTCGCTATTTATTATGGAGCAGCAGATTGTTGTACTTGTTTAGCTTTTACAACACTTGACATATTAATGGATTACATAAAAGAACACGATTGTGTTAACAAGTAAAAAATGAAGTCGGAATTTCCGGCTTCTTATTTTTTACTAAAGTAACTAATCATATTCTTTAGTGTGTTTCTTAATATTTTATTGGTTTTCCCAAACTTTCCATACACAGATACATTAACCAAAGCTTTATGGTCTTCTTCACTGATTGTGAAGGTGAATTCAAAACCATTTTGTTTTGCAAATATTTCAAAGTAATCAGGATTTGGTTCTATTTCCTCAAAGTTACTGGCTTCTAACCATTCCTTTACTAAGGAAAAACATCTTGGTTGTGATATTTCAACAATGAATGGTGAAACATTAGTTCCTTCTTTTGATTGAGAATAACCGTTCATATTATTTATTTTCTTCAAACAAGACACTTTCTGTTGTGTCTTCATCGAATAGATGGGTTTTCTTTAAATTGAAAACATATTTGTTGCTATCATCTTGTTTGATGTTCCATTTAGCGTTGACTTTAATTGAAATTTTTTCGTCTTTGATTTCAGTATAGACAATTCTTTCATAACCAAGAAGTTCAACAAAGTTGCATTTTAGTTCGATTGGCTTACTAGCGTTTTCTTTGTTTGGGTCATCTGCAAGATAGATATCTTCTGGTCTTACTCCAAGAATTAAATCGTGTTTGTTTCCATTAATAATGCTTTCAACTTTATCAATTAACGCTTTATGTTTTTTTAATTCTTCATCATTATCAAATTCGATTGGTTTTTTACGTTTGCTGTTTTCAATCGATTTGTTATATTCTTCAATTTCAGAATATCTTTCAGTGTATTGCTTCTTTACTTTTAAAAGTAAATTGGAATAGTAATTATCGTGCTTTTTAATTTCTTCTTTATTCAAAGAATATTCTAAAGAATCTGCAACAAGAATCTTACCTTTATCATATGTTACTTTTATGAAGTTCATTGATGGACTACCAATGAATCCGGCAACAAAGATATTCACTGGATGAGAATATAATTCTTCTGGAGTTCCGATTTGTTGAATATAGCCATCTTTCATAACAACAATACGATCCGCCATAGTCATCGCTTCGGTTTGGTCGTGGGTAACATAAATTGTGGTTGCTCCGACTTTTTGATGAATCTTAATGATTTCACTTCTCATTTGAACTCTTAATTTAGCGTCCAAATTACTTAAAGGCTCATCCATTAAGAAGACTTTTGGCTCTCTAACGATTGCTCTACCTAAAGCCACTCTTTGACGTTGTCCACCAGAAAGGGCTTTTGGCTTTCTATCTAAGTATTGTTTTAATCCAAGGATTTCTGCAGCGGCTTGAATTCTTTTATCAATCTCTTCTTTACTCATATGTCTAATTCTTAGACCGAACGCCATATTTTCATATACAGACATATGTGGGTATAGAGCATAGCTTTGGAACACCATTGCGATGTCACGATCTTTTGGATGGACTTCATTGACTAGCTTATCGTCGATATATAATTCGCCGTCGGTGATTTCTTCTAGTCCCGCTACCATTCTTAAAGTTGTGGATTTCCCGCATCCTGATGGACCGACAAAAACAATGAATTCTTTGTCATTGACTTCTAAGTTAAAATCAAAAACAGCCTGAACATTGTTGTCATATATTTTGTTAATATTAACAAATTTTAAAGATGACATATTTTGCACCTCGAAAACATTTTGCTAATAAGATGTTATCACACTTATTAGTTAAATAGTATAATATTATTCGTATATACGAGGTCAAAACTATGCTTTATCATGTTCCAAAAATTATTTCTCCTTCTCTACTTAAGGCACTTTGTGAAATGGGTCATGGAGATGAACTTGTCATTGCGGATGCAAATTATCCAAGCGAGACAAATGGTAAAAGAGTCGTTCGCGCGGATGGACTTGGAGGAGAGGAACTCCTTGAAGCAATTTTAGAGTTGATGCCTTTAGACACATATTCTGAATTTAATATGCTTTTAATGAACACCACAAACGGAGATCCAACTCCAGAAATTTGGGCAAAATATCAAGCAATAGCAAATAAGAAAGACAAGAACACAAAGATTGGATTTCTTGAAAGAAATGAATTCTATGAAAGAAGTAGAAGCGCCTATGTCATTGTTGCTAGCGGTGAAGAAGCAGTATACGCAAATATCATTCTTAAAAAGGGAGTTATTAAGTAATTAATGGCGATACCTACAAGTTCTAACATCACAAAGCCAAATTTGTTTTCAAGAATCGTAGCCTTTGCTATCGATTTTTCTCTTGTTGTGTTTTTGAGTTATTTCAGTTCAAGATTAATCTATACTGGCTTTCAAAATTCAAACACAGAACTAAGTGTTGCAGTTCAGGGTGAGAGCAAACATATCGTTTCATCTCATTTAGCACAAAAAGATAGTAGTGGTAGTTATATTTCATACGCTGAAACAGAGTATTTTGATATAACTGAAACAGGTTTTAAGATTATTGATTCTTTATCATATTTTTATTTGGCCTATTTAGTGGGAGATACCTCTAAGGCAATTAATGGGGATGTTGTTTCACCAAACGCAGATGTTGAGATGGATGTTGGTGGAGTAAAAACAACTCCAAGGAATTTATATACAGTCTCTTGGTTTAATGAAAATGTTTTATCTCTCCCTAAAGAAGGAGAATCTCCAAAATATGATTATTTTGAATATTACAAAACCGCTGGAGATGAAATCGATTATTCAAGAGTTGGAAAAGTAAATGCGAAATATATTAAAGCTGAAGTTGTTGATGAAACTGAAAAGATTTATGTTGACGCTCCAGCAGAGATGACTAGTTATGCCTATCATCAGTATAAGAAAGCAATTGATAATCTATTCGATCAAAACTATATGGTGGAATTTAACAAAACCAAAACTTCTACTAATCAGTTAATTACATTACTATCACGTGAATTCTTTGTCTTAGTCTTCTTTGTTTTAATTCCTCTATTAACTAAACACGGAAAAACTTTGGGTAAATTATTATTTAGACTTAAACTTGTTAATTTTGAGGGTGAGGATATTAAAAAATGGCAAGTGTTACCCCGCTCGCTAACTTTTATTGCTATTCCTCTCCTTTTATATTTAGTTACTAATTTCTATATTCAATTAGGAATAATTTCGGGAATCATTGTTGTTTCAATTGTTTTATTTGTTATTGATAAGCAAAACAAAAGAGCGCTTCACGACTATATTGCTCGTACAGTTGTGTCGGATGATACAATTACCTCAGAAAATTGATAAACAAAATATTAAACTATTGTATAATATTTATATTAGTGAAAGTGTTTATAACGATTATAGATGCTTTTTGATATGAAACCATAATGGCAGAAAGGAATTCATTTATGAATTTTAAGAAAACTTCATTATTGTTTGTTGCTGGTATGGCAGGAGCAATGTTAGTTTCGTGTACTCCAAAAACAACATACTACAACATTAAATTTTTTAACGATGACGGAACTCTTCTTCAGGAATCTAAAGTAGAAAAAGACAAGATGCCTGAATACAAGGGAAATGATCCGGTTAAGGACGCAACAGCAGAGTATACATATACTTTTAGTGGTTGGAGTCCTGAACTTGCACCTGCAACCAAGGATGCATCTTACACTGCGACATATTCCTCTACGAAGAACTCTTACACAATCAAGTTTGTCAATTATGATGGCGAAGAATTATCTAGTCAATCATATGAATATGGTGCGATGCCTGAATACACAGGAAACGACCCAGAAAAAGCACCAACAGTGGACACTGTTTATGAATTTAGTGGTTGGACTCCAGAAGTAGTTAGAGTTACAGGTAACGCCACATATACAGCGACATTTACAAGTTCTACAAGAAAATACACAGTTACTTTTGCCGACTGCAACCTTGACCCAGTAGAAGTTGAATATAATCAAACACTTGAAGAACCTGAAGATCCTGAAAAGGCAGCTACTGAGGATTATGTTTATTTCTTCACTGGCTGGACATTAAATGGCGAGCCATATGACTTTGATTCAAAAATAACTGGTGATATAGTCCTTAACGCTAATTGGGAAGCTGTCAGTGCTAAAGAACACGGAAATAGATGTACATACATTCATTATCCGGAGAAGGAAGCAACATATTTAGAAGCAGGACACGCTGAATTCTGGTATTGCGAACTTCATAAAAATTATTTAGCAGAAGAACCAACCGTTGGAACAATTGAAGAAGCCGAAGAAGATTTTGAAGGCACTGTACCCGAAGGCATCGAAGTTTATCCTGTTCTTGAAGGTGGAGACAAATATCTTACTATCGATGTTGGTGGTGATGACACTAAAGACAAAGCTGCTCTTTGGACAAAAGATAGATATGAAGATATTTTAGGAATTACTTTCAAAGCCAGAATCAGTGGTGGAAGAAAAGACGAGTCAAAGACCCCATGGATTGGATTCACATTTGATGCCGACCACACTTTATATAACAACCCAGTATTTGCTTCTGATAAATATGTCTTTGATAATCACTGGCGTGTTTATTCAATTTCTGTTGACTTAAAAAACGGACCTGCAAACTTTGTTTACGCAAAAGGTGAGTTTGCTGAAGGAAGCAAGTTGGATATTGATAACATTTCTATTACATACGCAGATGGAACAGCTTTTGAAAACTTTGATGGTGAAGAATCATTATTTGAATTTGATGAAGATGTAGCCAAATATAATGCGGTTAGAAAAGACAATACATTCTTTAGAATTAATATTGAAACCGACAAGCAAAACACTGGTGATAATGCATTAGGATTTTCTATTAAGAAATATGATTCAATCTCTAAAGTCTCTTATAAGATGAGAGTTACTGCAGAAACTCCTGATGTTGATGATCACGGAACACCAAAATGGGCTGGTATTGGTGTTGCTAATAATCATGACTTATACACTAATATGAGAACAGCGTCATACTTGTTTGATGGAGAATGGCATTCATATAATGCTTCATATACATTAGAAAGCGGATTTGTTAACCTTATTCATAATTCTGGCCAATTCTTTGCTGGAACAACGCTCGATTTCGATGATATTGAAATCACATATGAAGATGGCACTGTTGTCGATTCATTTGAAGAAGCATTTATATTTACTGGAACATTTGAATACGTTCAAACCAAAGACGCTCGTTATGCTCAATTTGCGTATCTTGAATCAGAAGAGATTTTACCTCCAACAAATTGCTTTGCAAGAATCAATCTTTCAACAATGCAATCCTCATCTCCTTTATATTCAAATGAGATGTTTACAAATATCACAAATATCCAATTTGATTATCGTTTAACAACAAAAAAGAATGCTTGGTGGGGCTTTGGCATTTCAACATATGTTGAACCAACATGTTATGACACCGATCCGGGTCACGTTGATTGGAAAGTAATGCCTGGAAATGGTAACGCAGATGGACAATGGCATAGAGAAGTATCTCTAGCGATGAATGGTGGTACAGGCAGATTTAAATTTGTTTTTGCCGCTAACGAATTTGATGCTACTGGTTCGACAATGGATTTAGACAACATTATTATCACTTATGATAATGGCAAGACTGCAGTATTTGACTTCTTAGGTGATATGCCAATTAAGACAACTGCTTCATTCATTCCTGAAGAACCAGAAGAACCAGAAGTTTTAGTGGATTGCTATGCAAGAATCAACCTTTCTACAAACGAATCATTATCACCATTTGTTTCAGTAGATCAATTTGAAGATATTAGCAATATTACATTTGACTATCGTTTGACCACTACAAAGAATTCTTGGTGGGGATTTGGTGTTTCTACTAAAGATAATCCAAACGTCTATGATAGTGGATGTAATGTTTGTTGGAAAACAATTAGTGGAAACGGCACTCCTGATGGTGAGTGGCATCAAGGTTCTATCAACATTACTGGAACAGGTAGATTTGTCTTCATCTTCGCTGCTGGTGAATTTGATTCAAGCGATTCTACACTTGATTTAGATAACATTGTTCTTACCTATAATAGTGGAGAAACCGTAACATTTGATTTTACTGATGTAAGTAAATTTAATGTTAAAACAAATCTTGTTACTTTCATTCCACAAGAATAGATTTAAATAATAATTGGTCTGGTTTAAGCCAGACCTTTTCGTTGGAGTGTCATTATGAAAACCACATTAACAAACAACTGGAAGCTTTACATTGTAAAAGATTCTGACTTAAACCCTGATAATCTAGATTTTGCTAAGTATCAGTGTTTTAATAATGTTTCTATTCCAACTTTGTTGGAATTAGAACTTTATCGAAATCATATTCTTGGTCATCCATATGAATCAACGAATATCTGGAAATACCACAAATATGAGGATTATCATCAATTTTATGTTGTTCATTTTAATTCAAATCGCAAACAAAAAGTTTTGATCATCAATGGTGTTGACACGATTGCTGATGTTTTTGTTAATGGTGAACTAGTTGGAAAAACAGAGAATATGTTTATTTCATATTCTTTCAACTTGAGGAATCTAAAAAAAGATAACGAATTAATCATCCATATTTATCCATCTGTTTTAGAAGGAAGAAAATATAAAATAACCGATGACTTATTTGCGTTTAAGTATAATTACGAAAGCTTAAATATAAGAAAGTGCCCTTCTAGTTTTGGGTGGGATATTTTACCTAGAACCGCTTTAGGTGGAATATATAAAACCGTTGAAATAGTTGACTCCCTACCTATTATTGAAGACGTTCATGTCATTGCGGCAAATATTTCTAAAGAGTCTGCTAATCTAAAATTTGATATTACTTATCGTAAGATTGGTAACTATGAAACAATCATTGAAGGTAAGTGTGGAAAACAACTTTTTTTCACTAGGAGCAATAAAATAAAAATTCATAACCCAAAACTATGGAACATTAGAGGTTATGGAAAGCCTAATCTTTATAAGATTAAAGTTAAACTTTATGAAAATGGTAAGCTAATTGAAACAAAGTCATTTAGATATGGAATTCGTAAGGTTGAATTAAAAAGAACATCAACTGTTCAAGAAAATGGTTGCTTTGAATTTTATATCAATGACCGAAAAGTATTTTTGATGGGATGTAACTGGGTACCTGTTGAAGCAATCAAACACATTGATGATGAAAGAATGCTCGTCGCCCTTAACGCAGTTGAAGATTTAAATTGCAACACAGTTAGAGTGTGGGGTGGTGGTACTTATGAATCTGATAGGTTCTATGAAGAATGTGACAAAAGAGGAATTTTTATTTGGCACGACTTTATGATGGGCTGTGCTTCTTATCCTCAGACACCAGACTTTAAAAGAAAATTAAAAACCGAAATCAATTACATTGTTAAGAAATTAAGAAACCACCCATCTATTTGCTTGTGGGCTGGTGACAACGAAGATGATTTAGCGATTAAATATTGGGCGGTTAATAAAAGAAGTCCTAGCACAAACATTTTAACTAGAGAATTGATTCCAAACATTTTAAAGAAAGAAGATAACTATCGACCATATTTGCCATCTTCTCCTTATATTGATGAATACGCAGAAGCACATCTAAAAGAACCGCTAAGTGAAGATCATCTTTGGGGCCCTCGTGATTACTTTAAAGGCGAATTCTATGGCAACGCTGTCGCATATTTTACAAGCGAAATAGGATATCACTCCTTAAGCTGCTTAGATTCTTTACAAAGATATCTTCATAAACCATGGCCTTTCTTTGAAGGAGAAATTGAAAAAGATCCAAATTCAAGACTACTAAAAAAAGCGAAACCAACAAAAGAATATATGTGTCATGAAACTGTTGCAATGGAGGATTATGAATCTCCATTTGAATATCGCATTCTTTTAATGGTTAATCAAGTAAGAACCTTATTTATCAATGATTTTGATAATATCAATGATTTCTCTATTGCGAGCCAAACTTCACAAGCTGAGGCAATGAAATACTTCATTGAGAAGATGAGAAAAGATTATAAACGCAACGGTGGAATTATTTGGTGGAATATTCTCGATGGGTGGCCACAAGTCAGTGAGGCATTATTAGATTATTACTTCAATAGAAAGAAAGCGTATGACTATGTAAAGATTTGTCAAAGTAAGAACTTATTGATGATGAACGAAGATCCTGATGGTTTAAATCTTTATTTTGTTTCTGAAGATGACAAGAAACATAGATACACTTATGAAATAATTGATGCTTATCAAGATAAATTAATCGATAGTGGTTCTTTTGTCTCTAGTCCAAGAGATTCAATTAAGATAAAGAAAGTTAATGCGGCAGAAAAGACATTATTGATTCTTAAATACAAAGATGAGCGTGGAAAGGAATGCACAAATCATTTCCACACTCATATCATTGATATTGATTTATTTAAATATTTAGATGCAATGAAAAAATATTATTAATTTAATAATATTGCCGCAATTGAGGATGCAAATCCATGATTACAAGAAGCGGTTGGAATATTCTTTTCCCATAATGTTCCAGAGTAACTAGCCATAGTGTAGAAGTAATCAATTGATTCTTCATACACTTTTTCTTTTTCGCCAATACTCTTTAGCCATAGGAATCTTAAATAGTTTCCTATAAATGAATTGCTTCTTGCTATTTCTGTGTAAGTGTCTTTTCTATTTGGCCCTAGTTCGTTTTTAATAAATTCTATGAAACGCTTATCGTTACTAATACCGAAGAACAGTGCGTAGTATTGGCAGGTCTCACTGGTATGGTTCTTTTGAAGAATTAATTTACCATTTTCTCTAACTGCGTTATCAACATAAACTTTCCCGTTAAATGATAGTTTATTGATATTTGAGGCGACTTCTTGCGCTTTATTTAACAAATTATTATCTCTAAATAACTCTCCAGCCGCTCTTAACATAGATGAGTAAAGCATATTTGTTGGGAACGAAAGGCCTTTAACATAATCCTCTGTTCCAGCTTCACTCCATTCAACAAAAACCCAGCCATTTAAGTTTTCTAAGAGGCGATATTCGTTTTCAAATTTTTCAAAATAATGAATAAGTTTATATATTTTCTCTTTAGCAGCATTAACCAATTCTTTGTCGTTTGTCTTTTTGAAATAGTTTTCTAATTCAAGAACAAACCACATAGACCAATTAGGAATGAATAATGATTCTTGAGATGGGAACACCATCGGGAGCATACCTTCTTCGATTTCGTCATATCTAGCGATGATAAAGTTTTCTAAGAATTGTTTTTCTATATTATTGTTTTTAGCAAAGAATGATTCTGCCATAGACATAAAGTATCCATCACAAAGCCATCCACCTCTTTCTCTTCCAGGGCAGTCAGTATAAATGTCAACGGAGTTTTGAATGAATGTTTCCCTTGCTGATTTAATAATTAAATCAAGCTTTTTGTTTCCTGTTTCTTTAATTTCTTTGATAGTGTCGTTTTGAATTAAGATAAGTGAAGGAACGACTTCACATTTTTTGTTTGTGAGAATTCTTAAGTGCTTTAGGGAATATACAGTTGAAGTGACGACTTCGTTTTGACCTTTGTTGGATTCCACTGTTATCAAATCCATACAGCTCGATCTTCCAAATATCCATTTCCCATTATCAAGATATTCATCAAAGACAACAAAAATCTTGGTGTCATCTTCCTGAGCGTTTATTTTTAATTTAATTAGACCACTTTTTTCAATTGCTGATTCATATTCATTACAAATATATCCATTTATTTCATCAACGAACTCTTTTTCGACATTAAAAGAATAAAATTCCGGATGGTCATTATCTTTTAAATAATTAGGAATTTTAACTGAATCAAATCCTTTAAATATAAATTCTTTTTTGTGATTGAACTTTTGTTCTTTATATAAACAAGTATCGCCAATACCTCCAATGAGCGTTGGATTCTCTACTTCATATGTTATAAGCTGTTGTTCATTAATATTCGATAAGTTAAATCTTTCTCCAAACCCTCTTTGAAAACTATATTTGAAAGAACGGTTATCGTGTTTTGATGATTCAAACGCTAAAAAGTTATCAGCAGTCGCAACAATTTGGTCTTTATAGTAGAGTTCGGCTCCAAAAAATGGTTCGAAGAAGTCGGCGTCTAAAGATGGGCAACCATATGATAAAACAAGAACTTCAATTTCTTTTGTTCCTTTTGGTATATGTATATTCCTAATTCTTGAAAAACCTTCCGCGGTTCTTTCTGGCCCATATGAAACTAGCTTTCCATCGAAAAATACTGTATAAAAAGGACCAGCACTTAGACTAAGTATATCGCAGTCTTTAGTTAACCTATATTTAAAATAAACCTTTATTTCGAACTTTTGATTTGTTTTTGCCCAAACGTGTTTCATTTTATTTACCTAAATACTCGATTGATTTTAGTGCAGATACTTCAAATATATCGTTCTTTTTTTGAACGAACTCTTTTTCTGTTCCGTCGATAATTAATGTGAATTTCTCACCTATATTATTGAAAATTTTAATTGTGTCAGGTTTATTCATTTTAATTGAAAAAGACAATTTGTTATGTTTGATTTCACCAGAAACTTTGTGATTATTAAAAATCGTTAATTTTTTAAAATAAACGTGATTTTCCGATAATTTTTTTGCAATTGCTGGGAAAATTGTTAAAATCTGTCCGCTTGTTCTTATCATCATATCTGTGATTGATCTTACAAAACCAACATTTGCTTCTAGGGTAAATGCGTATGATTGCAGTTCACTATATCCTTTATGATTATAGTCCATATTCATGTGGAAACAGTTGTCGTTAATAAAGCCGTCCACAAATGCATGTGTAAACTTATAAGCATCTTCTCCTAAACACAGATAACTCGCTAAAGAAGATGCCTCGGTAAATGAGAATCCAGCCCATTCGCTTGTGCCAATATTTATTAACCTATTATAATCTTTAAATATTTGATTATATTGATCATATGGTAGAACGTTTTCAAAGTTCTTATGTGAGAGAATATGAGAAAAATGTCTATGAGAAATTGAATACTCTAATTTTTTTGAAATCATTGTTTCTCCATTTATATTTTTTAAGTAATCTCTCAAGCTTGATTGTCGACCAAGATAATAGTTTGAATCTAAGCCTAGGATTTTTGAATATTCGACTAATGTTCTATATAGATAGTGTAGTGTTGATAATTCAAAGTTGCTTTGACTATCTAATATCGAGTTTTTGTTGCAATCGTTTATTTCTGGAGAAGCAGAAAACTCAAATTGCAAGTGCCCATCTTTCTCAACTAACAAAGACGATATACATTTTTCAATATTTGAAAAGAATGGAAACGCTCTGTTTTTTAAGAATGATTTATTTCCTGTGTAGCGATAATAGTTATCAAACGAAGAAGAAATCCAAATTGAGTTACATGGATTAAGAGCGTACATAGGCCATCCACCTAGTGGAGTGCAGTTTTGGCTCATTACTCCAGGAATGAAATAGCCATCTGCATTACAAAACTTCTTAGCGAGCTTTTTAAATTTGGTTCTATTGTTCCATAAATAATCAACCAGCACTTTTCCTTCTTTGAAGTCACCGGTCTTCATATATGATTCATACGACATCTGAAGATTGATATCCATATGGTAATCACCTTTCCACGGAGGAAGATTACCGTCGTTTCTAGTCCAAACACCTTCTAAAGACATCGGATATTTTCTTCTGCTATTGCACGCAAAGAAATAACGACCGAAATTGTATGTTCGGTCAATTTTTTCATCACCAGTAAAAACTAATGCATGATTGAAATATCTACGCCAATATCTGCTGTGCTCTTTTTTATATATTTCTTTTTCTTTTGAATAGGATACTAAAAGAGATTTTGCATCTTCTAAACTGCATTCGTCAGATTTAAAAACTGTTACAAATAATGTATCAAATAGTTGTCCCTTTACATTATATGAAACGATACCGTAATTATAATTACATGGGGTTTCTTGCATGATATACCTAAAATTTTTATCGGTGTATTCTTTAAAAATTGGGTATGAAAGACCATTTGTTTTTCTTGATAAGTATTCGGGCATTTTGAACGTGAATGTTAAGCCTTTTGGATAATTGATGATTAGGACGTCTTTATTCGCATCAAGATATCCGTCAAATAATCCTGTTAAAGATTTGACTTTGTATTCTGCTCTTTTTATATCGACACAAAATCTACTTCTTTTTGAGATTTGGTTATCAAAAACAATCGATCCAGCATTAAGCTTTGTCGGATATGGGTGATTATAGCAACCATCAAACAGCCTTAAATATTCATCCCAATCGGCTTTCATGAGTCGAACCATATCGTGGTATGTGAATTGTTTTGATTTCATCTCTGGTGTTAAACGGTTATCCCAAAGGTCAATTCTATCTAAAGAAAAAACAATGTCTTTTTCTCCATAAATCAGAGCGCCAAAAAAGCCATTTCCAACCATTAAGCCTTGATGCCACTCTTTAATTGGACCGTTAACTGTATGTTGATAAATTAGTGATTTGCAATCCATTAATTCTTATATAACAAATTATAAATTGTTTTTCCCCATCAATATATTTTTTTGATTAGAATTGAAAAAAAATAATTCTATTTTGTGTGTATGTATTTACAGGCGTATAATTTGTGTATATCGAGATTTTGAATTATGAAAAAAGCTAAACGCAAGCATAATTCTCGTTCTTATCTGCTAACCAAAAGAGAAAAAATCATTTTAGGTATTGTTTTTGTTTTGCTTCTAATCTATGCTTTGTCTCTTATTTTCCCATTCTTCTTTTTGCTGATGAATTCTTTCAAGGATGAAGTTGAATATTTTTATGACTCAACAGGTTTCCCAAAGACTCCAACATTTGAGAATTATATTACTTTATTTAGTGGTTATAAGGTTGGAACAGGTATTGGTGATGGCGAAGCCACTATTGGAGAGATGTTCTGGAATTCTATCTCACTAGCGGTTGTTGAAACAGTCACATCAATGTTCTTTACTTGCTGTGCAGCTTATGTTTTAGCAAAATACAAATTCCCGGGAAATAAATTCTTATACACCTTTGTTATTGTTAGCTCTGTTGTTCCTACCATTGCAGCTATTTCTGCTACATATCGATTGATGTCAGATATTCAATTAATTGGAACATTTATTGGAATGATTATTATGAACTGTGGCGCCTTTACTGGTGGGTTCTTATATATTCACAGCTATTTCAAGAGTATCCCTTGGTCATTTGCGGAATCTGCGATGATTGATGGGGCAAGTGATTTTAAAATTTTCTTTAGAATTATGATTCCAATGGCGAAGAACGGAATCCTTACTTTCACTATTTTGAGATTTTTGGGATTTTGGAACGAATATTGGATTCCATATTTGTTCTATCCAAACCATCCAACTTTAGGTGTTGGATTGACTCTTTTAAAAGCAGAAGCTGTTAATACAGGTAGTTACACGATGTTATTTGCTGCAATGATCGTGGCAATCGTTCCTATTTTGATTTTCTACGCTATATTCCAAAAACAATTATTATCAAATACTATCGACGGAGGATTGAAATAATTAAGTTATGAATGTCCAAGTGTTGAATAAGAAAAAGAAGAAAAAGATTAACGTTAGGCGAGCGCTTTTTATCGCTGGAATGTTAGCGATTCCACTCATTCAATTTGGAATATTCTTTGTTTATGTAAATATCAATTCTATCTTGTTGACATTTAGAGTTGTTGATCCAATCACTGGTACATACGGATGGGGACTAGACAATTATCAAGACTTCTTCTATCGATTCACTGAATATCCTGATTACAAAGATGCGATATTTAATTCGTTGATGTTTGGTCTTAATGATTTGCTCCTTGTTTTGATATCTCTTGTTTTAGCGTATTTCTTCTTTAAGAGAATACCTGGCACTCAATTCTTTAGAATTATATTCTTCTTACCATCTATTATCTCTATTGTTATTTATACAATGGCGTATTCATTGATGTTTAAGGCTGGCTCAGGTCCAATCAACGTTTTAATTACTTCTTTAGGAGGAGAGGAGCCAGATTGGCTACTTGATGAAAACCTAGCAAGAATGCTTGTTATGATTTATTGTTTGTGGGTTGGTACCGGATATAACATTTTGATTTTTGGTGGTGCGATGGCAAACATCAATACTGAAGTTATTGAGTACGCTAAACTCGACGGTGTCGGCATGTTTAGAGAATTATTCCAAGTTATTCTCCCGATGATTTGGCCAACACTATCGGTTGCATTCATTGGTAGTGTTACTACTGTCTTTACATTATTTATTCAAGTTAAATTAATCGTTGGTGATTCGTTTGGAACACCTCGAACAATCGCATTCTTGATTAACGACAATGTTATGAGTAATCAGGAAAAAGCCGCCACAATTGGTATTATTTTCACCGTTGTTGCTACCCCGGTTATTTTACTTGTCAGAAAACTTATTGATTACGTTGGAAAGAAATTTGGTTATTGATATAAATTGGAGGCCATATTTATGAAAAAACAACTAACTCTATTACTCGGACTATTTGGATTAACTGCCATTGCTTTTAGTGCGGTTGGTCCAAACTATCATTCAACAAGAGCAGGATCAAAAGAAATCCTAATTGTTGATGACAATTTTAATGATGGCAATTATCGTCAAAGTTACGATCCATCAAAATGGTTAGAACCGATTGGAGGACACATTAGACAATCAGATTCTAATGAAAGTTATTTAACAAATAAGGGAGCGGCAGCCACTAATGGTGAAAGACTTATGTTTGGCACCAAACAAATGGTTCAAGGCTTATCCTTATTTAAAATTGATGTCTGTCTTAGGAATGATGAATGGGTAGGAATTAAGTTTTATAAAGAACTCCAAACCCCTAGTTCAATGGCCCAAAATGCATATGATATGTCAATTCTTTTCCATAAGAGTGGAATTACTCCAAATAATAGTGTCTCTACTGGACAACAATTATTTAGACATGATGGAACAGAAGCCCCCTCTGGCGGAATTGGATTACTTGAGGTTTGTGGTATCTCTAGTTCTATTGGAAATTGGGTGACTCTCGACTTTGTTCCAATTGATGCGAATAATATGACTCTCTACGTTTATCCACAAGCAGAAGGTCGTAACGCTGACAGATCTGTGACCATTAAATGTAGTGAAGATGGACTTATGAATTATGGGAATTGCCAAATTGGTATTCAAGCCAGTAATGGTGCAAGATATTCAATCGACAATTTAGTGATCGAAAGTACAAATATAAATGTTAATGAAGAATTCGTTTCTTTTGATGATTCACTTCCAGAGAATCCTTTGGGATACGTCAAAAAGAATGGCGGTTCTTATGTTTTAGATGGTAACAGCACTCTTAGATTTGCTCCAGAAGCAATGGAAGGAGAAAAATTTGTTACTAAAAAGAAAATTGCTCTTGATATGACTATTGCAGCAGCAGTTGAAATGATTAATGCGAAATTCAATCTTAAATTCAAATCAACCGCAGCCTCTAGTGAAAAAATCGCGTTCTTTGTTGGCTTAAGTAACGCTAGCTATGATTTATCTCAAGGCGGATGTTACTTAGAATTTAACAAAACAAAGGTTGAATTAAAACTCTTCAAAAATGGTGTTCTAATTAATAGTGAAGAAGAACAAAGAATTCAAAAGGCAATCGATGGATTAACAAGTTCTGAAGGTAGAAATATTACTGTTTCTGTTCAAAAGAACGGAATTCTTAGAATCTATGTTGAAGATGAACTTTTATATTCTTTAGAAGACAATGAAAACGAAGAAATGAGAGTGTCAAAATACGCTGGATATGTTGGCTTTGCGGTAACTGGTGGTTTAGCTCAAGAAGTCAATGTTGATAACGTGTTAATTAAATCTGCAAGTTATTATGTACCAGTGACAAAATCTGTCACCCATAATTTCTCTAATGATTTCTTTGGAAACGAAGGACATGAAGATTTCTATATTCCTGATAGTTATGCTGGAAAGATTTCAGTAAAAGATGGAAAACTTGATTGGGATAACTGCGCTGATAACGCGATGTTTGGTTCTGCATATCAATATGATGCCTTTATATTAGATTACAAACTTTGTAATGTTAGAGTTGGTGAAGGATATACAGCCCCAAATAAATGGATTGGTTTAGATCTCTCTAGAGAAAGCAAATATGTTACTGAATATGGTAGTTATTTAATGCCATATATTGAAATCGTTCCAACTACTGAAGAAGTTAGAATGAATTTCTATAAGAAAGATTCTTCTCCTCTTGATGCAAACGAGCTTGTTAAGAATATGATTGTTGAACACAAGAGAATCCCTGCGAAATGGTTTAGAGACATTCAATACACAAACGCATCTGATGTTTATAACATTAAAGAAGAAAACGCGGTTTGCATTAGATGGGTTAGTGATGGCACAAACTTAGACTTATACCTCAAGAGAGCGGATGACCCAGTATTTGGTGAACCATATTACACAATTAAGAATCTTGAAATCCAAGGTTACTTTACTTTGACTGTCACTGGTTGGACAACCCTCCAATATGATGATTTCTCAATGGCAAATACCTCAACTCTTTACGTTTGCGCGGATAACGAATCTCCAGAGACAATCATTGATACACAAATCACAATTATCTATGAACCTGGCACAGACATTAACTTAGGCGAAGAAGTTAGATTATATAGCAACAACACTCTTTGGATTATTTTGGTTGCGGCTTTAGGAACAACTACTGTTGCCTTTGCTGCTTTATTTATCGTCAATCTTGTTAGAAACAAGAAGATGAAAGGAGGAGCAAAGAATGAATAATAAAGATAGAATTATTTCTTCAATAGGATTTGTTCTAACTCTTGTTCTTCCTTCTTGTAATGCAGGACAACTAAATGTCCCTGCTTTTGAGCATGACCCTAATAAGAGAATTCATATTACCGCTTATTCAGGTCCAACAAGAGCGAAATTAGTTACTCCAACTAGTCCAGAAACCCTTACTGAAGAGCATATGAGAAAAGTCTCTGAAGCAGGCTTTACAAAGATTCTTGCTCTATATGAAGGCGCTGGTAGACAAGTAGGCAATGATACCTATGAAATCATTGAAAATCTATCCCAAAAAGCGCAAGAGGACGCCTTAATTGCTTTAGACTTAGCGGAACAATTTGGCATCAAATACTATGTCAGAGACTGGTCATTTTATGGAATGGTTAAGCAATACGCTGACCCAACATATAACCATCCTGCCATTTTAACTGATGAGCAATATGACAAAGTGCTTAAGAAGATGTTCGATGAAAATAACCAATATATCCATCATCCTGCTTACGCTGGTAATTTCTGTCATGATGAGCCGTTTTATAACGAGCTTGATCGTATCGCAGTTCAAGTTGATTTATACCAAAAATATATGGCAGAACAAAATGCTTATGGTGAGCCGATTGTTAATCTTTTACCAATGACCGCTGGCGCAGACGCTTTCAGTGGACATTCATATTATGAATATGTTGATCATTATTTTGATTTAATCGCACCAAAAGTTGGCTTTGTTTCTTATGACTTCTATCCATTTAGAGAAGATAAAGATGATGGAAGCTATTTGAAAGATTTATATGTTCCAAACCTTAACCTTATGGCGACAAAATGCAAGGATAACAATATTGATTTAAGAACATTTATCCAAGCTGAAGGTGATTTTACCGGAACAAGAAGCATGACTGGTGCGGCTGATTTCAGATTCCAAATCTACACTGAACTTGCCTTTGGTTCTAAAGAAATTATTTATTATGAATACGCAAATGCGAAGAGCCAGGCAGACCCAGAAGCCGATTATGCTTTATTTAATACTGAAACAGAAGAATATAACTGGACATATGACGCTGCAAAACTTGTGAATAATGAAATTCATCAAATCGAAGATGCATATTTGCAATATAAGTGGGATGGTGTTATGTACAAGTGTGCAAATGAATTAATTGAGAATATTGGTTTCTCTTATCTTAAAGGAGAAAAATATACTTTTACTTCTCATCCACGTGTGAGCATTGAAAATTGTGAACGTGACGCTCTTATGGGTGTGTTTAAAAACGAAGCAAACGATGATGCGTTTATGCTAGTTAATTACACAGACCCATACTTCAAATTCAACAACAAAGTAACCCTTCATTTTAATAATGCAAAAGGATTACTTATGTATCGTCTTGGACAAAAAATGGTGGTTGATCTCCCTTCTAGTGGTAACTATACATTTGATCTTTATCCTGGTGAAGGAAGATTCATTATTCCAATTAATTAAAGGAGTTAATCAAAATGAAAAAAGGAAACAAACTTATTGGAACATTGTTATTTAGTTTAGCAATGATTCTTCCATCTTGTGGTGGAACTCAAGATGACTTCAAAGGCACTTACATTGACTTTGGATTTTTGAAAGCAGGTATTGGCACTGAAGTTTATGAAAAGATCGCGGAAGCCTACCACACTGAACACCCAGATTACAAAGTCAAACTCCATGCCTCTATTGATATTAACAATATTGCGAAGAACTCATTTGAATCTGGAAAGAATATCTATGATATTTATTCTTTAAGACAAAATAACGTTATTACTCAATACTATATCAAAGGATACTTGCTTGATTTAAAGGATGTTGTTTATAACGCTGAAATTGCTGATGGAAAAACGCTTTTAGAATTATGTGATGAAAGCGTAATTGAGTATTCAAAATATTCCACAGAGAGAGATGGTGTGGTTGAAGACCACTTTGTCAGTGTTCCAGAGTTCGTTAATGTTAATGGCTATGTTTATAACAAGAAACTATTTGCACAACACGGATGGAAAGTTCCAAACACTACAGAAGAAATGAAAGCTCTATGCTTACAAATTGCTGCAGCAGGAATTTCGCCGATTGTTTTCTGTTCACCTAACTCCGCTGATGGATATGTCTATTATCTTTTAAACGGAATTAATACTCAGTATGAAGGCATTCAAAATATGAAAGATGCCTATAAGTTTGAAAGTGCAGAAATCTTTAATCCTAGTAATCGTACAGGTAAACTTCACGCACTACAAACCTTCAAAGATTTGTACAAGGAATCTAACGGACTAGTTTATCCTAACTCAATCAATATTGACGCTCAAGAAGCACAAAAAGCTTTGCTTTTAGGAAGAGCAGCAATGATGGTTAATGGTTCTTGGTTTGAAACAGAAATGAGAAAATTCATTGATCCAAGCAAGCATGAATTAGCGATGTTCAAAGTTCCTGAATATTCTGAAGACGGAGAAATTCTCCATGCTCCTGGATACACAAACGATGGTAAAGGAATCATCGATAGTGAATATACCGCCGAATATGTTATTCCTACTTTGGCTCCTCATAAAGAAGCCGCAATCGATTTCTTAAAATTCATGCAAAGACCAGATATTTGTGAACTTTATACAAAGTATAGTAACAATATCCGTCCATTCAAATATAACAAAAACCCAGAGAGTAGTGTTTATTCAAATATGTCTTCATTTGGTAAAACTGTTTTACAACTCGCAAATGAAAACACACTCTTTGTCGCATCATCAAAACATCCAAAATACATTCTTGGTGAAATCTCTTATTGGCCATCAGGTGATAGTGATAGGTATCACACCAATAGACTTCTTAGACAAGACAAAGAACCAATTGATTGTTTAGAGGTTGAATATAATAACGCCAAGAAGGTTCTTGGATAGATTAAGAATAGGAAGATTTAACTGTGAACAAAGATATTAAATTTGGCTTTTGGAATTACGCTCCGTTTGGTGTTATTAGTAACAAAGAAGCGGTAAAAGATTGGGTTAATGCTGAATCTAATTTACCGATGAGCTTTGTTTATGATTTTCATAACGGAAATAAAGAAGAAATAATTGAACTTCTTGATGAATGCCAAAAGAGCAACTTAAAGTTAATCATTTCTGATACCAGAACTATTTTTAGAAATCTTTGTTCAGTCAGTGAAGAACAATTTAGAAAAGACGTTAAAGCGGCGTTTGATGATTTCGGTCATCATCCTGCCGCTTTCGGCTTCTTTGTTGGAGACGAACCTTCTCCTGAAGAAACAGATTTATTTATAAAAGCCGTTAAAATTGTTAAAGAAGAAACGCCTGGACTAGTTCCTTTTGGTAATCTTCTTCCATATTTTGGAGCAAGTGACCATGTCTTAGACATTGGGAACAAAAACTTTGAATATTATTCCAATCTAGTGGGCAAGATATTAAAAGAAACCGGACTTCCAGTTATTGGATACGATCAATATAGCCAGTGCTTAGATGATTTAGGCAATCAAGAAACCGGAATCAATAGCTATTTCATTGGTTTGGACAAATATTATGACTTATGTAAGAAGAACGATTCTTCCTTCTATATCTCTCTTCTTTCGGTTGGACACTGGATGTATCGCGTTCCAAGTGAAGATGATATTAGATGGCAAATATCGACCGCTTTTGCTCATGGGGCTAGAGGAGTTATTTGGTTCTATTTCTATCAAGATGATAAAGATTATAGTTATCGCTTATCTCCATTTACAAATTATGGACTCAAGAAAACTCCGATGTACGATATCGTGAGTCGAGAACAATATCTCTTCAAAAAAACATTTGAAGATCAATTCAACAAAATGGAACTCGTTAATGTTTATCATCTAGGCCATATATATGATGAAAACAAAAGATTTGTTTATGACGAATATATCAAAGATGTAATGGTAGATAGAAAACTTCCTGTTATCATTTCGTATTATAAAGAATTTAATAGCGACAAAAAGTGGGTTTCATTTGTTAATGGATCTCAAAAATATGCGAGTATTTTAAGAATCACATTTTCTAAAGGACACAAAGAAGTGTTCTGGCTTGCTCCTGGAGAGATGAGACTATTTGATTTAGACGAGGTTTGCACTAGTGAAGAATAAAACCATATCTATTTTGTTTTTAGGAGTTATTGGAGTTGTCGCATCTGCGATAGCTTTATCGCACTCTCATGATGTTGCTTTAGCTAGTGGAACGGATGAACATTCAAGTTCATGCACCTGGAATCACTATTTAAGAGTTGAACCGACATATGAAAATGATGGAATACAAGAATATTATGTCTGCTGTTCTCATCATGAAAGCGTTCTAGAAAGACCAACACTTGGGACAATCGTTGATAAAGGCACTCCATCCTCTTCTTTTATCAGTGGTTTAGAAGATAATGATTTCAGATTAATTCCTTCATATCGAAAACAAGTTAAACCAGTTCAAGATGAAATTGATGGGCTTTCTGAGGCGTTTAAGATATCTGATGGCAGTCAAATTGATAAAGCATATAACCTTTATAACAACACTAGTGAAGAGCTTAAAACCTATGTTAATGATGTTTCAAAATTAGAAGGCATTTATGAGAGATACCACGAATCATATGATGTTCTTATCGATACAGTTAATAATGAATATCAATCAAAGATATATAATTCGAATTATGATGTTGAACCAGTTTTAAATGAAAACGCTGGATATTGTTCTTCTTTTACTAATATCACTCCAACTGATGACAACTGGATTGGTTTTGGCACTTCAAAGACCACAAATATTTCAAACTATAGCGAGATATTGCTCTATGTATATAGCAACCTAAATTTCGATTGTGATTTTGATGTTAGGTATTCTGGTAGCACTTTTGACTTAACAAACAAAGTTAAAGTTTATTCTAAATCATGGAGTGAAATAACAATTCCTCTTTCAACATTTATAACAAATCAATTGAAAGACTTATTTGTTGGTACATGGATTAGTGATGCTAGATATAACACTTTTGAGAATGGGTTTTTATTCTCTTCGCTTTACGGCGTTAAAAAGATTACTACCCCAAGTAGAACATATATTGATTTGTCTGATGATCAAAAGACCACTGACACAGTCAACTTTGTTGGTGACAAATATATTGAAGACGTGAATTATGCAGCCTTTGTTTATTCTCCTGCTTATTCTGCTTCACTTGGAAAAGTTAACTTTATTACCACTCAACCATATAGCAACGTCACCTCTGTTAGTTTTGATGCGAAGATCGATGGAACGGCGACAGGATGGTGGGGTATTGGCCACTCAACCTCTATTGAAAACGCAAGAATATATAACGGAATGTGCACAACCGGTGTCAAAAACACTCAAAACGAATTCCAACATATCGCAATTAATGTTAGTGTAACTGACCCGGAATACATTTACTTTATTTTTGAAGTTGGAACATTTACTAAAAATGTCTATATCGATAATGTCACTATCGTTAGTGGTGGAGTTGAATACACTGATGATTTTGATAGCGGTTCTTCAGCCTTATTTAATAATTCTTCATCAGTTTTAGGAAATGCAGTTAGCATTCAATTAATCAGTAGCGATGCTAAATTCTTATCACGTTCAGTAAAAGACTACTATGTTGAAGTTAGTCCATATAATTACGATACTTCGACATTATATACACGTTCATCTTATACAGGTGTTTATAAGGTTTCTTATGACGCAAAAGTTGATGGAACAATTGTTAATAATCTTTCAAACAATGAACAAATTTGGTGGGGTTTTGGTGTTACTGATGACCCAACAAACGTTTACTCTGGACTTCAATTTGTTAGAGAAGTGCTATCTACTGATAATGAATGGAAACATTTTGAATATGAGATTCAAACTCCAGTTGATGGATATGTTCACTTTGTGTTCAATCCATTAAAGACGAATGTTCCTGTTCTTTTAGATAACATTACTTTCTTTACTGAAGGTAGTGTCTTTGTTGAAAACTTTACTGATGGGCTATCCACTTTATTTAATGTTGGCGCTCATCTTGATATTAAGAAGAAGAGCGACCCATCAATTACCTTCAATGGTGGAATTAACGCCTCAGAAAAAGACTATTCTGTCTTAATGGATATTTATAATTATGGCAACGTTTCTGGCAATGAAGCGACATTTAAAACAAAAGTTCCATATAACAACGTTACGAGTATCTCCTATGATATGAAGATTGATGGGACCATAACATTTACAAACACAGATCCATATTGGGTTGGTGTCGGTCATGACGCAAATCAAAACGCTAGTATCTATAAAGGACTTAGAACATCTAACACATTTACTACTAATGATGGTTGGATGAGATTTACATATACATTCTCTGGACTAGGCTTAGAATATTTCTTCTTTGTTTCTAATCCTGTTCACGCCCATAACAATGTTTATTTTGACAATGTCATTATTGTTAGTGATGGAGTGGAATACACTGATACATTTACCAACGGAAAGAGCGAACTATTTAATTTAGGTTCTTATGTTTCTTTACATTTTGAATCAGAAAGCATGACCGATGAAATTGCCTATAATGTATTAACAGAGAGTCAATGCTATTTTGAAGGTCCTCAATTTGTTAGAGATAATTTAGAAAATTATGAAGCCTTAGTGTATGGCTCTATTGCTCATCAAATTACAGGACAAGGAAGGTATGCGATTCTTATTTATAATGATTTGAATGTTGCGGAATATTTATTTGTTGATGATGAATATATTTCTTACTGTTCTAATACTTCAATAATTAATGCCACGTCTTATAATGGGCAGTCTTATAACATCAGTGTTTCAGTAGATGGAAGAATAACAATTAACAATCAGATTCTCGCTATTTCTAGTGGAGTTAATGATTCACTTAAATTTGTGTCGTTCTTTAGCCAAGGTTCGGTTGTCTTTACTGATATTTCTTTAGATTCAACTTATAGAGAAATTCATACTTCTGAAACAATTGATGGAATAGAAGTTCCTTACTTATATTCAGAAGATAATATTGTGTTTAACGCATATGGTTCTCCAACAGTTGCCGATTGGAATGGTGTGAAAGATAGTAACCCAACTATGGCGACTGATGAAATCTTCCAAGATTACTATGACGCTGGATTTAGAAAGTGCTTGCCACTTTTTGAAGGACGAACTGGAGCAAGATATGACTTCAATACTTATTATGATTTGTATCTTGAAGCAACTGGTTCGCAAAAAGAATCATACAAAAACCAATGTATCCAAAAACTCGACATTATTTGTGAAAAAGCCGACAGAGACGCGATGGAAATAATGTCTGTTGCCTCTAAATATGGAATTAAATATATTGTTCTTAATTCAATTATTTTTGAACTAATTGGACAAACTACTCCAAACGGAAACAATATTCAGATTGAAGATTATCCATGGATTTTTGATCGTGTCTTTAGAGATGACAGCGAATATTTCTATCAAGTTCAATACGTTGGTAACTTTATGCAAGATGAACCAATTGGTGTTGAAGGACTTGAAAGATTATATGCGGCTGTTGTTTTGTATTATCAATATACAGCGGCTTTAGGAATTGAAAGTGAACCTGTTATTAATCTACTTCCTGGAAACTACACGGATAATAATTATGTCGCTTATCTTGATTATTATTTTGAACATATTGCTCCTCTTGTTGGATATGTTAGCTTTGACCAATATGTCTTACAAGTTTCTAATGGCACTTATTCAGTGAAGTCCACACACTTATCTAACTTATATTTATTAGCCTCACGAGCAAAACAATATAATGTCGATTTAAGAACGTTCATTTTCCCAAGATGTCAGGATGAGGGAAGTAATAGAGGCATTACAATGGCGGATGAACTAAGGTTCCAAATTTACGCCAATTTGGCTTTTGGTGCTAAAGAAATCATCTATTATGGTTATACAACTCATAACAGCACAAATGAAACAGAAGGTCTTGTTAATATGTATACCGGAGAGAAGAGCGATGTATATTACTACGCTAAAGAAGTTAATAACGAAGTATTATCTTTCGGTCAAGCATATATGCATTTCTCATGGGATGGAATTATTGGTAAAGACACTGGTGGGTGGCTAAGTAAAAATACCTGCCTAACTCAATTAAGTAAACTTAATTCGATGAATAGTCACGCTGGATTATCATCTTTCTCTGTTAATAAGAACTCACTCATTGGTTGCTTCAAAGATAGTGATTCTCAATACGCATATATTCTTATGTATTATGGCGATCCAAAAACCGCAAGTGGAACAGACACAATTCAATTAACTTTCTTAGACAAATATAATGGCGTTATTGTTTATCAAAACGGTGGAAAACACGCTTATCGAATTGATAATCATAAGCAATCTATTACTCTTAATCCTGGTTGTGGAGCGTTTGTTATCCCGGTAACTTTAAATTAGTTTAGTAAGGAGTTGGTTTTATGAAAAAATCATTTATTTTATCCGCATTAATTCTAAGTCTTTCTCTTTTGAGTGGCTGCACAAGTAATTCCGATAGTGGAGGTGGAGGAGGAGATCCTATTGACCCAGAAGAACAATGTGAACATAGTTATAAATATCACCAAAAGGTTGAAGCCACTTGTACTGAAGATGGAAACGAAGCATATTTTTCATGTTCCAATTGCGACAAGATTTTTAACGAAAAGAAGCAAGAAACCCCATATTCTGAACTTGTTATCCCTGCCTTGGGACATGATATTGGACACGTTAATGCGACAACTCCACGCAATTGCTTGGAACTAAGTGTCATTGAACATTATCACTGTAGTAGATGTGAAAAGAACTTTGAGGATGAAGCCGCTACTATTGAACTCGATTCAATCGATGGATATTATGGTGAGCATAATTTCGTTGATTACCCTGCCAAAGCCGCTTCTTGCGCTGAAGAAGGGAACATTGCCTATGCCGAATGTTCTTATTGCCATAAAATATATTCAATTGATCATCAAACCCAGATTACTGACGGTTCATATATTATTGAAAAAACACAACACCATTTGACACATCATGAAGCTGTTCAATTTGAAAATATTGAATATTGGGAATGCTCTGAATGTGAAAAAAAATTCTCTGATGAAGACGGAGGCGAAGAAGTGGAAAATGTTTCTATTCGTGATGAACACGATTTATTAAATGATAATGTTAAGAATTATCTTGCCGCGACTACTGAAGCAGATCAAATCAATGCTTTAAGAGTATCAACTCCATTTAATAATCAAGTTAGAAAAGTCCTTTCATGGAAAACTAATGATAATGGACCATACACTATTGAAGTCTCTGAGAGCCAAGATTTTACCAATCCTATGACATTTACTGCTTCTAATTCACCATTAACTCTTCCTGGAACATTATTCCCAGGACATACATATTATTGGAGAGTAAAAGATAGTTCTGATCAATTAGTAGTGACCATTGAAAGATTTATTGTTGATGGCACTTATCCAGTTAGAACTCTATTCGTTGATGGAGTCTCTAATGTTAGAGACGCTGGAGGATGGACTGCTAAAGACGGAAACAAAGTCCTTTATGGAAAAATCATTAGAGGTGGAAGATTAAGAGATATCACTGAGGATGGCAAAAAAACATTCTTAGAAGATTTAGGCATTAAAACCGAACTTGATTTAAGAGGCGATGGTGTAAGTGATATTTCTGATTCTAGACTCACATATATCAAGCAAGGACTTAACCAATACACAATGCTAGTTCCTAATTATCTTTCTCCTATCGTTCAAGGAAAAGGTGATTTAAGATATGGGTTTGACACCACAACTCCTAATGCGCTAGCGGCAATTTTCAATGTCTTAGCCGATTCCTCTAATTATCCAATTTATTATCACTGCAATGCTGGAGCAGATAGAACCGGTTCATTAACTTATTTAATCAATGGTCTTCTTGGTGTTTCTTATGAAGATTTAACAAGAGATTTTGAATTAACAACATTCTCTGCTCAAGGAAACAGATTCCGTAGTGGTGTTAGTGGAAATAGTTTTGTTTCTACTGGTGAGATGGCAGGAATCTATGAATGTGACTCCCTTAACTATGTCGCTTGGGGAAAACTTCACGAGCTTATTTCCACCAATTACGCGCAAGAAAACGGACAATTATGTTCGGCGATTGAATATTATTTGAAGAAAGTTTGTAAGATTTCTGATGAAACAATTAAACAAGTTAGAAGAAACCTCTTAGGAAAAGATGTTGAATTTGATGAAGTGGTTGTGGAAGACGAAAGCACAGTGTTTACTCCTGAAAATGGTAACCAGACATTAGCAAATCAAATAGAATATGAAAAAGGTAATTTCTTCGGTAAATTGTCCTATAAGTTCACTGCCTATACTCCAACTGGCCAAGGCAAAGTTGACCACTATATTTATCATAATTTAGATATTATTAATAATCCTGCCTACACAAAATTCCATTTTGATGTCTATGTTCCAGCGACAAGTGCAAAGTGGAACACAAGTGAAGGAAAAGATACTGGAGCAAGATTTGCAATCTCCGCAAAAGCTTCATCGACTACACGTATTGAATTTAGTGATGAATTCTCTTCATCATCTACTAATAAATACAAGATTATTACTGATGAGTGGATGACTTTTGAAATTGAGATTTCTCAGTTTAGTAATCTCATTCGTTTTGCGTTCTATTTGCCTTATGCTACTGAGCAAATTCCAGCGATAGTGTATTTTGCAAACGTCCACGTTTCTTAATTAGATATTACTAAATTATCATAGGGGAATTCGTTAATGAATTCTCCTTTTTTGTTGAAAAATGAATTGATTTGATTTTTTTGGAATTTTCTTGAATTAATTAATATTTATATGTATTATGTAGTTGTCTAGGAGGTAAAAAGACATGCAAATACAATGGTTTAGTTCGAAGGAAAAAGTTGGAACAGCGTCCTTCTATAACACGAACATTACATTAAACACAATCGCCTCAGTTCCATTTGAATATGCATATCGTGTTCAAGTTGGTTTAGATGAGCAAGGAAATGTAGTTGTTAGACCGTTAACGAAGGAGAAAGTTCAAAGCGGTGATTTGGACGAATATACCATTTTGCAAATGTCTGTCAAAAAGACCTATTCTAGAATCTCATCAACAATGTTGATGAAAAGAATTTCAGAGGCGTTAGGTATTACGTTATCTGATAAGCCAGTTAAGTTTGATACAACCTGGGATGAAGTAGAAAATATTCTCACTATTCATATCAAGAAATAGCGATTAACCAAGCTCTCCCGAATCAAACTTTTGGCGGAACAAAAGTAATGATAAAGGAGGGTTTGAAAATGTCATTATTTCTTGCAATTTTATTCAGTGTGTTAGGAGTGGTGTTATTACTTGTCTTCTTACTCTGCTCATACACCAAAGCCGGACCAGATGAAGCAATCATGATTTCTGGTCTAGGAAAAAGAAAAATCTTAAGAGGACAAGCTGGTTGGAAACTTCCTTTCTTACAAAGAAAAGATAGATTGTCATTAAAAGTGTTCCAAGTCGATATTAAGACTCGTGAATCAATTCCAACTAACGAATTCATCAACATCAATGTCGATGGTGTCGCTAATCTTAAAATCTCTAGCGATCCAGCACTTCTTGAAAGAGCGTTTGAAGCCACTCTTGGGATGACTCAAGAAGACTTAATTGAACAAGTTAAGCAGGTTCTTGAAGGCAATATGCGTGAAATCATTGGCACAGTTGGAATTAGACAACTTGTCCAAGATCGTAAAGGTGTTGCAGAAGCTGTTAAAGAAAATGTTATTCCAGACATGAGTAAATTAGGTCTTGAATTAGTGAACTTCAACATTCAAAACTTCTCCGATGGGAATCATGTCATTGAAAACTTAGGTATTGATAACATTTCTCAAATCTCTAAAGAGGCCGCGATTGCTAAAGCTCATGCTGATAGAGATGTCGCGATTGCTAAAGCAAAAGCCGCTCAAGAAGCAAACGAAGCGGAAGTCAATGCAAAGACCATTATTGTTCAAAAGAATACAGAATACGCTCTTAAAGAAGCAGAATTAAAGATTAAGACAGATACTGCTAGAGCGGACGCTGATGCAGCGTATAAGATTCAAGAACAAAAGAGACAAGAAGAAATCAATGTTGCGACTACAAATGCTGAAATCTCTAAGAGAGAAAGAGAAGTTGAACTCGGCAACAAAGAAGTTGAATTAGCAGAAAAGAAATTAGCGGCTACCATTAATAAGAAAGCTGATGCTGAAAAATATGCAGCAGAAAAAGCTGCTGAAGCAGAATTATTCAAGAGAAAGACAATCGCTGAAGCAGAACTTGTTGAAGCTCAAAGAAAAGCCGAGATTAAAACTGTTGCGGCAGAAGCTGAAAGAAAAGCTCGTGAAGAAGGCGCTACTGCAGTAAGAATTGAAGCAGAAGCAAATAAAGAAGCCGCTCTTGCTGAAGCAAAAGGAATCGAAGCCAAAGGAACAGCAGAAGCTGACGCCATCAAAGCAAAAGCTGAAGCGATGAAGAACTATAACGATGCAGCAACATTAAAGCTCATCCTTGAAAGCAATGTCTTACCAGAGACCGTTAGAGCGTATGCCGAACCAATCGCTGCTGCTCTAGCACAAATCGATGGCATCACAATGTATGGGGATGGTAATGAAGCAAAACTCGTTAGCGAGATTCAACAACACGGTGATCAAATCTTTGAAGGATTAAACAAAACCTTAGGTGTTGATCTCAAATCGTTATTACTCGGATATTTTGGAACAAAAGTAATCGGCAATAACAACAAGACACAACAAAGTGTTCAATAACTTAAAAGGCTGTTAGGAACTTAAAAGAGTTAATAACAGCTTTTTCTTTTTCGTTTGATATAATTGTTTTGATGGTATTTGCATATGAAAATGATAAATAAGTCAAATGGAATAATTGCCTCTGATAGTGTTATTAGAATTCAAGCCATGGACACCAGCATGTTTTATGATGTTTGGAGAAATTCTTTAGACGAAAACAACAGACGATTTGTGCCTGACGAGGTCTTTGAAACACTAGAAGAAGCTAGTGAAGTGGTGGAACAAATTATTAAGTTCTATGATAGTGAGACGGGCCCATTTATTTATGCGTTAATGAGACAAGAAGATAACGCTAATATGGGGTATGTTCAATTAATCAAAATTGAAGACGGTTGGGAAATTGGATATCACATCGCAAAGATTTATACCTGTAAAGGTTACGCCACAAGAGCGGTCAACCTATTCCTAGACTACATTAAAAAAGAAACAAAACTTAACGAAGTGCTTGGCATTGTGTTATCAGATAATCATGCGAGTATAAAAGTTCTTGAGAAGACTGGATTCGAATTGAAATTCGATGGCATCGGAGTTTATCAAGGCAAAAAGAGAAAAATAAGAAAATATATTAAATGTTTAACTTTTAATTAAACATATAAGAAACCCACTATATTAAAAGAAAAAGACCTTACTTGGTCTTATTTTTTTTCTTGGAAGTTTCTTCCTCTTTTTCTTCCTTTATCTTTTCTAATTCTTTTGGTTCGCCTTTGTTTTTTACTTCGTTATAGAAGTTAACAATAACACTGGTAATTAAAGCGACAACGATGATGCCATAAATTCCGAGGACGACAGACAAGACTCTACCAACAGTAGTGGTGGCTGATATATCTCCAAATCCAATGGTGGTGACAATAGCGAATGAATACCATAATGCATCGCCATAGTTTTCCATGGCTGGTTCGAAGATTGTGAAGATAAATGAAAACGAGAAGATTAATACCACTAATCCATATAAGACTTCTAACGCGTATGTCTTACGCAAAATCTTAATCATCGCGCCTAATTGAATTCTTGAGAACGCAAAGACCATGATGTGTGCTAATGAAACAGTAATAATAATCAATGCGGTCATTACCAATCCTGATATTAATAATGCTGGAGCTTCACCAATAAGAGTGAATAGCAAAATTGCCACTACAAGTGACGCTAAAGAAAGTAGAGTGTTACAAACAATATTAAATATCTTTTTATTTTCAAATATCTTAAGCAATCTATTAGCGAATATTGTTAATACATATGTTCCACATAAGATGTAATATGGGATTGGTTCATATGGAACAAATAGGAAAGCGACCGCAATCAATAAATATATCACGGCAAAGACAATGTGCTTGATGTAAGCAATCTTGTTGTAGTTATAGAGTTTATATACGAGCATTAAGTTAATTGAAGAAAGTGTTAAGAAAAAGAATGCGATGCTTAAGAAAACCTTCATCATTAGAGAGTTGTTGACGTCCATCATGTAATTCAAAGACGAGATGGTGAACGCTAAAATTGCAGCGTTAATAATACTGCTAGAAATTAAAAGAATCGTGAATTTTTGATCTTTTGTTAATGTCTTTCTTTTTTTCATGTGCATTTATTATATTTTTCTTTTGTTAATTTTACTATACATACTATTCAAAGATGTTTTTATTGCCATTTTTAAAACCAAGATTATTTCAAATAATCCAAGCATAATGGCTATAAGGGATTTTTTTAAAAATCTGCTGTATCAATTTATAATTGTATCCTGCTTGACACACATATTTACTGGGCTATAATTTAATTATCAATAATTTTTCTAGGAGGAAAAAAACGCATGAAAAAATTATTAGGCGTGCTTGCCATTGGTTTAGCGTGCGCAATGTTAGCTGCATGTAACCAAGGTGGTACTCCATCGCAACCAGTCGATAAAGACAAGATTCTCGAAGTTGCGGATTTTGAACAATTTTCAGTCGTTGGTCAACACCAAATCGAAGTAGATGGTGAAGATGTCGCAAACGAATGGAAAGTCAAAGACTACAACGTCATGAGAGCTGTTTCTTTAAATCAATTGGCAGCAATGGATTCAGCATTAGAAGCAAAAGTTGAAGCTAAAGGCGTTAGAGGCCTTTATGTCTTAGAAGGCGTTGTCCTTGGCGCTAATGATGCTGGATACGACAAAACCAGACCTGAAGGCGAAGAAATCGTTACTGTTAACGGTTCTTATACATTCAAGGTTTGTGGTGATGAATTAGATGATGAAGAAGTTTGGCAAAGAGCCACTCACTATCCATCAGCTGAAGCTCACGGTGAATCCTTAACCGACAACTTATGGATTACAGAAAACATGACCGCTACAATCGATGATAACGGTTATGACCACAATACAGACCCAGTTGCTAAAGCCGCTGGCGCTTACACTGTTGTCTTTGCTCTTTACAAAGCACCTCAAGGTCCAATGAGCCTCTCCTGTGGTATCGGTTTAATTAAAACTGGCGACAGAGATCCATACGTTGCACCAGAAACATATCCAGTCGAAAAACTCGAAGTTATCGGTGGATTCAATGATTGGTCAGATGACACTGCTCTTGAAATGGCCAAGAACGAAAACACATTCACTGCTCAATTAGTTTTAGAAGCAGCTTCTGAAATCAAAATCAGAGCTAATGGTGAATGGAAGAGATCATTCGGTAAACAAGCCTTAGAAGGCAAAGTAGTTGGCGGAAACGATGACAACATCGCTTTAGGCGCTGCTACATGGAACATTTCTATTACATTATCTTCTTGTGATGATTTACAAGTTGGTGATGAAATCGTCGCATTCACAATCGAAGCTGAAGGCGAAGTCGCAAAGAACCCAGTCGAATCAATGGACGTTGCTGGTGGATTCAATAGTTGGAATCCAGGTGAAGATGACAAATTAGCAAAAGACGGCAATACATTTTCTGGTGACATCGCATTAGCAGAAGCTGGCGAAGTTAAAGTCAGAGTTAACTGCGATTGGACAATCGCTTTAGGCGCAACCGCTCTTGAAACAAAAGTCGTTACAGGTAACGATGGCAACATCGCATTAGAAGCTGGCGAATACACTGTTACAGTTACATTTGCTGCTGATGATATGGAAGACATCGCTGTTGGCGCTGAACTCGTTGCTTTCACAATCGAAGCAAAAGGCGCTGCAGATCCAAAAGGTTCACAAAACAACCCATACACAGTTGCAGAAGCTTTAGCAGAAATCATGAAATTAGAAGATGGTAAAAAATCATCTGATAGATTCTATGTTTCTGGTGTTTGCACAGAATTCGTTAAAACTTCGTTAGTGGTGGAAACGTTACTCCAGAAATGGCAAGTGGAACAAATTTAGTTTCCGTTACACCAAAAAACGCATAATTTATCATAAACATTTATGGGAGGTTTTTTAAACCTCCCTATTTGTTTAATTGGGCATCTAGAACCAATTAAAGAAATATATTTAATAAAAGTTATTATTTTTAATAAGGATTTTATATATGTCTAGAAAACTTTTAGCTCTATTACCTGTTTGTTTAATTTTTAGCGCGTGTACGGGCGAGCAGCCTTTACCAGAACCAACAGGTGAAAAGAAGTACGTCGATGTACAACTTAGCGACATCTCTACAAAAGATGGAAATATTTTCCATGCTTTCTGTTGGAAATTTAGCGATGTTACCGCTAACCTAGCGTCAATTGCAGAACAAGGATTTAAATCTGTTCAAATTTCTCCAGTTCAACAACCAAAATCTGGTGGACCAAACTGGTGGAGTTTTTATCAACCACTTTCTTTCTCTATCGCTGATAACTCTACTCTTGGAACAAAAGATGACTTAATTGAGATGTGCGCAGCTGCGGATAGATATGGAATTTCTATCATCGCTGATATTGTTTTCAATCACTTAGCAAACATTGATGAAAAACATTTAGAAGCAGATGGAACCCCAACTGTTTCTCCAAGTGTTGAAGCGTATGAACCAGAAATCTACGCGAAAAGAAACGCTAGCGGAGAAGAAGCGACTTTCCACCACAATACAAAAGCTACTGGAAGTGGAGCGATTACACAAAATTATCCTTATGGTGCATTACCTGATTTAAATACCGCTCATCCACTTGTTCAACAAAGAAGCTTAGATTTACTTAAAGAATGTATCGATGTTGGTATCGATGGATTTAGATTAGATGCCGCTAAACATATTGAGACTCCTACCGATCCTGAATACGCTAGCGACTTCTTCCCAAATGTCATTGATGCTGCAAAAGCATATTACAAAACCAAAACAAATAAAACTGATGAAGATCTTTATGTTTATGGTGAAATCTTAGATGATGTTCAAGGCGGAAGAACAATTGATGATTATCTTCCATATATGGATGTCACTGATAACCAAACAAGAGATGCTTATATTCGTTCAACAGTTAGCAAAGATTGTTCTTTAACTGTGACTGCAAAATATGAAAAGAACTGTGATCCTAGCCATATCGTTGTTTGGGGAGAATCCCATGATGACTATTGCAACGCTGGCACAGTTCCTGCTGCTGTCCAAGTCAATAGAGTGTGGGCGATGATGATGGCAAGAAAAGGTGCGAAAGGCTTATATCTTGCTAGACAAGCAAATAGAGATAATCTTACTGTTGCGCAAGTAGGTTCTTATACATTTGAAGAACCAAGTGTCGCAGTTATGAATAAATTCCATTATTGCTACAAAGATGTCGATGATTTTGTTTCTTCTCAACAAGAAATCTACATTTGTGAGAGATATGATGAAGAATTCACAAATAGTCACGCCGCTGTTATCGTTGACACCACAAAGAACGTAGTGGCAGGCGGAAAAGATGTCACCTTCAAGAAAATCTCTGATGGCAAATATTATGACCAAATGACTGGCAAAGAAGTCGTCGTTAGAGGTCATAGAGCTCATATTGATTTCGGTGATTCAAATATTTGTGTTCTTACAACTACTGAAAATATGGCTCGACCATTTGTCAAAGTGTCTAATCGTGGTGGTTCATTTGTTGATTCATTAAAAGTTATTGTCAATTTACAAGATGCGACAGGAACATATCAAATCAATAACAAGGCCGCTGTCGACTTATCCGCTACAACTGAAATCACTATCAGAGCATCTGACGCAGTTGATGGAGTCATTACTCTCAAATTAGCGTACGGCAACGAACAATATAGTTACCAAAGAGAATTCAAATATCGTTCAGTCACCCTTATTGAAGGATACTTTAATGTTATTAATTTGAATTCTAGATATTTTACTGAAAATGAAATCTATCTTTGGTCTTGGGGAGTAAGTAAAGGCCAATGGAGTAAGAATTACACCGTAAGAGATGGCGTTCTCTTAATCGATTTAAATACATTCACTGATACATCATTCCTTATTGCTTTATTTGAAAAAGGATATGAAATTACTAATTTAACAAAATGGGATGACAACTCATTAAAACAATCAAAAGATCTCGCAATTAAAGACAAGTTCTTTGATGCGACAGGTTTCTAGGAGGCAAATATGCTAAAGAAAACTACTTTATCAATTTTAACATCAGTCACTATGCTCCTCCTTCTCACTTCGTGTGGGAATGGCTCTAGTGGTGGAGATTCTGGTGGTGATGGAGGACCTGCAAAGGTTGATAACTATACAAAAGAAACTGAAACTTATAAGGATAAGCCAGAAGCTACAACCACCAAAGTTCGTTTCCACTATAGAAGAAAGGATGACGACGGATCTCTATCTTCTTATGTGAAATGGCAAATCTGGTCATGGGATACCGCTAATGGTGGTAATGGGGCATGGTATGAATTTACAAAATACGACGATTATGGCGTAATTTGTGATATCACTTTAGCGGATGTTGCTAAAGATGGTAATTTCACTAGCCAAATCGGTTTCATCGTTTCTACTGTTAACTGGACAAAAGATGGTGACGCCGATAGATATGTTGATGTCTTATCTAAAGCACCTGGTGGTGTTCAAGAAGTTTACTTATATCAAGGAAAGACCAATATTTATAACGATCCTGATTCACCATTCTTAGATACACTTGGCTACGCCACACTCAACTCATTAAACGAAGTTCTTGTTACATTCAAACCAAACGATAATTCCTTTGCGTTTAACGCGAGTAAGTTAGTTGTTAAGAAGAACGGAAATATTGTTAATAACTACACAGTTGGTAGCTATGCTAGTAAGAAAGTCACCATTACATTTAATGAACCATTAGACATTACTGATTCATTATCTGTTGGCTATGCCTTCTCAAGTACATATACAGATGAAAAAGTTGTCGCAGTCACAAAATACTTCGATACCGACGACTTTAAGAACAAATATCATTACACCGGTACTGATTTAGGTGTGTCTTTCGATAACGAAAATAACCCATCCAAAACAACATTTAAACTTTGGGCGCCAACAACCAAATCAGTTAAACTCAACTTATATGAAGCTGGTAATGGTGGTTCTCCAATTTCTTCAACTGAAATGACAAAAGGAGAAAAAGGTGTCTTTGAAAAAACCTTCAATGAAGATCTAGATGGTAAATATTACACCTATACAGTCACCAATTCTAAAGGCACAAACGAAGTTGTTGATCCATACGCAAAATCTGCTGGTCTCAATGGCCAAAGAGGTATGGTTGTTAACTTCACAAGATTAAATAAACAAATCTCTGGTTGGGATAGTGATACTAGACCATCATGGGGTAGACACAGTTATGGTAGCGAAGCTATCATCTATGAAATCCATGTTAGAGATATGACAATCAATCCTAATAGTGGTGTTTCTGCTTCTCATAGAGGAAAATATTTAGGTTTAACTGAAGATGACACTACACACGTTGGTGAAAACGGTGTTGAAGTATCAACAGGTTTAGCCCACTTAGAAGAACTTGGAATTACCCATGTTCAAATTCAACCATTCTATGATTATTCAAGTGTTGATGAATCACTTGATACCACAGTGATGTCTGAAACCAACTACAACTGGGGATATGATCCACTTAATTACAACGTTTTAGAAGGTAGTTATTCTACAAACCCATCCGATGGTTATAACAGAATCATCGAATTCAAACAAATGGTTATGGCCTTACATAGTAAAGGCATCTCCGTTAATATGGACGTTGTTTATAATCACACCTCTGGTTTTGACACAAGCAACTTGCAAAAAATCGTTCCTAACTATTATTACCGCACCAGCGTTAGTGGAACTCCAAGTAATGGTTCTGGCTGTGGCAACGAACTCGCTTCCAATAGATTCATGGTCAACAAATTTGTTCGTGAATCTGTGAAATTCTATACATCTGAATATCACTTAAGTGGATACCGTTTTGACCTTATGGGCTTAATGGATAACCAAGTGATGATTGATGTCTATAATGACAACAAAGCCATTTATGATAGCGTGATGGTTTATGGTGAACCTTGGACAGGTGGAACAACTCCTTTAGAAGGAACAACTGATCCAAATAAACTTGATAGCCAACAAACCATTCAAAACTCATTGTCAAAACAATATTTCTACGGTGATGGCGTTCTTGTTGGAGCGTTCAATGACCAAATTAGAAATGCAATTAAAGGTGACAACGGCCCAGGAAAAGGCTGGATTAATGGCTTAGCATATTCCTCTGCAATCGAAGCAGGAGTTAAGGGCATGTTTAAGACCAGTGCTTCCACAATTTCTCCAAGCCAAGTCATTAACTATGTTTCATGTCACGATAATTACACTCTTTTTGATCATTTAACATTGAACACCAAGGGATCAACAAGAGTCATGAAAGATTTATATACTCAAGCTGATGCAATCGTTTTAATGGCGTGTGGCGTTGCTTTCATGCAAGAAGGCGAAGATTTCATGCGTTCTAAAGCTTATGTCAAAGACGGTGAAACAATTTACGAACATAACTCATACAATGTTGGCGACTTTATTAACAACATGGACTATGAACTTAAGAGTAAGAACATGGATGTCTTCAATTACTTCAAAGACACAATTGAATTAAGAAAAGATATTGAAGGTTTAAGCATTAATACACGTGAAGAAGTTACTGCTAATATTAAGTCTTATTCTGGTTCAACAGCTTCCGCTAAATATGAAATCCGTTCAGGAAGTAACACATATTTAGTCATCCACTCTGTTGGTGGTGGAACATTTAATGTTGGAAGCGGATATACTTTAGTCCTCAACTCTAAGCTTGGTAGCACCGTTAGTGGTGTTGATACTGGCTCAGTTACTTTAGGTAGCAACCAAACAATTGTTTTAAGAAAATAAAAACATATGAGTAAAAGCGTAGTCAGAACATATCCACTTAAAGGACTATCAATCTTCCTATCCGTTGTTATTGTCCTCTCAATCGGACTATCAATTGGTATTGTGTTCATAGAAGACCTCTTAGTATTAAGAATTGTTATCTGGGTATTTTCTGGGATCTTCGCAATTACATCAATTGTCGTCTTATTAAAAGAAGCGATTATCTACTTGTCTTTTGATGAAGAAAGCGAGATTCTCACTTCTCACGAATTCATAATAAGACGCAAGATACCGCTAACAAAGATTAGCCGTATCGAAGTTAAAGATGGTTTCTATGTCTTCTATTCAGGGAAACAAAAAATCTACACTCTTGGGGCAGATCGCCCTAATGCTAATGAATTAGCCCTGGCGTTAGAAAGACATAAAATAAAAATTAAATGGTAAAAATTTTAGTAAAAGGAGGCTATTTATGGCGGAACTAAAATTAAATCATATTTATAAGGTTTATGATAATGGTCATAAAGCTGTTAATGATTTCTGTATCGACATTAAAGATAAAGAATTCATTGTCTTCGTTGGACCATCCGGATGTGGTAAATCAACAACCTTACGTATGATTGCTGGTTTAGAGAAAATTACTGCTGGCGACCTTTTCATTGGTGACACACTCGTAAATGATATGGAACCAAAAGATCGTGACATCGCAATGGTTTTCCAAAACTACGCCTTGTATCCACACATGACTGTCTATGACAACATGGCGTTTGGATTAAGGAATAGACGTATTCCTGAAGACGTAATTAAAGAAAAAGTTCTTAAAGCCGCGAACACCCTTGATATCACCGACTATCTTAGCAAAAAGCCAAAAGAAATGTCCGGTGGTCAAAGACAACGTGTTGCTTTAGGAAGAGCGATTGTCCGTGAACCAAAAGTATTCCTTCTCGATGAACCTCTTAGTAATCTTGATGCGAAGTTAAGAGCGCAAATGAGAACAGAGATTACTAAACTTCACAAAGAGCTTCAAACAACGTTCATTTACGTTACCCACGACCAAGTCGAGGCGATGACTATGGGCACACGTATCGTTGTTATGAAAGCAGGGTATGTTCAACAAATTGACACCCCAATGAATCTTTATGACAAACCATACAATCAATTTGTCGCAGGATTTATCGGAACACCTCAAATGAACTTCTTTGATGTAAAACTTCAAAGAAAAGGTGACAAAGTCAACATGTTAATGCCTGATGAGAGCACTGTCGTATTGAATTATGACTCATTTGCAAAAGTCCATGGTTCTTACTTAGACGGTGAAAAAGATGTTATCTTTGGTATTAGACCAGATCATATCATCTTGTCAGAAAAAGACACTGGCTTAAAAGTTAGAGTGACAGCGGTTGAACACCTTGGTAATGAATCAATCATCTACGGAAATCTTGGCGAAGAAAAGAAAGACTTCACCATGAAAGATGAAGGTAAATCCATCATCATTAAAGACACCAACAATACAAAAGTTGAGGTCGATGATGTTGTGTTTATTGGATTCAAAGAAGACAAGATTCATTTATTTGACAAATCAACTCAAGTGACACTCATTCTTGATGTTCCAGCTTCTAACTATGTTAAAGCAGAACTCGATGGAGACACCTTATCAGTACTAAACGGCAAAGTGAAATTACCTGCTGCTGTTTTAGCAAAACTTGAAGGTCACAAAGACTTAGCTCTTGAAATTGCTCCTTCAGCGATTGTCAAAGGCAACTCACTTAAACTCAAAGTTAAGAGAGTCGAACAAGTTGATGACAAGTATCTTGCTCACCTCGTTTACGAAGATCACTACGTCTTTGCGTTGGTCGATGAAAAAGTAAAAGAGGGCGATACCTACGCGTTTGATGTCGAATTTGATAAAGTCAAAGCGTTTGATGGTGAAGAAGAACTTCTTGCACCAATCGGTGAGAATGAACACTTAGATGGTAAATTCGTTAAGAAAGATATCAACAGAAAAGAAGTTGAATTCTATTACGTTATTGGTGGCACTCAAATTAGTGACACCCTTGGTAATGGTTTCAAAATCAACTCAGTTGATGGTAACGAATGTTACTCCAAAACATATAAATACGTCTTTAACCGTGACAAAGTTGTTGTTGGTCAAGGAGAGATTAAGGCTACAGCTTTAGAACTCTTAGACTACGGACACGTTAAATATGTCAAAGCTAAAGTTGGCGAAGAAGAATTATTACTTGTTGTCCCAGAAGGATTAGAGCTTTCTAATGGACAAGAATTCTCTTTCGATGTTAAAGGCAAGGATGTTGAAGTTTGGGATAAGAAGAACGACTTCAGAATTTGTTAATTAATTTATGGAAGAATTTAAAGAAGAAAACAGTCAAGTAGTGGTGGAGGAAGGTCCAAAACCACAATATAACCAAAAGCCAAGACTTGTGGCGAGAATTCTCAGCGGTCTTGTCGATTACTTTATTGTTTTTCTATCTGCATTTCTCTTCTTACAAATCATCTTAGCGACACCTTGGGGTGGCTATCATATCTCACTAAGAAATGACATGTTAAGAATCCAAGACACCTATGCGCTTCAATATGATGTCAGTCATAAAGTTTATGAAGGAGAAGAAAAATACTCATCATACGCTGGCTATATCATCTATACCGAAACCGAAGGTGAGAATGTTGGAAAGAAATATGTCGTTGTAGCTAATGATAACATTACCGCTGAGGCTAAGAATAATTACACAAGCGCAGTTTCTAATGATGGTGTTTACCAAAGTCATCTCATTACATATAAAGCAAATTATTATGGAATGTTAATGGCCTCACTAGGAACTAGTGAATTGATATTTGTGTTAATCATTCCTCTAGTAAATAAACGTAGAGCATCACTTGGAAGATTAGTTGCTATGACTTCTTTGATTTCAAAGAAAGAAGAGCAAGCCAAGTGGTGGCAAGTCTTAATTAGATTTGCCTTTGTCCTCTTAGTTGAAAGCGCATTACCTCTCTATTTCTTAAGTGAAATAGCGACACTCCTAATCGTTATTGGAGTTAACGCTATCATCATGCTAATTAGTAGAAAGACTGGTAGAACGCTTAGAGATTATGTCTCACTAACGATGATTATAAATAAAAACACTTATAAACCAATCAGTGAACAATAAGGAGGTTCATATGAAAAGAATTGGAAAAACTTTATTGGCTGTATTATCAGCCGGAATGATGACTAGCACATTAGCATCGTGTGGTAGTTCCAAACCTGAAATTACACTTTGGGTTGGTGAAGAATCCGTTGCATTCTATCAAAAGGTTTGTAACGAATTCGAAAAAGAACAAGACTTTGGTTATTCAATTAGAGTTGTTGCTTCTGATGCTGGTAGTATTGCTGGACCATTCGTCGCCGATAATACTGCTTGTGGTGACATTGTTACTGTCGCTCATGACAACATTGGTAAATTTGCTCAAAAGCAATTAATCAGAGGAATTAATGACCCTGAATTATTAGCCCAAATTGAAGCTGATAACCCAGATACATATAAGGAAGTCATTAAATCCGTATATGGTAAGGATACAAGCACCAAATATACATTCGGTGTTCCTTATATTTCACAAACATTATTCTTAATGTACAACAAAACCTATATTTCCGAGGAACAAGCTAAGACGTTCGAAGGCTTGAAAGAGGCTGTTGACGCTGCTAACGCCGCAAATCCAGCGTTAAATGCATCTGCCGTTACTTCTAAAGGTTCAGATGGATTTAACTTCTCATTCACCTTATTAGCAAGAAATGCTCAAACAAAAGAAACATCATTAAAACTTTATGAGAATTTAGTGAAAACTGAAACATATGCTCAAGGCGATGACACAGTTGCTAACTTAAAATGGATTAATGATGCAACAACAAATCAAAACTTATTTACATTTCCAAATAGCTCTGGTTTCCAAACCATGTTAAATACCGGTAGTGCTTTATCCGTTATTGGTGGAGCATGGATGTATGGCGCATGTGTTAAAGCCATGGGTGGTGAAGACAAAGTTGGTATCGCAACTATTCCAACATGGACTTTACAAGAAAGACACGTTGAAGGAACAACTATTCCAGCCGGAACAGTTATGCAAGGTGGATCATTTGCTGACTGTAAAGCATTTGTCATTAACGGCGCGATTAGCAGTGACAAATATCAACCAATCCAAAAATTATTAAAACATCTTTCCAGTAAAGAAGTTCAAAACAAATCATTCCTTGAAGCATATAACGTTCCTGCTTACGAAGGATATATGGAATATATCGAAACCATCAAAGACCAAGTCCCAGCAAATATTTATAACCTTGCAAAGGCTCAAGACAAGATGGCGGAATTTGGCATTCCACAACCATTCGTTACAAGTACATTAAATAACTACTACTATATGCAAGGCGCTGATGGAATCTATTCAACGGTGGTTGAAGATGAAAAAACTACTGATAGAAAAATCAGAGAAGCCTTATGGAATATGGAATATATCTGGAAATGGGGAGATAACTCCAAAGCTACAGTTCCAGAAGTGCTCCCAGGATCCACAGATAAACAAAGCTAATTAAACAATAATTCTTTTTAGAAGAAAGGAGGAATTATATGTCGGAAAACAAAACAACTGAGACAATAGAGATTAAGAATACGTCTATTTTCGTTCGTTTTGGAAAGGCATTTATTAAGTTCTTCACGAAATCCATTCCTAACTTCTTTACTAAGAAATTGCCTAACTTCTTTGTAAAACTTGGAATGGGAATTAAAAACGGCACAATTAATTTTTTCAAAACGTTTATTGAAGGTAGCGTTGGCACTAAGTTATCTCACTTAATCTTTGGCGCTGGAAACATTTACCGTGGCCAAATCATTAAGGGTTTACTCTTCTTAGCGTGCCAAGTAGGACTTATTCTCATCTTTGTGCTAAATCCTACTGTTACCGGTCCAAATGGTATTCAAGTTCCGATTGGCTTTAAAGCATTATTGAACTTAGCTCTTCAAGGAAGAGAAGCAAGTGATGATCCATTTGATCCACACCCTGCAGATAGTTCTCAATTGATGTTACTATTTGGATTATTAACAATTGGTTTACTCTTCTTATATATCTTTATTTGGAGACTCTCTATCAAGAGCAGTGCTCAATCAGACAAAGACATTAAAGAAGGAAGAAAACCAACAACTTTCTTACAAGACTTACAGGCATTAATCGATGGCAAGTTCCATGTTTTGATGATTACCCCAACATTTATTGCGGCGATTGTCTTTACTCTCTTACCAACGATTTACATGATTTGTATCGCCTTTACAACTTATAACTTAACGACCATGACTCCTGATGAAGGAACTCCAACAAGTTTGTTCCACTGGAATGGATTTGAAAACTTCGGAGCGATGTTCAGTGGTGAAGGTCGCCTAGGAAGAGAAATCAATGCGAGATTCTTCCCAGTCTTAGGTTGGACAATTTTGTGGGCAATCTTTGCCACTGTGACATGTTACTTTGGTGGTATCCTACTCGCCTTATTAATCAACAAGAAGGGATTAAAAGGAAAGAAAGTCTACCGTACCATGTTCGTTCTTACGATTGCCTTACCACAATTCATCTCACTTCTTGCTGTGAGATTCCTTCTTTCAGCAGAAGGCCCAGTAAACACACTTTTAAAGAACTTAGGGTGGATTACTGAATCAATCAGTTTCTTAGGACTAGAAACAAGTGGAAATAATGTTGCTCTAGCAAGAACAATGATTATTCTTATCAATATGTGGATTGGTATTCCATATACGATGCTTATGACGAGCGGTATTCTTATGAATATTCCTACCGATTTATATGAAGCCGCGAAGGTTGATGGAACAAGCCAACTTAAGATGTTCTTCAAGATTACTCTCCCATACATCGTCTTCGTTACCACGCCTTATCTCATTTCTAGCTTTATTGGAAATATTAACTCATTTAACACGATCTTCCTTCTCTCTGGTGGTGGACCGACTGTTAAAGACGCAGCAGGTATGGCGTATACCGCTGGTGATACAGACTTGTTAGTTACCTGGTTATATAAATTAACTATCGATAAAGGTGACTACAATACAGGTGCGGTTATTGGTATTTTGACATTCTTATTCACATCTACCATTACCTTAATCACCTATAGAAACTCCAAAGCTTATAAAGAGGAGGATACGTTCCAATGATAAAACCGACAAATAAATATTCGTCTCAATCAAGAAACGAAAAAGCCTCTTTAATCCTCTCTTATGTCGCTTTGACAATCTTGTCCTTACTTTGGATTATTCCAATTTTATGGGTTGTCTTAAACGCATTTAGACAAGACGCTGGTATTGTTTCTAAAGATTTCTTCCCAGAGACCTTCGGTGGAGTGATTAATTTCAAATTACTCTTTACTGAAACTTACTATGGTGTTGATCATGCTTTCTTACGCTGGATGCTTAACACTCTTATTGTTGCGGTGTTTGACTGTGTGTTTTCCACCTTCTTAATTCTCTCTGTTGCGTACTGTATGTCTAAACTTAGATTTAAATTACGTAAGGCATTCATGAACTTGACAATGATTATTGGTTTATTCCCAGGATTCATGTCAATGATTGCTATTTACTACTTATTAAAATCTATCGGTTTAGCTGGTAACACTGCTAGAGATACTTCATGGCTCAACTTAGTTGGTCTTATCCTCGCCTATTCCGCCGGTGCAGGTATGGGCTATCAAATCGCTAAAGGATTCTTCGATGTTATACCATCATCCTTAGTTGAATCCGCAAAACTTGATGGCTGCACCAACTTTAAGATTTTCTGGAAGATTATTCTCCCATTATCCAAGCCAATCATTATTTATACCGCATTAATGTCATTTACAGGACCATGGATGGACTTCATCTTTGCCAAGGTTATTATTGGTAACGCTCCTGAAATGTGGACGGTATCAGTTGGATTATATTCCTTGATGTTTGGTTCTCAACCAAAACAAGAACTCTTCACTCAATTCGCTGCTGGATGTGTGATTGTTGGTATCCCAATTGTCTCACTCTTCATGGCACTACAGAACTACTATGTTGAAGGTGTCACAGCTGGTGCTGTTAAAGGTTAAGGAATCTATACCACTTATATGGGCTACCTATTTGGTAGCCTTTTAACACCCTTAAGCAAGAAGTCCCCACTTCTTTAAGTGGAGGTAGTATGTCACACTAAAAAATATAGCACTAGTAAAGCAGTAGCGATAGTTGGGATAGAGATGATTACCCCGTATTTTACAAACCCCACAAAAGAGAATTTTACTTCGTGTTTCATAAGAAGAGCAGAGAACATGATTCCCGCTAAAGCTCCTAGTGGAGTGAGGAACGCTCCGATGTTGCTACCAACAATTGTAGCGTAAACCGCTTGAATATATTGAGCGCCTTCTAATCCGTTCATTAAATTAGCAAATAGGATACTCATTGGAATGTTGTTAATGATATTTGCGGAGACATATGAAGCCGTTCCGTACACAAAAACCAGCGGTTCATGATATAAGAAACCCGCTATTTCGTTTGAAATGCCTTGAGTGTTTAATGCCACAACAATGATGAACATTGATAAGAAAAACGGGATTAATTGATATGGCAGTCTCCTTAAAGATTCAGTGACATATAGCCAATTCTTTTTAGTGACGATTCTTGTAATGATATTAAAAATCATTAATGAACCCGCACAGCTTAAAGACACAATCCACATTTCAATATTGATATATGAGGAGATGATGAGGAATACTAAGCACACTGAAAGGTGGACAATTCCAACCCAAAGATCAAACTTGCTTTCTATATGAAAATCATCTTCAACAATTTCTAGTGGTGATAATAGTTGCTTCCTAAAAAATAGGAAGATGATTGATAGTTCTACAATACCTGCTGCAATAGTAGGCAACGCCATCACTTTAAAGTAACTGACAAAGTCAATGTTAGCGGAGGTTGCTAAATAGATATTAGTAGGGTTACCAATAATAAACATCATTGACCATGTATTAGCGGCAGCAAACTCTGCAATTAAATATGGAAGAGGATTAATTTTAGTGTTCTTACAGAAGAAACAAATAAAAGGCGTGAGAGTTAATATTACAATGTCATTTGATGTAAAGACTGTAAGAATCGAAGTTAAAAAGTAGAAGATAAAGAACAACATTATTTGACTGTTCTTTGCTTCTTTAGTTGCGAGCTTTGCTAAAAACCTAAATAAACCGGTTTCATCAAGGAAGATTGATAAGAAAGTCATCGAGAAAAATAGGACAATGATTTTAAGTGGATTAACTTCATTGCTACTTGTTAATTGATTGAAAACCTCGCCTATTGGGGCTAACGAAGAAGCAAGTAAAATTATTGCCCCGAGAGTGGCAATCATCCAGTAAGTATCTAATCTAAACTTTTCAATTCTAATGTGTGGGAAGAATAGTATTGATAGAGTGATGAGAACGAATGTTGTTATTGCAATAATTAATGTCGCAATCATAAATAAACCAAACGATATTATGCTCTTAATTTTTTGAAAAACAACAATAAATATTTGTTAATATATTATTGCAATGAAATTTGAAGAAGTAAGTTGGTATTCTGAGCGACTTTGTAGAGAAATGAATATCAAGATTTATGGTCACTACGGGCCAGCTTTTATCGCGTTTCCTTGTCAAAACAAACAAAGTGATGATTTATCAAACAACGGAATGATTAACGCTTTGAGTTACTATCTAGAAAACGGATTAATGAAATTGTTCTGTGTTGATTCAAATGATGATGAAACCGTTTCTTCTTATTCTTGGGATATGGGTTATGCTGGATATAAACTTGAAATGTATCATCAATACATCATTAATGAAGTCCTTCCTTTCGTTTATGACAACATGAAAGGGTACTGTGAGCCTTTCCTAATTGGAATGAGCATGGGAGGAAGTCATGCAGCGAACAATTTCTTCCGAAGACCCGAACTCTTTAGTGGGTTTATCGGATTAAGTGGAAAATACGATATAGCCAGTTTCTTTCATGGTTATATGGATGAAAACATCTATATGAACTCACCAACACATTGCTTAAGAAATATGCCAAATGATCACCCATATATCAATCTTTTCAACCAAAAGAAAATGATTGTAGTGGTGGGTAGAGGTGCTTGGGAACACTTAGTCATTGACTCTAACTACGAACTAGCGAATATCGCTCATGAAAAAGGAATTAATATCGATTTCAATTTCTGGGATGAGAACAGTGTCCATGATTGGGTGAGCTGGTTATACCAAATGCCAATATTTATCGATAAGATTTTAAAAGAGTAGGTAAGGGCCTACTTTTTTACCATAAGTCTCATTTGTTTACAAAAAATAGTGATAGAATTATAAGTGTATTAAGGAGATTCCGGTTATGTATAAACCAAAAATGGAATTAACCTTGGAACAAAGAGAAATACTTGAAGGCAAACAAGGACCAACCATGGCGAAGATTATGGAAACGGTTGTAATGTTTGGTGATATTTTTGATGCACCAAGGTTAGTGAAAGTCACTCATGATGATGGCCACTTAGTAACTTCTTTTGGAATTAAGTTATTAAAGCCACTTTTTTCAACAATGGAACAAATCAATGAAGCAGGAATTACCACCAAAGGTGTCTTTACTGTTGATCCTCGCCCAATTGATTATGAAAACGTTAAGTGTAACTTACTAGAGAAACTCGTGTTTTCAAAAGTCATGTACGCCAAACAAGAAATGTATGAAGAACAATTATATAAGGCAGGTCTAAAAGACAGTAACGCTTTCACATGTGCTTCTTACTTACCAGAAATTGGTAACACTCCAAAAGAAGGCGATATCTTGGCGTGGGCTGAAAGTAGTGCGGTTGTCTTTGCTAATTCCGTACTTGGCGCTAGATGTAACCGTAATAGTGGAATGATTGACCTCTTTGGTTCAATCCTTGGCTATGTTCCTGAATTTGGACTATTAACCGATGAAGGAAGAAAAGCCAAATGGAAAGTCATCATTAAATGCGCCAAGAAACCTGAAGCACAAATCTTAGGTTCCGCTATTGGAATGAAAGTCATGGAAGATGTCCCATATGTCATCGGCCTAGACAAATGGTTAGGTAATGAGATTAATGATGAAAATACTGGATATCTTAAGGATTTTGGTGCCGCAACAGCCTCTAATGGAGCAGTTGGTTTATATCACATTGATGGATTAACTCCAGAAGCTAAGAGGTTAGGACAAAAACTCATTAGAGAAGACGCCAAAGAATATATTATCGATGATGCTGAACTTGAAAGAGTGTACGCCTCATATCCAATTATGTGGAAGAAACCAGAAAAGAAAGGAAACCTTGTCTTTATTGGATGTCCACATCTTACATTCACTCAACTAAATGATTGGACCGATAAGATTATTGCTGGATTAAAAGAAACAGGACATAAGAAAGTTGTTGTTAGAACAATCATGACAACCGCTCCTGATATCTTAGACAAGTTCAAGAAGACTCCTAAATATGAAGAACTATTAAAGACTGGTGTTAAAGTGACAACCATTTGTCCACTTATGTACACTAATAACCCATTAACTAAAGCTAGAAGAATCTATACAAGTTCTAACAAGTTAAGAACTTATAGCACTGCTAGATATGCGAAAGACCAAGAAATACTGGATTTCGTTATTGGAAAGGAGGCTAAGTAAGATGAAAGAATTTAAAGGTAGAGTAATTGCAGGTGGTAACTGGAAAGGTGAAGCTGCAGTATCTCATCAAGGATTTAATACTTTAGCGTCATTCCAAAAGAGCGCTCTTAATAACTCAAAGCAAGTCTTGGTTTCTGATCAAAATAACAAAGACTTATTTGGCGTTAATATTACTGGCAAGGCCTTATGCTTACCAATTACAATTGGTAGCACTACTGGTGGACTTGTTATTCAAACAGTCTGTCAAATGGGTATTGCTCCTTCTTGTTTCCTCTTTTCAGAATCAATTGATTCTTTAGCAGCCTCTGGCATTGTTTTAGCGAAGATTTGGGAGAATTCACCAGTTATCGCTATTGATAGATTAGGCGAAGAATTCTTAAATACTGTTAAGACTGGCGACAAATTAGAAGTTAAAGAAGATGGAACTGTCATTATCCTATAGGAGAGATTATGAGAAAAGATATTGAACCATTACTTACTCCTTGGAAAATAGGAAACTGTGAAATTAAAAATAGAATTGTCCTCACCTCAATGGGTGGAACTGATTTATTTGGTTGGATGGAAATGAACCATTTTGATAAAGATGGTGCTCGTTTCATTATGGAAGTTGCGAAGAATAACTGCGGTCTTCTTCTTCCTGGGTGTCAACCTGTTTATAACCCAATGTTTGGACAATGGTTGTTTAAAAACAAAAAGATGTTTAAAGACCTTGCTGAATGGATGCCAGAATTCCATAAGACAGGGGCTAAATTATTCATTCAATTAACTGCTGGATTTGGTAGAAGTTTCACTGTTAGTGAAATGATGGAAAAACTCTATAACAACAAAGTGTTAAGAGCGCTTTCTAAACCAGTAATGGATTTAGATAAGATTACCGCGTCAGCTTCTCCATCTCCAAATAGATGGTCAGACAAACTTCCATCTAGAGAAATGACTAAAGAAGAAATTGAATATTTCATCCAAGCCTTTGCAAAATCCGCGAAGCTTTGCAAAGACGCAGGTGTTGATGGTGTTGAGATTCATGCGGTTCACGAAGGATATCTTCTTGACCAATTCACTCTCAAATACGTTAACAAGAGAACTGATGAATATGGTGGCTCTTTAGAAAATAGATATCGCTTTGCGATTGAAATTGTTAAGGCCATCAAAAAGGAATGTGGAGATGACTTCCCAGTTTCCTTAAGATATTCAGTTGTTAGTAAAACTAAAGGATTTAGAGAAGGGGCTCTTCCTGGAGAAGAATACACTGAAGTAGGACGTGACTTTGAAGAATCTATTTTAGCGGCGAAAGCTTTAGAAGAAGCAGGCTATGATATGCTTAACTGTGATAATGGAACATATGATGCATGGTATTGGGCTCACCCACCTGTTTATATGCCTGAAAATTGTAACCTTGAATATGTCGAAAAACTCAAACCACATGTAGGTATCCCACTCGTTTGCGCTGGAAGGATGACTTTAGAAGCTGGAGCAAAGAGCGTTAAAGAAGGCAAACTTGATGGTGTTGGTTTTGCTCGTAATTTCTTAGCGGACCCAGAGTGGTTCACTAAAGTGCTTAACGGACAAGAACAAGAAATTAGACCTTGTATCCATTGCCATAATGGCTGTTTCAATATGTGTCACTATAAAGGTGTACCAAACGATCAAGACTTAAGTGATTCATTACATCTTTCTAGGTGTGCGGTTAACGCGGAAATGATGCAGTGGAACAAACATAAGATTGTTAAGACTGATAAACCAAGGACAGTTCACATCGTTGGTGGAGGTATTGGTGGTATGGAAGTTGCTCGTGTTCTTAAACTAAGAGGACACAATCCAATCATTTATGAAAAGAGTGATGTCTTAGGTGGAACGTTCATTCCTGCAAGTGCAGAATCATATAAATATCGCTTAAGACAACTCCTAACTTGGTATCGATATCAAATGGAGAAACTTGGAGTCGAAATTAAGTTCAACACTGAGATTAAAGATATCAATCAATTCAAAGGCGAGCCAGTTGTGATTGCTACTGGTAGTAAACCAAGAATTCTTAATGTTCCTGGTAAAGAAAGAATGATTGAAGCTTGCGAATATCTAAACGGTAAGAAAGTTGGAGATAAAGTTGCAGTCATTGGTGGTGGTCTCACTGGTAGTGAAATCGCTTATGAATTAGAACTACAAGGACATCACCCAATCATCATTGAAATGAAAGATGACTTAGTGGCGCAAAAAGGCGTTTGCTTAGCAAACTCTTCATACTTAAGAGAATACTTCGCATGGAAGAAAGTCCCTGTTTATCTAGAAACAATGCTTAAAGAAGTCAAAGAAAAATCAATCGTTGTGACTAATAAAGAAGGAAAAGAACAAGAGATTGAATGTGATTCAGTTATCTCTTCTGTCGGTTATATTCCAACTCCTCTTGTGACCAAAGGAAGTAATGTTTATCTCGTAGGAGATTGCTTACAAGTTGGCAATTTAAGAAGTGTCATTTGGAGAGCCTACGAAGTAGCGATGAAAATCTAAAGTACATATATATGTATTTATGGCCCAAGGCAACTTGGGTCTTTTTTGAACTTCTAAGTCTATGATATAATCATAGTAACAAGGTTTAATTATGGATGGCTTAACACTCTTTTACATGTTTGCCACAATACTTCTTATCATTTTGATGGTTGCAATGAGTATCCATGTTTTGAATTACTCTGGTTTTAACAAGCAACAAAAAGGATGGTTTATTGCTACCTTTGCATCAATTTCTTTCTGTGCTTTGGCGGAGTTTATGCTACACGGAATTCCATATGATCCTCGTTTTAAAGTTATATTAACAATCTTAACCGTTCTCCAATTTGCGTTAGCTCCTTGCTTTGCGATGCTATTTGCTGGTGCTCTTGGCTTAAGATATCAAGGTAGAATCGCTATCATATTCTTTGGAATATGTTTATTAATTGGAGTGTGCTGCGCTCCATTTGAATTAGTGTTCCTCTTTAGAGATGTTGCTGACGAGACATATAAATTTGGTTATAATCGTGGTCCGTTATTCATTATTTATCTAATCACATATTTTACTAGCTTGGTTTATATCATTATTGCCCTATTCATTGTTGGAAGAAAATTCCACCATCGTGATATTAGCACGATTATCATGGTCCTTGTTGTTTTAGCAGCAGGTATCATTCCAATGACTATATATCAACTTCATATTGCTTATATTGCTGTTGGTATGGCAGCGTGTTTATGTTATGTCTATTACAACGATCTTGTACAACAAGATACGAGTGCTGAATTACTAGAAAAACAACAAAAGATATCAGAATTACAAACTCAGATTACCGCTCGTCTTGCTAACTTAATTGAATCTAGAGACACCGAAACTGGTGGACATGTTGCTAGAACTAGTGAATATGTCAAAACTCTAGCGGAAGATTTAAAGGCAGATGGAGTGTACACCGATATAATTAACGACCATTTCATTTTCTTACTCTACAATCTTGCCCCAATGCATGATGTTGGAAAGATTCTTGTCTCTGATAAGATTTTAAGAAAACCTGGAAGATTAACTCCTGAAGAATATGAAGAGATTAAAAAACATGCTTCTATGGGTGGTACAGTTGCTCGACAAGTATTGAGTGGCATCGCTGATGAAGAGTATCTAAATTTTGTTTCTGATATTGCAACCTATCACCACGAAAGATGGGATGGTAATGGCTATCCAAATAAGTTAAGTGGTGAAGATATTCCATTATGCGCTAGGATTATGGCAATCGCTGATGTCTTTGATGCTTTAGTGTCAAAAAGATGTTATAAAGAAGCAATGCCAGTAGAAGAAGCATTTAAAGAAATTGAAAAAGAATCTGGAACACACTTTGATCCAAAACTAGTGGAAGTGTTCCTTAAACATAAAGAAAAATATGCATCAATTAACGCAGAGATTACCGACAAGGAAAAAGGTGGGTGAATAAAAGACATGAAGAAAATTGTCTTTTTGACTAGAAAAGAGTCACCTCGATACGAGTATTTAATGAGTATTCTTGAAGGAGAATATGAAGTTTTAGTTGCTACAGGAAGAGATGAAATTATAAAACTTCTCGACGAATCATTTAGTAAACTATCTGCTTTCATTATTGATAATCCTTCTCATGTTTTATGCATTGATGATTTATTTAAATTCATCCAAAGCAAAAACAGTTATATGTTCACTCTACCTATTCTTTTGCTTACCGACGAAGAAAACTCTGATAAAGATGACGCTTATTTATGTGATTTAGCAGTAGGAATGATTACCAAAGGAGAGAGTAAGAAAACTGTTCTTCAAAGAATCAAAAACACAATTACATTCTCAAGCTCAAGAAGCTTTGATGACTTCTCTGATATGCTTAAAGTCCTTCCTTCTTTAATTTATGTCAAAGACATTGATGGAAGATACGCTTTCTGTTCTCAGCACTGGCATCACCTTACTAGACCAGGAGAATCCATTAGAGGTCTTACCGATTTTGATATTCGTAAAGATAAGAATAACGCGAGGATCGCTCGTGAGTCTGATTTAAAGGTTATTGAAACCGGACAAGGGATGAACTATGTCATTAAAGAAGACACGGATGAAGGTATCGATTATCTTCAAGTCATTAAAGAACCTTTGAAGAATGAAAGAGGAGAGGTTACTGGTATTATTGCAATTATCAATAATGTTACTAACGAAGAACTTCTTAGACAGGAATTAAGATATAAATCAATTACTGACCAATTAACAGGTGTCTTTAATCGTATGTATTTTGAAGAAGTGGCGAAGAAATATAAAGACAATCTCCCAACCCCACTTACTTTAATTGCCGCGGACTGTGATGGTCTTAAGAAGATTAATGACAAATTTGGCCATGCAGCGGGCGACAAATACATTTGTTGGGCTAGAGACCTTCTAAAAGAATCTCTCCCTGAAGACTCTTTGCTCTTTAGAATGGGTGGAGATGAATTCATCGCTGTTGTTAAAAATACCGATAAGCTTAAGGCTGCGACTTACGTCAAAAAGATCATGCATAACGCCAAAAAATATAAGAATGAAGACTTTATGCTTCGCATTTCTGTTGGAAGCTACACGATTACGAGAAAGACTCAATCGATTGAAACCGCAATGGTGTTAAGTGACAAAGAAATGTACAAGATGAAGAAGTCACATAGGAAATAAGAAGTATTTGTGTTAAGGAGTTGGATTTTCCAACTCTTTTTATAATCGCAATGCATTGTCATCAAGATAATGCAACAGGATTATTTATCCAATAAGGCAAAACAAAAAACGATTAAACAAAAGTTGTAATATTTTCATCCATAATATATGATTATTCTATGAATAAAATCATTAATATTAAAAACAAAAAAGCAATTGTTGAAATTCAAAAGTTTAAAGACAAAAAATATTCTCTCATAGATATCAAGTTTGAAAATGTACATTTAAAAGACATTAATAAATACGTTCTTTTCGATTTGTTTGATAAAAATGATTTATATATTAATTCGACAACTTTATGGGAACTAATGCAGCCAATTGGCAAATCTGGATCTCATAATTATCATAATTTGACTCCAGAAGATATTTACAATGCTTTGAATTCAATCATAGAACCATATTGTGTTTTTAAAGTAAAAAACGATAGATATGCAGTTATACCAGTATATGTGTCTTCGTTCGATGAGCCTATATTGATTGTTATAGAAAAAGGTGCTGAGTTAATAAATAAGCAAAACGCAAATATAAACAAAATTGTAACTATGTATCCGAAAAGCGATATAGACAATTATTTAAAAGGAATCAATGAAAAAGATATTATATACATAAAAAAATGAGAACCGAACGGGGCTCCAATTGCCACCTTGGATTCTCTACCGTTTGAAGATGTACCTTTTTATGGGCCCTGTCTTCTCTTCGCCACTCTTTTATAAAGCGTCTAGGTCAAGAGGCTATTTACAAATATAGCTTTGGCTAGCTACCTATATTATATATTGTTCGGGAGGAACTGCAATATGAAACAAGAACAAATTGGTCCAAAAATCAAAAAACTTAGAAAGAATAAAGGATTAACCCAAACCGAATTAGCGGATGCTCTAGGCTACTCTGGAAAATCTGCTATTGCTCATATTGAAAAAGGCGATGCTGATATGACTTATGAGAAGATCCTCCTTCTTTTAAGAACATATATGTTAGATGCTAACGAATTGTTTGAAGTCGAGAAGCTTGATAAGCAATTAGATGATTGGAGAACGGAACAAAGGAAAAACAAAAAAGTAGTGGTATATATTCATGGATTATATGGATCTGCTAACGAGGCCGAAAACTATTCTTATTTAAAAGATGAATATGATGTGGTTGGACTCGATTATCAAGACGGAAATCCTTGGGAGTTAGAAGATGCTATAAGAAACAAATTCATAAAACTGACTAAAAGCTATAAAGAAGTAGTTATAATTGCCAATTCTATTGGAGCGTATTATGCATATGAATATCTAAGCGATTTTGATATCAAACGAGCGTTCTTCATTTCTCCATTAGCGAGTATGTATCAAATTATATTAAACATAATGATGTCTAAAGACATATATTTAGAAGAACTAAAAGAACAAAGATTAATTAATATAGATGATAAAACAACTATTTCTTATGAATACTTAAAATATCTAGAAAACCATAAAGATAATTGGGAAGTCCCAACTGAAATCTTATACGGTGAAAGAGATAATGTTGTTTACATTGAGAATATTGCGGATTTTTTGGCAGATCACCCTAATGCTAGATTGACAATTAAAAAAGGGGCAGAACATTATTTCCATACCCCTGATGAAAAAGATTTTATTAAGAACTGGATTTTAAGAAATCTCTAATCTTCTGAATAATTTGTGAAGTATCCTTGAACTAAAACAACAGGAGTTCCCTTGTCTCCGGATCCACTGGTTAAATCACATAAGGAACCAATTAAGTCCGTTAATTGACGAGGAGTGGTGCCTTGGGAGGCCATGTTACCTACTAGGCTACCCTCTTTTTCTTTAATCTTCTTTTTAATTGCGAGTCTAAGTTCTTCGCCTTTCAAATCTTTGAATTCGTTATCAGCGAGGAATTTAAGCTTCAATTCATTTGGTGTTCCTCTTAAACCTTCTGTAAAGAAAGGAGAAACGACCGGATCGGCGAGTTCCCAAATCTTTCCTTGTGGGTCTTTGAACGCTCCATCGCCATAGACCATGACTTCAACGTGCTTACCAGTTTTCTCTAAAATTTGTTTTTGGATATTTTCAACGAGTGGCTGTCCGTCTCTAGGGAAGAGCTTAACAACTTCTTCTGTTGATTTATTAGAACCTAGTAAGCCATATTTTTCGTTATATCCGCTTCCATTAACTGGAGCGTTTAAGATATCATCCATACCTAAAACAATCTTTGCACCTTTTTCTTTTAAAATACGTTTCGTGCGGTTTCTTGTATGGATATCGCATGTTAAAACCTTATCTGTGTAGTTAAGAATGGTCTTAGCTTGGTTAGCAAAAATAACTTCAACTTCGCATCCTTCTTTCTTAATTAAATCGACATAGTAATCGATATAATCAACACCAGTGAATTCATGGACTTTGTGTCCAAAGAGTTCGCGATATTTCTTTAAATCAAGGACATCGCTATATGGATTGACACCCTTTTCATCTAATTCATCATAGGTGAGTAAAGCGTTTCCAACTTCATCACTTGGATATGAGAGCATTAAATAAATTTTATTTACCCCTCTAGCAATACCTTTAAGAAGGATAGCAAATCTATTTCTTGAAAGGATTGGGAAGATAACTCCAATATCTCCTCCACCAAATTTGTTTTTAACATCAGTAGCAATGTCATCAACTCTTGCGTAGTTTCCTTGGCTACGAGCAACAACACTTTCAGTGATAGCAATAACGTCTCTATCATTGATAGGGAATGGTTCGTTTTCACTAGCGGCAAGAACGCTTGAAACGACGAGAGTCGCTAAATCATCACCTTGTTTGATAATTGGGAGTCTAATTCCTCTTGATATTGTTCCAACGTATTTAGACATAACTTAATCCTTCTTTTCAATTATGTTTCTAGCGATGTATATTCCACAGGCACTGGCTTGTGCAAGACCTCTAGTAAGTCCTGCTCCATCACCTGCTACGTATAAGTTCTTTATACCTTTAACTTCTAATTTCTTATCCATATCTGGGTGAGCACTATAATACTTGGCTTCAACACCATATAAAAGAGTGTGCTCGGTAGCGATACCTGGAGTGATTTTATCTAAGACTTCAATCATTTCAATAATTGATCTCATTGTTTTATATGGTAAAGCAAGGGCTAAATCGCCAGGGACAGCCTCTTTTAAGGTTGGCCTAACAAATCCTTCGTTAATTCTTTTTACGGTACTTCTTCTACCTAATTTGATGTCTCCGTATTTTTGAACAATGACCGAACCACAGGCAAGTTGATTCGCTAAAGAAGAAACTTTTAAAGCGTATTCATTAGGTTTCTTGAATGGTTCTTCAAATTTATGAGAAACAAGTAAGGCAAAGTTTGTGTTATTACTTGAGTATTTGGAATTGTTATAGGAGTGGCCATTAACATTAACAACACCTTCATAGTTTTCCATAACAACGTGTCCACCTGGGTTAGAACAGAATGTTCTGACTGTGGAGCCTACAGATGTCTTATAGACAAACTTTCCTTCGTATAGGTTTTCATTAATTTCTTCCATAACGAGGTTTGGACATTCAACACGAACACCGATATCAACTTGAGTTTGTGTCATTGGAATTTGGTATCTATCAAATAGTTCGTTAAGCCATTTAGAGCCTTCTCTTCCAACACCCAAAACGACGTATTTAGCCTCAAGAACCTCACCGTTTTCAAGTTTGACACCTTTTACGACATTATTCTCATCGATGATATCTATCACTTTAGTGGAGAATCTCATATCAATCTTTTCTTTTAAATGGTCATATATTCTAGAAAGAATTTTGAGGTTTTCTTCTGTACCTAAGTGTCTAACTTTACTTCTAAGAAGTTTGACACCGACAGACATCGCTCTTCTTTCAATTTCTCTAACTTTATCAGTTTCTGGATTGGTAATGACTTCAGTCGCACCAAAAGAAAGGTTGATTTTATCAACGTAATCAATGATGTCCATTAATTCTTCTGGACTCATGTAATCTATCAGCCAACCACCGAATTCGGTAGTAATATTAAACTTTCCATCAGAGTATGCGCCCGCCCCTCCAAATCCGTTGGTGATTGAACAAGCTGGGAAGCACTCTCTATAGCCCTTTTGACTAATTGGGCAACGGTCAATTTTGTGTTCTAAAACTGGGCAATGTCTTTCATAAATATTCTTACCTCTATCAAGGAGAAGAATTTTAAGGTCGCTTCTCTTATGAGCGAGCTCGTAAGCACACATGTATCCACTTGGGCCGGCGCCTACAATTATGACATCGTATTTCATAGTGAATTCCCCCCTAGAAAACACCATAAAATTATAACATTTCCTCCTTATCTTTTATATAGAAAGTCTTATTATTTTATCTTTGTCTTGGAATTATCTTTTTTTGATACAATAATAGTTGCGTATGGATGTTAATAAAGTTATTAATGAGTTTGCTTTATCTAGTGAAATGACTAGTTATAGACCACTTGGAAATGGTCTTATTAACACAACGTTTTTAATCATCACCAAAGATGGCAATAAATATGTTCTTCAAAGAATTAATACAGAAGCTTTTAAAAATGTTGATGGCTTAATGTCTAACATTTATGAAGTGACAAGTTTTCTTTTAAAAAAAGGACAAAAAACTCTCGAGATTATTAAGACAAAAGACAATAAATTATATTTTGAATGTGAAGAAGGATGTTTTCGCGTTTATAAATATATTGATATTGCAGTCACATATGAAGGTGTAAGTGACTTAAATATTGTGTATAAAGCCGCTAAAGCATTTGGCGAACTTCATAAAACACTTAAAGAATATGATGGGCCTTCGTTAGTGGAAACCATCCCTCATTTTCATGATACAAAAAAGAGATACCAAAACTTTTTAAATGCAATCAAAGAAGACAATCACCAAAGAGTGGAATCTTGCCTTAAAGAAATTGAATCCATCAAGAAATATCAAAATGAATATTCAAAAGTAGTGGATGGAATTAAAGAAGGAAGAGTGAGTAACGCTGTTACGCATAACGATCCAAAGATTAATAACGTTATGTTTGATAAAGAAACTGGAGATTTTGTTGCGGTTATTGACTTAGACACGATTATGCCAGGTAGTTATTTATATGACTTTGGCGATGCGTTAAGAAGCTTATTCACTGGAGAATATGAAGATAGTAAAGACTTATCGAAGATAAATATTAAATATGATGTTTTTGAAGCATACGTTAAAGGATATTTGGAAGAAATGAAAGATGCTTTAACGGAGTACGAAAAAGAATTGTTATCATTTTCTGCTTTCTTGATGACAATAGAGGTTGCAATGAGGTTCTTAGAAGATTATTTAAGAGGAGATGTTTATTTCCACACTGAATATCCTGAACACAATCTTGTCAGAGCAAGAACCCAAATCAAACTCGCTAATGAAATATATCAGTCTTTTGATAAATTGAATCTTATTGTTAAAAAATACTTATAAGTTGTAAACAATTTTAAATGTTTCTTTTTTGTTTACGCATTCATCAATTTGTTTACTAAAACAGAGATTAAAATAGAGTTATATGAAAAACAAACTTTATTTATTTTTACTTTCTCCAATTCTCTTTTCTGTCATTGGGTGTGGTGGTGATTCTAGTCCTAAACCAGTGGATGTTGTGATTATTTCAGGACAATCTAATGGAGTAGGCTGTACATGGTGTAACCAAATCGAAGGTTGTCCGTCTTTAGGCTCAGAAAAATATAATGAATATTTTAATGGATATTCTGATGTCCAAATCGCTTATGATTGTTGGACAAAAGATTGGCCAGCATCAGGAATTACTTTCTATTCTCAAAACACATCAAGAAATAACAACTTTGTCCCTGTGAAATTAGGTCAAGGGAATGGCACTCATTCATTTGGACCAGAGATTGGAATTGCAGAAGAACTACATGAAGAATATGGAAATAGATTATTCTTAATCAAATTTGCCTGTGGTGGTAGTAACCTCAAAGATGATTGGATGAAAAAAGAAGATTCTCCGATGTATAACAAGTTTATTGACTATGTCAAACTTCAAATTGAGCACCTTAAAAAGAAAGGCTACATCCCGACAATAAAGGCATTATGTTGGATGCAGGGTGAAGGTGATTCATACTATGGCTATTATCAAACATATCGAGCCAATACTAGGAAGTTTGTTACTGATTTAAGAACTGACTTAAGAGAATATTGTGGAGATAGAGAATTTGCCTTTATCGACGCTGGCATTAATAACAATGGAGCAAGATGGCAGTACTGGAAACAAGTTAACGACGCGAAGATGGCGTTCGCTGAGGAAAGTGATAATAACTTCTATATCGATACCATAGGAGCGGGCATGCACACTAACCAAGAGCCAGTTGGAAATGTTGACGCTGATCACTATGATTCAGAATCAGAAGTTCTATTAGGACACTTATTTGCTCAAACATTTAAACAATTCCTATCAGACAAATAGAATAAAACACTAAGAGATGCAAGAAACCATCTCTTTTTGTTTGTTTATATAAATATAAGGAGTGCTTGTTAACTGGTTTTACTATTTGTTAACAAAAATGTTTATTATTTAAGAGATAACAAGAATAAAATTGAATTATGAATAATATCGAAGAACTTTACCAAAAATGGTTACGTCATGCGAAAGATGATAAAGACCTAATTTTAGAATTAGAGCAAATTAAAAATAACGAAAATAAAAAAGAAGATGCCTTCTACCGTGAATTAGAATTTGGCACTGGTGGACTCCGCGGAGTAATTGGAGCGGGCACCAATAGAATGAATATCTATGTCATTAGAAAAGCGTCTCAAGGATTAGCAAATTACGTTAAGAAGCATTATCAAAATCCAAGTATTGCAATAAGCTATGATTCAAGAATTAAAAGCGACTTATTTTCAAGAACTGCCGCTGAAGTTTTTGCATCTAATGGCATTAAAGTCTTTATATATAAAGAATTAGAACCAACCCCATGCTTAAGCTATGCGGTTAGAGAACTACATACTTCTGCCGGCATTATGGTAACAGCGTCACATAATCCATCAAAATATAACGGATATAAAGTGTATGGTGATGATGGATGTCAAATTACTACAGCCGCTGCTAAAGAGATAACTGAAGAAATTAGTAAAATTGATTGCTTTGAAGTTAAAACAAAATCATTTGAAGAGTTGTTTAATCAAAGATTAATTGAATATATTGATGATGAATTAATGACTAGATTCATTAACCGAGTCAAAGAAGAAAGCGTTCTTTTTGGTGACGAAATCAATCGTGATGTCAAAATCATCTATTCTCCACTTCATGGAACAGGCTTAAAACCAGTTACCAGAATCTTAAAAGAAAGTGGATATAAGAATGTTATCGTTGTTAAAGAACAAGAAGAACCTGATGGCAACTTTACAACCTGTCCATATCCAAACCCAGAAATCAAAGAAGCAATGATAGTGGGTATTGAATATGCGAAAAGAGAAAACGCTGATTTATTAATTGCTACCGATCCTGATTGTGACCGTGTTGGCATTGCTGTTAAAGATGGAGACGAACATGTTTTATTAAGTGGTAACCAAGTCGGTGTTCTTCTTTTAGATTATGTCTGTTCTCAAAGAGAAAAACATCATAAGATGCCAAATAACCCAGTATTCGTTAAAACAATCGTTACTACTGATATGGCAGTTAAGATTGCAAATAACTATGGAGTATCTCATAAAGATGTTTTAACCGGTTTTAAATACATTGGTGAACAAATACTATTCTTAGAGAAAAACCATCAAGAAACCTCATATATTCTTGGATTTGAGGAGAGCTATGGTTATTTAAGCGGTTCTTATGTCAGAGATAAAGACGCAGTCAATGGAGTGTTTTTAATTGTTGAAATGTTCGCGTTCTATAAGACTAGAGGAATCTCCTTAATTCAAAAGTTAAACGAACTTTATAAGAAATATGGTTATTACTCTAACTATCTTAATTCTTATGAGTTTGAAGGCTCATCAGGATTTAACAAGATGAATCAAATTATGGAGACTTTTAGAAATGGTGTTTCTGTAGTTGACGGTAACAAGATTAGTGTTCTAAAAGACTATAATAAAGGCATTGAAGGACTTCCAAAATCAAATGTCATTAAGATGATATTTGAAAATGGGGATTCAATCGTTATTAGACCTAGTGGGACAGAGCCAAAAATCAAAGTATATATTTCACTATGTGGAGATTCAATTGAAACAAATAATCAAAAATATAAATCATTAATCAAAGAAATAGAGGAGTATCTTAAATGAATATTTTGTGCGTAGGAAATTCTTTTGCGGTTGATGTTTCAACTTATGTTCATCAAATCGCTAAAACAAATGGGATAGATATTAATATCTGTGTCCTATATATCGGTGGGTGTCCAATTGATTTACATTGGAAGAACTTTTTATCAAAAGAAAAGGCGTATGATTTTTATATTAATGGAGAGCCAAAACTCAGATGTGACATATTTGAGGGGCTTTCTTATATGGAATGGGACTATATTACCTTCCAACAAAGAAGTGGAGATTCTGGCGATGCATCAACATTTTTCCCAGAATTAACAAAGCTTATGGAAGGTATTAGAGAATATTCTAAAGCGAAATACCTTCTCCATATGACCTGGAGTTATGGAAAAGATTATTCTCATGAAAAATATGGAAGTAACCCCTTAGATCAGGCTGCGATGAGCGCTGATATCAGAAGAGCGTATCTTTCCGTGAGTGATGTTTCAGGAATTAAATATATCATTCCAAGTGGTTTTGCGATTGACTTAGCAAGGAAAAAATATGGCGATGTTCTCAATCGTGATGGATTCCATCTAAATGAATTAGCAAGAGTTCTTACTGGATTATTATGGGTTCATTATTTTACTGGAAAGAAATTGGATGTTTCAAAATATCATTCAACAGGATATTCATACGATGATGTCACTCCTCCTGTTAAAGATGAACTACTTCCTGAATTAGATGAAATTGCTTTAAAAGCAATAGATATGAATCGAGGACATAATCTACATGATTAGAGTGGATCAATTAGAACATAAAGGTATTCATTATTTACTTTGCTACCCAAAAGACTACCAAGAAGGAAAAAGATATCCGGTGATGTTTCACCTTCATGGCGCTGGTGGTAGAGGAGTTGGCTTTAAAGAATTTGGCGACTCCAATATTTTAAAGATGATTGTTGAAAAGGCTGATAGCCCATTATCAAAGGGTTTTTGTGTGATTCCTCAATGTGGTAGTGATACCTGGTTTGATCATTTCTCGGAATTATTAAGCTTATGCATGTTAGTTTATAACGCTCCATACACAGACAAGAATAGATTTAATGGCTCTGGAATTTCTATGGGTGGATATGGAATTTATCAAGTGATGATTTCTCTTCCGGACTTATTTAACAAGGCAATTGTGTGCTGCGGAGGAGGAATGTATTGGGACGCTTTTAGAATGAAAAATATTCAAATTAGAATATTCCATGGTAAAAATGATGAAGTGGTATTTCCTGAAGAAGCAAAAAGAATGTTCACTAAACTTAAAGATGTTGGTGCGGACGCTGAATTAACTATTTACCCAGATTGTGATCACAATTGTTGGGACAAAACATATTCAAATTACGAACTGCTTGAGTGGTTCTTCGATTAGTAAACTTTTAGCAAAATTTAGTAAACGATTAATAAACAAACGCTAATTGTTTACTAATTTTTCTTTTTGTTTATCAAATAAAAACAAGTTTTTCGACCTTGTCATGTCAGTATAAGGTTGAGGTATTTCATTATGAAAAGCAAAATGATTGTTTTGTTAACGGCAAGTTTACTCGTGTTTTCAAGTTGTGGTGGAGACTCAAACAAATTCAAGATGTCTGAGATTACTGCTGATGATTTAGGTTTACACTGGGAAGCGGTTGATGGAGCGGAAAAATATTCTGTCGTTGTTAATGACGAAACCGCTGTTGAAGTCACAACTCCATCATATAAATTCTCAACCATTACAGGTGATTATGTTGTTAAAGTAACTGCTATTGCAGCTAATGGAGATAAAAGTACTACCGCTTCGTTCTCTTATGAAGCAAAATACACTTCTTTAGCTTCTGCTAATGCAGAAAATGGTGTTATTACCTGGGGTGAATATGTAGGCAAATGCATTGAAATCAAAGGACAATCAGATGAATCGTTCACTCCTGTTCAAGGAAGTAGTTACACAGTAACAAGAAGTGATTTATATCTTGTTCGTGCTGCTAGTGGCTATAATGACCACGTTTATTACATTGCAAACCCAAGCACATCACAAAGCCAAAAAGGAATTCTTGTTTCCGTTCCAGCAACAGATACATATGTTCTTGAAGATGGTAGTGCTGAAGATTCTACAACCCTTCAAGAGAATTACAATATTAAAAAATATGTGCAAGGTTCTGGCTGGGTAGATACTGGTGCCTCAATCATTTTGGATTCCTCAAACAAAGGCATCAGTGAAGGTCACTGTGTCAAATTAAGTTATTGGCATTATAGCCAATGGTTTAAATTTACAAAACAAATCTCTTTAGATAAGAGATATGATACATTCTCATTCAAAGTTAAAGGTGGAGTAGCAACATATACTTCATTATCTTTTGAAATCGTTGATCACCTTATTGTTGGTGGCATGGATTTAGCAGGCGTTTTCATTTCATACCAAATTAATCCAGTTGAAGCTCAATGGGTCAATTACACTGTTAGTTTAGATGATTCAAACTGGCTAGTTGACTTCAATGGTAAAAAACAACCATTTGATGATTTGAAACCATTATTAAATTCGGCTGGATATACCATTAATTCTTTAGCGGATATGATGCCGTTCTTTAAACAATTTAGTTTAAGAGCAAACGCTACCTCGGATAAAGATGGTACAAATGCTTATATGTGGTTTGACGATGTTACTTTATCAAATACAGGTGCTTCAACCACAGTTAATAAACCGGTTGTTCTTGGCGAAACATACGCTATTGAAAGTGATGCCTTTGCTGGCAATGCAACTTTTGATGAAGACAATAAGGCAACATTAAATTTCACCATGAAACAAGGTGGAGCAGAAGTTAGTTTACCAGTCACTTATGAAATCATTAGTGGTGGTATCAGAATGGTTTCCACAGTTGAAAATTATGATTTTGATGCAACATTTACCACAACTACAAATGGTAATTCATTTGAATTAGGCTCTGTTTCTGGTTCGGGTTCTGCAGCGTTAGCAAACTTCAAAGCATCGAAATATATGATGTTTGATGACTTTGAAAGTTATGAAAATACAGGTGTTGGTTACGACAGTAACAATAGTGACCCAACAGCACGTACTGAGTTAAGAGGCAATTATTTCTGCGATTTCTTTAGCAGCAATACTCAATATATTGAATCGCCAGTCGGTGGATCTAACTGGAGACTTATGGGTTCTACTAACTATTTGAACCTTAAGAAAGATGGTTCTGGCATTGGTGAATCACAATGTGGTGAATTCAAATATAATGGTGGCTCTGCGATGAGATATATCAACTATGGTATGAGCGATGGAACAGCTGAACCATTCAGCGGTAAATATTTCTCATTCTTTGTTAAGGGTTCAGTAGACCATGACATAGTCCTTAAGATTAGAGTCTTTAAGATTAATCAAATTGGCCCAACAACCGCTACATCTAATACCGATTCAGTTTTAGCTCCAGATGAAACAGTCGAACAAAATAGTGATTGGCATGAAGTCAGAGTTGAACTCAATCCAAATATTTCATATTACGGTTTCTCAATTACTGCTCAAACAGGCGGAAGCGCAACATTCTTCTACATTGATAATATCAATGTTTATGGCGAAATTAGTCCATGGGCTAAATAAAAATAGTTAGGAAAAAGTATCATGGCAAAGTCTGTTAGGTTAGAAGATATCGCTCGCGAGTGCAACGTTACTAAAGGATTAGTTTCGCGTGCTCTTGCTGGCAAATATAACGTTGGTGATGAAACAAGAAACATCATCATGAAAAAGGCTGTTGAACTTGGCTATGATTTTTCTAAACTCAGAACCAAAAGCAGCAAGAAAACATCAGTGGTTATCGTTGTCTCTTCAAACATTTTAATGAAAGAAGATTATTGGCAACCAATTATCAAAAATATGTATGCGGCCCTTAATCGCGCATCAATTAAGATGGAATATTTTGTCTTTGATGATAACAACATTGACCTCAATAGTGTTCGCGCTCTCAAAGACAATCCTTGTATCGCATTTGTGGTTCTACACAAAAACCCAGATTCAATATTCAAAGAATTAAGGAAATTCAACAAACCAATTATTGAAGTTGATCCAAAATACATCCATTACACAGGTGTCACTCAAATCAAATATTCAAATTACACCTCAATTATGGAAGCAACTAAAAAGCTTATTGATTATGGTCATCGTCATATTCTCTTCTTTGGAAGCGATATGCATGCGTTTAGTTTCAGAGAAAGACATGAAGGTTTTAAAGCTTATGTCGATGATAACAAATCCCGTGATGTTCATGGCTATAGCGTTATCTTTGATAACTCAAATCTTCAATATAGTGATAACAAACTTTTAGTTACTTTCTTAAAAGAACATCCAGAAGTAACAGCGATTATTTGCGCGAATGATATTTGTGCGCTAAACGCCTATAAAGTTATCAAAGGAATGGGAAAGAGTATTCCTGAAGATTATTCAGTTATTGGATTTGACAATATTAATGAAGGCAAAACCGCCTTCCCAAGCCTTTCAACTTTTAATGTCCCACGTGAACAAATCGGAGACGAGATTGGTTTATATATTATTCGTTTGACTCAAGAAGACAAACCTCAATATTCAGAATTCGCAATTCGTTGCGATTTCATAGAAAGGGATTCAATTAGAAAATTGAATTAGATTACATTATGAGCATCAAGATTGTTAATGGAATGGCCATACCAAATATGCCATGGGAAGAATGCCCTAAAGGATTTAATGGTCCAATTTGGAGATATTCAAAGAATCCGGTGATTAATCGTCATCCTAATTCTGTTATTTCACGTGCCTTTAATAGCGCACTTGTTCCATTTAACGGAGAATTCGTCGGAGTGTTTAGAGGTGACAACCTCGATGATATTCCACATTTATATGTCGGACATTCAAAAGACGGCATCCATATTGATATTAGCGAAGAGCAAATTCATTTTGTTGATAAAAACGGGAATCCTCTCAAGGACACTAATTATCAATATGATCCACGAGTCATTATGCTAGAAGGTTCATATTATATCGTTTGGTGTGATGATTTATGTGGTCCAACAATCTCGATTGCTAAAACAGATGATTTCAAAACATTTGTTAAATTCGATAACCCATTCTTACCTTATAACCGCAATGGAGTCCTTTTCCCGCGCAAAGTCAATGATATGTATTATATGCTTTCTAGACCAAGTGATTCAGGACACACTGCATTTGGTGATATTTTCCTCTCTCAGAGCAAGGATATGACATTCTGGGGAAAGAATCGTGTCGTTGCTCAAAGAGGATATGAATGGTGGTGCGCTCTTAAAATTGGAGCAGGTCCTGCCCCAATTGAATTAGAAGATGGTTGGCTAGTCTTTATTCATGGTGTTAATCGCACTTGTAATGACTATGTCTACTCTATTGGAGCGTTAATTTTAGACCATGATGACCCTTCAAAAGTTTTATATAGATGCAAAGACTTCTTAATGACTCCAGAAGCAGACTATGAAACAGTTGGATTTGTCTCTAATGTCATCTTCCCAACTTGTGCTTTAGTAGATGCTCCTACTGGAAGAATTGCTTTATATTATGGAGCGGCTGATACATATACCGCCCTTGCATTTACAACAGTCGATAAAGTGGTGGATTACATTAAAAAACACGGCAGGTAATGCATGGAAAAAGTACTGATTAAGGATAGGCAGAGTTTTAAATATTCGTTAGTGAAGAGAGTTAAAGCTTCAAAGTTTTTAATTTTGATGATTATTCCCGCTATCGTGTATTACGTTCTTTTCTGCTATGTTCCGATGTATGGTGTTTTCCTTTCATTTGCTGATTATTCAATCAGCAAAGGTGTTCTTGGATCAATCTTTGAAAACTGGGTTGGTTTTGATAACTTCATCTTCATTTTCAATTATCCGAAATTTACAGAAGCTTTCTTAAACACTCTCTTAATCGGTTCGCTTAAGGTTGTCGTTTCCTTCTTAGGAGCGGTTTTAGTGGCCTTACTCATTAACGAAATTAGAATGAGGTTCTTTAAGAAAGCAGTTCAAATTATCGTTACCTTCCCACACTTCTTGTCTTGGGTTGTTGTCGCTAGCTTGTTCCTCATGCTTTTAGATAAAACTGGAATCATTAATAAAGTCATTGTCGCTGCTGGCGGACAAGATTTAACCCTCTTCTCTGATGGAAAACAGTTTATTGGATTACTATTGTCCACCGATGTTTGGAAAGAAGCAGGCTGGGGTTCAATCATTTATATTGCCACTATGGCGGGTATTTCTTCTGATTTATATGAAGCCGCTGATATCGATGGAGCGACTCGTTTACAAAAGATTTGGCATATTACTCTTCCAGGAATTAGACCAACCGCGATTCTTCTTCTTATCATGTCAGTTGGAGGAGTTCTTTCCGCAGGATTTGATCAAATCTTCAATATGACTTCTCAACTTCATAACAGCCTAGTTATTGATTCTGTTGAAATCATTGACACTTTAATTTATTCAAACACTATCGCATCTAAATCATTAGATGAAGGTATTACCACCGCGATTGGTTTATTTAAATCTGTCGTTGGATTCGTTTTAGTTATCGTTACTGATAGAATCGCAAAATTATGTGGAGAAAGGGGAATTATTTAATTATGAAATCAAAATTAAAGAGACTCCCTCTTCTTAGTCGAGATAAATTAGGACCATCAAGTAAATTTGGTGGATTCGATGTTGTCTTGTTTATCATCCTTTTGATTTACGCTCTCCTCATCATTTTCCCATTCTATTATTTGTTTATTGTTTCAATTACTCCACATAACATCTATGCAGAGACCCCGTTCTTACTTTGGACCCCAGAGATTTCCTTTGATTCATATAAAGCAGTCTTTACTGAAAGTAAGATTTGGAATGGTTTAGGAATTACTTTAATTCTTCTATTTGGTGGTACAGCCTATCAGTTATTCTTCACAGTTATTACTGGCTATGCCTTAAGTAGAAAAGGATGGTTTGGTCAAAACTTTGTCATGAATATGATTATCGTTACCATGTTCTTTGGTGGCGGTTTAATTCCTTACTATTTATTGATTGAAAGTTTAAATATGAAAGACACGATTTGGGTCATGATTATTCCTGGAGCAATTGACACTTTCAATATGTTATTAATTCGTAACTACTTCGCTTCTTTACCAAAAGAACTTGAAGAAAGTGCGAGAATCGATGGAGCGAACGATGTTCAAATCTTTGTGAAAATCTTCCTCCCATTATCCTTACCAATGCTTGCGACAATCGGCTTATTCTTCGCAGTTGGTAACTGGAATTCGTGGTATAACGGTATGTTATTTAACCACTCTAACAACTTAAAGACGTTACAACAAGTCTTACAAGACATTATCGTGAATCAAAGTAGCGCAATTCCAAATCCGAACCAAGCCAAAATTACTCCGGAAAGTCTAAAGGTCGCCGCTATTTTCTTCACAATTATTCCAATGATGTGCTTTTATCCATTCTTACAAAGATTCTTCATAAAAGGCATCGTTGTTGGTGCAATTAAAGGTTAGGAGGCCTATTTATGCGCAAAAAGATTTTATTAATGGGAACTTTAGGGCTTACCTTAAGCTCTCTTTCCGTCACTGGATGTGGTCGTAGCACAACGAAAGATGATAGCTATGATGAAGAAGGCAATCTCAGAATTGAATTAAGAAACCTCTACTTTGGCGAATATCAAGGTGGTGGTGAATATCTTAAGAGAATCACAAATAAGTTCAAAGTTAACTTCTCTTTTGAAAGTTATTCGAATGAACAAAACTGGGAAAGAGATGTCACTAACCAAATCACTGATCCACCAGATGTTTTCCATGCGAATATTACCAACTATAACTTTGCTACAACATATAAAGATTGGGCAAAAGAAGAAGTTATTAAACCTCTCCCACAAGATTTGTCTAAATGGCCAAATATTAAATCTCTTATTGAGAATACCTCAAATATTGACGCCTTAACACTTAATGGAAGAGTGTACGGTATCCCAATTGCGAAGAACACTTCAGATCCAGATATTAAGTTCTCTCCATTTACTTATATCTATAGAAGAGACTGGGCCAAACAATGGGGTGTCTATCAAGAAAACGATGAATATACCTGGGCACAGTTTGAAGACTTACTAGCAGCGTTTGTATCTCATTTAGATTCAAATAAAGACCAATATGCTTTAGGTGATGTTGAATGGGGATTCCCAAGTGTCACAAATTTCTATAAACAAAGTCCTCACTGCTATGCCTATGATGCAGTGAATGATAAATATGTTTGTAATTACACAACTCCTGAATATCTTGAAGGTCTACAAAAGTCTAGAGAATTCTGTAGCAGTTCAAAGAAATATTATTATCCATCTCAAAACACTCTTTTTGATGGAGATATGAGAAAGAAATTTGACGCTGGTAAGATTGGTGTTTTCTATGAAAACATTTCCTATTCTAACTACGTTGCAATTAGAAATGAAATCATGCAAAACTTCTCGGGTCTCACTCCTGAAGAATTAAATGATCGTACAGCGATTATGAAAGTTAGAGGAGAAAACGGTAAATACGCTCTTGAAGGAACAGACAACTGGTTCTCAATGACTCTATTTGATAACCGTATCTCTGATAAGAAACAAGAAAAAGTCTTAGATGTCTTAGATTGGTTACTCTCTCCTGAGGGAACAGAGTTTGCAGTTTATGGCATTGAAGGCTATGACTACATGAAAGATCCAAATACTGGAAAGATTACTATTAATGAAAGTAGTTGGTTCAACCCAGAAGATGGTTCACCAATCGTTAAGAATAATGGTGCTACATATTTAAGATATATGGCGTCTTTAGGCTATGACTTAGTCGATAAGAATCCTCAAAGAGACGTTGACGCAGTTGACACTCTTTCTGCTTGGGAAGCTCAAATGAAGACTGCTTTAAATAGCAATCAACTCAGTGTTTTTAAAGAAAAAGACGAAGTTATGTGGCTTGATACCTTCAGTAAATCACTTTATTCCGAAGGTATGAGAAGTGACGCGAATAAATACGCTATGCAATATTCATATGGTAATGGCATTTACACCATTGATGAATTCAAAGGCAAATTCAATACTTCCACATGGAATACCGTCCTTAATGAAATCAATAGAGCGTTACATAAAATCTAGGAGAAACTAAAATGAAGAAAAGAGTTATCAAAGGAACGTTACTAAGTGTTGCTGCTTTGACTTCTCTTTTATCGTGTCAAAATAATGTCGAACCAGTTGTGGCAAGAGAGTCGGTCGATAAAATCGATAAGAACAATATTGCTTTTACAAGTGAAGACATTGTTAATGACAAATTTGGCGGACTCGGTGTTGAATGGGGTGCCTATGAAAACACTGATAAGTTAATCGAAAATGGTTGGGAAAAAATCATCGACCATATGGACCATTTAGGACCAGCGAGAATTCGCTTAATGATTAACTATGATTGGTTCTGCCAAGACTTTGACGATAAAGGGGATTTTGATAAGACCAACGACACTTGGTCATACAATTTCACAAATAAATACGCTTTAAATATGTTAGACATCCTTGACTACACTCAAGTGCATGGCATTGATGTTGCTTTTGGTTGCTGGAATGTTATTGGAACACTTGATAAACCAGATGTTTGGAACATGATGGATGAAGTTACTAGTGACATTAGATGGGCAAAGATTTCCGCTGATGTATTAAACTTCTTAGTTAACCAAAAAGGATATTCCTGCATTAAATGGTTTGTCAGTTCTAATGAACCAAACTGGTTAGGGAATCAAGGCAGTTCTAAGAACTATAACAACACTTATGAAAAGTGGGAAACTGGTGTTAAAAACGTAAGAAAGGCCTTAGATGATATTGGTTTAACTCAAATTGGTATCGTCGGTGGTGACGCAACTGGATACGCTGGATGTGATGAATATTTCACTGGAATCGCTAAACGAATTCCTGGATACGTTGCAGATTATGGCGCGCACTTATATTTATCAAACTACGAAGTTGACCGTGGTGTTCTTCTTGGTGAAATAGAAGGAATGATTAACAAAATTCAAAAACTTGATCCAGAAGCTGGAAAGAGTAGACCATTTGAAGTTTGGGAAGCCGGATTCCTTGATGGTAAAACTCCATTAGATAGCCAAACAATGATTATGTCTTCATCTTACGCGGTAAGAATGACTGACTACACAATTCAATGCTTAGCTAATGGATTAGATGGACTTGTCTATTGGGACTTTGATGATGCGATGCATTTCATGTATCTTCCTAACTCAACTGTACCAAAAGAATGGGGAATGTTCTCTTCTTTAGCGGAATCAAGCGCTCAAAAGCAAGAATTAAGACCGTGGTATCATTCTTCTTCATTACTTTGTCATTTAATTAAGAAAGGGAATAAGATTTATTCTCCAATTCAAAACAACACTGAATTAGATGACACATTTAGAAGTTTAGCCACTGTTAACGCTGATGGCACTCAAGGTGGATTTGTCGCAGTTAACGCAGCCTTTGCGAAAGTTAGAAAGACTTTCTATTTAGATGACGCAGTCGCAGGCGACAAATTATATATTTATATTTTTAATGAGAGTAGTTACAAACTAGATTCTCAAGGATATATTGAACCAAATTATGTTATCAATGGTTCACTTAATAAGAAACTCACATTAGACTTTGATCCAAATACGGTTATTGTGGTTTCTAATGAGAGGCTATAAAGATGAAAGCACTTAAAAAAATTGTCTTATTAGCCGCCTTATTTGGTTTAGTAGCGTGTGGATCAAACGCTACAAGAACTAACGCTGATAAAGAAATTGATTGGGATGCAATAGAGAGTAATGAATTTACTCCAACAAAAAATACCGGGGCTCTTGGTGATTTTGATCTCATCGCACCATATAATGGAGCGATTGGAGAAACCTTTACTGAGTTCTCTTGGGAAGCTAGTGAAAATGCTTCCTACTATATGTTAGAGATTTGTTCCTCTGACCTTTTCATCAGCGGTAATCCAAACATTGATTACTACTCAAGAAACAATATTAATGCGACATCATTTAATGTCCATTCAACCTTTATCCTTAAGGATACAACATATTATTGGAGAGTCATCGCTTATAACGATAACAAAGATAGTATGCTTTCCGATTCTACTAACACCTTCTTCATTAAAGCAGAAGAAGTTGATGAAGTAGAATTCCCTATTGGCAGTCCAGATGATTGGGTTCTCCATTCACAAGGTTGCCTTGCTGATATTTCTATTAATGAAACAAACTTCTTTGGTAATGATAAAGACTCTGTTGTTGTCACAACTAAAACAGAAGACAACCCAACTGGTGGTGGATATATCATCATTACCAAAACAGTAGAAAAGAATACATATGGAACAGACGCTTTGTTCTTCAATATGTATTACGCTGGACACGACGCTGAATTATATGTCCGTTTAATCGACAGAGATAACGAATACTGGGTCGCTCCGGTTCAAGTTTCTACTAATGCGAAACAAACAGTGATTATTGAGTTCTCTGAATTTGTTCAAAGAACAAAAGACGTCACTGTCGCTAATGAAACATTTGATCATGAAAGAATCAAATATTTTGAAATTGTTTATGAACAATTCGGTGATGGTGTTCTCCTTATTTCAGATTTAAAAACTGTTAAATTCGATAACTACAAATCATTCTTCATTGAAAAACTTGATTTCACTGCTTATCCAGATAGTGATTGGACATTTGAAAATTATGAATTTGAAACAGTTAAGACCGAAGATGAATTAAAACTTAATTACTACGGCACTAACGATGATGGCAAACCAAAGATTAATGGCTATGGTTTTGCTAAACTCAACGTTAATCGCTTCTTCGCTAAAGGCGATTCAATTAAATTCACCATCAATGCAACAGGTGGATCATTTAAAAACGCCATTTTAAGAATATACGAAGAAGACACTGATCGATGGTCATATAAGATTCCATACAAACAAATTACACTTGGTGAAGATATGACATTTGTCATTCCATTTAAAGCTTTTGGAAAGAGCTCTATCACCGCTGATGGAAAGCGACAATTCCATTACATCATCAACTTACAATTTGGTCTTGAAGGTGCTTACACTGAAGGTTCATTATCTTTCAAGAATTTTGAAATTGTTAGCCTTGCAGATTATAAGAAAGAATCTTCAAGAGCGGTCTCAACCGAAGGTTTAATCGAAAATTTTGATCAATATGTCTATGATTACGAAATGTATTACATTTGGGATTGTACAGATGCGAATAAAGATGAATATATGGTTTTAGACCAAGACCATAAATTCGGTAAAGAAAACATTCAATGCGGACAATTCGAATATAAAGCCGATATGGCGGATGCAAAATACACTCTCCCAATTAGAACTCCAGATTCAAGTTTCACCTCATTAAGTTTCTATATGAAGGACGCCTCTTTAAAAAAAGACGATCCACGTTTCTCACACTTAGATAACGTGAGCCCTGATGTCTTTATTGATATCAAATTAACTTCTGGCGAGATTTATCAATATATTATTGTTAGCCTTGATAGATTCTGGAACGAATATGAAATCTCCTTCTCTGATTTCTACCTTTCAAATCGTCAAGACATTCAATTCTTACCATCTAGCTTAATTTCAGATTTAATTGAATCAATCTCCTTCTCATTCAAGTATTATTACTTTGATTATATGGGCAATGCTTCCCCAACATATATGGATGGAAATATTGTTTATATCGATAACATTTCTTTAGGAAAAGCTACTGAAACAAGCATTACACTTAAAGAACAAATTATCCATAAAGATGAAAATGGTGTTGCGATGGTCGAAGACTTTGAAAACTACAAAACTTCAAGTGATATGCTCGACTATTGGAGTGATGGCAGAGATTTCGACTACCAAGAAAAAGGAATATCCTCTGATGTTTCTAGTAGTGGTGGAAAGAACTCTGGCAAGTTTAAATTTGTCACTAAGAAAGACTCCCCAGCCTATTACATTGCTCCTACTATTGGAAGCGATGTCAATTCACGTGGAATTAGAGTGGATTTGAAGTGCGAAGTTAAAGCTACTGTCTACCTTAACTTCTATCTCTCTAACGGTATGCAATATCGCGCAACATTATCAAGCATTGAAACTAGCTGGTATCAATATAAAGTTGGCTTCAGTAGCTTTAAAGATGTTAATGGTGGTTCTAGACCATTTACAAGAAATGATATTGGAAGCATCACTCGTATCTCTATTGGCGTTGTCTACTTTGGTGAAAGCTCCACGACTGAGACTTACCTCTTAGTGGACAATATCGCCTTTGATGACGCAATCGCGAACGCAGATTTTGCGAAGATTGCACTTTAGTAAGGAGGAAAATGATTATGAAATTAAATAAATATTCTAAAAACCCAATCCTTACTAAGAATGCAAAAAATCCTTGGGAAGAATTATGCGTTTTAAATCCTGCAGTGATATTTAATGAAGAAGACGCGACTTTCTACATGTTATATCGCGCGGCAGGTAATGATGAGCATCATTATATTTACTTAGGATTAGCGACTTCTAAAGATGGTATCCACTTTGAAAGAAAGAGCGATAAACCTCTCATCGTTCCAGATGTCAACGGACCAGATGGAGGAGGAGTGGAAGATCCTCGTTTAGTAAAGATTGATGATTATTATTTCTTAACTTATGCTTCTCGTCCATTTGCCCCAGGACAATATTGGAGAGAAGACAAGAAATATTTTGGCTTCCAACCAAAAGCTGGACCAAAAGTTATTATTTATAACGACACCGAAACCCATCTTGCAGTTTCTAAAGATTTAGTGAACTGGAAGAAACTTGGAAGAATCACTGATTCTCGTCACGACGACAGAGATGTTATTATCTTCCCTGAAAGAGTAAACGGTCAATATGTAAAGATTTCTCGTGCGATGGATAAATGCGGAAAAGGTTATCCAAATAAGAAACCCGCTATGTGGATCTCTTTCTCTAACGACTTATTAGAGTGGCCAAGAGAAGAAGAACTCCTTTACGAAGGAAAAGAACCTTGGGAAGATGAAAAAGTTGGAGGTAGTTGTCCTCCAATAAAAACCGACAAAGGTTGGTTATTCATCTATCATGGCGTTTCTTCTAAAGATAAGAATTACCGCGTTGGAGCGATGCTTTTAGATTTAAATGATCCTAGAAAGATTATCGCTAAGACAAAAGACTTCTTAATGGAACCAGAATTCTCATTTGAAACAGATGGCTTCTATAGCGGATGTGTCTTTCCAACCGGAATCGTTGAAGTTAAAGACGAACTCTATATCTATTATGGAGCAGGCGATCAATGTATCTGCTTAGCGACAGTGAATAAAAATGAACTTATTAACGAACTCTTAGGAGGGAAAAAATAATGAAAAAGAAATTATTATTACTTCTCCCAATATTAGGAATGCTTTTTGCGTGTACTCCTTCTAGTTCTACTCCAACAGTTGTTCCTGGTAGAGAATACGGTGATTCAAATCACTACGCTCTATATATGTATAACTACCCAAGAGTGGATGCGACTTCTCCAAATGGATTAGACGAAAAAACTGAAAACTTATTATATAAGAAAGTTGAAATTACTTTAGGACAAAAATTAATTGCCCCAGAAGACCCAACTCGTGAAAAATATAATTTCGCTGGCTGGTTTAAAGAAAAGAAATGTGAAAACATGTGGGACTTTGAAAATGATGTCGCTACTTCATCCATTCTTTTATACGCAAGATGGACTAGAGGTGGTGGTTCTGAAGAAGAAGTCGAGCCAGAATATATCGTTCCTGAAACTATCATTACTGACGCAAACTACCGTGTTACTGGTATCTTAAACGAACCAATTAATAACGGAACAGTCTCTCTTCCTAGAGGCGCTATTAGAAGACTTGAAAATAGTCCTGAAGATGTGAAGTTTGCAGTGAACTACGAAAGAAAAGAAGGGGTTTCTTTATCGGTTGCGACTTATGACGTTGACCAAAAAGCAATCCATCTAGAAGCTAGTAGTGGTGAAACATTTGACTTCACAGTTATTGATAAGAGTGTGGCTTTAGATATGTCTAATATCAATACTACTTATGAAAACAAAGCTCGTAAGTATGAAGAAGCCGCTGCTGACTTTGATAACTATCACATTATGCTTGGTGGTTCCTCATCAATGGAATTCTGGGAAACATCATATGAAGATATGCTTCCAGTAATTACTAAAAACCATGGCATTGGTGGAACAACAGTTGAACAATGGACTAACTACTTATTTGAAAGATTATTCTTACCATATTCACCAAAGGCTGTTGTCTACTATGTTGGTGTTAACGACATCATCAATGGTGGAAAAGATGGAGACACTACTGGTAATAACTTAGTGGCCCTCTTCAACAAAACTCATCAATATTTACCAAACGCTCAGATTTTCTACGTTTTAATTAATAAATTACCAGGCTTTTTGAAACATCAAGAAAAGTTTGATATCGCTAACGGATATGCTCTAAATTATGGCGAAACTCATTCTTACTTAACTTGCATCGATGCTGGTAAAGACTTACTTAAAGAAAGTGGAAACCCACACGCTGGATACTTTAGACCTGATGGACTCCATATGTCTAAATATGGCTATGTCATCTGGGGAGCTGCGGTAAAACAAGCAATATTGGAATGGCTTAATAAATAATGACTTCACACATCGATATCAAGGAAGGAAAGAAAACTAGTAAGAGACGCTTTATATTACATATTATCTCAGTCTCTATTTTATCCATCCTTGTTATCGGAGGATCAATCTCTTCTTTATTATTATCGACACTCGATTATAACTGGAATTTGATTCTCAATATCGTTATTTGGGCAATTTATCTCATCTTCATTACCTTCTATTTCATCAACATCTTTCCAGTTGTTTATCATTACTATTCTTTATTTAAGAACATGAATGAAGTGACAATTGAAAAAAGAAGACACTTAACTTATGTTGGAGAAATTGAAAACCGCACCCAATCAAATGTCGTGTATCGTGTTCTTCAATTTTCCTATAAGGAAGGAGAAAATGAATTTGTTGATAACTTATATTTACTAGATAGCGAATATCAATTCGAATCTAATAAAGCTTATAGATTACAAACATTTAGAAACGTCATCATTAGAAGCGAGGAACTTAGCGATGCAACTGTTTAATAAAGTAGCGGCTAAGAAAAGCCTCGTCCACACTTGGTACATATATCCAATCTTAGTAGCGATTTCTACTATCTTATGGGTTTGGGGTTTTGGAGCTTTCCACCAACCAAGCGCTCATCAAAAGCTTACATTGTTCTTTGCCACTGATATAAAAAACGAATCTTTCTTAAAAGACATTCAAACTGAACACTATGAAAGAGAAAAACTAAGAGAAGTTAGCGCGTATTATTCTCTCCCTTCAGCAGGAAGTACATATTACACAATGCTCAACGTATATCTCAGTAATAGTGATATTCTCATTTTAGATGAAAATACTTTAGACGAACTCAAAGTTGCTTTAGATAAAGCGTTTGTGCCTATTGATGAAAAAACCAAAACAAACTATTTGTTTTATACAAATACTTACTACCATAGCGATGATGATAAAGACTATGGAGTGTTAATCAAAAAGAAAGGCGAACCTTCATATTTCTCAACCTATATGACGTTCGATGAAGAAAGAGATTATTATTTAACTCTTTCTCTTTCTAGTAAAAATTTGGGACAATTATTAGACGAGAATAATAAAAACTTTGATAATGCGTTAACGTTCATGCATTATCTCGTAGAGAAGACATTATGAGAAAAGAAAAAATAAGAGAGAACGATTTCAAAAAAGAAGAAAGACCAGAGACGAGAATCAAACAGTTCTTCGATATCTTTCTTCATCGCTTTGTTGAAGTCTTTAAATTATCTTTGCTTCAAGCAGTGTTCAATATGCCTCTTATCGTTTCCATCATCTTGTTCCATCAACTAGTGAAGAGTTCGACAAATATGGGTTCGCTTATGACCGTCTTCCTTATTCAAGGAGGGAGTTTGTTAGTTAGCATGCCGTTCGTATTTGTTGGACTCACTGGAGTGTTCTATTGTTTCAAAAAGATCATTCATTCTGAAGGCGAATATGCTTCTAGTTCGTTCTTTATTGGAATGAGAGAAGAATGGAAGAGGGGACTTCTTATAGGGTTAATTGCTGGATTTAGTCTCGCTCTTGCGGTTATTGGATTTTTCTTCTTCTATTACTATGTACCTTCATTTAACGTCACAATTGCTGGACTAGGAATCGCGGTTGTTATTATCCAGGCTATCATTGTGATGATTGTCTGTTACTACTCAATCGGTCAAATTGTCTTCTATGAAAACAAAATGAAGTATGTCTTAAAGAATTCGTTCATTATGACCTTAATGAGATTTCCAATTAATCTACTATTTCTTATCATCCACCCAGGAATATTTGTCGCTTTATTTATCATCATGGATATCACCGCTTATGTTGGGGTGGTGCTACTAATCTTTTTAGTAGGAATTGGACATCTGATTTGGAATTTAAATATCATCAGTGCGTTTGATAAATATATCAACAAAGAAAATCACAAAGAAATCTACCTAAAAGGTTTATCAACTTATAAACAAGAGGAGGAATAGACATTATGGCAGGCTTAAAACTTAGACACATCTACAAAGTCTATAACGGAGGCGTTAGAGCGGTTAATGATTTTAATCTTGATATCAAAGATAAATCGTTCGTCGTTTTAGTTGGTCCTTCTGGATGTGGTAAATCCACAACTTTAAGAATGGTCGCTGGACTAGAGAACATTACTTCTGGTCAACTCTATATTGATAACACATTGGTGAATGATGTTGAAAGTAAGAATAGAGATATCGCGATGGTCTTCCAAAGCTACGCATTATATCCACATATGACTGTTTATCAAAATATGGGATTCTCTTTAAAACTTAGACATGAAAAACCTGCAGTTATTGAAGAAAAGGTCAAGAAAGCCGCTGAAGTGTTAGAAATCTCTGATTTATTAGACCGTAAACCAAAAGAATTATCTGGTGGTCAACGTCAAAGAGTGGCCCTTGGTAGAGCGATTGTTCGTGAACCAAATGTCTTCCTTCTTGATGAACCATTATCAAACTTAGACGCGAAGCTTCGTGTTCAAATGAGAACCGAAATTACAAAGTTACATGAAAAACTTCAAACAACATTCATCTATGTTACCCATGACCAAACTGAAGCGATGACCATGGGTGATACGATTGTTGTTATGAATAAAGGATTTATTCAACAAGCTGATGCCCCTGTTACTTTATTTGAAGATCCAACCAACTTGTTTGTTGCGACATTCCTTGGCTCTCCTCAAATGAATATCGTTGAAGTTGACTTAGTAGAAGAAAAAGGAAAAGTTGGTGTCAAACTTGAAGGAGTCAATTCAAATATTGTCTGGCTTAAAGATAATACCGCAAAACAAATCAAAAATGGTGGACTTTCTTTTGAAAAGAAATATCTCTTTGGTATTAGACCAGATCATATCAAGATTGCTAAAGAAGGTATCCCTGCTCATGTTGAGGCTGTTGAGCAACTTGGTGATGAAACAATTATTTACACAACAATTGAAAATCATAAGCAACATGTAGTGGTCAAAGCTCCATTAACCATTAACATTAATGTTCATGACGATGTTTTCTTAGATTTCTTAAAAGAAAGAGTTTATCTCTTTGATAAAGATAGTGAACATTCATTAATTGGTATGCCTTCATATAACAAGATTCCATGTCATTTAGAAGGTAATGAACTCGTCGTTGGTAAACAACGCATTGGTTTAGATGAAGAATATACATCTCACATTCTTGCTCGAGCGTATACCTCTAATATCTTCTTAGCGGTTAAACCAGAGCATGTTGAATTTGCTAAAAACGAAGCAAACCGTGAACTCAAGGCTAAGGTTGAATTCATTGAAGAGAGAACAAATTACAATATCGTCTATGCTTCTTTAGATGGAGCAAGCCAATTCCTTACCTTCAGAATGTCTAAAGAAAGAAAGTACAAAGATGGTGAAGCTATTAGTGTTTATCTCCCGCTTGATCGTACTTATTTATTCGACGAAAACGATGATTCCTTCTTCTCTAGAGAAGAAATTCACGAGAATAAATGCCGCGCAACAGTGAGCACTGCAAAAGATGGCAAGACCGTCATTAAAATTAATGGTGGTCAGACACTTGTCTATCCAAATATGGGTGTTGAAGATGGTGAATATGAATTCATTCTCAAACAAGAAGGCGCTCAAGTTGTCTTTGACAAAAAGACTGCGAAGGGAATTAAAGAAGACGTTAATAGACACGCTGTTCCAAAGCAATTCCTCACCGTATCTTGTTATGATGAAGAACCACAACACAAGATCAACACAATCTTTGTGAAAATCAAGGGATTTGATGAATACGTGACACTTGTCGTTAACAACAATTTCTCTGTTTACAAGATGCCAGTGTTCAAGATTAATCTCACTCCTGATTGCTTTGAACTCAAGAAGATTTAAATTCCATAATTTAGCAATTTAGAGCCTATAACAGGGCTCTTTTTGTTTACTATTTATCAATTTGTTTACTAATTGTTTACTGATTACATGAGTTGTTCACTGAATTAATTTTGAAAATTAACATCTCATCGAGGAAAATATATGTACAAAGAAAACATTTAATGTTTTACAAAATGGAGGAAAACCATGAAAAAGAAAATGTTGTTTTTGATGGCATTAGGTGCGATTTTTGCAACGAGCGCTGCAACGATTATCGTTTCGCGTAATCATGCAACTAACGGTTTTGTCGCTAAGGCTGATGACACTTACACAATTACCTTAGACTCAAGCAACACACCTTCAAGCCTTACTTCCAGTTACCAAAATTCTGTAGCTGGTGAAGTTCCTGCAACATCAGGTTATATGCTATCTTTCCAATTCTCTAATGCAAAGACTGCTTCTGGCAAGTTTGCTCAATTAGCGCCTCATGGAACGATGTATAACTTTGCAACAGGCAGTAAAGAAGTTAAAGGTCTCCGTTCAGTTAGCTTTGAAGGAGAAGGATCTTTATTTATCGCAACTGCAAAAGCTGGACAACCTGGTGGAGCATATTTGAATAAGGGCGTCGAGATTCCTAATAATGGAACACCAGTCGATGTCTCAGTTTCAAACTATTTCCAAATCATTGCTGGCGATGCTGGTGCTACGATTGAAAACTTAAAACTTACCTATAGTTGTAAAGCCGATGAATATTCATTTGACAATCTAATTGGCAAATACACTGGCATTGGTAATGATGGCTTTACCTATTTATTAGACGTCGTTAGTGATTCAGACATTACAATCAAAACATTAGACAAAGCAGCTAATATCGAAATGCATGGTAGCGGAGTTATGCTTAATGCTACACAAGCAAAATGCACATATGAACTCTATGGCCATGAAATTTATTACACAGTCAGTGTTTCTGCCGACAAACACTCTTTAACATATGTTAGTAAGAGTGATGATGCTGGTGGTGCATATGCTGATAACATTGCTGAAGTTAACTTTGATAGAGTTTACAATGTTGAAGATTTTGAATCATATTCAGCAAGTGGGCAAGGTTACACAAATAGCACAACAAAATATCAAACCACAGGTTTAAGAGCAAATTACTACGCCGACTATTACACCGGTTCAGGTTCTGGCGAAATTGGTGGAAGTGGTTGGCCAATTATGACTTCAACCGATAATACAAACTTCAATAGCCAAAAAGGACACAACAATAGTAAAACCAGTATCTTCAAGTTCTCAAACGGCATGAGCATGAGATACATTACTATGAACGAATTATATGGAGTTCCTTCGGTCATCGGTAAAGGTTCAACTTTATCATTCTGGGCTAGAGGTGCTTATACAAATGCTAATTTCAATACAAATCATGCTTCAAATATTTCGATGAAAGTTTATGCCTATTACGCCGCACAATTAACTCCATCTACTCAAACAACAGTTAGAGAAACATTTGATTTCACAGTTAATAGCGGAAGTACATGGCAACACTTTGAAATGCCACTTACAGAAGGAAGAGCATATTTTGGATTTGGTATCTACGCCCAACAAAGCAATGGATCGACAATGTATGTTCCATTTGATGACTTTGAAATTTATACAGCGTCACCATATGCTGAATACGTTGCTCCAGTTGCCGTTACAGGTGTTTCTGTTAGTCCAACAGTATTAGAACTTATAACTGGAAGTTCAAGCCAATTAACTGCAACAGTTTCTCCAAATGATGCAACAAACAAGAACGTTGCTTGGTCAAGTAATAATACAAATGTTGCTACAGTAGATGCCGATGGTACTGTTCATGCAGTTGCTTCAGGTAATGCAACAATTACCGCAACAACAGCCGATGGTGGATTCACCGCCAACTGTGCAGTCACAGTTTCTGATCCAGAGACATATTATCCAGAAGGAACATTTAGTGGTACTGCTGTTGTTTTAGGAAATGACTGGAAAATTACTATTGCGTTAGGTAATCAAAGTAATGGCTTAGTTGCGATTAGATTAGCTAATACTGATGCTGAAGCAACTGGTATTACATACAATACAAGCAATAACACATTTACGATTACAACTACTGGAAGTTATTCTTCATATACATTTGGAGATATTACCGGAACATATGATTACGCTAATGATCGCCTTACCGGTATTACTTGTCACGGAAGCATTAATAGCTATGTCTCTAATAACGGTTCAATTACCGCTACACGTCCAACAACCTCTTCCACATCGTATTTCAATGATTGTGATGGTACAACCAGTCAATTACAATCAACTTTCAAACGTAGATATATGTCTGGAAGCTGGCAAGTTGATAATAGTAACGCCGATAGAATTACAAGCAATACAACACAATTCGTTTCTGGCACAGGATCAGTTAAACGTAGAGGATATAGCGGTGGTGCTGTTGCCCTTAACTTCAATTCAGATTGGTCTACAGCAAAAACTTTAGCATCAGTTCACTTCTGGGTTTATAATCCACACAGCAGTGATATCACATTAAGAATGTGGGGTTATAAAGCCGCGAACTTTGGAAGTAATTTTGAAACCGGTTCAGTCACCGCTAAAAAAGGTCAATGGACATATGTTGCAATGGGATTCACCTCTGCTGCAATCTACAATTTCCAAATCGCTGATTTCAACAATACTGGTGCTTACCTCTCATTTGATAATATTTACTTCTTCTAATCGAATAATTAAATAATTATATGGGGCCCCCGCATGGGGGTCCCTCTTTGCAAATATGAGAAAGAAAACGATTTTATTAACAGCTTCATCATCCATAACCGCCATTACAATTATGGTGGGTGTTTTTTATAGTGGAAAAACCTTGCCATATTTAAAGACTTCTGGTGATGAAAACACTTACAGTGTTAGTCTTCATAATCAAAAGATTTCTAGTGCAACTTCTTCTTATATAGAAGAATTATCTTCGATAATTAAGACAGGCTCTGGAAATAATATAACAATCAAAGCCTCTAACGTCATTGATTATGAAAACGGATGGCAAACCATTTTGCCAAATGGATATTTTTATAATCCAATTGATAGTTCTTCATTCCACAACAAGATTAATGGAATTTCTTCAATTAGATTTACATCAGGGACATCTTCGTCTTTGAGTTTACATTATGGATTCACTCTTAATAATAGCAGTGTCAATTATTCACACACGGTTACCCTTAATAGTGATACTACATTTTCTTTTGAAGAAGATTATCCTTCTTACTTATATGTAAAGAATGAAGGCAACTCAAATGTCAATATTGATGATTTTATCATCACATATACATGTAAGGACGTTGAGTATAGCAAGAAAAACTATAATGTTTTGATGATTGGTAATTCGTTTGCAGACGATACAATCTTCTATGCGAACCGAATTGCTAGCGCGTATGGCATTACTCTTAACATCTATAACTCTTATATTGCTGGATGCACAATTAACACCCATTATTCAAATTTAACAAATGGAACAGCTCCTTATTCAATGCGTAGCATTAATAATGGCCAATGGGTTTATGTTAATGATATGTCTCTTCCAGACATCATTAATTCAAATACCTGGGATGTAGTTACTTTCCAACAAGCCTCCGCTGAAGTAGGAAGAAGCAATTCATATTCAAATTTATCAAATTTTGTTAGTTATGTTCGCTCTATGGTTGGTGCATCTCCTAAATTCTATTGGTACCAAACTTGGGCGTATGATTCTGATTACCATGATTATTATGACTATTTCTCATATTTTGGAAATGATCAAATGGTCATGTATAACGCGATTAATAGTTGCTATAACTCAGAGATTGCTCCTTTAGGAGTGTTTGATAAAGCCATTCCTGCTGGCACAGCAGTGCAAAATTTAAGAACCTCATACATGAAAGAGACATTCTCTAGAGATGGAAAGCATATGTCTAGTGTTCATGGAAGATATCTTTTAGGTCTTAACATGGTTTCACATCTATTTGATATCGATTTAGATATGAGTCCATGTTCTTATAAACCTGATGAGGCTAACGAATCATTTAAGAATGTTGCTTGTGAAGCAATCAGAAACGCTTATAAAACTCCTTTTGGAGTTACTAATAGTGTTTACACTAACGGGGATATCGCTAATTACAATTTGAGTAACTATACAGAAATTGATGCTGAATTATTAGGTTGTTCCTATTGGAATTCTGCTGATGGCAGTAACTATAACAAGAGAAACTCTAACGTTAGTGGTACTTCAAATTACTACACTTCAACAAAGAGATTTAATCCATCTTCATTACCAGTTGGTTCTATCGTATCAATCGATGAATCTTTTGGTGTTAGGCCAGAAGCGTGGTTTAGTGATTCTGTTCAAGCATCTAGACCATCAGAAACCTATCAAAATGTTATTGAGATTGATTCATCTTTCTGGAATGGTTATGCTTATCGCGCATTTAACATCTTTAAAGCCGGTAAGACGGAGCTAAAAGGACAATATGACCAAATATTTGATGGATTCCATATTTATGTCCCTAATGACTCTTTAAATGAATCCACCAAAGTTAAGGATAGTAATTCTTACTATTTATCTGATAAAAATCTTTTTGCAAAGAATTATTTAAACATTGATGCATTTGAGAGAATGCATTTAGATCCAATTACTGGATTCTATAAGTGTGACAGTTACTACGAATTAACAAATAGTTACGTTGACGATACCGCTAAGAAATTCCTTTGCACTCGTCCGTTCTACTCTGCTAGAGGAGACTTACCAGAGAACACGGTCATTGTTGTTGATTCTGGATATCAGTGGAGAAGTGATTGCTGGGGGAGCCACTCTACTTATTCGTCTCGTCCTGAAAATGTCAGTGTTGAATTAACTAGATTAAATTCTTCCTTCTGGGAAGGTTTTAGAAGAAGAACATTTAACATTTCTTCAACTTCTAACGCTTATGTTGGACAAAACTATATTGATTTCTTTAACCACCTAAGAATCTATACATGTGTTAATCCAGATAATATGGAAATTGAACCACCAGAGCATGAAGATGGTGTAACCATGACTGTTTTAGGTTATGCGACTTTATCTTCTATGGCGGCATCATTATATGGAAAGCAAAATATCCCAGTGATGATTACTCTTTCTGGGGATGATACTTCTAGAGTCGTAGTGAAGGCTGATGGAAGCGCTTTAACCACTCAAAAATACACATATAATAGCGCAAACGGTGCTTTAACAATTTCTACAACCGGCACGATTGGTTCTTCAAGTTATACGATGGGAACAATTACTGGAACAGTAAATAGAAACGCTAGTGTTGATACAATTACTAATATATCAATTGATGGCTCTATTAGTTCCTACGTATCTAATAACGGTTCGATTACTTGCACCAATGTATGGAGCGATCGATGCAACTACGCTACCGATAGTGCTTCTCAACAAGTATGGCAAAGAAGATATATGTCAGGAAGTTGGCAATATAATAGTGGTTCAGGACAATGGACAACTTCTAACACCGACTATCACATGGAAGAAGAAGCTTCTATGGGATTAAGAGTTGCTAATAATAGCTATGGAAAAACCGCCTTCTTATTAAAGCGCGACTTCAATGGTGGCAGTGGTCTTACCGCTAGAGGTGTATCGCTTTGGATTTATAATCCAAATGGATCTATTTATAATCGATTTAGAGTGTATGTTTATACATCTGTGTCTACCGTGTCTGGAGATCACGTAGTAACAAGTTCTAATTATTTTGAAGCTTATCAAACAAGTTCACTTTCAAGTGGATCATGGATAAACATCCAGTCTGGTTTTGGTGAGACACACATTTATAATTTTTCGTTATATTTTGAAACAACTAGCGCCAGCACAACCTATGTCTATTTAGGACATATCTGCTTCTATTAATAGTAAAGTAACGATAATATTAAACGCCTTTGTAGGCGTTTTTTATTGTCTGAGCCAGTCTTGCAAAGGCTGAGCGAGTTAAAACCCCCAGATAGTCTGGGGAGGAGGTAAAACTTATAGTTTTGCCCAAAATAAAATCTCCTTACAATATTAATGCGGACCAACGCGTTAATATGAAAGGAGACATATGCCTCGAGACGAGNNNTTAATATGAAAGGAGACATATGCCTCGAGACGAGTATAGTTTAGCACATACTGTGTGGAACTGTAAGTACCACATAGTGTTTGCACCCAAATACCGAAGACAAGCTTTCTTCGGTGAAAAAAGATTGGAGATTGGAAAGATTCTTCGAAAACTTTGCGAATTTAAGCAGGTGTCGATAGTGGAAGCAGAAGTGTGTCCTGACCACATCCACATGCTTGTGGAGATTCCCCCAAAAATGTCTGTTTCTGGTTTTGTGGGATATCTCAAAGGTAAATCATCTTTGATAATTTACCAACGATGGGGAAACCTGAAATTCAAATACAGAAACAGAGAGTTTTGGTGTAGAGGCTATTACGTGGATACGGTTGGCAAGAATAAGGCCAAAATAGCCGAATACATCAGGAAT
>CADCGC010000003.1:0-102276 GCA_902800905.1 uncultured Erysipelotrichaceae bacterium
AGATAGATCTTAGTTTGTTGTTTGTTGTTAGTAATTATCTGTTATTTATTGGATAGATTATTTTGGTCTATATGGAATAAATAGGTTTGGATAATTACAATATTTCAATTAGTCAGCAACGTATGGGAGAAGAGCCATAAATCTTGCGTTTTTAATTGCAACGGCTAATTCTCTTTGATGCTTTGCGCATGTACCAGTTGTTCTACGTGGAGAAATTTTTCCATTAGAAGCAATAAACATTTTTAATGTTTCAACATCTTTGTAATCGATGTGGGTAATGTTATTTTTCTTAAAGTAACAGACCTTTTTGTGTGGTCTAACTTTCTTAAATGCCATTTTAAATATCTTCCTTTCTAGAATGGGAGATCGTCATCAGTGATTTCGATACTATCGAGGTTCTTTGTTTCATCCTCAGAAGCTGGTGTCACATCATCAAATGATGGGATTTCCATTTCTTCGTTTGGCACTGACTCTTCTCTTCTTTCTAAGAATTGAACTGAGTCACAAATGACCTCAAGCACGCTTCCTTTAGAACCATCTTGTCTAACGAAGCTTCTTTGATTAAGACGACCTTCGACTCCTACTAATAAACCTTTTTTGGCGAACTTTGCAACTGTTTCAGCACGTTGAGCGTTTAAGACAACGCATGGAATGAAGCTTGTTGATTTTTCTTTTCCAAGGTTATCAATCGCTACTGTGAAGACAGTGATTGTTCCACCATTTCTTAATTCTGGGTCTCTGGTTAATCTACCAACTAAGACTACACGGTTAATCATAAATGATTTTCCTCCTATTTGTGTTCTACAACAATTAAATGACGTAAGACACTTCCGTTAATACGGACTAAACGATTGAATTCGTTAATCGCTTCGTTACCCATAGTAACTTTGAGTACAACATAGTAGCCTTTGGTTTCATCCTTAATAGGATACGCTAATTCACGTAAACCCATGGATTCATCGGTGTTTTCAACCTTGCCACCATTATCAGTGATAATAGAGGCTAATTTGTCCATGACTTCTTTACGAGCAGCGTCATCTAAATCGGCTTTCAAAATGTACATAATTTCGTATTTGCGCATTTCTTTTACCTCCTCTGTGGTCTAGTGGCTGTTATCAATGTAACAGCAGAGTGTTTGCTAAATTTAGCATATGTATTATACATATCGTCACCTATGTTGTAAAGAAACATCTTCCATCTTTTTTCTATTTTGATAAAAATGAGAAAATGGCAACTCATCTATCAGTGAGGGGAGCGTCCCCTTGAATTGCCACTCTCTTATGCTATAATTATAATGATGTTGGTCCCTTTTGGGGGACTTTTTTAATCCCTGAGGATCGCTGCCAACAACGTTAGGATGATAACAAGTAGAACGAGTCCCACAAGTTTTACCCTTCAAATTAGCATAGTCAAGCAAGCAAACAAGGGGACCTTTTACGTAATATTCCATAAAAGTCTCCTCACTATATATACGGAATTACTTATGTAATTCCTTGAGTCGGTTTTTTTATTTTTTTAGAAAATATTTTTGCACAATAAAAAAGACCTATTTAATAGGTCTAATTATGTAAATATTTTTACTTATTATCAACGTGAATATCAGTACTACTTGGAATGTAGAGTTTATTTTTTCTACACACAATTAACACTCTTTCGCTTAAATCGTTATAGAACGGCCAATAGTCATCAACCTTGGTCCAACATCTAATTCTAAATTGAACTGCGTAGCTATCTAACGCTGAGACATAAACGGATTTAGCTTCTCCATCAATCACTCTAATATCAGTGTCGATAATATCTTGGAAAACTTGCTTTGCTAAATCGACATCACAGTCATAAGAAAGGCCAACATCGTAATCCACTCTACGTTTACCAAGTCTAGTGTAGTTAGTGATAATCGCAGAAGTCATATTCTTGTTTGGAATAGTGACTATTTGTCCTTGTGGAGTTTTTAAATGTGTGAAGAATAAATGAATATTAATGACACTTCCTTCACAAGAACCAAAGGCATTTGTAACTTCGATATATTCTCCAGTCTTAATGTTCTTTTGTTGTAATAAAAGAGCGCCAGAGAACAAAGATCCAATCAAATCTTGTAAGGCAAGACCTAACGCAACTGCGATTGCGCTTGTAACACCAGCAACACCTGTTGTGTCAAACTTTAAGATTCCAATAACGATGAACGCAGTAGCAATCCAAAGCAAAACTTTAATAATTGTAACAATAAAGTATTTAGCAGATGAGTCAATTTCTGGTCCCTTTTTATTCACTCCCATTGCTTTTTTAATAACCCAGCAAAGGAGTTTGATGAAAAGCCAAGAAATAACAATCCACGCGATAGCAACAAGAATTCTTGTTAAATATGAAACTCCGTTATCATCTGGAGTAGTAAAAAACGCTCCTATTCTTGCCCAAAACTCTTCCCAAGTCATTGGTGCATCACTAGCTGCGGCTGTAGTTTGTTCCGCAGTTGTGTCTGTAGTAGTTGTATCAGTTGCTGCTCTAAAAATATCAAATAAGTTCATCATAGCGTTATTATTCTAGTAAATAAAAAGAATAATATCTACAACAATTTTAGGCATATAATATCTACTGAAGAGGTAAATGATAATGGAATCAACAAAATTAGGTATTAGAAAATGGCTATCTTTTATCATAGCTGGATTAATCGGCCAATTGGCGTGGGCTATTGAAAATAACTACTTAAATGTCTACGTTTTTGACTGTACAAAAAACTATGACTATATCCCAATCATGGTCGCCTTATCTGCGGTCGCCGCAACAGTGACCACATTATTAATGGGTGCACTCAGTGATAGACTTGGAAAAAGGAAAATCTTTATTGCTGGAGGATATCTCATTTGGGGTATCACTATCATTTTATTCGCATTCTTAGATCCTAATAGTAGCGTGAGTTTTGTCGCTCAATCCGCTGCACTAAGTGGAGCGTTCATTGTCGCAATGGATTGCATTATGACTTTCTTTGGAAGCACCGCTAACGATGCAGCGTTTAACGCCTTTGTTACTGATAACACCGAAGAAAACAATAGAGGAAAGGTTGAATCAGTTCTTTCAATTCTTCCATTAATTGCAATGATTGCAGTCGTTCTTCTTCAAGGAATGCTAGTAAGAAAAGTTAGTGAAACAATCAATGATTGGAGTTTGTTCTTCTACGTCTTTGGTGGATTAACATCTCTAGTTGGTATTGTTTGTTTCTTCCTTTTACCACCAGACGTCAAAAAACCAAATAAAGAAGAACCATATTTCAAAAATATCATTTATGGATTTAGACCAAGCGTCATCAAAGAAAACCCAAATCTATATATCACCTTGTTTGCTTTCATGATTTTCAGTATTGGCATTCAAGTCTTTATGCCATACTTTATGGTTTATATTCAAAAAGTATTGAATTTCGACTTAGTGATGTCCGCCGGTCCAATTCTTGGTAGTGCCTGTGTCATTACTGTTGTTGTTGGTGTCTATATGGACAAGATTGGCAAATACAAAGTGGTATTTGGTGCTTTAGGCGCAACAATATTAGGCGCGATTCTTTTATTCTTCTTCCAAGAATTAGGTGGAGTTATCGCTGGTGGCATCATCCTTATGAGCGGATTCTTATTAGCGACCGCTGTCTTTGGAGCGAAAATCAGAGACTACACTCCAGAAAACGAAGTTGGTTTGTTCCAAGGAGTAAGAATGATTTTTGCAGTTTTAATTCCAATGGTCACTGGGCCATATATTGGACAAGGTGCTTCCTATATTAATGGAACAATGTATGTTGATGATTTTGGTCAAACATCGATTCAACCAAATCAATATATTTTCCTTTTCACTGCGATTGTTATGTTGCTCGTATTCATTCCAATCATCATCTTATTAAGAAGAGAAAAACAAGATGGAAAACAAGCCGCTTAGTGAATATCCTCGCCCTCAGTTATATCGCGTTTCCTACTTATCTTTAAATGGATATTGGGACTATAAAATTAGTAAAAACGACTCACTTCCTACAAGTTATGACGGGAAAATACTCGTTCCTTTTTCTCCTGAAACAGAGATAAGTGGAGTTAATAAGGTAGTTAGTCCAGACGATTATTTGTTTTATCGATTAAACTTCTCTCTTAGTGATTTCACAATCCTTGATAAAGTCATTCTCCATTTTCTAGGAGTAGATCAAATCGCTGATATATATCTAAACGGACATTTTTTAGGAAATCACATTGGAGGTTTTCTTCCTTTTGAATTTGAAATTAGTAAATATATCAACACTGATAATAATGAACTAATTGTGAGAGTTAGAGACACTACCGATACTTCATATCATTCAAGAGGAAAACAAAGAATTAATAGAGGTGGTATATGGTACACTCCTCAAAGTGGAATATATTTCCCAGTTTGGATTGAAAGCGTTTCCTCTGACTATGTTAAAAATATCAAGATAACTCCAGATATTGATAAAGAAGAAGTTGTTATTAATATTGAAACCGACGCAAACGAAGCAGCAATCCATATCTTTGGAATGGATCGACCAATCAATGTTAATAAAGATGTCCACATCAAAGTAAAAGATATGCACTTATGGTCACCAGAAGATCCTTATTTATACTTTATAAAAGTAATGACTGAGTCAGATGAAGTCACATCATATTTCGCGATGAGAAAATTCTCGTTAGTGAAAGATCAAAACGGAATGACTAGAATCGGATTAAATAATAAACCATATTTCATGAAAGGCATCCTAGATCAAGGATATTATAAAGAAGGCCTATTAACTCCAAGCAGCTACGAAGATTATGTCAAAGACATAGAGCTAATTAAATCGCTTGGTTTTAATACGATTAGAAAACACATCAAAATTGAAATTCCACGTTGGTATTTTGAATGTGATAAAAGAGGAATTATCATCTGGCAAGACTTTGTTAATGGAGGGGAAGAATATAAATTCTCCACTATCGCGTTCCCATTAATCACAGGCGTTCATCACGATGACCATAACTATAAGAAGTTTAATAGAGAAAACAAGGAAGGAAGAGAAGAGACTCTTAATGAATTCAAAGAGACTATTAAATATCTTTATAATGTTCCTTCAATCGCACTGTGGACTATCTTTAATGAAGGATGGGGACAATTTGATAGCAAGGAAGTATATGAAGAGTTAGTAAAACTAGATCCTACAAGATTATTTGACCATGCTTCTGGATGGCATGACCAAGGAATTAGCGATGTGAAGTCATATCATGTCTATTTTAAAGATTTTAAATTGAAAAAGAATAATTCTTCTCGAGCAGTTATACTTTCAGAATTCGGAGGATTCGTTCTTCCTATAAACGGACATATGCAAAAAGGTAAAGCGACTTATAAGAGCTTTAAAGATGTAGATAGTTGGCTAAAACGATATAAGAAGTCCATTGAAGTTGATATTTTGAAAAACATTCCTAATGGATTATCCGCGATGATATACACTCAATTAAGTGATGTTGAAGACGAATTAAATGGGTTTGTAACTTTCGATAGAGAGATCATTAAAGTCAATCCAAAATTGATAAAAGAAATCAACGATAACATCAAATGAAGAAAGTCATATATTGACTTTTTTCTTTTTGGTTATAATATCCTTTCACTAGTTAATCTAGTTGAAAGAGAGAAAAAAACATATGAAAAGACAATCAACGAAGAAATCATTTCTATCTATTACGGTAAACAAAGAAATGACGCTGATTATCGAATTACTTTAACTCCAACAGAGCATAAATATGTCTCCTTTGAAAAGAAAATAGAGGACAAATATGTTTCTCAAGCAATTTATACAGTAGAAGCATAATCAAACCATCAATCAAAAAAAAGACATTGGTTAATATCAATGCCTTTTTATTATGTTTTTTTATTTTCCTTTAACAGCGAGTTCTACAGCCTTATATCCACCATCATAGATACCTTGCTTTTTGAGTTCTATGATTTGTTTATTAAGGTGAATGAGTAACTCTTTATCACTTAGGAGTCTATCAAGCATTTCAGTCATGCTCTTCTTATCTGGACATTCAAATGTTGAATCTCCAATTTCTTGAGCGTGAACCGCACCATAGACTTCGTGTCCACCAATGTGTTTCATCATTACCTTAACAACTGGATAGAACGCTAATTCACTTGGTTTAGTAATGAGGAATTCAACATGTCTCATTAGTAGGTTTGTGCTATAAACTGCCTCGAAGATGTTTTTGTGATAGAAGATATGGATACCGGAGACCTTCTCTTTTGCCATTTTATCGACAAATTTCTTTGTCTCATCATATCGATCGAAATGGGTTTCACACATATCTTCAAATCCAGGAATTTGTTTTTTGAGATAGTCATACATATCAAGGTGGTCACCTAGATTGATAAATAAGGCTGCCTTGTTTTCTTTAATAAGAGGGATAAGGTGATTAACGATTTCTAAGAATGATTTAGCACCTGCACCAGCTCCTCCTACAGAAGTAAGGATTCTAACTGGCTCACCATTTTCAATTCTTTTAACTCTTGCCTCAACATCTTTTTCAACGTTAGCGACAAGTTCATGGTCGATATAATGACCAACTTCACGTAATTCGCTTTCAGGAATGCCTTTTAAAGGCTTCTTAGCCATTCCATTAAGCATCTTATAACCAAGATACGCAAATGGGGTTTGTACAGCGTGAATCGCACCTTCAGAAAGATGCAAGGCCATTGGCCAGTTATCAGGAATTGCATTAACAACATGTGTTAAGCCAGCGTGTACTGCACCTTGGCTTGGCCATACGTGAGTAGCAACATATGGAACGTCTTTTGGTAAATCAAAATATAAAGGGGCTAATAATTCAGAATTCTTTTGGTCAACAGAGTTATAGGTAATTTGTCTAAAACCTTCACTATTAAGTGGTTCCCAAATAATCGTATTAAAAAGTTTTGATTTTTGAGAGATGCGACTCGCTAAAGAATACATGTCATTTTGTTTACGAATCATCTTGCTACCAGTCGCATCAAAACTAGCAAGGTCCATCCAGACTGGTTCATATCCTAATGCTTTCGCGCAGCTCGCTAAAGAAATAGAAATACGGTAGTGACCAAATCCCATTCTGATGTTTCCAACCACGACTGCTTTTTTAGGTAGTTCTAATGGCTTATCAGAAAGAACTAAATTTTGAGCACCGATAAAATCTAAAGTTGGAATCGGTTCAAGTCCGAGATGATATTCTTTTTGAGTGTCATCACCGAATTCTTTGATGAACTTTTCTTTGCTTTTATTGGCTTTCTTGATAGTCTTTTGATCAATTTGATTGCCAAAAATGACACTTGATTTGTCTTTAATTTCCATTTGGTTCTCCTTTAGATAAAATGACCCCACTAGATTTTAGCGGGGTCAATAAATAATTAATTATTCAGCAGGTTGTTCACTAGCTGGTTGTTGTTCTGCTGCTTCGAAATCTTTCTTATGTCTTTCTTCAAGAGCATCGACGATTTCTTGATGCTTTTCTTCAGTAATTGTGTAACCAAAGTGCATGAGTAACCAAGAAGCAACAACAGCACCAACTAAGATAATAACAATTAAGATACCTGCAATTCTTAAGGCATCTGCAGTCGCCATATTCTTAGCGGCAATAACATCATCAACGAATTGTTCGTCGAAATATGTTGGATCTGTTAAATGAGACGCTGTATTGATATTGTGTGCGTTTTCAGCATCACTAATCGCGGTAACAGCTGGCATTAATCCTGCCACTAAGAAGATTAAATATTGGAATCCTCTTAATAAAGCAGAGGATAATTTAACATCTAACGGTCTCCAAGCAGAGATAATGGATTCTTTTCTTTCGCCATATTGGTATTCATTATAATCGATAGCGTCTTGGAACATAACCATGACAACGAGGTACATCATACCCATGCCGAAGAAGAAGATGAATGGGAATAAGTAGTACATAAACATTGTGCCACCGAAAGCCCAACCTAAATCCATATCAAAGAATTTGGTCTTATCTGCTAAGTCTGCTATTTCGTTATATGCGACTGGGTGTTCTCCAAATAGAGGAATACAGCAGAGGAAGAATCCTGCGAATCCGACCATTTGAACAATAAATGAAATTGTTAAGATTTTTTGTTTTGATAATTTTTTTGCAATCATTGGATATAAAGCTTGAGATGAGACCATCGCAAGAACGTACATGACAGAGATAATTGTAGAAACAAGTCCACCTCTACCAGAACCATATCCTAAGGATAAATAGAAGTAGTTAAGTCCAATACCACCGGTAAGAACCCCACTAGCTAAGTAATATAAGAACATTGAGATAATCGCAACTCTAAGTTCTTTGTTCTTTCCAAAGACTTTGAATAAGTCAAGGAAGTGTGTTTTTTCACTAACATCAACTTGGTTTGGATCTTCTTTTCTTTCCTTGCAGAAGAGGAAGACCGCTAATTGGGATAGCAAGAATAGTACCGCTATCACAATAGAAAGAATCATGTACATTTGTGCAGAAGAAATGTTACTGAACATTGTTGGAAGTAACATACAACCAGCGGTCATTAAGAAACCACCGATAGAAGCACAAACAGTCATTCTTGAAGTAATGGATGCTCTTTCGTGTTCATCATTTGTTAATGATGGAAGCATTGACCAATAACCAATATCGTTAACTGTGAAGAATAAATCCCATAAGAAATAGAAAGCAATCATAACGCCGACAAATGCCCAGCCATTAGCTGAACCATCTGCAAATGTTGGTCTAATAAGGAACATACAGACAACTGCAACTGCATTGCCGATAGCGCCAAATAAGATCCATGGTTTGAATTTGCCTAAATTCTTGAAACGGAATTTTTCAACAATAAAGCCCATGATTGGGTCATTAATACCATCCCAAATAAGAGCGACAATCATCGCAATGGTAATAACACCATATTGTGCTTTAAAAGTAGCAGGATCTGAACTCAAAACACCACTGTTAATAGCGTATTGAAGTAAGAAAGAGCCTACTAAGGCATAACAGGCATCTCTAAAAATACCTGATAATGGGAAGAGCCACTTTGTAAGTTTAGGAATTTTGTTTCCTTCATATGTGGCGTTTACATTTAAAAAGCCCATTTAAGTTTCTCCTTTATGAAATAAATGCATATAGATTGTATATGATTATTAGACTTTAAACAATGAATAAAAATATTCATACGATTTATAACCAATAAAAAAATCGCGACTAAATCGCGACTTTTTAATTTTATTATCATTTAGAATTTATATAGGGTTTTTGGTCCATCTTCTCTAATGAAGATTTCAACAACGTTCTCATTACCGTACTTTTTCTTAAGCTTTGACATTGCTGTTTTTAAGTATTTAGTAGGAATAATTGAGATAACACTTCCCGCAAAACCTCCACCATTGATTTTTACAGCGCCATGGTTTTCAGTTGCTTCCATAACTAAGTCACAAGCTTCAAGAGGGCTTCCTTCATATTGATTACCAACCATCATGTTTTTGAGGTTGTTTGTTGATGATAATCTTGATTCATTTATTGCATCTAAGAAGGCTTGTTCGTTTTCTTCTTTAAGAGCATTTATGGCGTTTCTTACGCGTAAATTCTCACTATAGAAGTGTTTAGCACGTAGATATTGCATCTCTGTTAGATTAGGTTTTGCTTCTTCCAATTCTTGTTCTGATGCATCCGCTAAAAAGCGTTGTTTCATCTCATTAGCAGCAGCGTACATATCTTGAGGGATAGAAGAATATAAATCGCTTAGTGATGAATGGTCTCCACCAGTGTTAACAATTACGAAATGTAAATCTTTGAATGGGAACTTAATTTGTTCAACTTCTGGATTCTCAATATTCTTGAAGTCAATCTTAACTATTCCACCATAACCGACACCAATTTGATCAAGGAGTCCACTCTTCTTGCCAAAATATTCGTTTTCGGCATATTGCCCAGCTTTACATAAAACGAGATTTGGAATCTTTCCTTCATTAAAGAGGACATTATAAATATGACCAACTAATAGTTCAAAAGCAGCGGAAGATGATACACCTGCTCCTCTAAAGACTGTTGATATGGTGTAAGCGTTAAACCCACCAATTTTATATCCTTTATTATTTAAATAGTAAGCAATGCCACGAATTAAAGCTTCACTACGTTCTTTTTCACCATCAACAACATCAAGATTTGATAAGTCGACTTCGTTTTCTTGATAGCCTAAAGATTTTAAAACCACTTTCTTATCTTTTCTTCTTCTAACTGCAGCAACGATTTCAAGATTACACGCTGAAGCCAAACATAAACCGTGATTGTGGTCTGTGTGATTGCCCAAGATTTCAAATCTTCCACCACAAGAGCAAACGATTTCTGGATCTTCGTTATGATAAACTTTGTAGTTATTAATTAGGTTTTTGATGTTCTCTTCCATATCTCTTATTCCTTAACTTTAAATATGTATTTAGTAGTTCTTGTATATAGTGTATCTTTTTTTAAAAGATGTAAAGATTTGAATGAATCACTAGGTTCAATAGCCACACTATCGAATAATCCATTTGTGTCTGGGTATAATTCTACCTTTGGATCAAATCCTGAGGTGTAGATTTGAACTCCAGAAAAATTAGTGTATATATCCATTTGGAATTTTGCGTTACTCAAACTCAACACTTTGTTTGATAAGCTATTGTTTTCAAAATAGAAGTAATGGTCATAGCCGTTTAATCTAGTTGAATGTAATGAATCATCCTCTATGTCTGCACATATCTTTTTTGGAGTCCTAAAATCCAAAGCTTTTGAAACAAACTTACGTTCAGTTGCTAAAAGGGTTTCCGGATCAGTTTTTAAGTAGTTATTTGAATCAATCCAAAGAGTTAATCCTTTAATTGATTTGCATCCTAATGTGAAATATGAATGATTGCATAAAGACAGCACTGTATCCATATCACTAACCGCGTTATATTCGATATCTATTTCATTAGAATTAACGTAAACAATGTATTTAACTTCAACGTTCAAATTTCCAGGATAACCATCCTCTAAATGTTTAACAATATGAGAATAAATGATTTCTATTTTTTCATTATCTTTCACGACATTTACATCAAATAATGCGTAAGAAAGCCCATATTTGCCTCCATGAAGAATATTGTTTCCTTCGTTTGGTTCTAATTCATATCGATAGCCATTAAGAATGAAGGCGTGACCTTTCATACGGTTAGACACTCTTCCGATAGTCTTTCCATAGTAAACGGTTGGATTATAAAAATCATTCACATACTTAACATTTCTAGTTAGTACATATCCGTCATAGTTTATCTTAAAGATAGACGCTCCAAGGTTAGCGAAAACAACCTTAAGATTTTTATCGTTAGTGACTTCAGTAAATAATATGTTTTCTTTGGAATAACTTCTTATGTTCATAACTATTTGATGTATTTTCTTCCGTCTTTAAATGCTTGGCCAACTTTTTCACCAACCACATAGTAGCCGTGATTAAATGGGTCATAGGAAATAACTCTCATCTTAGCTAAATCAACGTTGCCTTTGTCGTCCACAAACTCTTCATCAACAGATAAACGAACGATTTCGCCTAAAACTCCATACTCTCCTTGGAATTCAATATCCTTACATTCCATACAAATTGGGAAATCATCAAGAATAGGAGCATCGATTAAATCAGACTTATGAGCTTTTAAACCAGTTCTTTTAAATTTGTCTTTGACTTTATCACCTGACACTAAGCCGACATAATCGGCTTCTGCAATATGGTCAGCAGTTGCAACTGTAACTGTGAAGCAACCTGTTCTTCTAATATTCTTGGTAGTTCTATGACTTTCACTAATATTTAATTGAATTTGATGTAAGTCATATGCACATCCCCATGCAGCGTTCATAACATCAATCGTACCATCCTCATTATAAGTAGCAATAAGAATGACTGGCATTGGAAATATAGCAGGGCAAATCTTTAATTGTTTCTTCATTTTGTTTCTCCTTATTTAGATAAAAATTTCTTTAGTGATTCACACAAATGTATGATATTTTTCTTTTGAGTTGCAATGTTGATTCTAATAAAGCTTGAATAGAATTCGTGATAATGTTTTCCGTCAATCACAATGATGTTTTCTTCCTCTTTAAATCTCTTAGCGAAGTCTTCTGAATCGCGACTGTAATTTGATATGTCAATCCAGAGGAGATAAGTACATGAACCATCAATAATCTTTAAATTTAGACCGTTTTTGTCGAAAAATTCCTTCAAAAACGCTTTATTTTCTTTTATATACTCATTTTCTTCTTTCACGTATTCTTCACATTCGTTATACGCTGCAACGACTGGTTCAATTGAAAAGTATGAAGGCTCTCCAACATCATCTTCTCCTAGTCCTTTTTCTATTAATTCTCGTATATCTTTATCTTCGATTACGACAACTGATGAATGAAGTCCTGCTAGGTTAAAAACCTTTCCTGGAGATAATAACGTAATGAGCTTATCATAATGGTTGCATCTCGCCATTGGAACATAACGGTTTTCGTTATAATCTAAGTCACAATGGATCTCGTCTGAGAGAATATAAACATCATATTTCTTGCATAGTTCAATGATTAGGTTGTTCTCTTCTTCACTATAAATTTTCCCAAATGGATTATGTGGATTACAGTGAATGAATATCTTTGATTGGATTAGTCCTTTTTCTAGTAATTCCCAATTAATTGAATATTGATAATCTTTGTAATCGAAAGGTACTTCAATTATTTTTCGGTTATTGTTTTTGATGCAGTCATAAAAGACATTGTAGTTAGGTGATAAGACACAAACTCCATCGTTTGGGTTACTTAATCTTTTGATAATCGAGTCGATTGAAGCAACGATGCTTGTTGAAAAACAGAACCACTCTTTTTTGAAAGTAACATTATGATGTCTCTTCCACCAATTGATATAAGCTTCATAATATTCGTCAGGGACAAAAGTGTATCCGTATGTTGGATTTTTAGCTCTTTCAATAATTGCTTTTTGAATTTCGTCTGCCACCATAAAATCGGTGTCAGCGATCGACAAGGAAATATAGTTATTTGGAATATTCCATTTATAACTATGTGTTTGTCTTCTATCAATCTCTTTATCGAAGTTATATTTATTCGCCATAACCAACCACTATTTTTACTCTCGTTTTATCAATATTTTCATCATCTTGGATGATTTCTTTAACACCTTTAACTCTAATAATACCTGAAATAGGATTTTTAATTGAATCCACTACTGTGCTTATATCTGCATCAATATTTGAGCAATATTCAAAACACAAATCGCTATAAATGAGTTCACAGTTAATCATTTTTAGATTATCAATATAGCAAAGACCTTGATGGGAAATTAATTTGCAATTAATAAATGTGATACCTTTAGTGTTCCACGCAAGATATTCACCAATAATTGTGGAATTTGTAATAACAACGTCTTCACAATTCCAAAAACTGTCTTTGCTATTTAAAACAGAATTATTAATACGGATATGTTTAGCACCATCAAAGCAGTAATTACCATCTAGATGTAATTCATTAACTTCGATGTTTTCGCTATTCATTCCAAAATAATCGCCGTTAGCGTCGACATTTTCTAAAACAATATTCTTACAGCCCCAGAATGACTCTTTAGCGTTAGGCATTTTGGTAAAAACAAGTTTTACCCCATCACATCTTCTAAATGTCTTAGGAGCGTAAATATTTGAGAAGTTGAATTCGATATTGTTTACATACCAAACCCCACTTCTAGCGGTTTCTAAGAATGTAACATTGTTACATTTTACATTTTTTGTATACCATAATGGGTATTTCCAACGGAATTCGCTATTATCTATATCAATATCAGAACTTTCTTTGAGTGGAGATTCTCCATCTTCAAAAACACAATTTAAAATATGAACGTCTTTGCTCATGAACAAAGCACGTTCACCAGTATAAACACCTTTTTCTATGGTCTTTTTCATTGCGTATTAATTCTATCAAAATTAATATTTTGTATCAATTAATTAGGCCAAATAAAAGTACAATTTAAATCTTTTTCTCCATTATCAACCAGGACATCTTGCCCACTCATTGATTTATTGATAACCAAAAGGAAGTAAACCCATTCACATACTTCATCTAAAGAAGCCCACTTTTTAAGAGGGGTAACGTCCATTATTTCTTTCCAAAGTTTAGGATCGTTCATCACTGGATTATTAGAATCAGTAAGAACTCCACCAAGAGACAATGAGTTACAAGTGACACCGTTTTTAGCGACTTTACACGCTACTGTTTTCATATATCCAACAAGGCCAGCTTTACTAGCGACATATTCTTCAAATTCAAAGCCTGTTGATGAACTTGCAGATGCATTAAAAAGAATAGATTTTATGCTCTTTTGGAAAGCGTATTTTTTAGTGACATTCATTGTGCCAACTAAGTTATTTTGAATATCACTTTCTGAGTTCTGCAATCCAGCGTTATTGAATAAATAATCGATATCATTTATCTCAGGTAAATCATCATATTTTTTGATATCACAAATATAATGTTTGTAGTTTAAGTCATTGATTGAAGAAGGAAGTAGATCAATACCGATAACTTCAAATCCTTTATCTAAAAAATATTTGCTAGCTGCAAATCCAATTCCTTTAGATGAACCAGTAATTAAAATCTTCATTAGATCTCACCTTTCACATAATCTAAATATTGTTGACCAACACAGTTTCTTTTCCACCTTTTTGAAACCCAATATCCAAACGGAGAAAAGAAGACTTCAAACAGTAATTCGATAATCGCACCGAGCGCTGAACAGCTAACACATTGTACAAAACTCCACTCAAATCCCCAGTAAATAGGTGCAAAAACCATAAATGTTAATACTGCAAAGATTAAATTGTCAATGAACTGACCGAAGATAGTTGAAACATATGATCTGACAAAAAACGCAAGCTTTCCATCTGGGTTCTTTTTAAATATAAATCCAATAAAATAATTAGACCAAATATTAAGTAAACCACTGATTAAAAACGCGATTGTTGAATCAAGAAGCACGAACCATGTTGACCCGAAAATTTCATTAAAAGAAGTGAAATCCATTTCAGTTGGAATGATAGATACAACCCAAAATATCAAACAACATAATAGGTTAACTGACATTGCGAATATTGTTATCTTAAAACTCGCTCTTGGACCGAAGTGTTTTGTGATGACATCCATGCACAAAAACGAGAGCCAACTGACAAGAATTCCGCCATCGATTGCGAGCCATTCATTTTCATAGATTGTCTTGTTTGCAAGTAGGTTCATTGTCACAACCGAAATAACAAACAAAGCAACAACTACTGCTGGTATGGAATAGAAGAGTAATTTAGTCTCCTCTTTTTGTTTTAAAAACCATCCCTTGAGAGGATGGCAAAATGATTCTTTCATTAATAAGTCCTCCTTGGTTTTATTTTATATAGCGAAGGATTTAGAGCCCGAACTTCGCTGCGAGTTAATTATACTTATTTTGAATTTTTAATCAATAAATCAATATATTCGGCTAACTCACCAACACCGATATCATCTTTTGCAGATACCTTGAATACTTTTGTGTTTTCATTTCTTTGATGAATGTACTCTTCACACTTATCAAAATCGAAATCAAACACAGGTAAGGTATCGATCTTAGTGATGACAGCAATTTTACTGACTTGGAACATCAATGGATACTTTAATGGTTTATCATGCCCTTCTGGAACTGATAGAAGCATCATATTGATATTGCTTCCTGTGTCAAATTCAGCAGGACACACTAAGTTGCCAATATTTTCCAAGAACACAAGATTTAAACCATCAACATCAAAATGGTTAAATGAGTCTTCTACCATTTGAGCAGTTAAGTGACATGCACCAGAAGTATGGATCTGAATTGACTTAACTCCAGTCAATTTCGAGATCCTTTCCGCGTCGACATCACCATCAATATCAGCCTCCATAACACCAATATGATATTTGGACTTTAGTCGATTTATTATATTAACTAAAAGAGTGGTTTTTCCGCTTCCTGGAGAAGCCATAACATTAATAAAATAAATGCCTTTTTCTTTTAGCTTTTTTCTGACCTCATCAGCCTTTTTGTCATTCTCAATAAGAATGTTTTCTTTTACTTCGACTACTTTGAAATCCATATGTTGTTCCTTCGCCTGTTATTATACGTGAAAAAAATAAATATTTTAATATTTTAGATTTCTTAGTAAGATAATTAACGTAATTGAACACTATGTCAGATATCAAAACAATCACTGTTAATCGTTCAGCATATGCTGATAATGATTTAGAAGCGGACGCTTTAAGAGAGTATCTGAAAGAGAGAGGAACATTCCTAGTTAATTTGATGTCTTCTCCAGGTGCTGGAAAGACCACTACACTTACCGCTCTCATTAATTCTCTTAAAGATATCTACCGCATCGGAGTGATGGAAGCTGATATCGATAGCGATGTTGATGCGATTTCAATCGCAAAAAACACAGGTGTTAAATCAATCCAAATCCATACCTCAGGAATGTGTCATCTTGATGCAGGAATGACAAAGTCAGGATTAGATGGAATTGATATAAGTGATTTAAATCTCGTCTTCCTTGAGAATGTTGGTAATCTCGTGTGCCCTGCTGAATTTGATACAGGAGCCTCACTTGATATCATGATTCTCTCAGTGCCGGAGGGCGATGACAAACCACTTAAATATCCTCTCATCTTCCAAAAATGTGATCTTGTTATTATTAATAAGATTGACACTATTGGATACTTCAACTTCGATTTCAAGAAGTGTGAAGAAACAATCAAGATGAGAAATAAAAACGCCACGATTATTCCAATAAGTGCAAAAACTGGTCAAGGAATAGACCAAGTTAAACAATATTTCATTAAAACAATTACTAACTGGAAGGAGAAATAATATGCCAGAACAAAGTAAAAAAGTTGCGACCCCTTATTACGGAGAGAAAGGTTATTCTTACGAAAAGAAACTTTGCAAATTAGCAAAAAAGATTACCGATGTCGTTCCACACAAATTAACAGGTGTTAAAACAACCGACCCAGAATACTGGGGATTAAGAGAAGTGTTAACCGAACCAATGATTGACATTCTCTTAAAGATGAAACAAAGAAAACATTATCTTTTTGAAGATCTCCAAAAGATGAACCTTGAACATAATCCTGTTGAGCTTCAAAAACTCTTAGATGAAATGTCAATTATCGGTATCATCGAATACGATTACGGTGATAACTATGCTTGGGATCATCCACTTGAAGATAAACCAAAAGTGAAGAGATACATGCTCAGCTACTTTGTTCCAGGAAGTGCTGAACTTATGAACTCCACAGTTGAGAGAATTAATAAGAATCCAGCAGTTGCTTCTTTCTTTGAAAGAATGACATTTATTCCTCTCGCTGGTGTCACTGAAATGCTTCCTCCAGGTGGTGGCGGTGTTGGTATGCACGTCATCCCAGTTGAAAAAGCGATTGAATCTAATAATGAAGCAATCGATGTTGAAAAGATTTCCCACTGGATGAAGAAATACGAAGGACATATCTCCGCTGGTATTTGTTCTTGTAGAGCAAGTAGAGCAATGTTAGGAGATGGCTGTATCGACGATGTCGATGACTGGTGTGTCCAATTCGGTGATATGGCAGACTACACTGTTGAAACAGGTAGAGCCCACTACATTACCAAAGAAAGAGCGTTAGAAATCTTTGAAATGGCTGAAAAGAACGGCTACGTTCACCAAATCACAAATATCGATGGCGAAAATAAGATTTTCGATATCTGTAACTGTGATGTTAAAATCTGTAACGCTTTAAGAACTGCATTATTATTCAATACTCCTTATCTTGAAAGAAGTGCCTATACTGCAAAAGTCACAACCACCAACTGTGTGGCCTGTGGTCAATGTGTTGCTAATTGTCCAGCTGGTGCTGTTAAGTTAGGTCAAAAACTCTGCAAAGCAGATGGCAAACCAATGGAATATCCAAAAGCACCTCTCCCAGATAAGATTAAATGGGGTAAATATGCTTGGGATGAAAACTATAGAGATACAGCAAGAAAGAGTGATACTTGGGATACCGGTACCGCTCCATGTAAAGTTGCTTGTCCAGCTCACGTCCCAGTTCAAGGATATTTACAAATGGCAAAAGAAGGCAGATATAGAGAAGCTCTTGCCTTAATTAAAACTCAAAACCCATTCCCAGCAGTCTGTGGTCGTGTTTGTAACAGAAAATGTGAAGAAGCATGTACCAGAGGAAAGATCGACGCTCCAGTTAGCATTGACGCTGTCAAGAAATTCCTTGCTGATTTAGAAATTAATTCTAAAGATAGATATATTCCAGAAAAAATCGTTGCTAGTACATATGGCAAATTCGATGAAAAGATCGCAATCATCGGTGCTGGTCCAGCTGGTTTAAGTGCTGCTTACTACTTAGCAGAAATGGGATTCACTCCAACAGTCTTTGAAAAAGAAAAGAAACCTGGTGGAATGATGATGTATGGAATCCCATCCTATAAACTTGAAAAAGATGTCATCGAAGCTGAAATCGACGTTTTAAGAAAACTTGGTGTTGAAATCAAGTGTGGCGTTGAAGTCGGTAAAGATGTCACAATCGAAGAACTCAAAAAACAAGGATATAAAGCCTTCTACATTGCTATTGGATGCCAAGGCGGCAAACGCCCAGGAGTTCCAAATGACACCACTAAAGGAACAGATATCGCTGTTAGTTATTTAAGAACTGCTCTTGATAAACAAGAAGAATTCAAGGGTGAAGTTGTTATTGTTGGTGGTGGTAATGTCGCAGTTGACTGTGCTCGTACAGCCCATAGATTAAAAGCCGCTAATGTCTCAATGTACTGTTTAGAAAGTAGAGACACCATGCCAGCAAGCAATGAAGAAATTAGAGAAACACTCGAAGAAAATATCGCAATCAACAATGGTTGGGGACCAAAAGAAGTTAAGATTAACGCCAAAGGCGAAGTCACAGGTATCGTCTTCAAGAAGTGCTTATCCACTATCGATCCAGAAACCGGCAAATTCTCACCAAAATATGATGAAAACGAGACTATGGAAGTTAAAGCTGATAGAATCGTCTTCGCTATCGGCCAAGAAATCGTCTGGGGTGACTTACTCAAAGGTAGTAAAGTTACATTCTGGCATGGCAATTACCCACTCGCTGATAAGTTAACTTATCAAACCGCTGATGAAGATATCTTCGTTGGTGGTGACGTCTTCACTGGTCCAAAATTCGTTATTAACGCTATCGCCGCCGGACACGAAGTTGCTGATGCCTTAGCAAGACACGTTAGACCAAACGCTCACCCAACCATTGCTTTCAACCAACGCGGATTCACACCACTCAACAAGGAAGATATTACCATTCCTGGTTATGATGATGCTGGTAGACAAGAAGCTGGTATGGACGAATCAATCGACCACAAGAACTCTTTCAAAGATGCACATCGTACATTAACCGAAGAACAAGTTAAGACAGAAACCCAACGTTGTTTAAGTTGTGGCGCTGCTCACGTTGATCCAAATAAATGTATCGGTTGTGGTATTTGTACCACCAAGTGTCACTTCGACGCTATCCATCTCGTTAGAGATCATCCAGAATGCTCTAATATGAGAAAAGCTGAAAAGAAAGTCAGTGGCTTACTTGGTTACGCTGTCCCACGTATGTTCAAGATTCTCTTCTACTCTGGTAGTAAAGAAGCACGTGAAATGGCCAAGAAACGTAAAGCGTGGAACAAATACTATAAAGAAGCAAAGAAGACTAAACCACATACCGGAAACGCAGTTGAATAATCGGTATGCATGAATTAGGAATCGTTGTCCACGTCATTAACCAAATTGAAAAATTAGCCAAAGAAAACAAGGTCAACAAAGTTGTTGAACTTACTCTTGAAGTTGGAGAGGTCAGTGGAGTTGTCAAAGAATACTTCATTGACGCCTTTAACTGGGCGATTAAGAAAACTGAATATATGAAAGAATGTAAACTTGTTTACATCACTATTCAAGGAATCAGTTATTGCGAGGACTGCAAACAAACATATCCAACTACGGAATATGGAAAAGAATGTCCACATTGTCATTCTGGTCACACTTACTTAGTGACTGGAAGCGATGTTGTCATTAAAAATTTCAAAGTTGAATAATAGAATTGGAGTTGTGTTTATTTACAACTCCTTTTTCTTTACTGGTGTATGCGTAAAAATATAAAATATATAAGAATTTATGTTTGATCAATTTGAAAAATTTGACATGAAGGCCAATCCGAAAAATCCGGTATTAGTTCCTTTAACCACTCTTATTGGAGCGTTAGAAGTATGGAAGCATGACGCTAAAATCAGAAAAACAAATATGAGTGGCATTAAGCCACCATATATCATTTTAGCGAACCACAACGCCTTCCTAGACATCCAAATGTTACGTTATATAACATTCCCTCATAAGATGAGTTACATCGTCGCTATCGACGGATTTTTAGGAAGAAAGAAGTTCCTAGAATCAATTGGATGTATTTGTAAAAGAAAATTCACTACTGATCCATATCTCATTCAGCATATCGATTATGTTTTAAACAAACAAAAACATATTTTAGCGATGTTCCCAGAAGCGAGATATTCATTATGTGGCACAACCGCGATCATTCCAAAAAGTGTTGCTAGATTAGTGAAGCACTTCAAAGTCCCACTCGTGATTCTTAAGATGAATGGTCACCACATCAATTCGCCATTCTGGAATCTTCATATTCGTAAAGTCAAAGGCATTGAAGCTGAGCTTAAATGTGTCGCCACCGCAGAAGAGATTGAGAATCTGTCAATCGATGAAATCGATGATATCATTCAACACGAATTCATCTATGATGAATATAGCTGGCAAAAGAAAAGAAATATCCACATTACCTACGAAGGTAGAGCGGAAGGATTACACAAAGTCTTATATAAGTGTCCTCATTGTGGAACTGAATATAAAATGTCTTCTAAAGGCACAATTCTTAAATGTGATGCCTGTGGAAAAGAATGGTTCTACACTGAACTTGGTGAGCTCGAAGGAAAAGATGGAGTTACTGAATTCTCTCATATCCCAGATTGGTATGAATGGGAAAGAGATGAAGTTAGAAAAGAAGTTGAAGCCGGAACCTACTATTTCGAAAGCGAAGTTCACACCGATATTCTCCCAATGGATAAATTCATTCCAATTGGAAAAGGTAAGTTGGTCCATAGTCTAGAAGGATTCAAACTTACTGGAGAATTTGAAGGAAAACCATATGAACTAAAGATTGCTTCTAGTAGCATCTATGGAGTTCATATTGAATATGAATATTTAGGAAAATATGGGGACTGTGTCGATTTGAACACTCTCGATAATACATATTACGTATATCCAGAAAGACCAGATTTCTCAGTTACAAAAATATCTCTTGCAGTTGAAGAGATATATAAGAACAAATTTAAGAACAAAGGCGACTAATCATTGTCGCCTTCTTTTTTGTCATATTCATCAAGGAATGAATGTTGAATTCCTTTGTCTTTATATCCAAGAATCATATCAAGAGTGACGTTCTCACTTGCTTTGAAGATATTGAATTCTACTTGAGGGATTTCTTTCTTTAATTCTTTGATCAATTCCTTGGTTCTCTTTCTCATGCTTCTATTTTCATCAATCGCTGCTTCTTCAGTGAATCGACAAGCGCACTGTAAGAAATGTAAATCATGATGTTTAGCCCAAAGTTTAATGTCATTTTCTCTAACGAAATACATTGGTCTAATTAGTTCCATTCCTTCAAAGTTTGTGCTATGAAGTTTTGGAAGCATGGTTTGGAAAGAACCACTATTGAGCATATTCATTAATGTGGTTTCTATGACATCGTCATAATGGTGTCCTAAAGCAATTTTATTACAACCTAAATTTTTAGCGGCGTTATATAACGCTCCTCGTCTCATCTTAGCGCATAAGAAACAAGCGTTTTTTGGATCTCTCGCATTAGCGATTTCAAAGATATCGGTTTTAATAAACGTCGCAGGAATATGGAGTTTCTTAATGTTTTCTTTAATGAGCTTTCTATTCTCACTATTGTAGCCAGGATCCATCACTAGAAACTTTGCTTCAAAATCAAAATCACTATGTCTTTGAAGTAGCATAAATAGCTTTGCTAAGCACATTGAATCTTTTCCGCCAGAAATACAAACACAAACTTTGTCTCCTGGAGAAAGAAGTTTATATTCTTTAAGTCCTTTTACAAATCGTGACCAAATACCTCTACGATATGTAGTAGAGAGACTCTTTTCATATTCATCGATATGTCTATTTCCATCAGTCATAACTTGTAGGTAACTCCATATTTTTAAAATTTCTTTGCTTATTATTTTTACATTACAAGTAAAAAATATACAATAGAAAAGAAAAATAAGAGGTATTAACAATGGAATTAGAAAGATTAAGAGAATACGCTGAACTATTAGCGAAAAAAGGTATTAACGTTCTTCCTGGAGAAGAAGTTTGGATTAACTGCGGTTTAGACCAAGTCGAATTTGTCCGCTTAGTGGTCGAAGAATGCTATAAAGCTGGAGCGAAAAAAGTTAGGGTGGATTTTTCTGATAACAAAATCAGTAGGCTCCACTACGAACATATGTCTTTAAAAGAACTATGTAAAGTTCCTGAATACACGATTAGTGAATATAAATATATGGTTAAGCATCTTCCTAGCATTCTCCATATTGTTAGTGATGACCCAGATGCTTTTAAAGGAATCAAACAATCTATTCTTTCTAAAAGCAGTATGAAACTTAGAAAAAAGATTAAACCATATAGAGATTTAATTGACGGTAAATACAAATGGTGTATCGCTGCTGTTCCAAGCAAAGAATGGGCAAGAATCGTCTTTAAAGGCAAAGAAGATGATGAGGCTGTTGAATTATTATGGAACGCCATTTTATCAACCTCAAGAGTGGATGGTCACGCAGTTGAAAATTGGGAAAAACACAACAGAAACCTCCTCGATCACTGTAACAAGCTTAATTCTTTAGACCTCCAATATCTCGAATACAAAGCAAGTAATGGCACCAATTTCAAAGTCGAATTAATCAAAGGTGCTCGTTGGGGTGGAGGAGCGGAATATACAGATGATAAACGCATCTATAATCCAAATATCCCAAGCGAAGAAGTATTTACTTCCCCACTAGCAGGATCTTGTGAAGGAATCGTCTACGCCAGTAAACCACTATCATATAACGGACAATTAATTGAAGGATTCTCAGTTCGTTTTGAAAACGGAAGAGCGGTTGAAGTCAAAGCCAAAAAGAATCAAAAACTCTTAGAGCAAATGATTGCGATGGACGAAGGTGCTGCTCAACTTGGCGAAGTCGCTCTTGTTCCATATGATTCGCCAATCCAAAATAGCGGTATCCTTTTCTATGAAACACTGTTTGATGAAAATGCAGCATGTCACCTTGCTTTAGGACACGGATTTAAAGAATTATTGCCTAATGGAGCAAGTTTAACTAATGAAGAAGCTAAAGAACTCGGCTTAAATGATTCAATGATCCATGTCGATTTCATGATTGGCACTAAAGATTTAGAAATCATTGGCACATCTTTTGATGGCAAGAAAACCGCCATCTTCAAAGACGGAAACTGGGCAATTTGATATAATCGATATCATTTATCATTAAAACATAAATCCCTTAATGGGGATTTTAAATTACTTACTAATCGTGCGATTGTTTTTTATTAATCGCACGATTTATACTGTATGTTTTGTACGGTTAATTTATAATGATTTTGAGGTGATTATATGCGTACTATTACAGCAACAGAATTAAAAGAAAATTTAGGTAAATATCTAAAGCTTGGCGAAAACGAAGTGATTAAAATCACAAGAAGAGGCAAAGTTATTTTGTCAATCGTCCCAGAAAAAGAACGCTTAGAAGAAGAATTGATTTCTATCTTTGGATCAGTTCCAAGAGAAGCCATTAAAGCTATAGATGGCAAGATACAAGGATATATCTGTTCTAGCCAGTTAACAGACATTTACTATGTTTTAAGAAAATATGTTGATGAAGCAACGAAGCGCAAAATTATTAGAGCGGTGCTAAGCTCATTCACTGTTTTGCCTTTGTTACCAAGTTTTACATCTTATTGCGTTGATTCAGATATGGAAGATTACGAAGATGCAATACTAGATGAAGTTGCAAAAGTTAATATGATTAATTATTTGGTTACAAATGATGAAAAAGATTTCCAAAAAGCTAAAAGCACAATCATTACACCAAAAAATCTTGATCTCTTAATATCGGCTGCAGAAGGGACAAATTGATAATAAGGATACTTTTTCGCAAAATCTATTGAAGTCTATTTCAATATTATGATATTGTAATTCAGCAAACTTTCTTAGAACGACATTAAGGTTCTAGGCGGAAGGAGATTACAAATGAAAAAAGACGTACATCCAAAATACTACAGATGTGTAGTTACATGTGTCAGCTGTGGAGCAACATTCGAAACTGGTTCAACTGCTAAAGAAATCAAAGTCGATACATGCAGCAATTGTCATCCATTCTATACCGGCAAACAAAGATATGTTCAAGCCGATGGAAGAGTCGACAGATTCAACCGTAAATACGGACTTAAATAAGGAAATAACCGGTTATACCGGTTTTTTTGCAGTTTTATGAAGAAAAGATTTTACATTACTACCCCGATTTATTACCCAAGCGCTAAGCTACATATTGGTCATGCTTACTGCACTACTTTGACCGATGTTTTCGCACGTTCAAAAAGAGAAAGAGGCTATGAATGTTTCTTCCTTACAGGCGCTGACGAACACGGTTTAAAAATTCAAAAGAACGCTGAAGCTGCAGGGGTTACTCCTCAACAATTCGTCGATAATATCGTTGAAGGATTCTACAAACTTTGGGATTTATTAAAAATCACAAACGACGATTTTATTAGAACAACTCAAGATAGACACATCAAAGTTGTTCAAGAAGCATTTACTAAAATGTTAAATCAAGGTGATATCTATCTCGGAAAATATGAAGGATGGTATTGCCGTTACTGTGAAGCTTTCTGGACCGACACTCAAGTTGGTAAAGAACATATTTGCCCTGACTGTGGTAGAGAAGTTCAAAAAGCCGAAGAAGAAGCCTATTTCTTTAAAACCAGTAAATATGTTGATTCTTTACTTAAATTCTATGATGAGAATCCAAAATTCTTGGTTCCTGAAAGTAGAAAGAACGAGATGATCAACACCTTCATTAAACCAGGATTAGAAGACTTATGTGTTTCAAGAACTTCATTCTCTTGGGGAATTCCTGTTAGAGAAAATCCAAAACACGTTGTCTATGTTTGGCTTGATGCCTTAACTAACTATATTTCCGCTTTAGGTTATGGAAGTGATAATCCAGAACTCTATAAGAAGTACTGGGAAGATGAAGATACTGAAATCATTCATATCTTAGGCGCTGATATTACTAGATTCCACGCTATCTATTGGCCAATGTTCCTTGAATCACTTGGAGTTAGAAAGCCTGATAGAGAATTCGTTCATGGCCTACTCATGATGAAAGATAGTAAGATGAGCAAATCTAAAGGCAATGTCGTTGACCCATACCCACTTGTGGAACGTTATGGAGTTGATGCAGTTAGATATTATCTAACTAGAGAAATTAGTTTTGGAAGCGATGGAAGTTTCTCTCCAGAACAATTCGTTGAAAGAATTAACGCTGATCTAGCCAATTCATATGGTAACTTACTTAATAGAACCATCGGAATGATGACCAAATATTTTGGTGGAACAATTCCAGAATATAAAAGTCAAGTTACTGAATTTGATGGAAGCCTTGAAAGCGTTATTGCTACTACAATTAAGAGCTATGAAAACGCAATGGATGATTTAAAAATCACCGATGCGATTGTCTATGTTAACGAACTCGTTAATAGAGCCAATAAATATATTGATGAAACTCAACCATGGGTTTTAGCAAAAGATCCTGCTAATACCGATAAACTTGCAAGTGTCATGAATCATCTTGCGTATGCAATCTTTGTGGCTAGTAGACTCTATCACCCAGTTCTTGTTACTGCTAGTGATAAAGCCTTTGATCAATTAGGTTTAGACAAAAAAGAAAGAGAATATGCGAATATCTCTAATAAAAATCTTCTTGATAATCATCAAGTCAACAAAGGTGAACCACTATTCCCAAGACTTGACGCAAATATCGAAGTCCCATTCATTAACGAACTAATGTCGGGAAACAAATAAGATGAGAAGTTCATTTGAAGACATCAACATGCTACTAAGTAGCAACGAAGAAGTTCTCTTTGAAGTCAAACCAAACAAGAAAAGATATATCTTGATTGGAAATATCTTTGGAAGCTTACTCGGTATCATATTTGGCGCGGTATTCTTCACAATCGGACTATTAATCCTCTTAGGAATTATTGTGAGCACTGATGAATCATCAATGTGGGTCGGTGGATTGGTGTTTCTAATCTTTGGAGCAATTCCAATGCTTAGCCCAATTATCAACTTCATTACTAAGTTCTTCGCATATAAGAATCTTATGTACGTTGTGACTAATGACAGACTAATCATTAGAAGCGGAGTTATCGGAGTTGATTACAAAGAAATGTCATTATACTCCATTACCTCAATGAATGTTAGAGTGGATTTCTTTGATAAGTTAGTGAATCCAAATACTGGAGTCATATACTTCGCAAGCGCATCAACACCAATGGTGATGAATCAAAACGGTAAGACAAACACTTCTTCATTCAAATTTGAATACATCGAAAATCCTTACGATGTATATAAGAAGATTAAAGAAGCATTACCAGAGAATAATTCAAAATAGGCAATTCCCTACACGAGAATTGCTTTTTTTATGTTATGATTGAATAGTTATGAATGAGCAAATTATTAAAGACGCAAAAGAATATATTGAATCACTATTAGTAGATGAATCAACTGGTCACGATGTTGACCATATTTATCGTGTCTATCGTACTTCTTTAGAAATCGCAAAAGACTATCCTAATAGCAATCTTTTCTATATCTCACTAGCGGCCCTTCTACATGATGTCGATGACTCAAAAATCTTTAAGACCACAAATAATGAAAATGCTAGAAAGTTTTTAGCTAATAGAGTTAATAAAGAAGATGAAGAATCAATCATCCAAATCATTAACGAAATATCATTTAGTAAAAACAAAGATAAAACGCCAACTTCCCTAGAAGCAATGATTGTACAAGATGCGGATAGATTAGACGCGATTGGAGCGGTTGGAGTAGCGAGAGCCTTCGCCTATGGAGGAAATCAAAATAGGCCACTCTCAAAGTCGATTGAACATTTCCATGACAAGTTATTACTTATCAAAGATAAATTAAATACAGAAGCCGCTAAAAGGATTGGAGAAGAAAGACACCAATTCTTATTAGACTTCTTAGAAGAATATAAAAAAGAAACTCGCGATTAGGCGAGTTCTTCTTTTGTTTCAGTAGGTACTTCTCCCACTACTTCTTTTTCTTTTTGGAAATAAATCACAAAGATTGGGAAGAGGAAGACAAGCATTAAGTAATGAATAGTTTCAATGATTGAATATAGTAAGAAGCAAAGGACTCCTATTCCAACCGCAAAGACGAATTCAGGGGATTTCTTATAGCTTTTAATGACTACATATCCTGAATATCCTAAGAAGACAAGATATCCTAAAAGTAATAAGATTCCTCCACTACCAATCATGTTAAGTAGAGATGAATGGGTTGGGAAGACATGGTCATTATGAGTGACAATATTTAAAGGCATTAGTTGTAAGCAAATTGAGCCAAAACCTCTACCAATAAGCCACCAGCCATTTCTTAATAATTGCCAGCAGTTATCCCAAATGTAGGTTCTAGTAGTCATGGTCATTCCTTCACCAGTCACTGATTTGATTAGTTCATAGATTTTTCCTAAGACCTTTCCTTTAGTGAGATAAGGAACTCCAACAACGACTAGAGCAATTAAAATAATTGAACCTGTAACAATTAAAGTAATCTTGTTTCTTTTTGGATGGTCTTTATATGTAACAATGAGTCGATATATAAAATATATAAAAGACACAAGAAGAGTGATAAGGATGCCGGTCTTGCAGTAACTGAAGACCATATTGATAAAGAAGAAGACCGCTAAAGGATAGAGCCAAATTCTAGGCTTAATACTTTGGTTAATGAATGTGAAGATAATACCAATCATACACATCATTCCAAAAGCGTTCTTATGGAGAATGAATGATTTAACCGCATACATGCCAGATAACTCATCCATCGTGATATCTTTATCAATTCTTAATAACCACTTAAACGTCATCAAATAGCAGTTATATTCAGTGATATAGCTAAAGAGGAACATAACTCCAAGGAATATAAAGAATAAAAATCCTAAATATTCAATGAATTTAATTCCAGTAATTCTCTTTGAGAAGACAAAGAAAGCGATATAAATAAATGTTGCTGCTCCAGTTAATTCTGCAATAAAGATGAACTTGTGCATTGGAGAAACACTTAGTAAGACTGTTTCTTGAGTGCCAACAAGTTCAGGGAAGTCCGCGTTATATCTAATTGTCACTACTTCACTAGATGAAGCTGGTTGGGCTAAGATTGCAACAATATTAAGTAACGCTAAAGCAGCAAAACTAATTGCGATATATGGATTGATTTTTTCTTTCCTAATATAGAGTTCTATATATAAATATGATCCAAATAGTCCAATCATTGCCACAAAGCAAATAATCGCAGCCCATAAAGGAAATGGAACATCATTTGGATTAGGATGTTGCATGAATTCTTGACCAAAATAAAGGAAGAACGCTAAAACCGCTAACCCTAATAATAAGAGCAAGTCACTTAATCTAAGTTCTAAGGATTTAATAAAGTTCTTCATACTACGCTAGTTTAATATCAATTTTATGGATGAATAATCTTTGAGCAACATCATCTTGTTCTCTAGGAGCAACGATATGTAAAGAGTTGCTATTAATTGTGTATTCTAATTCTTGTGTTTCATCTTCGTCGGAAACAGAATGGGCTGCTAAATCTTTACGGACATCATTGATTGACAAGTAGGTATTGCTATCAACACTATAATTTTCATGATATGTATCATATTTGACATACGCTTCAGCATAAACTTTGATATATTCGATTTCTTTTTTAAATGTCCAAGTCATGTCACATCCTTTTGGATTATTTGCATTAGCGTTACCTAACGCCATAGTTTTAACTTTTCTTTCTGTTCCAAGATTAAACGGAGTATTTAAACCTGCGAATCCCCCAGTAGCAGAAGTAAGTTGAACTTTGTCGCTAGTGAAAAAATATGCATTTAAACACTTTGTGAATTTTGGGTGCTCACTATCAAAGTTGAACGGTAAATCTTTTTTATCATCAGGATCTTTCACTTTGTCTCCGCTATGAATATATGAAAAATCAATTGTGAAGTCATATGTTTTTGTCTCTGGGTCAACTGGATCTTCTGGATCGACTGGGTCTACTGGGTCATCTCCTGGATCAGCTGGTCCCAGATTACCACCACCATTACCAATTGGAGTGCAACTACCTAAAAGTAGTCCAATACTTAATAGAGAGATAATCAATTTATAATTCATTTTGATGTCCTCAATTATATGATTATATCATTTCTTCATAAGAATAGAAAAACCATTATATTTTTATTATAATGGTGAAGATGAAAAACATAATTAAAGGTAAATGTGTTGATATATCTTCTGAAGGCAAAGGTGTCATTAAGACAGTGTACGGAGTCATTTTTGTTGACGCTTTACTCTTAGGAGAAGAAGCAGAGATTGAAGTAACATACGCCCGTAAAGGCGTTGCATATGGAAAAATAGTGAGACTCATTACTAAATCTCCAGATAGAATTCAACCAAAATGTCCAGTGTCCACCTCTTGTGGAGGATGTACCTTTCAAAACGCTACATATGAGTATGAATTAAGATATAAGAAACATAAGATTGAAGAAGACTTAAAACGTATTGGTCACCTAGAAAATATTGTTGTTAATGATGTTATTGGAATGGAAAATCCAGAACACTATCGTAACAAAATCCAAGTTCCTTTTGGAAAAGACCATAGACACGTTATCTATGGGTTCTATAAAGCTAACACTCATAAAATCATTCCAATTAAAGAATGTAACATCGAAGATAAAAAGGCTGGACCAATCCTAAAAGAAATCGCCTTATTAATGGAGAAATATCATATTGATCCATATAACGAAGACTATAGAACTGGAATCATTAGACATGTCTTGATTAGAACAAGTATGTCCACTGATGAAGTTATGGTGGTCTTTGTGAGTAATGTTGATACCTTTCCAGGAAGAAACAATTTCATCAAAGAACTTGTAGGAAGTCGCCCGGAAATCTCCACGATTGTCTTTAATGTCAATAAAAGAGACACGAACGTCATTCTAGGAGAAAGTGAAAAAGTATTGTACGGAAAAGGCTATATTACTGATGAGATTTTAGGTCTTAAATTTAATATCTCCAGTAAAAGTTTCTTCCAAGTTAACCCTATCCAAGTTCAAAAGCTATATGGCAGGGCTATTGAACTTGCTAATCTCAGTAAAAACGACACAGTTCTTGATGCCTATGCAGGAGTGTGTACGATTGGTCTACTTGTGGCCCCACACGTCAAACATGTTACCAGTGTTGAAGTCGTCAAAAGCGCAGTAATAAATGGAAAGAATAACGCTAAATTAAATAACATTACTAATATCGATATTATCGAAGATGACTGCACACTTTATATAAATAAAAAACTTCCTAAGTTTGATGTGGTCATTATGGACCCACCAAGAAAAGGAAGCACACCTGAGTTTTTAGACGCTTTATTAAAAATTAAGCCAAGAACAATCGTCTATGTTTCTTGTGAACCTTCAACATTAGCAAGAGACTTGGAATATCTTAAAAACGATTACAATATCACCACTATTCAACCAGTAGACATGTTCCCAAGAAGTTTTCATGTCGAGACAGTCGCTAGTTTGACACGCTTGTAATAATTACATTATTTGTATAATATGATTGTATGGATTTTGGAAAAAGTTTCAAACACTATAGACAAAAAGCAGGATTAACACAGAAGGAAGCTGCTGACCTTATAGGCATTAAGGATTATCAGTTAGGTAATTACGAAACAAATAGGAGCCAGCCTAGTTTGGAAATACTTGTGAAAATGAGCAAGGTTTATTTGGTTAGTGTTGATAAAATGCTTGGTAATAATCTTCTTCGAAACAAGATGGAAAAAGAGAACCCAGAATATAGTAAAGATTACGTTGACATTAATGAAATACTTAAGTCTCTTTCTGAATATGTAGAGCAAGTAAACAAGAAAAACAAACAGTAAATACATGTAAAAAATACAAGAAACATAAAAAATACTGATTTTTATTGAAATGTCGCACTTTCCATGCGATTATTTTTTATGAAAAGAAGCATTATTGCTGACCTTCATTTCGAATAGATATATTAGAAAGTTGAGACAAGGAAATGAATTACGATATTAAGGATTTTAAATACATGAATAAAGAGTTTTATAACGACATCGTTGAGATATTGGAACGAGCTAGAAAAAGAGTATATCGCAATATTCAAAGTGAAATGGTCCTTGCTTATTGGCAAATTGGGAAGATGATTGTAGAGAAGCAAGGCGGTAGTCCAAGAGCGGATTATGGCGAGGGTCTAATTAGTGAGTTATCCATCCAAATGACCAAAGATTATGGGAAGGGTTTTGATGCAACTAATTTAAGGAAAATGAGACAGTTTTATATGCTCTTTCCAAAACGCGCTACAGTGTGGCGCGAATTGAGTTGGAGTCATTATAAACTTTTAATTCGTATCGAAGATGACAATGCTAGAAACTTCTATATTAAAGAATCGATTGATGGCAATTGGAGTGTTAGACAACTTGAAAGAGAGATTAATACTTTCTCCTATCAAAGATATTTAGCTAGTCATTGTAATCATAATATTGTGGAGGAAACCGCTAAAAAAGAATTACCTGTCAATCCTAAAGATATTATTAAAGACCCATACGTATTAGAGTTTGCTGGTTTAAAAGCTGATGCTTCATTTTATGAAAAAGATTTGGAATCCGCTTTGATTACCCATCTTAATGAATTCCTGTTGGAACTTGGTAATGGCTTTGCTTTTGTGGCAAGGCAAAGACGATTTGATATAGATGGAAGAAACTATTATGTTGATTTAGTTCTATATAATTACAAACTCAAATGCTTTGTATTAATTGATTTAAAACGAGGAGACTTAACTCATCAAGATATTGGACAAATGCAGATGTATGTGAATTATTACACTAGAGAATTGATGGAAACAGGAGATAATCCTCCAATTGGTATTATTCTATGTTCGACCAAAAGCGACACTTTGGTTAGATACACTTTGCCTTTAGACAACAATCAGATATATGTATCAAAATATACGCTTTATTTGCCCAAAGAAGAGGATTTAAGAAAAGAAATTAATCAACAGAGAGAAATCTTAGAAAAATATGGTATCAAAGGAGATGAATAACAATGGGGAGACATTGTGGTTTTAGTTTTTATAGATTGGTGGATGGCAAGCTTGAAGATGCTGCTGTTGTTACAAATCCATGGTTAGAAGATGAGAACAAGTTGTGTAATTGGCTGCAAATTGATGGAAGATGTGATGCTACCACAATTTTTCTTGATTTAGTTATAAACAAGCAAATATATAAAAATTGGAGAGAAGAAAGAAAACCAGAAGAAAAATATACTGCCTATTTGTTGCTCAATCATCCAGAATTAGACGGATTTAAAAAGTACTGGAAAGTTGACGAGCTTTATGACAAATCATACGAAGGATGGTTTGATAAATATTTTTATTTTGGAATAGATAATTTTAAGTCTCATTTTGATTTTGAAGAAGCTCAAAAAACTCACGACAGATGGATTCAAAATTATAAAGATGATATTCAAGAGTACAAACAGGAAATTGAGTTATTAAGAACCCACCAAGAAAAGGCTGAAACAAAAACAGCGTTCGATGGTTTTGAAGAAAAAATTAACGAACTAAAAGAAGACATTTCTTCTGCTAATACCTCGATTCATGATTTAGAGGAAGATGATTACAATTATAATCACTATATGATTATCAAATTATACATTGAAAAAGTTGAAAAAGTCATTGCCGAACATCCCGATGTTATTGCCGTTGCATGGGCAAATGATTAGAGGCTTTTTTTATGATTTTTATTACAGGTGATACCCATGGTGATATTGATTATAGGAAGCTTCTCGCTTTAAAGGAGAAGCATCTTTCCTATAACGATTATTTGATTATATGCGGTGACGCAGGAATCTGTTGGTCCCCCCAAACGTTTCAATATCATTTAGATTTATACAACGATATAGGTTGCACAATTATTTTTATTGATGGCAATCATGAAAACTTTGATATGTTGAATCAATGTCCGTTAGTAGAATATCTTGGTGCATTAATGCACAAAATTGATAAACACATATTTCATGTTTTAAGAGGCGAAATCATGACAATAGACAATAAGACATTCTTATGTATTGGAGGCGCCATATCCATAGATAAAATGTATAGAACACCATATATTTCATGGTGGCCAGAAGAAGAAATCACGTATCATGATATTGATAACGCTTTAAACAACTTAGAAATAGTAAACAACAAAGTTGATTATGTTATAACACACTGCTGCGACACACATACAGTAACAAAGGCATTTTGTTATAGAAGAGACGTTTGCACTGATCAACTAACTTTTATAGACAAAGTAGTAGATTATAAACATTGGTTCTTTGGCCATTATCACTTTGATAGACAAATCAATGGCACAAAGACATGCCTTTATCAGGAAATAGTGGAGTTAAAGTAATTATAGATTATTCCGATGAAATATTGCGATTAAGATTATCGACGAATATATCCATTACTACAATTACGAAAGGCCAGCCTATTCTCTTGAGTATGAAACTCCGATGAACCTTTATAAGAAGTATTTACTTAAGAAATTCATCATGTGTCTACTTTTGCTTGACTAGTGCGCAGAAATTAAAAACTCGCTAGGATTTTTCCGAAAATATATAAAAAAGTCATTCAGTTTTTTCCGAAATGATGTATATAAGAAGATTAAATAAAAGCTATGTTATTTAGGATTCACGTTCAGTGTCCTAACCCTTAGATCTTTTTATTACCGCTTTATATATTGAAGTTTCAACGAAATAAGTTAAGAAAGTTATTAATGCGATAACAGATAAGAAAGCAATTAGATAGACTGGATATCCTGCTTTTTCTTGAACGATATTACCTATTGGTAAATTAGTAATCCTTGTTGGATTGATAAAGAACATATTAATAAAGCGTGGATAAAAAGCTACGTTGATAATAATCGCAATCACCGCTGTAATAGCAAACGCAATCAAACTTCTATATACCGTTTTGATAGTGATATTCTTTCTATTCCAGACGTAAATGAAAACACCAAGAACCACTTGAGAACCATGATGGATGAAAGTCTGAATGTTGATATAAATAAATGTTGATGTAGCCATTTTTGTATAAATACAAACAGCAATACCTGCGGCCAAAGTAATCAAACATAAATATCCGGTAGCGGCATCGACAATCTTTGGATGCTTTTCTTTATTAACAAACAAAATGATTGGAATGAAGTAATAAACCATTGAGCATATACTGAACGGGAAATCACGAACACTATATTCCCAATAAGATGGATCTCCGTAGTAAAACGATTTAACTAATTGCTTAAATATTTCTAAAACAATTAGAACAACCCAAAAGATAAAAAGAATCCTTTTATATATTTTTTCTTCAGCATTTCTAAAGAATAGAGGAATTAATATTGCCAAAGCGATAATTGGAATTAACGCGATAAAATGGAACCAAGAAATAACCTCTGGTTCTTCCATTGTACCTTGAAGAAAATGAATAAAATCTTCCATTGCTTAAATTATAATATACGCGTTAATTATGTTAAAATAATAAGAACTATGAAAGATAGACCAATTGTTAACGCTAGAAAAATCAATAAAATGCGTTGTATCTCTGGAATCGTTATTTGCTCATTAGTCATAGTTTTGACTTTTGTCGCTATAAGTTTGAGTTTATCGGATTATTTTAACAGCGGAAGCTCAGAGGCTGGTATTGGCACTTTTAAAATGTTTACAACCATCTCAAATATCATCGCTGCTTTTTCTGCTGCAATGTGTCTTCCTTTCCAAATTGATGGTCTAAGAAGAGACAGATATAAACTTCCTTTTTGGATTGTAATCGTGATGTATGTCGGTGCTGTTGGAGTGTTTTTAACTTTCTTTGTCGCGATAACTATCATCAGTGCTTATCAAGGATTTGTAAAAGCGATGTTTACGAACGCTAAATTATTTACGCACACCATTAATCCTCTTTTAATTACATTGCTATTTGTGCTTGTTATTTCTGATACACACATCAAGTTTTCTTTTTCTTTCATTTCAATAATTCCTGTTTTCGTATATATGATTATTTATCTCATCATGGTCATTATCTTAAAAGAATGGAATGATCATTATTACACCGATAAATACATTCCGTGGCCCGTATCATTGATATTAATAATTGCTATCAGTTTTGGGATTTGCCAACTTTTGAGATTCCTTCATAATTTGACAAATAAACACGTTGATAAAACCATTGAAAAATATTATAAGGAATCGCCTGATTTCGAATTCCCTATGATAAAAGACGCAATTGCGTCACTAGCAAAAATTGAATCGAAATTTTACTATAAAGGTGATGATATATATATTCCTGTTGATATTATCAAAATGCTCTCTGATAGATATGGCAACGAAGGTGTTCCTCTTGATATCCTTTATGATATTTATTTAGAAAATTATTTAATAAACATTGGTGATAACTATGATAATCCAATGTGGTCATCAAAAAATAAAAAAATGTAGTTAATTGGTATAAAATATCTACTTAGTATATATATCACCATTGTAGTGACTACACATGTAGAAACCGTGGTTTGTTTGAAATTAAATAATAATTAAGCAACATATTTGTAGTTGTCCAAACCGATTAATCAAAAAATGACGAGCTGCCCCAGACGACAGCAAAAAAGATTGCTTCGGGGCTCGTGACACAAGCTTTTCATGACATAATGTTAATGAAAGATTTTGTGCAAAACAGAACGAAATGATTTAGACAACTTCATAGATAAACTCACTTATTTTTTGTTGCTGCTTCTTTCGCCATAATAAAACGCAAACAAAAAAATTTTATAAATAAACGTTGCTCTATAGTGTAGAAGCGATGTTTTTATAATGTAGATACAATATTTCTTATATAAAGTGAATATATTGTGTAATATAATATCTTTGATAATTAATCAAAGAGAATCGTAGGTATTTTATGAAGAAAAGAATTATAGGCCTTCTTTTTGGCTCCCTAGCCCTTTCTTTAGGTGCTCTTTTGGGTGTAACCAGTTCGGATAAAAAATTTGTAGAAGCCTCGGCTTATTATACTCCAAGTACACATTATGAAGTTTCTGATACTGCATCAGAATTAGCGTCTTATTATAGTTCAATTTCTGATAGTGATACAGGTACGTCTCTTTTAAGCAAACTTCAATCATTAAATAGCACCAAACGTAAAAGAACAGTTGGCTATAGCGGGGTTGGTACTGACACGAACGGTGCTTTCATTTATACAGATTACGATTTAAATTACACCACTACAGATAGCAATGGTCAGACATATGGAACTAAAGTTGCATCTTTTTACACAAAAACACCTGCAACAAGCTGGAATAGAGAACACATGTGGCCTAATTCGCATGGCGGTAACAACGTTGAAGCGGATATCTTACATACAAGACCTACCATTTCTAGTGAAAACTCTTCTCGTGGCAATTCTTTCTACGTTGAAGGCAAAAATAGTAGTTCTGCAGGATGGGACCCATATACTGCAGGTTATGACGCTGAAGTTCGAGGAGAATGCGCTCGAGTAATTTTATATTGCGTTGTTGCATATCCAAGTTTTACTTTAAGTGATTCTGATTCGCACAGCACAAGTAATAGTAATAAAGATAATATGATGGGCAATATGAACACTTTAATTAAGTGGCATTTTGACTACGCACCTAACGTTTACGAAATGAATCGTAACAATGGTTCTGAATATCTTCAAGGTAACAGAAACCCATTCGTTGATCACCCAGAATATGTTGCACGTATTTGGTCAAGCTTTAACTCAACTGTTAGTTCCTTATGCTCAAATAACGCAGGTAAATACGAAAGTTGGACACCAGGAAATTATTGTGAATATGGTTCTAATACACCGGTTAATAATGATGGAGTTAGTATTAGTGCCTCTTCGGCTAGTGTTTCTGTTGGAAGTACAACAACATTATCTGCGACCGCATCTAATGGTGGAACAATTTCATGGACAACATCAAATAGTTCTGTTGCTAGCATAAGTTCATCATCATCAAATAGTGGCGCTAATATTACCATTACTGGTGTTGCTGCTGGCACCGCCACTATTACTGCTAGAGCAACCATTAACGGAACTCAATATTCTAAAACCTGTACAGTTACTGTTACCAAAGTAGTTAGTTCACTTTCTAAAGGTTCTACTTCTCCAAATAAAACAACATATACCGCTGGAGAATCATTCGATCCAACTGGATTAACAATTACCGCTACTTATAGTGATTCTACTAGTAGCAATGTGACAAATTCTGTAGTTTGGACACCAGACCCATTAACTGCTGGAACAACTTCCGTTACAGGTACTTTTGGCGGCAAATCAATTACCATTACTGGACTAACAGTTAACGCTCAAACAGATCCAGAGATTATTGATAGTAATTCCGATTTATCCGTTGGTGATTATGTTGTTATTCGTACCGCTGCCGGCGTTGGTGTCACAGGATGGAACAACAATAAAGACGCAACTGTTTCTGAAACAGAATCGGCATGGAAGAAATACTATGTTGCTAGTGCATCAAGTAGCGGTTTTACTTTAAAAGATGAAGCTGCAAATAACTTCATTGCAAGCCCAGGTAGTAGTAACCAATTCGTTTATGGTTCTGCTGCAACATGCAGTACTGACTCAAGCGGTCATTTAATCTGTAATAGTAGATACCTATGCAAAAATGGAACCAACTACCGTTTCTACAGTAGTATTGGCAGTTATTTGCCGTTCTTTATTTATAAAGTTCCGGCATCATCTGCCAAAACTTTAACTTCAATTTCAGTAAACACCGCCCCTACTAAAACCACATACACCGTAGGAGAAACATTTGATCCTACTGGATTAGTTATAAATAGAAATTATTCTGATTCAACATCAGACACATATACATATAGTGGACATACATCTGAATTTACATTCACTCCATCTACATCTACTCAGTTAACAACTAGTAATGTAAGCGTTACCATTTCCTATGGTGGTAAATCAACTTCACAGGCTATTGCCGTTAACGAAGCTGCAGTAGGAGAATTAACCGCTTCTTTAAATGAAGAAGGTCGAATCTTTTATGTCGGAGAAAGCATTAATAACGATGATATTAATGTCGAAAAAGGTTCTCAAAACTTATACGACGATTTCTTGCTCGAAGGAAGCCAAGATTATAGCTATACATTCACTTATAATGACGCTCCAAGTGGCGGCGGAACAGGCTATAAAACTTTTGAGATTGCTGACTTGAATGAAACCTGTTCTTGTTCATTAACTGTCCAAGTTAAAAGGAAACCATACGAACAGACATCTGGTTCCAATTTTGTTTCTGTAACATATACCGATTTACCAACCTCATATCAAACTTCTACCACACAAAGAACCGCTGCTAGCGGAGTAAAATTTATCGCTTATAACTTAGCAAATTATTCTTCTAAGATGCAATTTAAAGCATCTGGAGGATATTTCCAAACTACTGAGGAGATGAATCTAAAAACACTAACAATTAATAACCGTGAAACAAACACATTAACAGTGTATGGAAGCACCAACGGGACTTCATTTAGCCAAACAATCACCGGCACAAACGATGTCTATAATTTAACCGGATACAGCTATGTTAAAGTCATGAAAAATGGCAGCGGAGCTGCTTATTGTGCGAGCCTCACTATTGAACTTGTATCAGAAACCGCAAAAAATGTTTCTAATTACATTATGTATACAGATACAGAAAATCAATGTAATCAAAAATTAGATATCGCAACAGGATATTTAAGTAATTTATCTTCAACCGAACTTAACACATTCAAAACTTCCTCTGATTATGTAATTGCTACTGCTAGGACTAGACTTGAAGCGTGGGCGACTAGCAAAGGAAAAACTATTAACTATACATACGGACACGTGGTCGCAAATGTAGTTCGTGTTCCTTTGATTAATTCTGATCGAGAATCAATTAATAATATTGTATTAATTGTTTTATCTTCATTAGGTGCAGTTAGCATAATTGGAACATATTTCTTTGTTAGGAAAAGAAAAGAAAAAGATTAAAAACTCATATTAAGTATTCCTGCGTTCAGGGATACTTTTTTTAAACTTTTTCTACTGTTGTTGGATGCCGTCGCAGTAAGCTTTGAGACAGTCACTATCAAACAACAGCTTTTTTGGATAATCAAATACAAACAAAACACCAAAGGGTTTGATAAATCATTTTTAAAAGCTGGTGAAACAAAAACTATTCAAATAGAAATCCACCGCGACTCTTTCGCGTATTTTGATAAATCATTAAATAAATGGTCAGTGAAATCTAGTGTATATAAAATCCAAATTGGAAAGTCTTGTTCAAATATTCAATTGCAAGTTGATGTAAATATCAAATAACAATATTGAATACTAAGTTTCAAGAACTTATTATAAATATCGTGATAAATAGAGGTGTGTTATGGTTGCAAAAATATTAGAAGCTATCATGATTGTTTTGTTTGGGATTAGTTGGCCCTTCAATTTAATGAAATCAATTAGAAGCAAAACAACAAAAGGAAAAAGCTTATTGTTTTTAGTCTTAATAGATGCTGGCTATATTGCCGGCATTACTTCTAAATTTTTCTCAGAGACTTTTGTGTGGGCTACTGACTGGTGGATATTTGTTATCTACACGATTAACTTCACTTTAGTAACCGCTGATTTGATTGTCTATTTTATCAATAAATCTAGAGAGGCGAGGTTGGAACAAGTAGCGTAGTGAATCAAACATTATTCTTTTCGCGTTAAGAACAATTATTATTGCTAGTCATCGCAAACGAAGGAAACAAAACATTATCTTTGTTATATAATTTAAATAAGAGAAAAAATATGGCTCATCCTTACGATATTAATAATCATTACAAAACGATTAGAAAAACTTGTTACACCGCAAACATCGCTTATTTGATTTTGCGTGTTTTTTATTTAGTTCTTTTCCTTGCTAGTAAACTCTGGATTATCGCAGGCGTTACTGGAGCGACAGTCATCATCTATTTGTTCTGTTTCTTATTAATGAAAAAGAAGAAATATTATTTATACGCTTTGGTATGCGGAAACGAATTCTTCGTCTTCATTATAGTAACCACTGTAATGCTAGGCTTCTCAACCGGATTCCACTTCTATTTAATTGGATTAAGTGTTGTTTCTTTCTTCACTTCCTATTTCTCTAAGGACAACAATATCAAAGGATCTATCTTTTGGGCTGGTTTGTCATTAATCATTTATTTAGCGTTATATTTCGGTACTAGCTATAACGGCCCATATTACGCGATTGATAGATGGTTAGAAATGACTCTATTTGCAACCCATGTAGTAGTTGTGTTCTTATTCGTTGTTTTCTATATGGTAACCTTCTTGAAACACGCCCTATCACTAGAAAGAAGAATCATGAACGAATCAAGAACTGATGAGCTTACCCAAATCAGTAACCGTTATGGTTTATATGATTATTTCTCTGAAGAAACAAACAAATCCAGCAAGGTTCTTGCGCTTTTTGATATCGATAATTTCAAATTAATCAACGATTTACACGGTCACGTAACTGGTGACTTTATTCTTAAAAGGGTCGCGGAAATCGCCACTACTGTTTTAGAAGATTCGTTTGTTTGTCGTTATGGAGGGGAAGAGTTTGTTGTTGTTTTAGATAGTAAAAACTCTTTTGACAAATTAGAAAATCTCAGACAAAGCATTGAAAAAGAAGACTTTATCTTCGAAGGCACCAAACTTAAAATTACCATCACCATCGGTGTTAGTAGCTACTCAAGAGATATGACACTAGAAAAATGGGTTAGTCTCGCTGATGAGAAAATGTATTCTGGTAAGAAGACCGGAAAGAACAAAACTGTTTCTTAATATTGATATATTATTTATATGCTCGTATAGCGAGCTTTTTTTATCTTGCAGAAAGATTCCATAACACATTATTTGCGTCAATTACGATTAGTTCATCATTATGTTGACCAAATAATTTACAAGGAGCTTGGATATTTTTATAAACACAATCGTTGATTACAACTCTATCGTCTTTTGTTAAATAAACCATAAATTTATGTGATGGATTTAATATTTCTTTCGCATTAACAAGCGTTTCTAATATGTTGTTATTGGCGAATTTAAATCTCACAACATCTCCGTTACGCTTATAGAAAAAATATCCTGGATATGGCTGATATATCGCAGATCCGCTTTCATATCCCAATAACGCTCCACAAAAGCCATAATCTGGACTATCAAACTGTTTCATAATTATCGCGCCATCTTTGAAAACCATAAAATAGCCTAATGGACCACTGAAGTCAGACGAGAAAGGGAAATACATGTCAGCTTTATCAAAATTCTTTTTATCAAGATGACAAGTTTTAAATAATCTCATATTTTTGTAAAAATCCATTGTCAGGTCTTCGTAAATAAGTAAAAGGACACGGAATTGTGAAAAGAATGAATAAATAATCTTTTTATCACTACTATGTTCCATCTTTTCAACTGTTAACGTATCATTAACGTTATCAAAAATAGCAACCTCTTCATAGTTGTAAACATAAATATAGCGATTAAAATAATAGCAGCGAACTGGGTTTTTAATAACACTGACATCTATCATTTTCTTTACTTGACCATCGCTATAATCAATAAAGTATATGTATCCGTTTTGGTATGTGAATATAGTCTCTCTTGCAAATGATGTAAAATCATCTTCAAAAGAGAATTTTTGACTTAATTGAACGCTATTCATTTCGGGACCTCCTCACATATTCCACAATAAATTCAACATTTTGGTGCATCATCTTATCCTGATCGAAATAATCATCAAAGGCTTCCATATAGGAGAAAAAGAAATTAACAATATCACTATATTCTTGTTTTTCTAATCCTAGTAAGAAACTATACGCTTTTGCGTAAAGAGTGTCTTTCATATCTCTAATTAATAGCTTAAATGACAAGTCTTCATTATTTTTCATCTCTTTTTTGTTTTCATCTATGATGAAGTCATCTTCAATATATACATGGCCACGAGATTTTTGAATAATCTTTTTCATTAATCTCTTCGCATTATGGATACCCCATTTGTTGATACATTCAAATAAAAACAAGGGATTAAGGAAGAACCCAAAAGGAACCTTACTCATAGTGAAGGTTGGAATATAACTAATAATATTATAAATATTAGCGAAATCCTTACCTGAGAGATTAGGCAGGCTTGATTGCTTAATCAATAAAAGATAATGGGTGAGTATTGTTGTTGCCGAATCGAACAATTGAACCGGATTAAAATTATATAAAGATTTGAAAATATAATTCTTTAATTGTTCGTTGGTAATATATAGTCGATCAGATACTTCGATAGTGAACTCATCAATGAAATTCTTCACAAACTGAATTGAATCTTCAATATTAATAAGCAGGTAGTTTTCATTAGTGATTTCATATATATGGGCAATCCATTCTTTTAAGAACACAGAGTCCACCCCATCAGGACAGAGTGATAAAACAATCATTATGGTGTCCAATAAACCAGGAATATTAATCATTCCCTGTAAATCAATCATTTTGCAATATGTTCTATCAATGACTATGGTCGTTTCTAAAGGCGTTAACATATCAAGAGATTCATTTAATGTATCGTGGACAGTGAAATGTTTTAAATAATATAAAATAAAGAACGCTTTGGTTAATTCTCCATTGGAGCTTTGAACAACTTGATCAAGCATCAAGCTTGATAGAGTCTTAACATCTTTCTTTAAAATATATTCCACCACTTCTTTGATTTCGTTATTTGGAAGAGATTTGATGATAATGTCAGATTTTTTGATTAGATGACTTTCTATCAAGGTACAAGTATAGATTAGTTTGTTCACTCTTAAACAATTAAAGAAAAGAATCCAATCATTAAACAATGATTTACTTTCATTAATCCCATCGACGATAATGATTAGTTTCTTCTTAAAAGGATAGGTGGAGAAAAAATGATTGATGAATTCTAAATGTTCTTCGTATCTATCTTCAAAAGTATCAGCAAGGTGATATCTTTCTTTGATTTCTTCCGCTAAAGATTTTGCGAGTTCAAAATAATTTTTACAATTTGTTTCATATTGGATAAACCTAACTATGTAGTCATATTCATTGTGGTTATATATTAATCTCGCAATTGCGGATGTCTTTCCATTTCCTGTTTTAGTGAACAAACCTTGGACGCGTTCGTTGTCATTATTAATCATCTCCATCAGTGATGAATCAATGGTAGGAACTGGGTATGAATTTTTATATTTTGAAATAATGTAATCGTTAGAATTAATTTCGATTTTTTCATTTTCTTTAATGTCGTATTTCTTAATTAAAATAGCTTTGATTTTTTTAATAATAATGTCCGCTAAAAGGAGATTATCATATAAGAAGTTCATTAAAGGGTGATATTTAATGATTTTACCGTTGACTGAATATGGCGCTTCTTTACTGGCATCAAACTCAGCGGTATAGGTAAATGTTTGATTATGGTATTTCTCTTTAATCCTGTCTTGCAAGCCTTTTGCTTTATCGCTCTTTTCATCTTCGAAAATCTCTTTTGCAAAATCTGGAATTTCTAAGGCACTTAAATCACGAACAAAAAACAAACATTCTTTTTTAGTTCCTTCAAAGAAGGTGTTATATAAGGCTTGTATTATCTCTAATTCAGTAGCACTTATATCTTTTCCAACATAATCATCAATGTTCTTACCGATGATTTTACTATTGAAATCTTCTTCCTCTGGTGGCCAACCATATCGATCTCCCAAAAATGAGATGAAAATAGGATCTGCTTCATTAACTTTTTGTAAGCATAGTTTAATTGTATGATGAAGGTCTTTTGCTTGCTCTTCGGTAATACCCCATCTTAAATCAACGATGTTGATGTTTAAGCCATAAGCATTTCCCCACTTTTTTAAAGCTGGGTAAACTTCATACATCATCATATTTCTTTCACCACTCATATCGACAAAAGTAGATGACACAAAAATATAACAATCAATAATTTTCACAAAACCACTATAACATAATTGTTTATTATGGCGTTATTCCCAAATGAAGATATAAAATATAGGAGCAATCAAAATTATTACAAAATGGAAAAAACAAATATCTATATTCACGACCCATCTTTAGCGTATCCTGATAGAGATTTCGTCCATATGGTCAAAGCTGAAAAAGTTCATGACTTTACATATGACGAATCTTTTCCTTATCGGATGAATGATTCTAAAACAAAATTCGTTAGATTCTGGTTTAGAGTCGTCATCTTTTTAATTGTTAAACCATTCTGTTATATTCGTTACCTTTTAAGAATTAAAGGCAAGAAACATTATCGAGAATATAAGCGTTTAGCGGGCAAGAAAGGAATGATTACTATTTGTAATCACACGACTGAGTGGGACATCCTCTTTGTCATGACTAGTAGACCATTCCATTTCTGTGAATTCCCTATTTGGCAAGAAGGAGCAGAAAGTAAAAGCGGATACTTCTACCGCTACACAGGAGGAATCGTTCTTCCAACCCTTTCCTATAAAGGAATGAACTATGCATACGAAAAGATGAAAGATGTTGTTAAAGAAGGGAAATGGTTACATGTCTTCCCTGAAGCTGCTTGTTGGGCATTCTATCCCGCTCTTAGACCATTTAGAATCGGAACATTCAAACTAGCGGTTGAACTAGATATGCCAATCCTTCCAATGGTAGTCAAATATCGTAAACCAAACGCTTTGTATCGTTTATTTAAAAAACATCCAAACGCTTCTTTACTTATTGGTAGTCCAGTAATGCCAGATTACAACCTTGTTCCGAAAGAAAGAGCGGAAGATATGTGTCAAAAATGTCGTGAAATCATGATGTCTCTTCTTGGCCTAGATGAAAAGAGTAATCAAGATTTAATCGACTCCCTACCTAAATATCACGAAGATAGTAAAACTTTATTTAAAAAAGAGTAATATTATTAAGTTATGGCAATGATATTCTATTACGTCATGTTTGCGGTCTCACTTTTAGTGGTCATCGTATACGCTTATATCTTTCACAAGCACTTTGACGCAAACTTAACAATCATGACAACGCTCGTCCCTGTTATCAACCTTGCGTTTGTTTTAATGGGGAACGCTAAAAATATTGATGAAGCATTAATTGCATTAAGATTCACATATATGGGTGGCTGTTATGTTCTTTTATGTGCGATGTTTTTGATATTCCACATATGTGGAATAAATCTAAAACCTTGGGTTAGAGCGACGATCTTTGTTGTTTCAACCGCAATCTTTGTTACCACCATCACAATCGGGCAAACTGATTGGTTCTATGATTTCTCTAAAGGTGCTCCAACACTCGAATATTTTGAAGGAGCTGGTTATATCACCAATAAACACTATGGACCAATGCACACTGTATTCTATGTCATGGTGGGTCTATATTACGCTGCAACAATTGTGGTTATCATCTATTCCTTCATCAAAAAGAGACAAGTTCCTAGAAGTATTCTCTTCTTAATTGTTTTAGCGATCTCTTTCTCGGTCATTGGCTTCTTTGGAGGAAGAATAATCACTAACAAGATTGAACTATTACCAGCGACATATAACATTGGAATGATTATTTATTTAATCACCGCCTCTAGATTAAGATTATATGACGCTTCTGATTCTGTTATTGATTCATTAGTCCAAAAAGGTGAAACAGGATTCGTTTCTTTTGATAATAAGATGAGATATCTTGGAAGTAATGAAACCTCAAAAAACATGTTCCCAGAACTTAACGAATTAGTGGTTGATCATCATATCTCCTCTAATACATGGCTCGCTGAAAACTTCCTCTCATTAGTGAATGATTTTGAAACAAATAATGACAACAACAAGAAATTAGTGGAAAAAGAAAATAAGACCTACTTAATCAATTTGAACCGACTTCTTGTAGGGAAAATGCATCGTGGATATCAATTTTTCATCACCGATGACACTGCAAATCAACAATATATCAAGCTCATTAAGCAATATAATGTTCAACTTGAAGAAGAAGTTGATAAGAAGACTAAAAGCGTTGTTGAACTTCAAGAGAAACTAGTTCTAGGAATGGCAACAATGATTGAAGGAAGAGATAACTCCACCGGTGGTCATATTAAAAGAACTAGTGACTGTATTCGTATCATTGTGGAAAACATCAAGAAAGATAAATCATTTGGATTAAGTGAAGAATTCTGTAACAACTTAATTAAGGCCGCTCCTATGCATGACTTAGGAAAGATCACTGTTGATGACCAAATCTTAAGAAAACCAGGTAGATTCACTCCTGAAGAATTTGAGCAAATGAAGAAGCACGCTCCTGAAGGAGCTAAGATTGTTGCCCAAATCTTAGAAGGAACGCCTGATAAAGAATTTGCAAAGATTGCTATTAATGTCGCCCACTACCATCATGAAAGATATGATGGAAACGGCTACCCAGATAAACTCAAAGGAGAAGAAATTCCTTTAGAAGCAAGAATCATGGCCATCGCCGATGTCTATGACGCGCTTGTCAGTAAACGTGTATATAAAGAAAGTATGTCTTTTGAAGAAGCAAATAGAATCATCCTTGAAGGAATGGGAACTCAATTTGATCCTAAACTTGAAAAGTTCTATCTAGCCTCTAGAGAAAAGTTAGAGGAATACTATAGAAAACAAACAAATTAATTAAATTTGGAGAAATAGAATATGAAAAACAAAGCCTTCTTAACTATTTTGTCTGGTGTCACTCTCGCTGTTGCCGCTTTAGCGGTTTACTCATTAAAAGGAGAAGACACCACCATTCTTAAAGCTGATGAGAATGAATATTTACTAAATATTAATACATTTGATGACACTGTGAATAATGATGTCGCCACTACAGTAAATGGTAACGACATTGATTTTGAATATTATAACTATGTAGCAAGCGGAACAAGTCATATTCTTTCTCAATATGGCTATATCCAAAACACAACTGTCATAAGTGGTATTAAAACATTAACAATTTCATTATTAGAAGACGCCAACCTAACCATTTCATATGGTTGGAAAAGTGAAGAATATGTCGTAGATGACATAATAATGAATCAATCAAAATTGACATATGATTTTGAAGATGAAAGACCATCTTACTTTAAAATCACAAATAACAACGAGAACAGTGTGACAATTAATTCAATCTCCGTTACATATTCTTGTGTCAAAACAAAGAAACCAGATATTCACAAATTGAACTATGAATTAATCAACGATGGAGCAGCCTATTCAGTAGTTGGTAGAAATGATAATTCATATGTTAATGTTGTTATTCCATCTGAATATAGAGGAAAACCAGTAACAACAATCGGAAAAACTGCTTTCTTGTCATCAAATATCATATCAGTAGATATCCCTAGCAGCGTTACCACAATTTTGGCTCAAGCATTCCAATTATGCTCAAGTTTGAAAAGAGTCAATCTAAGCGAAGGCTTATTGTCAATTGGCGTAGGCTCTTTCAGTAATTGTGATAAATTGCCATCGCTCATTCTTCCTTCATCATTAACTTCAATGTATTCCTATAGTATGTATTTTGTTGTTTATTTGCCAGTCGCAACATCTAAACCTGCTGGTTGGGCAACAGACTGGAACGGAGATAGACCAGTATATTGGGGATATAAAGAAACTGTAACAGTTGGTAATTATACATATGCATTATGTGAAGTTGGAAGTTCAAAAACCGCAGTTGTTCTTGATTTTAATGAAGAACTTACAAGTTTTGCTCCTCCAAGTATTGTCAATGGATATAAAGTTAAAAATGTTGCTCAGGCTATTTTTGGTGAAACAAAACATCAAAACGTTATAAGCGTCACTTTCCCAAACGGAGTAACTCAAGTTGATTTCGGTACTTTCGGACATCACCCAGCAATTGAAACAGTGTTATTGCCTGATTCTTTAGCCAAAATAAATAGTATTGCTTTTATCAATTGTCAAAAATTAATATCGGTTAATATTCCAGAAGACGTATATCAAATTAGTTTAAATGCTTTTTATAGTTGCATATCGCTTACTTCAATATTTATCCCAATTAATGTTGTAACAATCGAAAGTGGCGCATTTGGACTTTGTAATAAATTAACAATTAAGTGTGAAGCAAGCGAACAACCAGAAGGATGGGATGCCAATTGGAATCTCAGCAATAGACCTGTCGAATGGGGTTGCACTGAGTAAGCCAAATCAAAAATATATATAATTAAGACCTTCGTGGTCTTTTTTATATTACATATGAAATAAGGGTATATTTTTCTATATGGGAGATTACCATTTTTTCAAGCAATCAAAGACTATGTCTTTTTAAAAAATATCTAGTTGGGACAAAAAATAAACTACATTGTAGATAAAAAATTAAGTGTTGCAAAAAAATCAAAGACTTTGGTATCACATTTACCACAAATAACTCCACGGTCTTCCGTGGATTGTGTGTTACGCGCACACGTAAGGAGGTACATAAATATGTTATCCAAAAACTTAAAATTATTAATTCTTGCAGGTTCTACATCAATCGCTGTTGGTGCTGGTGTTGCCTTTACCTCTAGTAAGGTTGGCAATCTTGCATTTAGAAGTAGAGCGGATGAAACATTAAATAGTTCAATTACTTTTAACACTAGTTGTAGTAGATCAAGTTTAGGAAGCAATAAGTATTCTTTTGAAAGCAAAACTACATATGGTGAAACAATTCATATGTTTTCAAAAAACAGCAATACATTGAGCAATTCTTCTCTTTGTACATTTACCGATTCAAAAAGTGAATATTTAATCTTTACTGTGGACTCAGCAGGAAATAATGGCTATAAATTCCAAAGCATGACAAGTGTCGCTGTCACAACCAGTTCAAACAAAACTGTTTTATGTTATGTTGAATCAAGTGATGGAAAAACATTTACAGATGCTTCTCCGTTATCTTTAAGCGCAACTACTTCTGGTGCAACTAAAAATTTAGATGGCGCTAGATATTTAAAATTAACACCTAGCGCTTCTAACATCTATACTTTTGATGTCACAGAAGTAACCATTAATTTCTCATGTAGTTATTCTTATGAAGAACCATCATCAGGATTAAGTGGAGTATACACTTGCAGTCAAAGTTCAAGCTATACACTTGATTTCGATAAAGGTGAATATAGAAGAGATTATTACGGATCAACTTATACTATGAAGTTCACTGTAGACGGAACAACTCTCATCTATTCATCAGGAAACTTAACTGATTTTGGAAATGGCTATAGATTGTTCAGCAATGAATCAACACCAAACGCTACTCTTTCTATCGTTTCAGATACATCTTTCACAATCACTTTATATGGAATGGGCAGCAGCTCAACAAAAACATTCAACAAAGCTTAATAAAAGAGGCATTTCTTATGACCAAAAAGATATTGGCGCCACTATTTGTAATCGCTTTAGCGGTTACAGGTTGTACTAATCCTTCAGGAGGAAACACTCCAGAAGAATATAAATCTTTTAACGCGATTAAATCAGCAATTCTTTCAAAGCACAATTATACAGCACATGTATACGCTGAATATGATGAAACACACGAAAAAATCGCAGATGCACGTTATTACAATATTAACAACGATGCTTTATATAGTGACGCTAGCGAATATATGTATACCGGATACATCAGGCAAAAAAATCAAGGATTTATCTTATTTCAAATGCTTAAGACAGGTTCTGCTGTTATCCCTGGTTATTTCGTTGCCACTAATACTAATTTAGGTGTAAGTGACATCTATACTCTAGCTATTGAGAATTTAGTAAACGCTGATTTTTCACAAGAAGAAGATAATACATTTGTTGCAAGAAACGCTAAGGCAGTCGCAGTTGCGGCTAATCTTGCTCTAGGAGATTTTGTTGTCTACTGTTCTGCTCCAGAAAATAACGAATTTAAAGTTACTGTTGCAGAAGACTTCTCTTCTATTACTGTTGAAGCAAAATTTGTTTATAACTATCAAGATGTTTCAGAAGGTAGCTTAGATGATACATTTAAACAAGCTCCTTTAACTGTAAGTATCACTATTGATCATATCGGTTCAACAAGGAACTCTGCAATTGAAGCATATATTGCTAACCCAGACACCACCTTCTCTAATCCAACTGATTGGGATGATGGAGTTAAGACATTATTTAAAAACTACTACAACAATTACATCCCACCATTTATGGAAGGACTAAGTTATTCATGGAGATATGGTGAAGATGTTTCAGAAGGCAAGGTTGTCGCTCGTGTTGAAGACTATGCTTCCGGCGATTTAACAAGTAGGTACTCCACTCTTTTAGTGAATAATGGCTATGTTAAATCGGGTAATGAATATATCAAAACCGTTCAAGATGATGCAAACAAAGTAGTTCATAAATATTACGTAAAGATGAGCTATTACGCTCCAACTCAAAAAGACGCAAGTGGAATGGAATATGGATATTTATATCCTAACGGAGTCTTCTCAGTTAAATTCCTATACAAAGGACAAACATTGGAAGAAGTTACAACTGTTGGATTATTAAATAGCTATCTTTCAAACACAGATGCTGGTTCGTTCATTCCTCAACTCGGGCTTGATGAAAACATTAAAGTTAGTAACTTTAGTGATAATACATATAATTCGAATAACGCTGGTAACGGAGAAATCTACGCCTTCGTTGCACCAAACAGAACTTCTTATTTCAATGTTCACATCGAAGATTATTCAAGCGCTTTAGCGTTTGTTAATTCCTACAAAGCATCATGTGAGTCTAAAGGATTCACGTTCCAAAGTGCTATGGGAGCGTCTTACGGAACAGATGAATATGGAAGCATTATTAGAATTACTGACGTTGCATCAGTTTCTTCCTCTTCTTGGTCATCCATTAAAAAAGTTCAAATGCAATATGTCATCTTGAAAGAATCTGTTGCCCACGATTCGGGTTCAGATCCAGAAGGTCAATTATATAACATTTACACTGCTTCTAACCCAGGAGCGACCATTGATGTTTCAATGCCAGCAAGTAGAAAAGCAAAAGAAGGCAATCAAGTCATCTTTAAAGTTACAGTTACTGATGGTTATCAATTAAATGGCGTTGTAGTCAAATATGGTTCAGACAAAACTGTTGCTGTTACTGGACCAAACTTATCTACTGGAGCATACACATTCGATATGCCAGCAGCTGATGTTACAATTCATGCGATTACTTCAGCTTCAGGCGGAGGAGAAACCACCAAATACGAAGTTAAATTAGACAGCGTTACTGGCGCCGCAATTGAAGTTACTTCTCACTCTAATAGAATGGCTGCCGCAGGAGAAACAGTAACATTTAAAGTTCACGTTAGTAGCGGCTACACTCTTGAAAGTGTATTAGTAAAAGCAAGCAATGGCAACGAAGTAAGAGTGTCAGGAAATGTTGCTACTGGTTCTGAATTCTCATTCACAATGCCATCATGTGATGTTCTAATTTGCCCAACCGTTAGTCAAAGCTCAACTCCAGGAGGAGATACTGGACTTGTTGTCGGTGCTCAATATAAACTCGCATACAATCAATATGTTGATATGATTCTTACCTTTGGTAGAGATGGCACTGGAACATATATCAAATACCGTAATAATAACAGCACTACCGAATCAACATTATCATTCAAATATTCTGTTAATGGAGATAAAATCACTGTTACATTAGTGAGTGGAAGTGCAAGTGATTTCCCAGGATCAAGTTCTTCACGCTTAAGACTATTCTATGGTTCCGAAGTAAACGAAGTTAATGATACAGGTAAAATTAACGCTGATGGAACAATTTCATTTGATATGTATGGTTCTGATGGTGAAACCACAAAACAAACATTTAGCAAGTAGGAGGTCCCCTAAATGAATAAAAAATCTATTATATTAATCTCGTCTCTTTCAACCCTATTTGTGGTTGGAATGACAGTTGTTGTTTCTAAAGGAATTGATAGTAACAATTCTCTTTTAGGAAGGGCTAGCAATGATGTTACTGAAACTTTAACATTTAATAGAAGCACTGCAGTGTATAACAAAATTAGTACATACGTATATTCGTTTGGTAAAACCTCAACATCTGGAAACAACTTCTATTTGTATTCTGATAACTGGTACAACTTATCTTCTAGTGATTATTCAAACCACATAGTTGGTTTCTATAATTTAAGCGGTAATAGTTATTTCACATTTTCAAAATCAGCATCAGCAGTCGAAGCTTGTCGTTTCCAAACTATAAACACTATTTCAATTAGAACAACAGGTGCTGTAGCAAAAGTACTCATTTATACCGAATCAACCGACGGAATTAACTTCACCGATGCAAGTCCAGAAGAAGTTGAAGTCAACTATTTAGGAAAAGCATTTGCGCTAAGTAATTCAGAAGCACATTACGTAAAGGTTGCCCCAAAAGCAAATGCTGAAGTTCATATTGATCAGGTATCAATCAAATACACCTGCGCTCAATAATCAAGAAATCAAGTAGCAATTTGAAATGCTACTTTTTTTCTAAATGTGTTAATATCTTGATATGGAAATTGCAAAAGTAATTATCAATCTTCTTGTAGGATTAGTCGTCTTCGTTACCGGCATGAACTTAATGTCCACAGGACTTAAGGCTAGTGCAGGAAGATCAATCAGAAAGCTATTTAAGAAAATAAAGAACAACAAGATTGCCGCGGCTGGAATTGGAGCAGGAACTACTGCCATTATTCAATCTAGTGGTGCTACAACTGTTATGGTGGTTGGTTTTCTTTCCGCTGGAGCGTTGACTTTTGCTCAAGGTTTCTCAGTAATGTTAGGAGCGTTCTTAGGCACTACTGTTACTGGTTTACTAGTTTCCTTATCATCTTTCTCGTTCTCAATGTTTTTAATGGCGATTGCCTTTATTGGATTCATCTTAGGGTTCTTTAAAAATGCCACTGTTAAAAGTGTTGGTCAAATATTAGTTGGATTTGGAATTCTTTTCTTTGGTCTAGAAGCTATGAAGAGTGCTTTTGCTAACGAACAAGTTCAAGGTGCATTAGTAGAAATGCTAAGCGCAATTAGCTTCCCACTACTCTTAATGCTTATTGGAGCAGTATTAACCGCAATTACTCAATCTAGTAGTGCTACAAATGGCATTGTCATTGTTATGGTCGCTGCTAACCCATCTTTGTTATCAAGTGGATTATATTTAGTTATTGGCGCCACTATTGGCGCGTTAATGCCAACAATTTTAGCGGCTTTAACAAGCAACACCCTCGCTAAACGTGTGACATACTCAACTTTAATTTGCAGAGCTCTTTTCGCATTAATTGCTACTTCTATCATTTGGGCATGCTCTGTTCCATTAGTGGATTGGTTAAACACCATTCCTCAAGAAAACGTTGGCCTATTATTAGCGGTATTTACTGTTATATACAACTTTATCTATATTGTTCTTATGTTGCCACTTACAAAGCCAGTTGAATTATTAGCAAACAAAATCTTCAAAGATCGTGATCGAGAAAGAAAACAAAAATCACTCAAATATATTAATGACAACTTACTCAACACTCCTTCAGTGGCCATCATTCAAGTTAAGAAAGAAATTCAATCAATGTTAGGAATGGCAAGAGCCAACTTATTTTTTGGCTTAGATTTTGTTATTAATCAAGATTTAAATAAAGCTAAAGAAGTTGAAGATAGAGAAGAAACCATCGACTTCATTAATAGTGAAATCAGTGATTATTTAATTAAATTATCTGCAAAAGCAGATATTAATGATGAAGCCTTTATCGGTTCTTATTATCATGTCATTAACGATATTGAACGTATCGGAGATCATGCCTATAACTTCTTAGAGATGGCGAGAAAAATGAAAAATGAAGATCTTCAATTCTCTGATACCGCTAAAAGGGAATTTGATGAATTCATCAACATCCTCAAAGAAATGTTTGTGGTTGCAGAGAAATCGTTCATGGATGGAAGCAAAGAAGATTTGTTAAAGCTGACAGAGTTAGAAAAAGCCACTGATGAATTAAAAGACAAATTAGCGGCAGCGCATTTTGAACGAATTAAAAAGAACGAATGTAATAACGAATTATCTCCATTCCACTCCACATTATTAAGCGAGTTAGAAAGAGTGGCAGATCACTTAACTAATGTTGGTTATTCAAGCGATAACCCAACAGGAGATGAAGAAACCCATTATCAAAGAATGGATGAATGAAATGAAAAGTGAGGAATGATATTTGCCTCACTTTTTCATTTATCACACAATAAACCCCTTATTTTATCTTTTTAAGGTATTCCCAAGCTTCATCTTTTAAGTCTTCATCAGAACACGCTACTTCGAGTTCGTTTTTAGCGTCATAATATTTCTTTAGCTTAAATAAGCATTCACCTTTGATGAGATGAATAAATTCTTTGTTATGGGAACATTCCGCAAGGTTTAAGACTAAATTACAAATGATAATACCTTCTTCATAGTATTTGTGTTCGTATAGAATACGTATAGGAAAATGATAATCTTCTCCAACATCATCTTTTTGAGCAAGTTCATTAAGAAGATGAACAAGTTTAGTAGTAACATCTCTACTTAAATCATTCTTAACAAATAGTTCAATAACATCACTGAGTTCATAAAAGTCTAGTTTGTTATTTTCAAAATATTTTTTTGATAGTTCATAAACTTGTTGAAAATTCTTTGTTTTAATTAGTGATTCAACTTCTTTTTTATACATCATTTGTTTTTCCTTACAAAAAAATATTACCAGTTAATGGCATTATTCAACTATATATTTTCAAATATTTGACAATATAAATATAATAATAATGTTGAGGTAAAAAGATTTATGAACGCTGATATCATCCTTTTGATGGCCATTTGTTATGGCGTTTTAGGAATTTTACTCGCTATCGTATTAGTTCGTTTTGCGGTGTACAAATTTCTTGGTAACATCACACTTTATGTAATTATCTGCTATGCGATATGCGTTGTGTTTGCAATGTACGCTAATTATCACCCACAACCAGTTGAGGTTGATGGAGTAATTATACAGCCAGAATATGGGGATAGGTGGACAGTTGCCGCAACCTCATTCTTTGATGCTTTAAAAATGATGGCGGTCGCTTTTGAACGTGACAAAATTGATGCATTCATCAAATCAGAAGAAATAGCAAACAGAATCTTTGGTTATGGATATATCGGTGCTTCTGTTATCGCTTTAATCTTTACCTCATTAACTGTTATTCTTGCCTACGCTAGAAATATCCACGCTAAATTAATGAACTGGCTAAGAGGTATTTTCTTAAAAAAAGGAACTGTTTATCTTTTTACCGACTCAAAAGTAACTATTACTCTTCGTCTTGCAGAAGAGCTCAAAAAAGATGGATATGTGGTCATTACATATCTTTCTAGAGCAAGTCAAAAAACCCAAGAAGGAACAGAATTCAAAGATCAATTTGTTGGAAGAAGTCTAGATGTTAGAATCGAACAATATGGCCAAGGAATCGCTGATTTGCTTTTCTCAAGGAGTCAATTCCCACTTGCTAGACATATATTTAAAACCAAGAGATATGTCTATTGTTTATTCTCTGAAGATAATACGTCAATTAGTATGGCGGATTACTTCAAACGTGCAGTGACAAAGAACCTTCTTTTTAAGACTACAAAAAGAGGCATTATATTCGATGACAAATATCGCAATAATAACGGTGCAATAGATAGATTATACAAAGCTTTAGCGTTTGGAAACCCAGATGAAAGAGTGGATGCCTATCGCGCTGTTGCGGAAGTATTAGGTCTTGGTGCTGTTATTAATAAGAGAGACTTTAGAGTCTGGCGATTTGCGAGAAGATACAAAATCTCTGATGATTCATTAGGTTACCTCATCAGTTCGTTTGATAAAGATGTTAAAAGAGTTATTAATCCAAATATCATCAAAGTTAAAAAATGGATTAAAAGAATTGAAAATTTAAATAAGACTTGTGAAGTCAAGAGCAAGAGAATTGAGGCTCTTGAAAGATTTAAGGTGTTCATTACCTATCACGAAAGTGATATCGATATCATCAATCACTATTCAGATTCAACATTACAAATTGTTAACACTCTATCTGAATACGATATGATTTCTTCAGACTTTGTTCTTAATAATCAAATCACTAACTTTCTTAATCTCCAATTTGACGAAAAGAACAAGGATTGTTCAATCAAAGAAAAAATTAATAACGATAATATGCACGTCACTTTCTTAGGATTTGGGAAAATTAATCAACCAATCTTCCAAAAGATGACCTATGCATATCAGTTGTGGGATGATAATGAAAACAAAGTCCACTACCACATTCTTGATCGATACGCTGATGCATATCTAGAATCAGTCAAAAACATTTATACCAACAAAGAACACGCTGATAATAACAAGGATAAGTATTTCCCATTCCTTTATAGTGTGTCTACTGAGGAAGACGGCAAAGATTTAACAGATTATCAGACAGTAGAAGCATATATTTCTGAGGTTTTCAAAGATAAAAATAGATTTAGCAAAGATGGCTTTGAAATCTTTGTTGTTTCTGTTATTAACACTGCAACGAGTGTTCAAGTGGCCCTCGCACTTAGAAGAGCGATTTTGAAGCTTCAAGGAAACGACAATGATAAGACAAGAACATTAAAAACTGCTATCTTTGTAAAGATTAGCAACACTAATGTTTCAAGAAGTTTCTTCTCTAATAGTAAATTTGTTAAGAGTCAACAAGATATTAATGATGGTCTCTTGTTAAAAGAAGAGAATCGTAGTGAAGACACTCTCGCACCAATCATTCCGTTTGGTGAAAACGCCTTAATGTCAAGATATGTTTCCACCACCCACAAACTTCTTAACGAAGTTGGTAGAACCGCTCAAAAAGCGTATGATGACACCAATAGGATTAAAAAGAGTTGGTTATTATCAGACAAACTCAGTTATCTTTCAAACATCATGACTGCGTTCTCTATAAAGCCAAAACTCGCATTATTAAATCAAAGGCTTGATCGAGGCTTCCATCTAGTCGATAAAAACTTCATAGAACATATTTCTTCTTTAGAGGAGTTTAGACAAAGAGAAGTTAATGAAGTTCCGCTCGATTATGATAAATACTCTAATAACGTCAAACTACTTGCCGCGTTAGAGCATAACCGTTGGTTAGTTAGCAATTATATCATCCATCAATCTGGTCAAATGTCTTTTGAATCATTCAAAAACAAGCTCAAGATTGTTAATGAAAAACCTATCGTTGTTTCTAAGGCAAATGGGTATGCGAATCACGTTTGTATGATTACCAATAAAGGTTTAGAAGAATTAAGAAATCAAGGCTTAGCGCACTTTAGACAAATGCTTAAATTAGAAAACAAGTCTGAAGAAGAAATTAATAATAACCCAACTTACTTAAAAGCGCTTGACAGATTATACAATCTCACTCTTGTCTACGACATCAAAGCAATGATGTACGCTTTCGATGCATTAGAAAGTCCTTGCAACAAAAAAGAAAGACTCAAATTAGAAAAGGCAAAACGTAAACATGAACAAAAACAAAGTAAGTCCAATTGATGCGTTATATGATGAAAATAACGAAGACAACATTTTTCTATATAACGAAAACGATGAACCAATAGAGTTCGCTCAAATCGCTGTCATTCCAATTGAAGAAAACGTCTATGTTATTTTAAAACCAATTGAACCAGTTGAAGGAATCGCTGATGATGAAGCGCTGGTCTTTGAAATCATTGATGATGAAGAAATTCATATTGTTCAAGATGAAAAAATAGCAACAAAAGTGTTTGATATCTATTACGAGATGTTGAACAAAGAAGGAAATTAATTAACACATAAACCTAGTCTATAAGGGATTAGGTTTTTTGTTATATACACCAATAATCATAAGATTATGTTGTAAAAAACGTGTTAAATGATAAGATATAATAAAGATATATCGGCAAACCCGGAGTAATTCGGCGACGCAAAGCTATAGGGTCCAAGACATTGGATAGCCAGTTGCACTCATAGGATACACTTATTTTGTGTATAAGAGTTTGTCGGTGTATTATACCGATTTTTTTATAGCAACATGGAAGAACAAAAGAAAAAGAAATTTCGTTTTAGATTCCCATTATGGGCCAAGACATTAATCGTTTTAGTGTTATCCGTTTCACTCGTTAGTATTGTCGCGGTTGTTTTCTCTACGAACGTTTACAAAGACATCACAAGAAACCACTACATTGAACACTCTATCGAACTCGCGGACACTCTTGGTATGTATCTCAATCTTGATGACACCAAAGCAGTTAAAAACAAGGTTGACACTATTTACAAAGGCCTCTCAGAAGAACAAAAAGTTGAGAACTCTTATTGGGGAGAACCAGAATGGGAAGCATATTTACAAAACTACAACGAAGTAGTTGCAATGCCAGAATACACTCGTCTATTCAACCAAATTCATGAATTCCATTCAAAGAATAATGTGAAATTCACATATCTTGCTTACGCTGATTTTACAAATTATAGACTTATCTATTTAGTGGATGATTCTCCAGAAGAAGAAAGATGTCTTCCGGGAAGTTTTGATGATTTCACTGAAAGTGATATGACAATCTTTGATCACCTTGAAAGCGGTTTCACTCCTGAAATTACTAACATGCCAGAATATGGATATCTCGCTAGTGTTGGTAGACCAATCTTTGATGGTACTACCCACAATATGGAAACATTAGTGGCTTTCTCCTTAGTAGACCTTTCAATGGATGACATCATCGCTAAAGAAAACGAAGGAATTAGAACACTATCGTTCCTCTTAGCGGGATTAGGTGCTGGAGCGGTCATTATTAGCTATATTCTTGTTTTAATCTTACTTGTTAGACCAGTAAGAAAGCTCACTAAAGTCGCTAATGAATATGTTGAAGGTGGAGATGAAAACTTAAATAAATTCAGTAAGATTAAGATTAACACCGCTGATGAAATTGAAGACTTATCTAACTCCATGAAGAAGATGGAAGAAGATCTTAACCGCTACATCACCGACCTCTTATCTACAAGTACCAAGCTTGAAGGTGCAGAGAAACAAGCGATTGAAATGAAGCACCTCGCTGTTGTTGATGCTTTAACTAATGTTGGTAACAAACTCGCGTATTTTGAAACAGAAGAAAGATTAAATGCCTTAATTAATGAGAATAACGCTAAATTTGCTATCTGCATGATTGACTTAAATGATCTAAAACTCACTAACGACACGATGGGTCATGAAACAGGTGATGACTTAATTGTTGAATTAAGTAATATCATTAAAAATGTCTTTGTGAACTCAACGATCTATCGTATTGGTGGAGATGAATTCGCGGTTGTTATTGAAGGTGAAGAAGTTAAGAACCTTAAGAAATTAGAAAATCAATTCATTGCTCGTATTCAAGAGTCAATAAATAAAGGCGGAGATATCATTGTCTCTGCAGCGATTGGTTCAGCGACATTCAATCCAAATATTGATAACAACGTTGAAGATACATTCAAGCGCGCTGACACAAGAATGTATGAGAGCAAAAAGAAAATGAAAAAATAGGGGATGCTTAAACATCCCTTTTCTTATATTAATTTAATTGTTTTTCCACTTAGTCTTTTTTTGTTTTAAGGTTTCTTCTAGGTTGTCACACTGAGAGAAGTGATTGCTAATATCAACGTTTAGGCGACATAAATTAATGGTACTAAGTTATATGAATTTTTCGTTGTTAAGAATAAAACTAATTAGGTTCATATGTTTGACACCACTTCTTTTTTGTTGAAGTTTGTCGAGCGTTAATAAATATCTCGGATATCCATCTGTTATTGTTTCCAGTGGAGCGTATTCCCTTTCTTCAGTAATCAATTTCCCGTTTTCATCATAAATATCATTAATGATGCGTGTGGCAACTTGAATGTATGCGTAATCGAGGGTAATTTCATCTCGAGCAATAAAATCTACTTCAAGTTTTCCAATTCTTCCAACTGAGGCAGAATAGTTATTTGAAAGCAAATAATTATAAACAATATTTTCTAAAGTAGGACCGTAGTTAATTCTATTGTCTGTTTGATTAGCAAAGTAAAAGCTCAAATCAGAAAGATAGTATTTTTCTTCTCCGTTTAAAGATTTTTTACTTTTTAAATCGAAACGGTGACAACAAGATATGATTTTGACATTTTCGAGGATTGTTAAGTACGAATAAACTGTGTTGTTGCTAGGCCTTTTGCCATTTACCTTTTCCAAATAATCACAAAGCGATATTACCGATGTTGTTGCTCCATAATTATTAATAATATATGTCTGTATTTGATTAAAAAGATGCCAATTTTTGATTTTCTTGTTTTTCTTAACATCCTTCTTATATATTTCATCAATGACGCCTTTTACATAATTTCGTTTTTCAAATATCGAATCGTATTTTATTGCAAGAGGAAACCCACCTTCCAAAATATAGTTGTTGAACTCGATTTCTAAATCGTTGTTTACAGGCTTTTTGAAAAACTTTTTCATTTCTATATATTCCGAAAAAGATAAAGTACCAACATTGAATTCTAAGTATCGTCCAGTTAATTTAGTGGCTAATTCCCCAGACAACAAATAAGCATTGCTCCCTGTAATAAAAATCGAGCAATTATCATCTTCTCTAAAAGCGTTAATCACCTCTTCATAATCTTTAACATTTTGTATTTCATCAATGAAAAGGTATTTATTTCCTTTAATCGGGTCGAGTTTGTTTGCAAGAACTTCCTCAAGTTGGTCTGGTTTTTTAATTCTACGATATGGTCTTTTATCAAGATTTAAATAAACGATTTTGCTTTCATCCACACCACTTTTAACTAGTTCTTTTGCAATCAACTGCATCAAAGATGATTTTCCACATCTTCTAACACCAGTTATTACTTTAATCAAATCGTTTTCATGATAAAAAGGTCTTATATTCTTTAAATACAATTCTCTAGAATATAGTTTTTTGTACATCTAAATCACCTCGCAACAATAATATATCACGAAAATGGTACTTTATCTGCATTTTTTTGTAATTTTTTGATTTTTTTTCACTTTATACCAGTACTTCATATATATACTCTAGAATCATTCTCTTTTTCTTAAATCATTTTCATTGATAAAATTGTTAGTGCTCATTTAACGTTCTTAAGTAAGAAACTATCGCTTATTTAAATGGCGAGAGTGTGTCGCTATATATACGGCGTTTGTTAACAATTTTCCTAGTACTTTGATTTTTGTTGAGTCAAGCTTCTATGATTACATAGCCATTACTCCCATCTTGATTATTTTGAATATATGTTATAGGGTTAGAGAGAATATGAGTGATAACAATAAAGAAAAGAAAAAGATTAATAAATGGTTAATAACTATTCTTTTGTTGCTTCTTCTATTAATAGGAGCAGTACTAGCGATATTTCTTCCTGGAATCATTAATGGAAATAAGGAAGATACAAAATATGTTTCTTCCTATACAGTGAATCTCATTAATGATTCATCATCATTAGATACAGATAAATCATTCACTCTTCATTTAACTAATGAAGTATTAAATAAAGAAGAATCATTAAGATTTTCCTCTACTGATAATAATGTAGGTGTTGGTCCATATCTCACTAAACCATATATCTTTGAAGATCGAGGTGGGGTTAATAGTAATGTCAAAATAGAATTCACTATCAGTGACCTCACTATCAAAGAAATCAAATATGAAATAAGTGTGTCAGATATTGATGGTAATAACATCACCATCTTAGATGAATCATCATATACATTAGAGAATAACTCTGTTACATACGTATCCACTAGTGATATTTTCATTAACAAAGTAGTTGTAACTTACTCTATAAAATAAATAAATTGTATTTTTATTAAATCCTTGTGATAAAGGAGATAATTGTTTCCTTAACGACTTCGTAGTCAACATCTATCCACTTTGATGCTGGGCTTCTAACTTCTTTAGAAAAGTCTTTATCATCAAGCGTGTCAATTATTGAATCGGTTAATTCATTAATATCGTTTGGCTTTCTATTAGACGATGCAAAAAACAGCTTTAATATGTCCCTGACTTTTGAAGTATCAACAAGTTTGTTAACAATTAAATAATATAAATCATATATATCTTTGTATCTTGTGCTTAAAGGCCCAAGTCTTGCTAGCGATAACAATTTTTCAGAAAAGATTTGTTCACAAGGATTTACTTTCATTTGAATATTTTTGTTCCCGTTTTCAAAGGAAAAAACAATCCTTTCTTGTTCAATTGCGGAGTATGTGTGAACGCCGATATCTAGTTTTATTCTCAGTTTGCTTTGCTCTTTGTCTTGAAGCAACAAATTTATTCTTACGCCTTGATAATCTTCTTGGTGCAATTTCTCAATGTCGCCAACAATCGATGCGGATATGTCATCGTTAATTGAATCTAACTTTTCAACAAACCACCTTATAGATTCGTCTTCAATTGAATATCTAATCAAATCAAAATCAATATCTTGTGTAACGCGTCTATCACTTTTGGTTAAATTGAACATCACTATACCACCTTTTAAGGTAACGTGATCTGATAATGGTGATGAGGCAATCTTTGTTAACAAGATTTCTTCCGCTGCCAAATTTTGAGCGTTTCTATAATTGTGCCCAGAACCAATGTATTTATTAACGATTTCTTTAATTAACATTTATATTGCCTCCTTAATTTTTAGTAATATGCTACTACCATTTGAAAATGATTTAAGATACCGATTGACCTTATAAAAATCTATTTTGTCTTTAATCTTTCTAAAAGAATTAACAACCTCATAATATATTTCTCTTGGATACTTTTCTTTTAATCTAAATAGTTCAATTAGAAGTCTTTCTAAATCATATGTTCTTACATATCCTTCTTCTAGTTTTTTAATAGTGACACCAACCTCAAAGAAAGAAGAATCTTGATAAGATTGTTTGATATCGCTTCTTCTAATAGGAAAACTGTGTTGTTCAGTTGCAAGATAATAGCGATCCGGAATAAAATCAGTCAATCCATAAATATAAAACGCTGAAAGGCCAGTCAGTATTGCGTATGGATATTTTTTATAAATGAATACTTCGCTATTGAAAGAAGAATTGGGTTCATCACAATAATATCCTCTTTCGAACATAAATAAAGAACCGCCTTTTAATTTGTTTCGGATAGAGTATTCGGTTTCACCTTTTTCCAACAATTCTTTAGTTGTATAAATCATATCTATAATTTATGTAATTCTAGGTCTTTTGTCAAGAAACACCTAGGATTTCCTAAATATTTTTATCGTGAGAGCAGTCAAAGAAAAAGCGAGTTGAACTGAACTCGCTATTTCTTTTGATTGTTGTATTAGTTCTTTTTCTTTCTTAAGAACAAGAATGATCCAATACCCACTAATGAGATAGATGATATTAATACCGCTAAAGCGATATATGTATTAGTGTCCTTACTAGCAAAGCTAATAACATCACTATTTCTTGCATATTGATGAGTGTCTCTACTAGTAACAAATTCAGTGTACTTAGTAATACTCTTATTGTACTTGTTAATGACAAAGTCATATTTTGACATTGCCCATTCAATAGAGTTATTACTATCATCTTTATCAGCGTCAGTGTAGCTCACATATCTAAGATAGTTCTTTGCAGGGGCTATTAAGGCGTCATACACATCTTTAGCAGCGTCCCATTCATCTACACTAGGACCATTCACTTTGTCGTCACAGTTGATGTTTTTCATCGCTGTAACAAATGAGGTAGTAGAAGCATCAAATGAAAGTAGATTTAGTCTCGCGTTATCTCCTGAAGATAGATTAGCCCATAATTCAAATCCCCAAATGTTATTAGTGAGATTTAAGTAATAAGAATCAGATGTATCTCTAATATATGTATATCCACCACTTTCAACAACTTTCCATTCAAAGTTGCAATTCTCAACATTCGTGTTGGAATAATATTTCGCATCTTTGCCTAATCTAGCTAAGTAATTGTTGCTATAGAGATTTCTAATATAGTAAACACTTGATTTACCAGATACCTCTTCAAAGTAATAAGGAGTTGCTAATGAGTTATATGCTTGAGCGGTAATAGAGTAATTGTTTCCTTCTTTTACTCCATAAGAAGAATTCATATTTAAGATCCAATATCTTTCACTAGAGGTAAAAGAATCCGCTTTTACTTGTTGATAACTATTATTATTAAATAATAAAGCACCACCTAATAGTGACACCATTAATAGACTTGTTAATATCGTTTTCTTCATGTTCTCAATCTCCTTACCCTATGGGCATTGTGAAAACAATATATGAATTGTCTATATGTGTCAAGTAAAAGGAAGAACTATCTCCTTAATATTATTCGGGTCGGGTCGAGATATCAGGGTTCTTATATGGTTATTTAAAAGAGCTATCAAAGCCAAAAAGCTTGTTATAAGAATAGTACCAAAGGTGGAAAGTGTATGCCCATCACGGAATAGCTACCGCAGATGCAAGCATCAGCATGCAACCACGGCGCATCTCTTCGGAGGTAGTACAGTGCGATTCAGGAATTCGCTGTCCTGGTTGGTAACAAAAACGTCCCTAGAAAGGATGTTTTTTTATAATTATGAATTTTTACTAGTAGCAAACATCTATCCAATATTTAATTATATTTACAACATCTTTGAAAGAAAGATTTTCTGCATATTTGACCTTTTTGCCAAAGGCGATCCATCTTTTATTGATATGTTCATTATTCATTATTAAATCGATAAGATTAAGTGCTTCTACTTTAGATATGGAACAATTCCTGTAATTACATGTTTGTCTATATGCTTCTCTTAAAATATCGTTATTAATATATGTACGCTGCGTTTTGTTTAAAATATATAAATCGTAATAGTCCTTACTTCTACTATTAGCAATACCTCTCGATAAAACAGTTTCAAGTTTCTCAGCAACTACGCTTTCCAAACTATACGCCTTGATTGGTAGAACTTCTCCAGTTACCAAGCATTTATAATTATAAGAACGCTCTGAAGGAAAAATAGGATCACCTGTTGCTATATCAATTCCAAATTGGTATTTAACATTATCGAGTTTTGCTAACATAATAACTTGGAAACCACCATATAAATCATCTTCTCTGATATTTGAAGAGTCAACAACTGTAAAGGAAATATCATCACCAATATCAATAGATATAATTTCTTTGATTAGTGTTACAATCTTTTCTTTTTCCATAGATACTTTTCTTAAATAGAAATCCATATCCATAGTGCTTCTTGCATCAATTCCAAGGACAGACGATAAATATAAACCGCCTTTGAGAATTAATTTGTTTTTATATTTTGAAACCGCTAAGCGAGATAAAAAAGCATCATAAAAGAAACGATTATAAATAACATTTTGAGAAACATTTAATTCTTTAGCTAGATTATTCGCTCTAGCTTTAAGTGAATCCTTATTAATCATTGTTGACTATCTCCATTACTTCAAACATCTTCTTTTCAATTTTCATTTTTCTTGCATACTCAAATAGCTTTGGTTGGTTATTTGTTTTTTTAACATAGAACTTAATAGCCTTAATAAATGTCTCGCTATCATATTTATCACGAAATTTTATGATGTCACATATGGTTCTCTCTTCATCATATACTCTTACTTTATTACCAAAAATAGTCTCTATTTCAGTAATTCCAAGATCATATATATCTCTACTAGAGATTCTACGTATAGAAAGATTATCTATTTTATTTCTGGATGGGTTATATCCTTGGGGTGCTACAACTTCTATATCGGTTGGTATCTTGTCTGTAAGATGATGCATATATAAAGCTGTCATATCAGAAAAAACATATTTAGGATATCTTCTTTGAAGAACATAATAATAATCAGCAAAATAACTATCGCTTGCGTAGTAGCCTGGAGCAATTTTAATGAGATTGTTTTTTCTTACAAAATCAGAAAGAAACCAAGATGGAATATTAGCTTCATCAATATTTTTTCTAGTAATATAGCCACCATTGTCATTAAATATTTTTTCAACCTTTGAGTAATTAGTGTTTTCTTTCATATGCACCTTATTTTATTTCATTTAATGTGCTTTTGCAAGTGAAGAATCACTGTTTTAATATATTAGAAAACATTTTAACTATTAGTAATGCATATAGACATATTGTTGTCTAATCAACAATATCAACTTTAACTCCCATCTTAAGTAAATCTTCAAAGGACATCTTTGGTTCTCCCTTTAATTCATCCTTATATGCTTTGATGTTTTCTAAGAAATGATAGATATCATTAATGATATAAATATAAGAGAGATACATTCTTGATCTTTTGTAGTTATCTTCATTTAATTCAATTAAATCAATAACACGAAGATTGTCTTGTAAATCCATCATCTTCACTATCGCAGATATTGGGTTTTGAAGAACTATTTTGATATATTCTTCATAGTCCATTGATTTATCATGAGTGATACGCTTTAAAGCGTCTAATATATATAAATCAAAATATGTTTGAAAACCACATTCAATATAGATATTACGGATATCATCAATACTGAATTCTGTATCTTCAACAACATCATGAAGTAGACATACTTCTTGAACTCCGTTATAAGGAATATTGTGTTTATACATTAAGTCTTCATCCATACAGAATGGATCATCTAAATCAATCCCTACAAGATTTTGATAGTTATATAACACTCTTGAAGGATGAAAAGCGTATTCTTCTCCATTTTCTCTTTTTTGATCCCTATGTGCATATTCCATGATTTCCATAGCGAGATACACTGAGAAGGTATCCCACTTCTTTAGTGTTTCTTCTTTGCTTCCTCTACTAATTAGATATTCATGAATCTTCTTTAAGTTCTCACTCATTTGTCTTCCCTCCTAAATACATCCTCATTATAGAAAGAAAGATAAGAAAAAAGGTCAAATCGCATTTGACAATTGATTTTGACCTTTTTGTCTTTCTTAAATGATTAGTGAATCCGCGTAACCATTCTCTTCTAATAAAGCATTCACTTTATCAATATCATATATTTTGTTTTCAATCGCATATCTAATGATTAATGCATATCTATTAGAAGACGATAATGTATATCCTGCTTTCTTAAGAAGGTATTTACATTCATGGTTATTAGCTTCTAAAGCGAACACTATCTTAAGACAAACATTTAATGATGGATGTGATTTTCCTGAAATAATAGAAGACCATAGTTGTCTAGATATATTAGCTTTGTTATATAGTTTAGAAGCATCCTTATATCCATACTTGTCCATTAGTGAATATAGATATTCCACAAAGGAAGAGGTTTTCTCTTTGTTGTTACTATGTTTGTTAATAAATTCTTGTAGGGTTTCCATAGGAATATTGTATCACATGTTGTTTGGTTTAGTGGGGTTCTTATAGGGTTAATTATCCTTTATACGCCATCCACCATCAAGTTTTCTCGGAAGAATTTGAGATATGGTCCAGAATGAACCAGACTCTTTATCCATTTGATAGCCTCTTACATCTGCGGTGCTGGCGTTCTCTTTAATGTTTACCTTAAATACAATGCCTGATGATTCAACAATTATAAACTCTTTATCTTTGTTTGCATTAATTAAGTCAACAATTCTATGTCCGTCGCTTCGTGTCGGTGGTCTAACCACTCGGGTTGTAGGTTCGTTGTTAGTCACAAAATGCGTTTGCCTAGCTACACTTAAACGCCTTTGCTGTTCCGCCTCAATAATGCGCTCGATTCTTTTTTGTCTCTCTACTTTAGCACGTTCAATTCTTTTTTGCTCTTCTATTTCTGACTGCGCATTTATTTCCTTGTTTTTGATCCAGCTTTTGTTAATTCTTTCTCTAACAATCTTATCGATTGTATCTTCCACTATTAGGTTTGTACCTTTGTATTGTTTCAAATCAACGCCGATAACATATTCATATCCTTGTTTAGCTCTTGATATCAATGAATAACTTTTAGTGTAATCGTAGTATAAGACAACCGCTATTTTAGTGTTTTTGTTATTAATCAACTCGACAACAGGCACGTTCTCTTCTTCAAAAAAGATGAGTCTACTTTCAACGATACTAGTGCTGTTAGGAATCTTAACTTCTTGATAAGGTGAATGAGGCAAAGAAAGGTAACCTGTTTTATCCACAATCATTTTAAACATAAGTGCTATAGTTGATTCGTGGCCTTTCTTGCACTTTGAGCCAGCTTGGTGAGCGAAATGATGTTCTCTCATATTTCCACCATTTCTTGCCACTAAATTGCTCTTGCAGTAGTTACAAAATAGATTACATGCTAACCCATTTTCACAATTATCAATATAAACAAAAGAATTGGATGTTTTATCAAATCCAAAAACAATCATTTTATTAAGTTGTGCAAATGTTATTTTTGTACCCATCTTCTATTCTACTTTTTCTTATAATATGCCCAACGATATCCGCCAGCGGTTCTTGTTATCCCACGGCAAACGCTTGAAATAGAACCTGGATGGATTCCTAATTTTCTGCCAGCTTCTTTAATGGTTTTATAAACAGTATTAGTATCTAAATTAACGACTTTTGTTCCAACTTTCTCAGCAATAATTTCTTTCTTACATTCTGGGCAGCCACAGCCTTGAATTGTTCTAATAGATACTTTAGTTAGCCAACTATATCCACACTTTGAACACACAAACCAATATTGTTTGTTTGTCTTACAATTTATTTCGTCGGGTTTCTTTTTATTTTTTGAATAGTCCCATTCTTTTGCAATATAAGGAAATCGAGATAATAAATCGTTTTTTCCTTTAATAACAACTTGGTTAGCACAGCACGGGCACCCTCTTCCTCTTGATCTATGAGCAGGATTCCTCTTCCATTCATAGCCACATTTATGACATTGCCACCAAAAATCTTGATTAGAAAATAATGGGATTGTTGACGGGTCTATCCCTTTGTTTTTGTCATAATTCCAATCAGCAAAGTAATCGGTGTTGCAAATTGAGTTTTCTTTTTTTATAGAGTAAACTGCCGCCAATATAGAAGACGAATCTTTTTCTATATCGATGTTTATTGCTAAATCAAGCGAAAACAATTCATTAATCCTTTCAATGACACTTTTGATGGCTGCACCCAACTCATCATATTTTCTTTTCTTAACATAGTATTTGATTGAGTTGCTTTCATAGCGAACACACTTATCTTCTCTGATTCTGAACAGCGTTATACCGAACGAATCACATAGGTTGTCTTTCTTAATGTCTTTATCAACATTCTTGTGCCAATTATCTCCGTCATATTCAATACCAACTTTTAGACTTGGTATATAAATATCAATTTCTGATTGATTAAGCTGCTTGTCTCTATAATTTTCAATCGCATCATTAAACAATAAAGATATGTAATATGCAACTGCTTTTTCTGGGAACGATATTCTTAGTTCTTTCGCACATTCAGGACACAATTCTTTATTAATTGTTCTTCGATAAATTTCTTTCGTATATTTATGCCCTCGCTCACAAATCCAATGGGCTTTTATTTCGCTTCCATATGATAATTGATTTGGATATATTTTCTCTTTTTCGTTTTCTTTGCTATCCCATTCTTTCATTAAGTATGAGAATTTGGTTTCTAAATCATTGCAACCGAGCAAGATTTTTTTGCCACTACAAATTGGACACATCGATTGCCTAGCAACTCTATGCGCAACACTGTCGTTCCATTCATGTCCTTTTTCACACTTCCAATCAAAAAATAAATTAGAATGGGGAAACACTTTACCTGGGGTTGTATCATTCTTTATGTAATCCCAATCTTTAGCTATATTAGGATATAAGGCAGCTAAACTTTGTTCTGGTTTGGCGGTAGCATATTTTCTTGCTAAACATTTTTTGCATTGTGAACCATTTGTTTTTCTTTCTATCCTAGTTGTAAATTCATTACCACAAACATGGCATTTCCAATGTGCTGTCCTGTTGCTACCTGTTGATAACTTTGACGGGTTTAAACCATCGAGATTGTTTTTCTCCCAATCCCAATCCAACATGTTTGTTTTATCATCAATCAACAGCTTTCTCATAACAACATTATTCACTATAATCGCAGTATAAAAAAGTCTTTTTTTAAGACCTACCATGCTACTCCTATCTATATTAATAGATATGATCTATATGAATATATAAAGAAGTTATATATGAATAGAGATTATAGATAGGAGTAAAAAATTAAGATGATGGCAATGTAATGTATTAATTCTAATCATCATAGAACTCATCATCATAATATATGTTTTTAGCGTCTTCACTTAATTCATCAAATTCTTTCTTACCACTATAGAATTCTTCAACTTCATCAAAAGGATCTTGTTCTGTAGAAGAACCACTACCTCTATATCTAATAGAAGAACGTGTTTTCTTAGAAACAACAATAACTTCATTAGAATCATAATATGAAACAGATTCATTTTCTTTTAATAAAGAGTATAGTTCTTCTACTTTAAACTTTGGTTGATGCGATACACCATATTTTCTATTTCTTTTAGATACTTCATCAAATATCTGGTTGTAATAATGTCTTACACCTTCCATAAGATGGTCTGATTTATGCAATAGTGAAACAAGAAGAACAATTGCCGCAAAGAGCGAAAACACTATTCCACCAGCAAGTTGTCCAACTTCTACTTGCCCAGATAAGAAATATCCAACATAGCAACATATTCCACCACCAAGAAGAAAAGCGGCTATTGAGAACGCAAAAACTTTAATCGCTATAACGCGTTTCTTTCCTTCCTGTATTGTTTCGTCTCTAGTGTATGTTTTCATTCTTCTATAGTTATCTTATCTACTAACTCTTGCAACTTTGAATACACATTAGATAATACTTCATATTTTTTGTATGTAACCAATAATTCATATATAGCATCATTAAACTTTATAATGCTATCTAAAAATTTATTAACACATTTAGCAACCTTCGTATTTGATAACGGAGCATCGTTGATTTCATAAACAGCAAATCTCTCACCATTATTTAAAACCAAACCATATTTCACAGTAAGGTGATATCCATCAAATAGTGTTTTCCATTTTTTTGATTCGATAAATGTTTCTTTGATATCTGAATATTTAATAATTTTGTATCCACCAAAAATAAATCGATCTGACTTGTTTTCAACATCTAATACTTTAAACATGTTTTTGTTATTAGCAACAATCATAACTACCACTATTATAGCAAGGTGAAAAATATTGATGTAACAATATCAATGATATTAATAATATTGTGAGTATTATTAGTTAAAATATGGGGTTTCTTGTGTGTTAATTGGATTAAATTGAAAAATAGTTATGCAATAAAGGATTCAAACATGTTCCTTGTAACAACCTGAATCAAAACTCACGTTGAGTATAATCTAGTACAACCTAGAGACTATCTGAATAACATATCTAGTTTCTTAATAAGTTAATAGGAACAATATAAATATTATCTTCTGTTTTTCTACAGGAACCATGGCTAGTCAAAATCATTCTGAAAGAAGGTAATTTCAGTTCGTTCTCTTTCATTTTTTTACTAAATGAATTCAAAGAAGAAATGCCTTCAGAGACATTCTTCTCGCTAGCAATCTTAATTTCAACAGCACCATACTCTCCATTTGGCAATTTAATAATTGCATCAACCTCTAAACCTGAACTATCGCGATAATGTTTTAGTTCCGCTCCAAGAGATTCGGCATAAACAGATAAATCCCTAACAGCGAAATCTTCGAAAAAGAATCCAAAAGATTTTAAATCATTCATCAAATCGGCCGGCTTAATTCCTAAAGCAGAGGTTGCAATTGATGTGTCAACAAAGTGGTGCGTTGGAGCGGTCCTAACAGCAACACTGGTTCTTAAATTAAGATTCCAAGCAGGCATATCATAAACAACAAATAAATCTTCTAATGTCTTCTTGTACGATAAAAATGTATCATCGTCCAACACACTTCTTTCACCAGAAGCGATTATGTCTGAAATCATAGATGTGTTTTTAGCTTGCGTTGAAATATTTCTAGCTAATGTTTTTAAAACAAGTTTTAACAAATCTATATTTTTGTTTTTTAGGAATTCTGCAAATTCATCGCTTTCATCCTCAATCGTAAATAAACCGTTGTAATAGTTGTTAGTTACGTTGATCGCATATTCTTTTTTTGCTTTCACTGCAATTGGCCAACCACCACGGCAAATATAAAAGGCGATATCTGCAAGCGAAATTAGATTTTGATTATCATATACAGTAGTAAAAGAATATTCTTTATTGAATAAGCCACTTAAAGAAACAACACCTGAAGACTCTTTAGATTCGAAAAGAGTAAATGGTTTTAACATCATTGGTGTGATTCTGCCAGCTGCAGAGTTTTGAATTTTAGAAGGTTCAATTGGTGTCGTGCTTCCTGTCAAAATGTATTTGCCAAACTGATAATCAGAATCTAAATCGTCTTTAATAACGTTCCAAATTTCTGGTGCTTTTTGCCATTCATCAATTAAATGTGGATTAGCGCCAATTAAAGCGGACTTTGGATCAGCTTTTGCTAGTTCAATTGAATTTGTTGTTTTTAATGCTGTAACAGACTTTGCAAATTCTTCGCACATTGTTGATTTTCCACAAAATTTTGGCCCAGTGACAACAACACATCCAGAAGAATTTAATTTTGTTAAAAGTGTTTGCTCCGCTAAACGTGAAATATAATCTTTTACTTTTGCCATAACAATACCTCGATATCATTTTATTAAACCCTGTAATAAAAAGCAACACATTTTCGGTGTTTTGAAAGACTTCGGTTCGGTGTTTTGAAAAGGTTTATTTCGGTGTTTTGAAAATTAAATAATCAATTCTAACAACCAGGGCTCATTTTCATCTCGGCAGTTGAACAACCGAGGATTCCCATTCGGTGTCCTAAAAACTTATCTATTTTTCTTCTTAAACAATCCATATCATGACATTGCGAATAAGTATTATCACAAAATTCTAATGTTTTTAAGATAGAAAATCACAAAATTCTTATTTTATATTTGTAAGTTTGCACAGTTCTTTCTGACTTTTTCCGAATTCAATTAGGTTTTAGTCAAAAGTAATAAAATAATCAATATTTGTTAATGAAAATTCTATTGTTATGTGATCATTTTTGGTGTTTTGGAAGAAGTGTTCGAAAAATAGATAGCCGACTTAATAAAATCACTGATGGCGCACCGCTGTCACCTATTCAATTAAAATTTTAATGATTATTATATTTATATAATAAATGCAAGTGAATTTGCATTCTTTTAAACATATTCTATTCCATAAAACGGGGTGGTTAGTAACTACGTGGTTACTATTAGTGATGCGTATAGGAAAAACAATGCTCGTTTAACAATTACTTAAGTACTTTGATTATTGTTTGTATAGATATATTAGCTTTGTTATATAGCTTAGAAGCATCTATATATCCATACTTGTCCATTAGTGAATATAGATATTCCACAAAGGAAGAGGTTTTCTCTTTGTTGCTACTATGTTTGTTAATGAATTCTTGTAGGGTTTCCCACCCATTATCTATTCATCACTAGATTCTTCATCAATAACATCTTCGTTTTCGTTATCACTATTCTCTATTTCAGCAAGTATTCTTGCTTCAAGTGAACTATATAATTTGTTTGGTTTTTTCCTTATACTTCCCTCTTTAGCGGAAAGCACTATCGTGTCACTACCATCGTAGTATTCAACAGATTCATTCTTTAATAGCAAGTTGTACAGTTCTTCTTCTTTGTATTTTGATATTAAGTTCTTTCCATTGCTATATGGGTTTAAAAGGATGATTTCTTGTTTCACCATAAATGAATATGTCCTTACTCCTGATTTAAGATAGTTTGGTCTAAAAACAAATAAAAACACCGCTAAGACTACACCCACCACAAGAAATACTATACCAACCACAAAATATTCTTTGTTAACAATAAGTGCTACACCTGCAGCAATCATTGCAGTGGCAATAATAAAAATCATGGACATTAATGTTCTCCATTGACGTTTACCATTTCTAATTGCTTCTTCTCTAGTGTATGTACGCATATGATTTTCAATAGATTTTAATCAAACAATAAGATTCAACTATTTAATTACATCAGCCTGATTAACAGTAACTTTAGCTTCTGAATCATTTACTTTAAATAATATCTCTAAACTTGAAGAATATACCTTGGTAATAACCCCCTCTGTTCCAGAAGGAATCTTTCTTCCAAACATATCTTTATAGTCTTTAATTGTTGTTACATGTTGTCCAACATTAAAAACAGAATTCGACACTCTAGTTGGTTTTGGATAAGTCTTTCCACTACTAACAACTACTGTCTGTGCTGGTGCCTTTTTAACTTCATTAATCTTCTTTTCTTGTTTTTCTTGATTCCCAGAGAGGGCTTCAATTTTTTCTATATTGTCGGCTACTGCAAGAAACAAAACACCTACCGCAGGGCCAAAGAACAAAAGCAAAAGAAAGAATAAGAAGGGTAGAAAAGAATGCAACCCTAGAAAGGCGTTTGTTGCCCACGCAATAATATAAGAAATCAATCCAATAACAAAACCGATTAACTCAATAATACCAATTATTTTTAAATATGTAGCCTTGTTCATTTTAGTCTCCTTATTCTTCATCAAACAAGTTCATTTGAGTATATGCTTCTTCCATGTTAGGTAGATCTTTTACAACAAATTCAAACAAACTAATAATAGATTCGTAATCCTTAACTGCGCTATTTGGAATACGGATGAGTTTAATTCCATGCGCCTTACATATCTCTTCTTTCTTTCTATCAAGCATCATTGCTCTTCTACTACCAATATGTTCTCCACCATCGATTTCAAAAACAACTATGGTTCTATATCTTCTGACTAGTATTGATTCTGAAACTTGAACAACAACATCGAATTCTTTCTTGCCAAATGTGTCTGCTTCTTCAGGTTTAACAGCTTTAATTGCTTCCTTAGCAGGCATATTTCTTTCGATTCTAAATCTTGTTCCTCTTCTATTGAAATATGGCTGTATAGTATCGAAAAAATCTTTTTCATTTTTAGAATCATTTGAAAAATCATACGATATTGCAATGTCGCTCTTAGGAACCGACACGTCGCCATTGTTATAAACATAATCAGAAAGCACTTTAATATCATTAGTGTCTTTCCCGCTTAATAAATCAATTGCCTCTTTATCACCAACAAAAACAAATCGGTCTTTTGCTCTTGTCACACCAACATTTATCAACTCATGATTGTTTTTGATCCAGTCCATTGTCTTTTTGCCAGTCTTTAATGATAAACCTGCTGACATAATGATTACCGATTTTTCGGATCCTTGCAAAGTGTGGATTGTTCCTGCCTTAACATCGTTAATTCCCATCTTTAAAAGATAATCGTTAATTAATGCTGCTTGATTTACAAACGGCGTTACAATGCCAACGTCTTTATATTTATTGCTCTTAATAAGCTTTGCAATTTCATACGCTTCTTCTCTATATGAATTTCTCGCTGACGGATTATATGTATTATTCACATTCACATAAGTAAGATCACCAAGATTCTCATTTAATAGCCTAAGTTGCTGCTCATAAAATCTTTGATTAACAAAGCTAGCGATTTTCTTACCACATCGATAATGGTATCTAAGAAGAATATTCTTAGAGTTGTTATCCTTTTTTAACATTGTAGAAAGAATCGAATTATGAATGTAGTCATATTCTTCCTTCACACCATATCTAAGCATCAAATCTTCATTAACTTCTTGCTCAACAATAGTAACTGGTTGTAATTGATTTGTGTCACCAACCAAAAGCAAATCTGTTCCTCTGACAATTGGAATTAGCGATGTTGCCATATTGCATTGACCGGATTCATCCATAATTACTAAATCAAATTGTGGCTTTGCTGTTCCGAGTTTTTCACAAGAAAGATTTGTACAAATAACAATTGGAAAAACCGCTAAGAAACGCCTTAAATTAGCGTCATCTCTTAAGTATTTATTCAACTGACTGACCGCCATATCCATGTCTTCAATTGCAATAATATTCCGTAATTCTTTATATGTTTCATTAGTAAGTTTCTTAAACCTAATCAAACTAGAATAATAAACATAGTTTTGGAAATTTTTATCTTCTGAAGCTGATATTGCATATTTCAAAACATCTTCATCTTTAATTGAATGGGACGATTTCAAGTTACTTTGGAATAAACCAATTTGATCATCGAGTTTGGTGTTAATTCTATCAATGGTAGTTAGTTTTCTAATCTTTTCAAGTGTTGATATTCTTTCTTTCAAATCAATTTGAGATTCATATTCCATAAGAAGGTCTCTTAATTCTTTGAAACCAGACATCGACTTGTTCTTGCTTGATTCTGTCGCTTCTTCTTTTACGTTTGATTTATCATGTTTCTTTGCGAACATCAAAATCTCTCTCAATCGATTTATTGTCTCCACCATTTCGGTATTATTACCAATTCTCATAACAGGGAACAAGATAGGCTCGGCTTCACTTTGATGGGCTCTTTTAATAGTTAAGAAACCATTTAGTTTTTTAAAAATATCATTAACAGGATGATTGTTATTAGAGCAAACTAAAACGGTTTTATCATTCGCGTATGCAGATAAAAGAACATTGAATATAGTTTCGGTCTTACCTGTTCCTGGTGGACCTTTTACATAAGTAACGTGATTAACCATTGAGTTATAAACAACTCTCATTTGGTCAATGTTGATTTTTTCTCGATTAAAAACAACAAGATTAACTTCTTTAGATGTTCCACTTCTGCTTTTGTTTCTACCAAAGAACGCCCTCAACGGAATTGTTAACTTGTTTTCAGTATCCATTTTATGAATTGCTTCAAAAGCTTGATCAACTCCAATATAAGTATCCCTTGCCAAAAAGAAGATTACTGGACGAGTATTCACTATTTCGTTGTTATGGAAATTGCCAACAATTAAATTAATATATTCTTCTTCGTTTTCATCATAATGTTCACAGAACTCATCTTGGTCCATATCTAAATACATTCCTAAGGACACTTTCTTGCCTTCTAACAAAAAAGATTTGTTAATCGATGACTTCTTGGCTATTTTGAGAGTTTTGTCTTTAAAATTTAATGATAGGGTTCTATAGGCAACAACATATTGTTTATCATTAATATCAATTGAAAATTTGTTAATTGCCAATGTTTGATATCTATTTAATATTTCCGCTTTGTATTTTGGCTGTTTGAATACTTTTTCTAAAAGAACATCAAACTGCTCATCTTCAAGATGAAGAGTTCCTAACTTAATTAACGTTCTTGCGTCAATTCCATCCACCATTACGGTATCTTTGAGAAATGGATCATTATCAAGTCGATAGCAGTCAGAAAGGTATCTCAAAATATTATTATCAAAGTTAACAACTTCAAGAAACTCGCTTAACTCCCTATTAGTATTTATCTTTGTTAGTAAATCTTTAGGGGTATCATAATAGCTTTGTTCTAATATGCTTGCTGACTGAATTTTATCGATATAAATGAAAGTATCTTTTTTATCACTATTAAGAACTTCAATACTTTTATATGGATTAAAAATATCACACACCACAGTTCCTTTAGCAATATTGATATCTTTAATGCCTATATAGTAATTTGTTGGTTCGTTGTTTTTATTGACATATGAAATGTCTAGCCACTTACCGTGTACGATTGCTTGATATATTGAATTCTTAACTGAAAGTCTCATGATGTATCGATGTATTTATATTATTATATAATGTTTTGTTATAGTTATGTCGAACACATTAAAAACGAAGTTAAAAAAAAGACGACTTTTATGTCACTAATTCTTAATTATAAACCTATCGAGAAACGCCTCGAATTCATCGATTGAATTAAAATCTGGCTTATGTATTAAAAACGTTGTTGGAGAAATATATATTAATCCTTCGGGACCAAATCCCCATGCGAAATGAAAGTCGGCAGCGTGAATAAACACTCCATTATCATTAATGTCATAATCAAGACACAGTTGTTTTATTTTCTCTAATGAATTAGGTTCTGCTTTTAGGAAGTACACTCTATCGAATCTTGGGTCCATGGTTTTATTATTATAAATGTAAGAGTAACAAAACAACCACGTTTTAGTGAAAATAAAGGGTTTCTTGCGTGTTAATTGAATTAAATTGAAAAATAGTTATGTAATAAAGAATTCAAATATATTCCCTGTAACTGTGCGGAACCACACCACTACTAGAACATAAAATGAAAAAAGCAGCCTGTTTACGCCACCATAATTAAGTCATAATTCTATTTAAAATCTGGAGGAACCAAACCCAGTTTATTTATTGATTCAAATGCACTACTAAGACTTTCGTGAACGCTTCTAACATCGTCAAAGTCCCATAAAACCAAATCAAAATTCTTTAACGAGTCTGCTTCTTCCTTTATTTTGATTAATTGTTTGGAATCTGAAACTGCAATTAATCTTTGAACCGCTTTATTATTACTGGCTTTTTGTAAATTCAAAATGAGACTATCAATAGATCCGTGCGATTGAACTTCAAAAACATACATTATCATACCCATATTGCCAATTCTTACTTTCCAGATGGCGTCAACAACGGCACCTGTTGCAACTTTTATTTCCTTTTCGGCTTCAAATCCAAGGCAAGTTCCAATATCAACAATCATATCTATGATTTCGGAGTGAATTGATTTTGATGTTGGTTTGTCTAATTCTTTCCTTGCGGCTTCTTCTGTTAATACTTCTTTGCTCTTAACAATGTCCCATAACAAGTAGTCAACCGACAAAAGGTTTTCAACAGTCAATCCATTTTCCTTCATTACTTCAGCAATAGCTTTGACGTGTTCACATATCATCAAATATTTTTTGCCAGTCATCTGTTCTCTTATTCTAGTCATATTTGGCACTTCTAAAATATCGAGAGCTTTGACAACTTGACTGTTTGCAATCGCATATTCCTCTGGATAATAATAGCTAAGCATTTCGCTTAAATACGATGAGCCAAACATGGATACTTCTTTGCGGAAGCTATCCCATCTCTCATCAAGAGGCTCTTTTCCATAAATAAAGTGTGATATTTTCTTTGCAAGTAATTTTAAATCATTCTTGTTGGCGGCAATTATTCTATCAACTAAATATTTTTTGTTTCCATACATCGAAGAGGCCCATAGTGTGCCAATAAAAGATGTGAAATCTTCATATGAAATATTGGTAAGCTTTTCTTTTGTGAAAGATTGATAAAAGTCAATTCTTCTTTTTCTTTCGTTGATGTCTTCTGACTCATTATATGCAGTTCCAATGAATTGTTTTTTGTAAAGTTCAATGTATTTGTTAAGTTTTTCAATATTCATAAATGCCTCCTACATGATTTTTTCAATCTCTTCAATTAATTTAAGAATTTCAGTGCTATTAAAGATACCTTCAAAATTCAACGATTCTTTTACGGCCAAATCCTGCCTATCAAATTTTCCATTTTGTGAAATGTAAATTAATAATTCTTTTGCATAATTGCATTGTTCTTCATTAAAACCTAATGCACCTAAATAGTTTAAGAACGCTGCAACAAATAATGGGTTGAATTCAAGATTTTTCCTTATGAAAATCACTAAGTCTTCGTCTGCTTTGAATAATTCATTATATTCATCAGCAGTATTTGCAATCTTAACTGCTTCAGATTTAAATTTTTTGATTGCTTCTTTTGTTGGCTTAACCAAGGATTGAACTTCTTTAACTAATGGTTCTTCAGGATGTTCTTGAATATAGAAGAGTAATTTTTCTTCTAAGGTTTTGAAATCATCAATGGTTATATGAAAGTCAACAACTTCTTCAACTGCATCAGATGTCGAACTAATTGCATCTTTAAAATCGGTAATGATTGGTTCAAAGGCAGAAGGATCAATGAATCTTAGCAGTTCTCTTAATTCTTCTCTGATTTCGTCAACACGAGTAACAGTTGATTTATTTAAGAAATCATCAGATGTCACATATTCTAAAGCAGGCTTGTGATCAGAAACCTCTTTAATATGGCCTTTGACATTAATTAAATACGTGGCAAAAGCGTAAATAGTCTTAGCGACTTTTTTAAAATCTTTGTTTGGATAGAATCTGGTGGCTGCAAATCGATAACATAGATAGTCAAAGGTCCTTGCAGATTCCATATCAATCACACCAGTAATATTTGGCGCGATATATTTCTTAACTTCTGCAAATTCGGTTTGAGTGAAGTTAATCCAGCCACTCAATTCAGAATACTTATGAACGTATTTAAGTGCGGCTTGAACGCCAATGTAATTTGTATTCATGCTTTTCACTTCTTCCACTATTTCATTTCTGATTGTTTCACAAAATTTCTTATCTTCAACTTCTAATTGAGCATAATGAGCAAGCATTGCTTTATACAATGCAACCTTCTCCATAAATACTCTTTGATATAAGGACAAAGCAATATCTGATTTATCAGTTCTCCCCTCCGGGTTTTGCTTGAAATATGGGAAAACATTACAAATATCAAAGATCAGGAAACCTTGTTTGCTGTTATATAGCTGTCTAGATGTATCATTGGTCATTCTTTCAAAATAAGCTTTGGATGGTGATACAACTTTTAAGTCGTCACAAAGTCTAGTTCCTCTACCAATCATTTGCCAGAATTTTATCTTGGATAAAACTTTCTTGAAGAACACCAGATTGACTACTTCAGGAATATCGATACCTGTATCCATCATATCGACAGATACAACGATTCTGATGCTTTGTTTTTCTTTGAATTCTCTTTGGAGAACTTCGTTGTATTTAATTTGATTATCAATGACAACACAGTAATCAACACCATTAGGATTCTTTGACAAACAGAGCTCAGGATAAAGTTTTCTAAACTCGTCTTGAATCATAATTGCGTGGTTATGATCTCTTGCAAAAATGATTGTCTTGCCAAGAGTATCTCCATTATTGACTTTAAGGCCTTCTTCCATCAAATCTTGGAGGACTTTTCTAATAGTGTCCTTGTTGGTAATAACATTATAAAACTCTTTTCCTTCAATCTTTTCAGGAATTGTACCATCATCTTCGGTAAATTTATCTTCGTATTCTTCTTGCTCTTCTTCAGATAGTTCAGCATATGTAACACCGTCTTTTAAGATGTCCGGAGTTCTATCTAAAGCACGATAATAAGTTAAATAGCCATCTTTAACGCCTTTAATAACGTCATATTCATAGTTAGGCATTTCACTATCTAAATTAAAAACTTTATATGTTGATTTATGAATATCGTTTCTAGGAGTTGCTGTTAAACCAATCATTAAAGAATCAAAATATGTGAATATTTCTGCATATTTGTTGAACAAACTTCTATGAGCTTCATCGACAATAATTAAGTCAAAGTGACCTATGCCATAAGGGCATGTAGATGTATCTTTGATGATTGACAGCATTGATTGATATGTTGAGAAAACGATTCTAGCTTTAGATTCATCTCCTTCTTTTTGGCCTTCCACTATTACCATCATTGGAACAGTAGGTAAGAATTTTTCAAAAGTTTCTTCTTTTGCTTGCCTAACCAGATTCTTTCTGTCCGCCAAGAACAAGATTCTCTTAACATAGTTATTTCTTAAGAAAATATCGCTTAAAGCACATGATACACGCGTTTTACCAGTACCAGTTGCTAAAACTATCAACGATCTAGAATGTTTGCTTTTAAAGTGTTTAATCACTTCTCCAATAGCGTCAACTTGATAATATCTTCCACAAATATCTAAATCTGGATTCGCGTCATTAAGAGTAAAACCTCTTTTTTGGATTAAATATTCAAGCTCTTCTTTTTTATGGAAGCCAAAAACCACTCTTGGAGGATAAACTCCATCAATAATTTTGATTGAATAGCCGTTTGTATAATAAATTATCGGCCTCAATCCATATCTTTTTTCTAATGCATCAGCATATAGACAGGCTTGAACCCTTCCTTGCTCTTCGTTAACGATAGATTTCTTAGCTTCCACTAAAGCCAAAGGCTTTCCGTCATCGCCAAAAAGAACATAATCTACAAAACCGTTTCCTGTAGGATTCTCGCCCGTTTTTGGCATTCCGGTTACAGGTGTTTCAATACACGCTTTACTCTTTTCAATAATATATTTTTCAGTTAAAACATCCCAACCAGCAGCGCGAAGCTTAGGATCAATTAGTTCTAATCGTGTTTCTTTCTCGTTTTTTGGCATATTAGAGACTCCTTTTAACTAGTTGAAATATTCATCCATTTTCTTATTCAAAAGCTCTTGATAATATTCAATTCTCTTCTGAACATTAAATTTCAATTTATCTATTTGTTCAACAAAGGTTCTAAACTGTAATTCTTCTTCTAACGTTGGCTCAAATATTTTGTATCCTTTCAACATTCCGTTTGTAATTTGATTAACTGATGCGGTTTGTGTAGATTTCAATTGAACTCTAAAATAATCTGAATTCATAAAATGATGAACGATATATGGATACTTCGTTCTTATAATAGACATGAAAGCGCCAAAGGACATTTCTTCTTTTGGTTTGTGTATGATACACGTTTTGCCAACCAATCTTGCAGATCCGTTTCTAGCACACATTAAAATATCTAAGTCTCTTACAATTTTTTCTTCTGGAATAATAATTCCCTTTACTTTAACAATATCTTCAACCGTTTGTAATTCGGCGTTTTTGATATTTCCAGATCGTAAAACGATTGTCCCTTCATCGCTGATGTTGTCTGGTTTATATGTTAAACCAATTGTACTATCGCAAATTTCACCAAATATGGTGTCTCGTTCTCCTGATGTTATTATTTTTCCAAACATCTCGTTAAATCGGGATTTAATTTATCCTATGAATCTTCTGTATGAGTTTTTAACGTTTGTTTGATCGACAATTGCATAATGCATAGTGGTATCGATTTTTGTGTGTCCTAATAATATTTGAACTTGTTCAACAGGCATCCCTTTATCTATTGCTTTTGTTGCTAAAGTCCTTCTAAATCTGTGAGGGTGAACATTATTAATATTCGCTTTAATACCTAACTTTCTTAGCATGATTTCAACACCACTTATTTGCAGCCTTTTAAAAGGCGAGAATAAAGAAACAAATAGAGCCTCATTATCATCTATTCGAGATGAAAGGTAATTCTGCAAATGTATTTTTGTTTTTGAATCAAAATATACCTTTCTTTGTTTGCCGCCTTTTCCTAAAACAACGCATTCCTTGTTATCGAAATCTATCGATTCTTTATTCAAAGACGTTAATTCGCCAACTCTCATTCCAGTCGATGAAAGAAGCTCAATAATAACTTTGTCTCTAAGTGATGAACAGGAATCTTTTAAATTCTCAATATTCTCATCGGTATATGCTTGCTTGATCGTTTTGAGCGATTTAATTTTGTGGATTCGTTTCACAGGATTTTTGCGAATATAATCTTCTTCTTCTAGCCAGGAAAAGAAAGAAGATAAAACCCTTCTAATATTATCCATAGACACCTTTGATGTTTTTGAATTAGACGAATAGTTATCAAGATAGTTTCTCACATCGTCAGTCGTTATATTTTTAACAGGTATTTTTACTTGTTTGAAAAATGAACCAAGGATGTATAGATAATATTTCATTGATTTTGGTGAACATCCTTCTACATTTTTGGCCGTCTCGAACAACTTCAATAATTTCTTGTTTGATGGTGGCGTTTTTTCCTTTTCTAACGTGTCATTTAAAATCTCGCTTAATCTTGTCATTTGAGATTCATCCAGAAATGATGATGACTTGCTTATTATCTCTGCTATTTCTATTTTTGTCATATTTCCTCCTTTATGCAAAGCACCATAATTTATAAATTATCATCACACAGAATCAATAAAACTGATATAATTGTCGTATATTACAAACGGAGATATTTTATGACCTATCCACAGGCTATAAAGAAGCTTAGAAATAAAATGCTGCTAACCCAAGCAGAATTTGCGGAATTTTTAGGTGTCAAATTCGGTACTGTCAACAGATGGGAAGCAGGGGCTTTTGAGCCAACAATGAAAACAAAAAGAAAACTTGCTCAATTATTTAAAGAGTATGAAATAGTAGTGGAGGATTAACGATGATTACAGGAAGTTTAAAAAGCAAAATTAATGCAATTTGGCAGGATTTCTACAATGAAAACATGGCCCAGACATCTGATATTGTTAATCAATTAACCACATTAATGTTCGTTAAGATGCTTGATGATAAACAAAATAATATTGAAGCAAGGGCGTCTTTAATTGGAGTGAAGCCAAACGATAGCGAATTGGTGTTTAAATCTGGTGAATATGAAAATTATGAGATGATTCCTGAACTAGATGAATCTGGTGAAATGGTTAAAGATTCAGAAGGAAACATTAAATATACAAAAAAACTAAATTTTAAGATTCCATATGAAGAACTCAGATGGAAAAACTTTAAGAATTTAAATTCAATTGATTTAGCAAGACGTCTAAAAGAATATGTAATCCCATTTATCAAAGATCCAAACAATAAAGCTGTTGGACAATTTGGCAAATATGCAAAGAAATATTCATTTGGTTTTGATGATAAGGAAAGATTGTTAACATCAGTTGTTGATAAGCTTTCTGATCCAGAACTTGATTTTACAAATACCGATTTAATGGGTGACGTGTATGAATATATGTGTGGAAGTGGCATTTCTGGACAGTATAGAACCCCTCGTCACATTATAGATATGGCTGTTGAATTAATGAAGCCACGCTTGGGTGAAAAAATTATTGATCCAGCTATGGGAACAGCGGGTTTTATCATTGAAGCAGCTAAATATATCAGAACTCATCAAAAAGATGAATTAAAAAACGTCAGCAATGAAACTATGTTTAGCAATGATATGTTTTATGGTTGTGATAACGATAATAACATGGCAAGAATCGGATATATGAATGCTGTATTACACGGAATTAAAAATCCTAATTTCTCAATGGATTCTCTTTTAGAGAACGAGAATGCCAAAGATTATATTGGCAAATTTGATTTGGTTTTAGCTAATCCTCCATTCTCAGGCAGTCTTGTTGAGTCAGCGACAAACGGAAAGATTCTTTCAATTACAAAAACAAAGAAAACAGAATTATTGTTTGTTGCTTTGATGGATATGCTTCTTAAACCAGGTGGAAGATGTATGACTATCGTTCCTGATGGTGTTCTTACTAACAGTAATTCAGCTTTCAAATCATTAAGGAGTGAGCTAGTTGATAAACAACGCTTAATTGGTGTTATTTCAATGCCTAATGGCATATTTATGAGCTCTGCAAAAAAAGGCTCTGCAAGTAAAGGTGCTGGTGTTAAAACGTCTTTCTTGATTTTTGAAAAAACAAATAAAGGTGGAACCGATAAAGTTTGGTTCTATAACATGACTAACGATGGATTTACATTAGATGTAAAGAGAACCCCAATTGAAGGCTCTGATATTCCTGACATTATTGAAAGATTCAATAGACTTGATTTGGAAGCATCAAGACTCAGAACAGATCAATCATTCTTTGTTCCAGTTGATGAAATTAGAGCAAATGATTATGACTTGTCATATAACAAATACAAACAAGTTGTTAAAGAAGAAGTTCAATACAGACCTACAAGTGAAATATTTGATGATTTAAAGAAAACGTATGAAGAAGCCAAAGGCTTGATGGGCGAATTAGAAAATTTGCTTAAATAAGGTAAACGACATGAATAAGGTCAAATTAAATAAGTATATTTCAGAATATTCGGTAAAGAATAAAAAGAACAAACCATACCCTGTTTATAGCGTAACTAACAGTAATGGTTTTTGTACTGAGTATTTTACTAAGGACGTTTCGAGTAAGGACAAAGAAAACTACAAACTCGTTCCATTCGGCTATTTTGCCTATAATCCTTCAAGAATTAATGTTGGATCCATAGATTGCCAAGAGAAAGAAGACACTGTCATTGTCAGTCCTCTTTACACGGTTTTCAAATGTTCTGACAACATTGATAAACATTATTTAAAATACTTTTTCAAAAGTAGATATGGAATGAATCTAATTAATTCAAGTGTTTCTGGCTCTGTTAGATTTAATCTTAAATTCAAAACTTTAGGTGAGTTTCAAATTACAGAGCGAACTCTCGAAGAACAGAAGTTTGCGGTTAATTTATTTGAAAAAATAAACGGTGTAATTTCATCTAGCAACAAACAGCTTGTTCTTTTGGATGAACTAATTAAATCCCGATTTAACGAGGTGTTTTCATCGTTCCAAAAATCAAAATTATCTGATTTGGCGGAGATAATCATGGGACAATCTCCAGAATCATCTGCATACAATGACGATGGAATTGGATTGCCGTTTTTCCAGGGAAAGGCAGATTATGGTGAAAAATACACAGTAACCAGGCACTACACTTCTAAATGGAATAAACAAGCGAAAAAAGGATACGTCTTAATGTCTATTCGTGCGCCCGTAGGGCCGGTCAATATCGCGTCCGTCGATTGCGCAATTGGAAGAGGCTTGTGTGCTATAAATGCTAAGCCAAGCAAAGCTAACAATGAATTCATTTACAATGCACTTAATAATAACCAAGACGAAATAATTATGTCCGGAAAAGATGGCTCTACTTTCGCAGCGATTAACAAGGAACAAGTTTATTCACTGTTACTTCCGTGTGCGCCTATAAATTTACAAAACGAATTTTCCGACTTTGTCCATCACATTGATAAATTGAAATTTTCTAAACATGGAGGTTTGATGTATGCCTAAGATACAAATCTCAGAACTAGTTGATAGGGTTTCCTCTTCGATAAAAGCCTCTGAATTATTAGAAGAAGGGAAATATCCAGTCTATGGAGCGCAAGGAGTGGTTGGATTTTTAAATACTTATCAAACTTCAATAGAGTCTATTGCAATCATTAAGGATGGGGCTGGTGTTGGAAGAGTTCAAATAACAAAACCATTTTCATCTGTCATAGGTACAATTCAACTTCTTGTGCCAAAAAATAATATAGATGTTAAATATCTCTACTATCTTTTTACGAGTTTAAAATTAGGGAGCAACTTTAGTGGAGCAACTATTCCACACATATACTTTAAAGATTACGGAAAAGCATATATTAATTGCCATTCCTATAATGAACAGATTTGCATAAGCAAATCATTATCCACCATTGAAGAAGTTATTAATAAATCTAAACAAGAGATTTTGTTTCTTGATGAACTTATTAAATCCCGATTTGTCAGTCAGGAGGGAATAGCATGAAAGTAGAATTGTGCAAAGTTTCAAAAATAGTAACAGGCGGAACCCCTTCTACAGCAAATAGTAAATATTGGAACGATGGAACAATTCCATGGCTTCAGTCTGGGTGTTGCCAAAATTGTTATGTCACAAAAGCAAGTAAATATATAACTAAACTTGGTTATGACAGTTCAAATACAAGACTAATGCCACCAGATACAATATTGATTGCTCTTACTGGTGCTACGGCTGGTAAAATTGGTTATTTAACATTTGAGGCATGCGGAAATCAATCAATAACCGGAATAACGCCAAACACTGATGTTCTTTTGCCTAAATACCTTTATTATTTTCTGATTGCAAGAAGAAGAAAAACTGTTTCAGATTGCACAGGTGGTGCACAGCCGCACATATCTCAGGAATATGTAAAACATATAGAAATATCTTTACCGTCTCTTATAGAACAAGAAAAAATTATAAAACAATTAGATTTATTAAATGATGTAATCATTAACGAGAATAAAAACCTTGTCCTTCAGGATGAACTTATTAAATCCCGATTTAACGAGATGTTCGGAGATCCTCTTCAAAATGAAAAAGGGTTTAATGCCGTTCCACTAAAAGAACTCATCGCATTTAACTCAGTTAAAGGAAAAGTGCAAATAAGTGAGGAGACCTGGCTTTTAAATCTTGACATGGTTGAATCTAATTCAGGCCGAGTAATAGAAAAACTTAGAACATCAAAAGTCGATGGCTCAACCATTGAATTTGATACAAACTGCGTGCTTTATTCGAAACTTCGCCCTTATCTTAATAAGGTCGTAATTCCAGATGAAAGTGGCTTTGCTACATCTGAGTTAGTTTCTTTAAGATGCGATTCAAATAAGATCAAAAGGGAATATTTAGCAACAGCATTGAGACATCAATCCTTCGTTGACTTCATAAATTCAAAGACAGCTGGTGCAAAAATGCCTAGAGCGAATATGGATGAGCTACGAAAATTCAAAATGCCTCTCCCACCAATACGAGAGCAACAAGAATTTTCTCGCTTCATTGCAGAGATAGATAAATTGAAATTTACTTGTTAATTAAAAGAGCAGCTTATTTAGCCACCCTAATACGAACTCTATATGCCATTGGAGACAAGTAATTGTTTCTTAAGAAATCATATTTGTTGATTTCATGAAGTTTATATTGTATTCCTACTTTGAAATCTGATAGATAATTTTTTTTACTTTTCATGGTCTGCCCATCCGTATTCTTTTTTGCTTTTTCTTTTGAAAACATCGAACTAAAAGTTTATTTCTCTGTTAGAGCGAATTCATTATCATCATCTTTTAAGAAAACAATTTTAATCTTTTGCTTCTTGGCTAGAGCAATTAATTTGTTCATTTCTCTTCCTTTTGCTCTACAGCCAATATAAATTTTGGATGGTTTAGGCATTTTGAAATAATATGAGCCATTATCTAAAACAACGTTTGTCGATTTTGCCGATGTGGTAGTCAAACATCTAACTTCTTGTTCATATTTCCAATCTATTGATTTTGTATAAAATGGTCTAATTGTTTTCATTGAAAGAGCATCATCTAGTTGGTGGTTATAATCTTGACCAATAATTGCTGTTGCTGAGGTGAAAGAAATTAATTCCGCTAGTTCCAATTGCGGCCTTTTCTTTTTATAGACAACGTCAACGAATTCTTTTGTATTTGGTCTTTCATATTCTATGCAAACGCCGGCATGTGAATCTGCATAATGAGACCACATCAATATTGAATCGTGTACTTTGCTAAAGCACGTGGCAAGCGCATCTTTCTTTGTATGTTCAATGCTATCAGTAACCATTAATTCAAATTTTTCAATATTTTTATCAGCCAACTCTTTAAAAGCTGAACTTTTTAATCCAAGCAATTTATAGAGTGTTCTAAAACCAAAGTTCCCATCAAATCTAGGATATATTTTAAGAGCATTTACAAGTGTTTGATATTCTTTACAAACAGTAAGAAATAGCGGGTTTCTTTGTACTTTTGGAGCAATATTTGGGTCCATTGATAGTTGTACTAACAAGGTTGCAGAAGTAAAACTTGTCATTATTTTTCTAACTTTTGTAATGTCTTTTTTGCTTCTTTTCGCATTACTGTCAAAAGGGTCGTTAAAAACTAATGGATTCCTTAGTAGTAGTCTTCTGTCTTCGAGAATTTTTAATGCGCTTTCTATAGAAGCATATTTATAAATTTTCATTTATGCCTTTCAATATTTGTTCCTTTTCTTGTGTTTCATATTCTATACAATACGCATAAATATATGTAATTAATCCAAATTAAACATTTCCTTAATTCTATATTTTTCAATCTCGTTTCTTAGATATGAGCACAATATTCCAATTGCTTTATTATCGCACCCATCTAATGGAGGGTATCGTCCTGCTTGATAATGTACATAAGCGGTTTGTAGAGATAACAAAATAGGCACTTTCTTTCCATTTATTTGAAAAAAGCACTTGTTATCTTCTTCTAAACATCCAAGTCTTTGAACAATCCTAAGTTCACAAAGATTAACACCAACGAGAACAACAACATCAGGGTTAATAACCTTTATTTCTTCATTAATGAAACTCTTATATAGTTCTGTATACGCTACAAGGTGTTTACCTTTATCAATTGTAGACTTTCCACCTCTTTTATTAATATCCATAACCGCGAATTTATTAGCGGCTTCTTTTAAGATTAGATTTGGCTGATGCGTTAAATATTTATATATTCCGCATAGTCTTTCTCTCATCTTGCCTCCCCAATCATCTTTGCCACTTTCAAAATAAGACAAATATGCTTGGCGGTAATCTGTTTCATATATTCCTTCTTTAGCGTTATATTCATCAGCGTTTGCTTCAGCAGAAATGAATAACACTTTTATTCTTTCTTTTTCAAAAGCATCTTCGTCTATGATGCCGTCCTTTTCAAAAAAATATGGTTTTATATTATTGCCACTTATTGTTTTTAAAAGACTTTCTTGTGTTTCTTCGGTATGAGCCTTCTTCCATCTTTCAAACAGCTCATTTAATCTTTCGATCTTACTCATACTTCTTAACTATCCTTTCCGCTTCCCCTTTCACTCTATCAATTAATGATTGAGGAGAGATGATTGTGAATGTTTCACTATATTGCATATACCAATAGAAGAGTGCGCTCTCATTACATTTGATATCTGCGTATAATCCATCTGGTTTCTTATATGTTTTAGCGTTCTTCCCAAACCAATCAACGATATATTGAATGAAATTAGGGTCATCAATTCTAATTGTCGCTTTAATCACTTCTCCGTCAAGGAGATAGATATTGTCATTAAGATATTTAGCGATATCAAAATCTTTAATATCTTTTAATTCATCAATATTCTTAATTGGCCATTCCTCTTCGATTTTTGGATTAATCATATAGTCAATCCTAAACCAAGTGATTGGACGATATTTTTTTCGATAGTTACATATTAGATAATATCTTCCATTACTATTAACTGAATAATATGGAGAGACAATATATCGATATCCATCAAGTTTAGTAAATGGCTTTCCATTTTCATCATAAAAAAGATATTGGAACGATATTCTCTTTCCTCTTCTTTTGCTTCTTCAATCAGTTCAAGAGTGTAGAACAACTCTTTGTTTTCAGAACGACTAATTTCATTACTCTTATATATGAAGTTATAGTCCTTTCTTTGATATTTGCTTAAGCAAGAATTGAGTTTCTTTGATAACTCTGTCGCTTGTTTAGCGCTTAATGATTTTGAAGAAAAGAGTGCATCAGTAATATAACGAATCTCACTATTATCGAAGGAACGTGACAATAGCGCATAACCACCCCTAGGAGACTTGTTAATGTCGTAATCAAGTTCTTGTAAGAGAGATAATGAAAACGCGACTGATTTGCGTTCTAATTCAATTCCGTATATTTCATCAATTTTGTTAATGATATCTTGCTGTGTTAAAAAATGATCTTCATCGGAATATTCTTCTAACACTTTCAGTATCAATAATATTGATGCTTTCTTATTTTCAACCATCAACACAATTATAACTCCATTTTAAACACACTTAGTGGGAAAATCTCAATTGTGTATGGCCATGATTCTATTTCTTTTCTGGCTTCCATTATTATTTCTTTAGCCTTATCAAAGTTTTGAAGTGTTCCAAAGCCTTCAATATAGAACTCCGCTAATAAGGCTTTTGCACTATCATATGAACTTTTCTCTAACATCGCTAGATGTAAGTAATCCATTGCTTTAAGCGGATGCAAGTTGTGTTCATAGTAGTAATACGCTAAAAAGAGATATGAAGTTAGATAATGAGTCTGTGTACTTGAATCAACTGGATGTGAATAATATTTGTCTTCAAATGATTCAATATCAATTCTTTCTCCTGATCTGATTATTTCATTTAGATAATCGCATATTGCTATATATCGATAAGATGGCACTTCATCCATTATTTTTAATAAGTCTTCTTGAGATGGAACACCTGTTACTTTGTTTCTTGGATATTTAATTACTTTTGGATCATAGAACATATTTCGTCCTCCTTGATAACAACATAATAGATAATGCGGTGTCCGTTTTTTCGTACACAACAAAAAGTACTATTTAGTCGAGGACAAGTTATGAAATCAAAAAATAAAAACTATGTATTAACCGCAAATATCGATGAAAAAATGAATCAATGTGTTGCTGTCATTAATAAAAACATAGAAAACGGAAAATACACAATTAACGATTGGGATTCGTTTGTAGAAACTGCTTTATTAGTCTTCTCAAAGATGCTTGATAACGATATAACTCCATTTCAATTTGATTTATTTATTGAGTCTTATAAAAAGAACGAAGATGTCTGCGAGGCATAAAAAATCCTCACCCCTCAAAAAACGGGTGAGGAAATTATTATTTAGTTGATTGAAGCTAAGAACCCTTGATAAGTAAGAACCTTACCTTCAAATGGATGTTTGAAACCCTTAAGGATTTCTTCTTTATTCTTTTCATCATAGACAATGAAGAAGTCATTCTTGCCGATTCTATTGCAGAGGATACCATTCTTGCTTTGAATGAGATTGATGGTAACTTTTATAGAATTTAAATCTGCTTTAAGTTCACCACTAATGTTGTATCTTCTTCCAACATTTTCGGGTTTATCTAATTCAGATTCAGGGACCGCTAATGAGTTATATAGTTCATGACCAGCGGTTTTGAGTCTTTTCTTTTTCTCTCTATGAACGAATTTGTTCATCCATTCAATTGAGTTAGTTCTAGCGAATTGAGATTTTTCTAATAATGCTTTGGAGTCCATTTTAGTAAGGATACATATGGCTTCGAAGATTAATCTCTCCATTTCAGCGTCATCTCTAGATAGATGCTCTTGTAATCTAACTACTGAGTTAGGTCCCACTATTGCTTTGCAAGCATTATGTAACGACATTTGGCCTTTCTTTTCTAGATACGCTGCTACAAGTTTTTGAACGTCATAGCATTCATAATTGAATGGTGGTAATTTGTATCTCTTACAAGCGTGATATAGATGAGGTATATCATTATCCATTGAATATGCGAAACAAGTTGTTTCAGGATCTTCCACTAATTCTTTAATCTTCTTATAGAAGTGAGGGAATTCTGGTTGCTCGAAGTAATAAGAATAATCGTACGCTAATTCTAAGTCTTTTTCGTGTTTACGACCCTTGAGATGAAATCTACTGCCATCACCTTTACCAGGAGACATCGGAATATCATCAGCTTTAATTACACGAAACTTTTCATCAGTGAGAACATATCCAAATTCACACATTTTTCCAACACCATTGAAACAGTTGGAACATTCGATATCGAAGAATAGGTATTTCATTAGTTGAGTTCTCCTTTCGCTTCAGGCGGGAAAGCGTAACCCGCTACGATTACGCTATCTCCATCAATGCCACAGCACATTGTGCATTGTGTTGTGTGATATTCTTTTCTAATTTTATCATTCACTTCTTCGACAATTTCATCAACTGTCATATTATCATCGAAGAGTGAACGATCTAGAACTTGGATATATAGATTCTTGGGTGATCCATTAATTTTATTGAGTTTCTTGATGGTTTTCTTGATGGCTTCCAATGAATCTATTGTCATCTTTTCTATTTGCTTGCCTTGTTCTCTTCGCCAAGCGCTGCTCATACCTGTTGAGACATATTTACCAGTTTCATCACTAATGATTTCCCAGCGTTTACCTTTGAATCTATTGATGATTTCAAGTTCTGGATGTTCTTTCATGTATCCATCGATCAATTTCGCTGCTTTGTAAGAAGCATTCAACATAGCGTTTACTTCTTTTTCAGATATTGACTTCACTGTTTTATTGATGAGTGGTAATTCAATTTTACATTCCCATTCACCATTTTGGTTTAGTTCAGCAAGGATCTCATAATCTTCCATTGAAGGGTGGGCCTTTCTGATCCAGTACTCTACCCACATGATGTTATTGGCGTTTTGTTTGATTGTTTTGTTTTCCATTTTAGTTAACTCTCTTTCTGCCGATCTCTTATCGACGTCAATAATGTATAACGAAAATAGATAGCAAAACGTTTTTGTCCCAAAATAGGTAACAAGGTTATTGGTTAAGCTTGTTTAAATCTTCATATAGGCCATCAATTAATATTGTGATAGCCTTCATTATTCTATCTATATTAGCAGAGTATCCGTGCTCTTCTCTTGTTATCGCCATTAAGCCGGCGTATTGAAAAATATATTTCCAAAATACTATTTGTGCACGATACGCAATTGAATCAACAACGCCTGGACAAGCATTAAAAGCATATCCACTTGAATGACTCATATCAACAGACACTCTATATATAGTTTTAAATTCTTCCTGCGTGTTCTTATCATTAAATATGATATTAGAATTATCCATTACAAGATTCTTATAGCTCTTTTTTGACTTATCAAGGAAATACAAACTATTGTTTGTTATTTCTTTTTCAAATTGAACATAACTATTAAGACCGTACTTTTCTTTGTAATACTTCTCATACAAATCCTTCAATCCTTCGTTATCAATTTTTGTCGATTCGTTTGTCATGTTATCAACAAAATTAATTAGTTGAAGCCTTGAACTAAACACAAACGCTTTTCTTAAAATACGATACTGTTTAACATCGTACGTATTTATCTTGTTAATGACACTAGATAATTCAGCAAACGGTCTAAATGCTGCAATAACTTGTTCGCGGTGACCTCTATGCATACAAACAAACATATTTTTAGCAATGCATCTTAGTTTGTTTATATAAAACACTGCTTGAGAATCTATTCCTTCGTTTTCATAAATTGCCAGTTCATCTATTAAAGAAGTAAATATCAACTCTATTGCTTGTAAAGCAGACTTGTTATGTTCTTTGTATTCTCCTTCAAACAAATCTTGAAGGTCGTCAGTATATTCATCGGCATCGGCAAGAAAAAGCTTGTTTAATTGAAAATATTCGATTACAGAACTAACAACCGAAAACACATATTGTCTCTTCGCTTTTTGGAAAATTAATTCTAATTCAATATTCTCCTCATATCTTGGATGATCAAATATTGAAAAGAATGTATATATTTTTGCAAAAGTATCTTTGTATGGATGATATCTTTGTATCAGCTTTTCTAGTCTGATTTTAGTGCTTGGAGTTTTCATTAAGAAGGCAAGCGGATCAGAAAGATATATTTTTTTCGATGGGTCATTATGTTTTAGTAATTCATCGAGAGCGTCTCTAGTAATTCCAAATTGTTCTGCGAAAAGGTTTAACGCGGTTTCTTTGTCTTGTTCAACATCCAAAGGTGCTTTAAGTTTTGTGATTTTTAAGATAGTCCTATAATTGTCAATTTCAACCAAAGCATAAGAATACCTAAATATCTTTAATTGCAAATCTGATATCTGATTATCGTTATACATTGATAGCAAGGTAATTGCTTCAATAATCATTCGACAACTATTATCAATACCTGGAGATTCAAGATTATCCAAAGATAGATTCAGTATTATGTTAATTATGTTCGACATAATGTCGTCATTAATTGCGTATAGAAAATAGTTACGATCATTTAGTTCTTCATCATTAAAGTGTTTAAGAATATCAGCATCGTGCTTCTTTGCTGCTTTATATAGTAATGAAATAATATCCTTTTTGTTTTCCATAGTTAGTCCTTGAACGATATTTCATCATATCCCAAATCACGAGAAACACATACATGTTCGCCATAAATTGGTTTCAGTTTTTCAACTTTAATTAATTCTTTTGCAGGGCCTTCATCGCATATCACTCCATCATGGATAAGCACAACATTAGAATCTAGATATAATGCATGATTAGGATTGTGCGATGAAAGAATAATGGTCTTACCTTCTTTAGCTACATCTTTAAGAATTGATAGAACTAAGTTTTGATTCTTCATATCAAGAGCGGATGTTGGCTCATCCAATAATAAGATTTCAGTATTCTGAATAAGCGAGCACGCGATTAACACTATTTGGAGTTCGCCACCACTTATCTCGCCAAGGTTCTTGTCTAGCAAGCAAGAGATATGTAAACGCTCAGCAACATCTTCAACGCGTTCCATTTCTTCTTTGCCAGGATGTTCATAAAAGGCAAGAGTATTTGTTGTTCCATAAGAAAGGTATTGTCTAACAGGAATATCATTAGTGACATTTGCCTGCTGAGGAACATAGGCAAAGATTTTGGCTCTTTCTCTAATCTTGATTGTTTGAAGGTTTCTACCATCATATTCAATCGTGCCTTCAGTTGGTTTCATTAATCCAGAAAGTAGCTTAATTAATGTTGTTTTACCACAACCATTTAATCCAAGAAGGACATTAATTGTTCCTGGTTTAATTTCTAAATTTATTGAATTTAACACGGTTTCTTTAGCCTTTTTTTCATATTTAAAGGATAAATTAGATATCTTTATGTTCATTTAATTTCCTCCTTTTAATAATCAAAATAACTACAAATATAACAGTACCTAGTAAGCCAGTTACTGCACTTAGTGGGATCTCTGAATCAGTAAATGTTCTAGATAATATATCAACCAAAATCATGAACGTTCCACCAAAGGTAATGCATAGAGGAATGGTCCTTTTTGCATCTCTTCCAGCAAGTAATCTAACAATATGAGGAATGACTAACCCAATCCAAGAAATGGTTCCGCAGAAACATACAGAGATAGCAGTCAATATTGTCGCTAGAACAATAATTAATCCACGATAGAAATTGTAGTTAATACCTTTTGTTTGGGCCTCGGCTTTTCCTTGATTAACAAGGTTAATAGGGTGAGAAATTAATAATAAGATAGCAATACAAACGGCCACTACACCCATAAGGATATAGTCGCGTGTCATATCCGCACTTTCAAACGATCCCATTAACCAATAAGTAATGCTCGCTAAAGTTGTTATATCGTTTGAGAAATATTTAATAACAGATAAGATAGCGGACATGAATCCTCCAACAATAATGCCTGATAAGAGCAATATGGTTGATGATCCATTTCTAAATAGCTTGGATACCATCACTGTAACAAAGACAGTTAATAAACCCATCAAAAACGCGAATACACTAATAAGAACGGATGATAATCCAAGAACAATTGCTAGAGCAGCACCAACTGAGGCACCTGTACTAACACCAAGCAAATCAGGAGACACCAGTTTGTTCCTGAATGTCTCTTGATATAGTAAACCAGACAAAGATAGGCCGATACCTACAAATGCTGCCATTATGGTTCTAGGGAATCTTAGATTCACTATGATGCTTCTTTGTGTATCTAAAGCACTATCGTCAGTGAATACAGCTTTAAAGAAATCATCAATTGCGATTCTATATCTTCCTAGCATCAAAGCTAGAGCGAAGATAACAATGAAAACCGCAATCGAAATTCCAAATGATATCCAAGTCCTTCTTTTTAAGACTTTTTCATTCATTAGTATAACGAGCCACCTTCTGGACTGAGTCCTTGCAACATGTATGAGACTTGTGTGTCAGTGACATCTGTTCCAAAGTATTCTTTAATTGTTGATTTGACCATTGAAGAAATATCGTAATTGAAATATTCAGGATAAATCTTGTTGGCTTGATCATAGAAGAATATTGGAGTCATAGCGGATAATTGCTCAAACGCTGTGAATCCGATTGGGATGTTATATACTTTGTTGTTCTTAACAGCGTCTAAATTGATATATGGTTCTTCTGTTTTGAGAGAATTGATATTTTTGTTTTGATATTGACCACCACAAACAAAGACATCTGGGTTTTGTTCCACTATTTCTTCTTTAGATGGGTTGGTAGTTGTTAACGAAGATCCAACAAATTTGAATCCGAGTGTTCTATAAGCATATTCTGTGAAAGAACCTTGAGTGTCGGTATACCCAACACCTTTGTCCTTATCACCACGAACATAAAACACTTTCTTTTGCGTTAGTTCATGTTTTGCTAGTTCGGTTTTAACATCATTAATTGCAGTATTAACTTTGTTTTCCCAAGCCGCTGCTTTTGTTTTAATCTCATCACCATCCCAAATCTTAGTAACTAATTGAGATAAGAATGTGACATAGTTATCAAATGTTGGATTTCCGTATAAGGAAACGCATAAAGCAGGCACGCCATGAGCGTTTAAATCATCTGCCATATACTTTTCAGGAGCTAAGACTAAATCAACTCCTCTAGAAATGAAGAGTTCAGCACTATTGTTGTAGTCATATACATAGTGGTCTGCGCTTTCAGGATAGATAAGCGGTACCCAGCTATTATTTAATGTGCCTTTATAAGCTCCATCGATTTTGTCTCCAACACCATATGCTACCAACAAGTCATATGTAGTTCTGGAGATACAAGCAACTTTCTTAGGGTTCTTGTTGATGGTTATGGTAGTTCCGACCATATCGGTTACAGATATTTGTTCGTTTTGATTGTCTTTGTTGGAGCAACCTGTAAAAGCTCCAAGAGAGGCAAGTGCCACTACGACGAATGGCAATAAAGTTTTTTTACTCATAAAGAGGTCCCTTTCTGGTGATAAATAATTCGATTACCATTAATGGCCGATAGATACGTTACCGAGACAAATAACGTGTCTAATCGATTTAAATGAATTATTTGATCTACCAAATATTATATCACATCTATTGATGTATCTCGTAAATTGGCTTGGCACCCATCCTAACGCCGCTATCAGGATGGAATGCCGGGTGTAAAAGAAAGGAGGTGTAAAATTTTCAGAAAGGAGGACGAATATACAACGCGGCTCTAGTAGTTAATCTTTTCTAGGAAGGCAAGCTACGATGATTAATCCGATAAGGCCCAAGAACAGGCCTCCGAAGAACCATCCCACTACGCTTCTGTTTTTATATCCAGCGATAATTGGACAAGCGATCATGCTGATGACTGTGTTAATAATTCCTAATACTGTAATTACTGGTGAGATTTCCATTAGCAATAAGCTCCTTCTTGCATTAAGTGAATACATAAATATCCGTTATCATCTTCTTCTAAGACATATCTTGAATCACTGAATGCATCTTTAACTTTGTGTTCAGGGTTTTCTTCAAGATATTCATCAATCAATTTGGATGATTGTTTTGTGGCATTATCGATTGACTCTAATTTGTAATCCCCAATGCCAATCACTGTTTTTTCAATCAATGGGAGATGAACCACACATTCATATATCCCTTTTTTGTTTAATGTTGGTTCAAGGACTGACTGGCCATCTTCATCGGCTTGAGCAATCCAATTCATTGTTTTAATGACTTCTTTTGCTTCAATTTGTTTCATTTTGTTTTCTGCTTTCTGCCTCATGGCTCCTATATAGTAAACTGAAAAAAATTGGCAAAATGAAAATGTCCCAAAAAACGGGACATATAAAAAGTGGCAACCGCCACCGATATTACTCGATAACGATTGCCTTAATTCCGAGTTTCTTGCATAAGTAGATAAGGATATCCATGTCAACAAACTTGTTGTGCTCGTTGATTATGCGACTAAATGCCTTACGGCTGATGCCGATTTCTTCAGCAAGCTTAGAAACGGATAGCCTATTATCTTTAATAAGCTCTCGGATTTCTTCCATAACATTGGTGGAAGAGCATGTGCCAGTATTGAAGCCCATATAGCAGTACCTCCTCCACACGTTTATTTCTAAACAAAGGAAATACCCACTGGCTCACATATTATATCACTCATCTACCTTTGATTTAATTACAGTTCTTAAAAACTCTATTGATTTAACAACCTCTTCTTCTGTTGGTGCCACTCCATCTTTTGGATGATGGAAGTAGTTTCTTATATAAACAGGTAATGTACGATACGTATTTACTTTGTATTTTGTCGCTCCAACCCAAACCTTTCCATATTCTCGTTTTGTATAAAGCGCGTTGTTTCTTACGGTTTTATCTATATCAGAAATGGCCTCAACTTCATATAAATCGGCCATTCTAGTTAGTAGTTGATCATGATAATCCATTGACGGAATATGGAACACTACATAATCTAATTCCGCAAATGTTGGAGTTGGTAAGCGCAAATCCATTTCATCAATTGTTTCGGTTTTGATATTGCCGTCATGTTTCGACAATCTAACAATTAGCACATCACCTCTAGTGATTAATGATTCGAGTACTTTTTCAGAGTGAGTTGCTAAAAAGATTTGTGGAACATTGCCATCAACATCGGTTAGCATCAATTTTATCAAACTAACAATTTCTTTTTGCCATCTAGGATGGAGAGATGTCTCTGGTTCATCTAAAAGCACGCAATCGGTGCCCGATGCCATTTTTCTGATATCTTTTATTTTCAATAAAATCTCTTGTTGTCCTGATGAATAATTGGTGATGTTATAACCATGCTCTTGACCATCTATCTTTTTGGTAACTTCACCACTACACCAGACTTCATCTATGTGATTTTCTTTAAAGATTTGAGTAATTTCATCATCACCAAGTTTTTCCAATAGCTTGATGCCTTCATTTATACGATTAACAGCATTATTGCTTCTTAAACCAAATGGATTTGCTCCACCAGTATAAGTCGCACTATTGGTTGGATACATATCTTGACCATCAATAAGTTTTCTAACTTCTTTCATAGCATTTCTATGAAGGCTACCTTGTCTAAGATAAAGAGCATCGAATGGTTTTGGCACTATTGTATATGGGGTTTGTTTATCGACGATGAATTCTGATTTCTCGTAATTAAAAATCTCATTTAAGATTGTTGTTTTGCCACAACCATTTTCGCCAACAAAAGCCACAACTGCATATGGTTGATTTGTATTAGGATTTGTTAAATTCAATTCAAGATTTTTTAATATAGGATGATTTTTAATCTTTAAGTGAGTTAAATACATACACGTCTCTCCTATTCATAGAAGAATGGCATTTTCTTTCTAAACTCTTCCTCGGGCATCAGTTGTTTTGCACCAGGAGGTAAGACAAGAACCACTTTCTCTTTTGTTGTTAGATTATGCCCTTCAACCCAGATGATCGAATATTGAGCAAACAAATTAAGATTCATAAAGAACGCAAAGATAATAGCACCCAAGAATAACACTTCCATTATGGTCGCTAGAACTTGATTGCCCTTGCCCATACCGGCCCAAATGCAAATTACATTACATGGTGCAGATATAATGGCAAGCCATTTGAAAATTCTAAACACCACTTTCTCTTTTCTAGGAAACTTCATTCCTAAATTATCTGTATCATATTCTGTTGATGAGTTAGCAGCTAAAACATTTACCTCATAGGTCAATTGAGCCTTTGAAGCATAAACTAAATAAATAATGCCAAATATCATCCACACATTTTCAAAGAATGTGAATGTGCTATACATCTTAAAACAGACGGTTGAAACAATCGATGTCACAACACCTACTATTAATAATATTAATAAGGATATAATGGCGAGCGTTTTCCACTTAGTGAATTCGCCTTTAGTTCCAAACCATCTCCAACTCTTTTTAGATTGCTTTAGAAATGTTTGAAGAATCTCTTGGTCGCTCTTTTGAGAAACAATGTTTGCCGGCCTTGGCTGAACTGTTGGTTGATTCTTAAGCTTTGATATCTCTTGCTCTAAAGCAGCGATTTTAACGTCGGTATCAGAAGCGTGTGTCTTAACACCAGTAATCTCGCCTAAAATCTCAGCTTGGTTTGCCGAGATCTCATCTATCATTCCAAACAGGTTTCTTTCGTCTGCCATATCTTTATCTATTTTATCTTAGGATATAAATCATAAACAAACAATTAACGCACACGCCCATATAAAATATAGAGCGGCAAGACACCAATATCTACCGTTTCAGGGAATATGTTTATTTGCTTAATACTATATAGTATTACTGACTATCGAAAATGTGACAATCCCAGTGTTGCAATCCAGTTGCGATGCATGGTTGCAGAGAATATATCATCTTCGTTTTTTTTGCACTATTATGTCCCGTTTTCCAAAAT
>CADCGC010000003.1:102290-149397 GCA_902800905.1 uncultured Erysipelotrichaceae bacterium
TCATATATTTAATAAAATTAAAAGGCATCAGTTGTGCCTTATAACTTTGTAATGACAATGATGAATCTTAAATGTTACTAAATCAGATAACTCTTTAATATCTGGATTGCGTGTATTATCTTCTTTTCCGTTAAACAATATTTCAAATTCAACATCTAGAATTGCACCAAAGATACTATGAATCTTAGTTAGTAAAAACATAGTCTTAACTTTGTTTAATAAATATAGGATGTCTTTATTAGTTAATATATCAATATTAATGCAGTTATAACCTCTATCTAAGACATTATATGTGTATCTAGCGTCTATCCCTTCTTCTTTATTAAATAAGGCAATACGCTTCCCTTTTTCATCTAACATATTGATTTCAAATACTTCCACTTTTTGTACTGGGTTATTAATTGATTCGCCAGGTAATAGCACTAGTCGATATAAACGTTCACCACGATCATCAAAATAGTTATTACTATAAATATCATCTTTAGAGATAGAAAACGCTGATAACTCTTTGTCAAATGTAAATAAGGCGTAATCCTTATTAGCAGCATCATTATTAACTTGTTTAACACTACTACTATGTCTTATTAATGGTTCATCATTATTAGGATTATTATCTTGATCTTTAATAGTGAGTTTTATTTCTTCACTTCTTCTTTCTAAATCGTATAATACTTCTTCTTTGTTATGATATTCATAATATTTAAGCATCTGGAATCTACCATATCTAAATGTAAATATGGATGGTAATTCCATATCATCCATGATGACATTAAGAAATGGGATATCATTTTGTTTAGCGAACGCAATCTCGTCTTTACAGTTCTTACTGTTTAATGAGTTTTCAGTAATAACATATATAAACAAAGAACAACCATCTATCTTAGACACTATCTCTTCGTCCCATTCACGGCCAAAATGAATACCTTCATCAAACCAGACATTATATTTGGTTTGTAAGATATTAATAAATTCATATACTTTGTCAGCGTCTTTATGAGAATAACTAACAAAAATATACTTTCCCGTTCCTAAATACGCTTTCGGTCTATTCTGTAGTGGCATATATGTAATTATTATACTATCAATGCGTTATCATGTGTGCTTTTTTACTGCTGTTCACCGCACAAGAAAAGCGTCATTATTGACGCCTTTCGTATAATTTGCAAAAATGTAAGTTTTTTCTATTCGTTTTGTAGTGCTCATGTATACAAATGTTCCACACATTTTGAAATATGAGTGAATTTACTTCCTCTTAACACCCTTAAGCAAGAAGTCCACCACATCGATATTGTGATCAACAATGCTTTTATTCATCGATGGCTACCTCTATAGGTGGGGGATGAATTGCAGCAAAATTATTCAGTCGTATTTGGCTATAAAATAATCAACTATATCCTTTTTAAATTCTGATCCACCAATAGTCTTTATTTTTCCATTACTAAAGTAAGATGTAGATCCAGTAATACCACCTAGATAGATATTACGGTTTTCATCCATATATAACCCTTTGCTTAATATATAGCGGTAGCTACCTTCTCTTCCTACTTCAGAGGTAACAATCTTTATCATATGGTTTTTCCTTACTTAATATTATTCTATTTATTAATTTCTTTTTCTAATTCTTCAATGACTTTTAAGATGTTATCAAACGATGGATATTCTCCATAAATCATTGATTTCATATCCTCATAATCTTTTCTTAGGCGTTCAACACTATGAGGAGCTGGTATTAATTTCAAAGTGCCAAACTTTGCCAAATCATATCTTGCCCATCCACGTGGATAAAATTTCATTTTAAATAAAGCGACATCTTCTAATAATTTTGGATTTTGCAAAGCGCTTTCTTTAACACCGTTTTTACACATGCAAAAGATGTCGTAGTAATGCCTCGAATATCTCGATGGAATAATAGAGTCCTCTGGTCGAAAGGCTTCTTGATGTAATATTGTTGCTTTCTCCCAAAATGTTCTTTCTGGAGTTGTTGCTAATAGTTCTACTTCAGATAAAGAAACAGTGTTTGGATATTCCTCCGCAACAAAAGATTTGACACTAGCTCTATTAAGAGGAATCCAAGACGCCAAAACACCTATTTCTAATCTGATTGTGTTGATGATTGAGCTATGTGAATATGAATGAGGGTATGCAAAAACAACTGTTCCAGGATCATCTTTTTCAATATAAACGTCGCAATTAATGTCCAATATTTGCGACATTCCATTTTTAAATTCAGGTAAGAATTCTTCTCTTAGGAATGTAAACAATCTATCTCTAGATTCTTCAATAAACTTGAGTTGCTTAGTGTTTGATCTTTCTTCCCACGGCTCATCGCTTTTGTATCCCAAAACTCTCCAATCAAGAATTAGATCAATGTCTTCAGAAAATCTTTCTATAAGATGGTAAACCTTAGATAAACACGTTCCACCCTTAAAAGCGAATTGGTTTTTCCACTTAGAATGATGAAAGAGATAATCAAGAGTAATACATACCCAAAGATCTTTTTCTACAATTGCAGCATTCATGCCTTTTCTATCAGCAGTATTAACAATAATGGTATTTAGTTCTTCTTTTGGAAATTTAAGTAAGCTATACATCATTATTCCTCCTGACTACATATTCTCTTTATTATTTCATATATCCACTTAGTGACTCCACCAGCCTCACGAATTAAGCTTTCTTTTTCTTTTGAAGATAAGTGGTTTTTTATTCTTTCTAGTGATTGTTCATCAATATTTGGTCCAATCTCCTTTATTGCGTTAACCACCAAAGAAGACATATAAGATAAATCCAATAATTCTTTAGATGATTTATGTTTAAAACTAATAATAAATTTGTTGATTTTGTATGTTTTATATTGACCGCTACTATAGTACTCATAACTATTAGTCACTTGAGTAGAAAGCCCTAATAGATTCAAAGCAGTTAATCCAGAAGGAGAAATCTTCCAGTTATAGTTTCTCGCTATTGCTTTAGCGACTTCTTCTATATTAGGTGCAGAGTATTCTTTTAAAAGTTTAGAAAAATAGGGCTTATCATATATTCCTCTTATGATTCTTCTAATCATTCCTTCTTTTTCTAGTCTTAAAAGACATTTTTTAGCGTTTTCGTATTCTGCAATATCTGTAAAATCAGAAACAACAAAAACACTGCCCGATGGCATTTTATTAATTTTGGTTCTAATGGAGTTCATTTCAGAGTTAATCATAATTGTTTTGTCCCTAATAGTGTATACTTTTGGGGACATAAAATCAAGGTAATTCATCGTTTAGTCTCCATTAATCTCCACTATGCAGTAATATAGACATGTTTTCTTGTTATCAATCTTTCTATCAAAATGATAATGACCAAAGAACCAGTGTTTATATTCCACTACTTTATCAATGAAATTCAGTTGATCAGCGCATATATCTCTACGAAAATAAAACAATCTTGCAACACAAATGCAACTTTTTTATAGAATATTTTCTATGTCACTTACCAATCCAAAGAGTTTTCGTTTGTTAAGAATTCCATTAAGTTCATTCTTAAAAAACCATCGTTTGTGTATTGATGATCAACAATATCGTTTTTAACAATAACAATCTTCTTAAATGAATCAGGAATGTTCCTAATTGATTTATATTCTTGTTCTTTCTTCTCGATTGTATCAATTTGCAAAGCAACTTGAACGTAATATATCTTGCCGCCTTTGTTAGCAACAAAGTCCACTTCAGTTGCCTTTTCTACATATATATCTTTTCCATCCTTGTCTTTTTTGCCGGTTGGTTCATTTATATAAACCACACCAACATCAACGCTATATCCACGATATCTTAGTTCGTTGTAAACAATATTTTCAATAAGATCTGTTTCATCGATTTCTCTAAAATTTAAAATAGCGTTCCTAATTCCAATATCTTCGAAATATATTTTGTAAGGAGAGCCAATATAACGTCTTCCTTTTACATCGTATCTTAATACTTTATTTAATAAAAATGCATCTTCAAACCACGAAATATAATCTCCTATCGTATCGTTTGATAAGTCTATGTTATAAACGCTTTTAAAAGTTTTTTCTATCTTGGTTGGATTTATTGGCGTTGAAATCATAGAAGCAATAACTCTTAAAGTCTCAATTAACTTATTCTCATCAACTTGAGGATGTCTTAAAACAACATCTTTGATATATGTCTCATTTAGCACACTACTGGCTTGATTTGCTTTTTCATTGTGCTCGTTTTCAAGTTGAACTAGTGGAACACCACCATAAATTATGTAATCTCGTAACGCTTTTTCTTCGCTTTTATTTATTCCCGAGAGATATTCATTAAATGTTAATGGCAATAGATGTATTCTACTACCTCTATTACTGAATTCAGTGTCAATATCCTTTGAAAGCATTTTTGCGTTACTACCAGTTACATAGATGTCATAACTTTCGTTTCGTAACAACCCATTTAAAACAGGAACAAAGCGATCCAGTTTTTGTATTTCATCTAATAGTAAATAATATGTTCCGTTCTTCTTTGTTTTGTCTTTAATGTATTCAATAAATTTTTTGCTATTAACCCGTTCTTCTTTTCCAACCATTATAATCGTTGGCTCATCTGGAAAATATTTATTAAGTAAATTAGTATCAAGTTCAGAATCGAATGCAAATTTAACAATAAATTGTTCTTTAATACCTTGGTTTTCAATTAAATGATTATAAAATATGGTGTTAAGTAAAAATGATTTGCCACTTCTTCTTATACCAGTAATAACCTTAATCATGTGGTTGTTTTCTTTTTTTATTAATTGATTTAAATAGTAATCTCTTTTAAACATAGTGTTGACACCTTCCCTAGTACTAATATTTTTGTCGACTCTATTATATGCTATTACCGACCAAAAATAAAGTTTAGCGATTATTTATTATTTTGGAGCCTTCATTTTAAGCTTACAAAAGGAAGTTTGTTCTATTCTTTTTTGTTGCATTTTTTTGTTTAATCATCAAAAAACCATTTTTGCTCTTGCGAGAGGGGGCTCCTTGATTTGAGCCGAAACTATGCTATAATAAGTTTAGGTGTTCCCCTAGCTATTGCAGCTAAGGGATTTTTTTAACACCTGAAGATGATTGCTATCACTACGAGAGCGATAACAAATAGGATTAGGCACGCAAGTGCACTGCCGGTTTCCGTTATGTCATCCTTTCTATAGCACATCCGTTCAACGTCAAGGAGCCGTTTTAGGAACGTCTTCATAAAACATCCCCTCACTATACTAAGAGGGGATTTTTTTGATTTTTTTGTAAAAATTTTTTAAAAAGTATAAAGCAAAAAGCAGTTATCAATTATATTGATAAATTTTTTAATCTCATTATATCAAATTAATAACGATACAAGGTCTGACAGAGTGGCTATTGCCATCAACTGCATATTCACTTAATACTCCACCAGAATTAACATTCCAAGCGCAATATGAATATAAGCTTGAAGGAGAGCGTGTCCAATATGAACCATTATATTTGTATTGATTGTCTTTGGTGTTGCTCCACGCTCCCATCGCTCTAGCGTAGTCGGTGGTTTGAGCTTTTTTGTCATCTATTCCATTAATTTCTTGATATGAAGGCAGATATACTTTATCGCTTGTATTTTCACATGCATATTCATTAGAAGAGGTATCTGTTGTAGATCCACTATTATTGACAGCCAATGTTTCAAGTAAGTTTGTTCCAAACATAAAAGCGTTCTCAAGGAAAGTTCCATTTAGCCACTTTCTTATATCGCTTTCTTTATAATTGTTTGGATAAATAACACTTCCACTAATGCTTCTATTAGAGTAATCGCGATAATAACAATAAGCGTCTAATAAGACATTAGACATTAAGACATAACGATTATTCTCTTTGCTAGCAATGTTCCATTTAATTGGTTCACATTTAAACCAATATTCCTTTTCATCAACAATGTCTTCACCATCATTAAATTTGTATGATTCGTTGTTATATATTTTTGAAGTGGCTTTGAAATAAAATTCGTTGTTATATAAACGCCACCCAGTAGAAATCGTTGTTGCGTATTCTAATAATTCAATAAGGTCTTGATCTTTGACATATGTTTGAGGATATAATCCATATTCAATATATTTTCCATCGCTACTAATAACTGGGTTATATCCTGGAAGGTCTTGAGTTTTGTCAACCTTTGTATATTGAGCGGTATATGTCATATCACTACTAATCGGTGCTGGAATTGGATCCCAACCACTAAAATAGTAGTTGTAATGGTCATCCGATGGTTTAGAAGGATTTGGGCCACTATATGTTGGGGTTGTTCCCGCAGCAACATTTTCATCAACCTTTAATACTTCTTCATCATAGTTGAGCCAAGTAACTGTATATGTTTGTCCTTTTTCTTTAAACACTGCAGTATATGTTGTGTCTTGATATATTTCACTAGGAGTAGGATCCCAACCAACAAAATCATAACCATCTTTTGAAGGCTCTTCTCCTTTATATTCAGGAATAGTTCCTTCAGTAACGTTCTCATCAACTTTAAGAACAGTACCATTTTCATCTAACCACGTAACCGTGTATGTTTTTACATTACTAAAGAAGAATTCAATGTTTGTAAGATAAAACACCTTGTTATTAATAGTGGAAATCTTTAAAGATGTGGTTGATTCAAATTCGAATTCAATATTGGTGAAGTCTTTTGACTCTACTGTTTCTTTATTAGCGACATTCATATTTGAACAGGTTAAGGTTGTAGTTTTATTATCACTAGAAGGTGTTGCCCAATCAGTAGAACCACTATCACCAACTTGTAATTTACAGTTTGTATTTCCCACTAAACCTGTAAGAACTGCCTTATTTACTGGTTTATTAAGGCTTAAAATTATTCCACCATCAATACTTGTGGTGCCAAATTTAAGCATATCTCCTTGTGCCCATTTAGTGTCGCCAGATCCACCATAACCGCCACCATAGATATAGGTAAAATCACTTACTTCATTAATGACGCTATTATCTTCTTCATCATCTAAGACAAAAGTATTTAAAATCAAATCACTTTCTTCATTTTTAAAAGCGTATGACCTAGAAGTTGTCATTTCGTAGGAAATGTTGTATTTGACACTTGTCTTCTTGTTTTTTAATGATACATCAAGATTCACATCATGATTTGGCATAGTGAATGTATAGACCGAATCACTAGATGTAAGAATAGAGTTATCAGCTTTAACTTCTTCGATTTCTTTGCTGTCATTTAAAACATTAACAGTAAAGTTAACTGTATCATTTTCTTTATATTTTTCTAATAATCCAGTAATAGAGTAATCGTCACTAGAGGTATATCTAACAACATATGTATCTTCTTTGGGCGAACTATTACATCCACCTAATATAAGGGCGATTAAAGGAATTAAGATACATCTATTTATTCTTTTCATATCTCTATTTCATATTGACGATTAAATCGTCCCAAGTAACATAAGATCTCATATTTTTCGCTATCGTGGCGACGTTTGTGTTACTTACTCTTCCTTTTTCTGCTTCAATCTTCGCTAATCTGACTTTATTTGGATCTGTCCCCATTGCCTCATATATCCATAATAAAAGTTCAGGACATTTAAGATTTATATATATCTTTGAATAAGCGTCTCCAGTCTTATCAATTTTTCCTTCTTCTAACCAAGAGGTAAAGAAGTGCCACTTCTGATTAGGAGAATGTTGAGTTTTATCCACCACTATCCCACACTGCTTAGCGTAATCAATATATCCACCAGAAGCTTGTTGATATCTTTCGATGAACTCATCACTTAAGGGATAATGTTCTCTTTTATCTTCAAGATAATCAGCGAATTCTTGAATCGTATATGTGACTTCTGGGGCTTTATTAGGTTCTATTTCATGTTTTGGAGATGTATAAAAAAGCATTGTTGATGGAACAACGAATAATGTTGAAAGTAATAACAATGTTTTCTTAATCATCACTTTATTATATAGCGGTTATTAGCAATGATTCAAATATTTGATACTTTGTATCAGCTTATCTTTTTTCTTTTTTTGTATACATTTCATAGTTATTTCTATATGGGAAACAAGTCACCAAAGCGTGAGGTGGTTCCAAAGAATAGAAGAACAATATGTCATTATATAGCCTAAGGGTTTTTCCAATTCTTTTGTTTTGTTGATACTGAAGGAACTTAAACATCTCACGATCTTTTTCAATAAAATGAGCGGACGTTAATCCTTTTTCGTATGCGACTTTCGCTAAAGAAAGCATCTCTTTTTCTTGCATATCTCCAATTCTTTCTTTAATTCTTTCTCTTCCGTGATATGTCACTCCAATATCCAAAGGCATACTAGTTTCACTAATAACTAGGAGGACTTCTTTAAGTAGTGCTTCCTTAAACGCGATAGCTTTTTGAAGTTCGATTTCCTCAATTGAAAGTTCGTTCTTAATGATTTCTTCAAGTTCTTCTTCCTCCTCAAATTCAATATAGTTGAGGTAGAAGTTTTCATATCGTATTTTAGCGAAGCTTCTTGAAGCAAGTTCACTATTATTTTTATATTTGAGGTCTTTAAGTTCTTTAGCGAACAAAGAATTGAAGCTAATGCTTTCTTTGATGAATTCAAACTCATCGTTTCCTAAGTGTTTAAAAAGGAAATAATGTTTAATAAAGAAGGGTTTGTAAGTGAAGATGAAATATTCAATATCTTTTGTTTCGGAATTAATTAACAAACAGTCTTGTCGATCGTGTTTGTTCTTTTCCATCGTAGATAAAGAGAGGACTTTCTTATCTATATCTTGTGGATTAGTAATAGTGACTAATTTCTTTTCAACCAGATAGACAAAGTCGGATGTGAAAAGGTTGTTATCGTGAAAGATTAAGCGATAGATATTTGATTCTTTACTAATTTGTTCTTTGATTTCTTTTTGATATTTATCTTCAAAATAATCGATATCTTTAATGAGTGAGAAATCTCCAACTCCCTCGTAGTTATTTTTCCCTTTAGTCTTACAATGTTTTTCATAATCTTCCATTAAGAAGTCAAGGGAACTACTTATATATTTTTGATGGATATTTAGTTGGTTTTCTTTCTGGTGATCAACCTTAAACAAATAATAGGTTTTTGACTGTGATTGAATGATAAACGCTTTGAGAGTATCTTCATCAAAATACGCAACGACAATCTTTGAAGGAACAGTGTTAAAATCAATTTCGTTTTTGACTATCCTTATTTTGTTATGAGGAAAAAGGTCTTTGTTGTCTTTATCGGTAAGTCCTTCAATATGAAAAGAATACTTCCCTGGTTCAAACAGAGATAAGATGATTGATTTATTAAAATCGCTATGAGAATCAACAAAATATTTCTTAATCATACTTATTAATCTATTATTGCCTTAATGGTCTATAACATTCTTCTTTCAAAAAGTTAATAATCTCTGTTTTTTCATCAGTTTCATAGTAATGAATCAATAGTTTCTTATAGTCATCAACTTTTTCGGCTGGAATAACAATTAATCCTGCAGCATTTTTAATTAAAATGTGATTTGCAAAAATAACCGCTGTTCGCTTGTTGCCGTCTAAGAACAATTGCTTTTTCTTTACGTATAATAATACTTCAATTGCTTTGTCTAATGGAGAATTATCTGACTCATTAATGTTTCTTATGTCTTCCCTAACTTGATCCTCAAAAGGTAAAGGTGGAATATAAGAACTTCCTCCAATAGTAACCGGAACATTTCTAATTCTTCCAGCATTAAAAGATAGCCCTTCTTCCACAATTGCATTGATTTGAGATACGATTGCGTAATTACTAGGATACTGAATAACGCCTGGAGAAAGGATAAATTCCCATGCATGTTTAAGATTAACGACTTTTTGAACATCTTCAGCAGTCATATTATTAACTTTTCCACCGTTAACAAGCGTTTCGGTGTCTGAATATGTTGTGGCAACACCCTCTAGCATTGCTTGTTTATAAATCGAATCAACCAAGTTTCTTCTAGCTAAATCAATGTTAGTGGCGACGTCATCGTCAATTCCTCCATCAATATAATTATCTTTACCTAATTCTTTTTTAATCTCTCTTAAACGTTTTTTATATGCCCTAGCGGTGTTGTTATTTTCAATTATTAATTCATACAATTCTTTTGAATATTCGCCAACATATTTGCTATATTGCCTGCCTTGGTCTCTATAGTGAACATAAATTAGTTTTTTGCCATTCTGTTCTCTAATTTCAACTGATCCATATATTAGTTTTTCTAATCTTGCTTCAATAATATTTTTTTCTTCTAACAATTTTGCAATTTCCATATACGACCTCTATGTGAAACATTTTCGTCATTATTATAGCATTTTGTTTCACATTATTTCAATATTATTATGTGAAACTTTTTATAGCAAAAAGATGTGTTTTGTTTCACATTTATTTCGGTGACAAAACACATCTTTTACTATATTGTAAAGAATCAATTATTTTCTAATATTCTTATACATTGGACCATAGGCTTCACAAGCACGATAGTCTTGACCTTCCTTATCCATTCCAAAGGCACTCCAAGCGGATGGACGATAAATGTCCTTTTCAGGAACATTATGCATGCAAACAGGGATTCTTAAGATTGAAGCTAAAGTAATGAGGTCAGCGCCGATATGACCATAAGAAATCGCACCATGGTTTGCGCCCCAGTTATTCATCACATCATATGCAGATGTAAATGGATATTTACCTGTAATACGTGGAGTAAACCAAGTACATGGCCATGTATAGTCTGTTCTCTTCCATAAGACATCAGTGACTTCATCAGGAAGATTAACACTCCAACCTTCAACGATTTGAAGGACTGGTCCTAAACCTTTAACGATATTTAATCTAATCATTGTCATTGGCATTTCTGCTCTAGTAACAAATCTAGAGGAATATCCACCACCTCTAAAATATCCTAAGTCCGCAGCAGGCCATGTGGTGTGTTTCATCATGGTCTTAATATCGTTATCATTAACTTCCCACCACTTCTTCATGACAGGATTTCCTTTTTCATCTTTGACTTCGCCACATGCATCAACTGCGGTTGCACCACTATTGATAAGATGCAAGAAACCATCGGCGGCTTTCGCGTGACCTTCAATATTATATCCAGTCACTCTCTTAACAGATTTGCCAGACCAATATGTTCTAACATCAGAGAACATTTGGGCTCTACCAGTTAATAGTTTCATAAAGAGCATTGAAACACCATTTAATGTATCGTTTTCAGTTGCTAACACGTATGGTTCTCTTGCTCCATTCCAGTCGAAAGTAGAATTAAGAATACTTTCAGGGAAGTCGCAGTTAGGATAGAAGTCTGTCCATTGTCTTTGACCTTGGAAACCACCAACAAGCGCATTATGTCCAACTTGTTCTTCTTCCCAACCTTTTAAGTTAGGATTTCCGTTATATAAGTCTTTGATAATACACGCCATCTTGACAGTGAATTCCCAATCTTTCTCTTTTTGCTCTGGAGACTTTTGTAGTTCTTTTGGGTTCTTGTCAAAGTCTGGATTGCAGTATTCTTTGACCCATTTAAGGGCTTTCTTATATTCTTCTGGATCATAAATGCCTTGATCCATACGTCTAATAATTTCAACTTCATCAACCGATTCAACACGCATTCCTAAATATTCTTCAAAGAAATTTGGATCGATGATTGAACCACCAATTCCCATAGTGACTGAACCAATTTGAAGATATGATTTTCCTCTCATTGTTGCCGCCGCTACTGCAGCTCTAGCAAACCTTAAAATCTTTTCTTGAACATCTTCAGGAATTGAAGTGTCATCAGCGTCTTGCACATCATGTCCGTAAATACCAAAGGCTGGTAATCCTTTTTGAGAATGAGTAGCTAAAACAGAAGCTAAATAAACAGCGCCAGGTCTTTCAGTACCATTAAATCCCCAAACGGCTTTAATAGTCATTGGATCCATGTCCATTGTTTCTGCTCCATAACACCAACAAGGAGTGACAGTTAAAGTGATATCAACTCCAGCTTTTTTAAATTTATCAGCACAGGCTGCTGCTTCTGCTACTCTACCGATTGTGGTATCAGCAATAACTGTTTTAACGTGTTCTCCGTTAGTGTAGAAAACATTTTCTTCAATCAATTTAGCAGCGGCTTTCGCCATATTCATTGTTTGTTCTTCTAAAGATTCACGAACTTTAATCTTTCCTCTTCTTCCATCAATTGTTGGACGAATACCGATAACTGGATAATCACCAATAAGTCTACTTTTTGCCATAATACTTAAACTCCTTTTATCTATGACTTTTTAATAAAACATTTTGAATGTAATCAGTAATGAGTTCCGCTAAAAGATGATGTCCTTTATCGTTAGGATGTAATCCATCAGCGATATAAGGATTATCTTTTGCAGGACCAATTTTATCTTTTAAATCCAAATACTTAATTCCGTATGAATCAACAACTTCTTTCATCGCTATACGGAAATCAGATAATGGGTGAACATTACAAGAAACCTCATCAATTCTATATAGAGGCGGCATAAACACAAGTTGTTCTTTCTTGTAATATTTCAATAATTCATTAATCAAATAGTCAACCGCTCCATAAAATGTATCAACGGTTTTATCGCCTAATTTTCCAAATGGAGCGCTTCCGTGTCCATAATCATTCGTGCCACCAAAAACAAAAACGTAATCCGCATCTTTATCCATTGCTTCTACTCTAGAGGCAAAATAAAGGTCATATCTTGGATCTTCAGAAGGATATTGGGCTCTAGCAATTCTAGTTCCACCAATACCGTAATTACGAACAACTGCGTTATTCATTTTTGCCAAAAGACAAACAAAGGTATTTTCTTCTTTACTAGCAGCAGCCCCTTCTGTGATTGAATCACCTAAAAAATTAATTTTTAACATAGACTATTTAAGTTTAAACCTCACTATTCTTATTGACATACTTGTTCCGTATGTAAAAGGTAATATTTCAAAAGAATTATCTCTTCTATTAATTTCAACTTTTTGGAGGCTGGTGTCCATATATTTGGCGTTAACAATTTTCTTTTCAGTATGGATGACCACTCTTTTTCTATCTTCTTTCCTTGTGACATGCTCATTTGCGCTCATAGGAACGTTTTTAATCAAAGCGTAGTAATATTCCTTATCTTCAAAGATAAAAGCGTTGTCTGCTTCGATTTTTGAAGGTAAGCAATCAAAGATTATTCTCCTATTAGTGGCAATCCATTTACCAAGCTCTAATAAAGTATATTTCTCCATCGGATTAATAGATCCATCTCCTCTTAATCCGGTGTTAAGTAGCAAGTTACATCTCACTCTTCTCGCATCAATTAATTCTTCCACTAAAGAAGGAACGCTCTTAAAACAGATATCGTTTTTCGCATATCCCCAGTGATCAGTAATGCCATCACATACTTCTCCGGCAATTGGTTTATCATCACCATTAACAGAGAATGGTTTTCCTCTTTCAAATGTTACTGCGTCAATTTCTTGATGACTTCTTTCTCCTAACGCTGATAAACCAGTGTTATTAATAATCATCGCGTTAGGTTGATATTTTCTAATGGTATGATAAATCGCATCAAAATCTAAATTTTTACCTGTTTCATCCCAAGCACCATCAAACCAAAAACCACCAATATCTCCGTAGTGTTTACATAATACTTCTAAACTCTTTAGTAGATATTCTTGGTAATCTTCTTTTTTGTAATTCCAATCAATAAGAGTGTGATAAAAGAATGGTTTGATGTCGTTTTTACGACATTCATCCACAAATTCTTTAATGAGATCTCTTTGAGATCCACTATGAGGGGCGTCATAATCGCTTAGTCCACGTGTGTCATATAAAGAGAAGCCATCATGATGTCTTGTAGTAATTGTAATATATTTAAAGCCAGCTTTTTTTGCTACGTGGACTAATTCTTTAGCCCAGTTCTTTTTGACTTTAAATTTAGGTAATAATTTTTCGTATTCGGAAAAAGGTACTTTATATGCTTCTTGGTACCATTCTCCTTTAGCAGCTACACTATATAGCCCAAAATGAATAAATAATCCAAGTCCAAGATTTTTAAAATCTTCGATATATTGATATTTCATATTGTTTTAGATTCTCTTTCCAGAGTCTTTATCAAAGAAATATAAGGCATCTTCGTTAAAGCAAATATCAATGTTTTCACCATCATTAACTTCAACAGCAACAGAAGCTTTTAACACTAATTTTTGTCCGTTGATAGAGGTATATAAGACATATTCATATCCAAGGAGTTCTGCAAAATCACAATTAACTTTAACTGGTTCGGTTGGATTAGCGTTGTTCTTGTCACCTTTTAGATAGATGTTTTCTGGTCTAGCTCCCATGAGGACTTCTTGTCCCTCATAGTTAGAAAGGATTTCAGAATCTTTCTTAGAAAGCTTAATTGTAACTGGTTTTTCTCCATCAATCACAAAGTGACCTTTTTCATATTTTCCTTTAAGGAAGTTCATTGATGGGCTACCAATAAATCCCGCGACAAACATATTCTGTGGATTGTTATACACTTCTTTAGGTGTGCCAATTTGTTGAATGTAGCCATCTTTCATAATGACAATACGATCCGCCATAGTCATCGCTTCAGTTTGGTCGTGAGTAACATAAATTGTTGTTGTTCCAACAGACTTATGAATCTTAGCAATTTCACTTCTCATTTGAACACGTAATTTAGCGTCCAAGTTAGATAATGGTTCATCCATTAAGAAGACTTTTGGATGTCTAACGATTGCTCTTCCTAAAGCAACACGTTGTCTTTGACCACCAGAAAGAGCGGCAGGTTTTCTAAATAGATATTTGTATAAGTCCAATACTTTTGCAGTTTTATAGACTTCTAGATTAATTTCATATTTGTTGTGTTTACGTAGTTCGAATAAAGGAACTTCGTTAACTCTGAAATATTCTAATTTCTCTTTATTGTTTTCAATTTGTTTTTCAGTTTGTTCATTGCCCTCTTTAGTGAACTTAATATGGTTCTCTAATAGTTCAACATTTTCTTTTAAAGCCTTTTGCTTTTCTTCATCTTGTTCGGATTCAAGTTTGGCTTTGTATTGTTCTAATAGCGCCTCATACTTCACCACTCTTTGTTTTGATTTAGCGAGGTCATTTTCTAATCTTTTAATCAAATCAGTGGTTTCTTTGATGTCTAATTCACTAATGCCAACTTTTTGAACACGTAAAGATTTAATTTTTTCTTCGTTTTCAAAAATTTGATTATATAGTTCATCTCTTTTGTTAAATAGTTCTTCACTATCATTTTTCTTTCTAATTTGGCGATTGATTTTATTAATTTCTCTAAGGATTTCTTTATTTTTTGCCACTAAAGCATCTGCTTCAGCGTTTTCTTCATATAATGGCATTCTCACTTTTCTAAGTTTCAACGCAAAAGACATATTGTCATAAACAGTCATATGTGGATATAGAGCATAGCTTTGGAACACCATTGCGATGTTACGGTCTTTAGGAACGATGTTGTTCACTAAAAGACCATCAATAAACAATTGACCACTAGTGATGTCTTCTAAGCCCGCAACCATTCTTAATGTTGTAGATTTGCCACATCCAGAAGGACCAACGAAAACAATAAATTCTTTGTCCTTAGCTTCTAGATTGAAATCAAAAACTGCTTGAACGTTGTTGTCATAGATTTTGTTAATATTTTTAAATGATAATGTTGCCATAACAATATCCCCTTATAAATCGCTTTAAATAATTCTAACACCCTTCATAGAAGAAGATAAGTTGAATGTCGCTTTTTGGTTCTTTATTACAAGAAGTAGCATTTTATTCACAAATACAAGTAATTTTCACTTGCTTTTCTTTTGAAGAAACAACATATCCATCTACCTTTTTATCATCAATGAAAAGAGTTGGATATTTATTTTTGCTTCCTCTATTAATCACATGAATGATGTATTTTGTTCCACGATATATTCTTTCAATATCCGCTTCTTTTATATGACTTGGGAGTTTTGGATTGATGGATAGCCCTTCTCTAACTGGTTTAATTCCAAAAATATATTGAGAGACAGCGATATTCATCCAAGTTGCAGTACCAGTTAACCAACTAACCGCAGCTTCTCCTCCTCTTTCTACATAAGGAGCACGAACATTAGAAGAGTAAACATATGGCTCAGTAGAATATGCATCAACGCCAATCTTACTCACAATGTGATCAGGCATAAGATTGCTATAAATCTGATAGGCATCATCCGCTCTATTCATCATTGCATAAGCAATAATAGCCCACGTATTTGCGTGACAGAATATTCCACCATTCTCGCCAATTCCAGGAGTGGCAAAAGAGATTTCTTCTTCTTTGCTTGGATAGTTTCTTTGAAGAGCAGGATATTGAATAACAAGACCATAATCTGTAAGGTTGTTTTTTAATATTGCATCTAATACTTTGTTAGCTCTTTCTTCACTAGCAACTCCACTTAAAATAGCCCAAGAATTTGAATTAATCCAATATCTAGCGCATTTTTCATTCTTTCCGCCAATACGAACACCTGAATCTGTAAAAGCGCGGATATAATGGTCATCATCAAACATATTTTCATTAAGGACACGTGTTTGTTCTTCAGCTAGATTTAAATAATATGAGCCGTCTTCTCCAAGAATAGAGAGGATATCCGCCATCATTTTGCAAGCGAGAACATATTGTTCCGCTACCATAACAGATTCTCCCTTTCCTTTTCTACAGACTGTGTTTAAACAATCATTCCAATCACTATTGAGCATTAAAGGAATGTTATGAGGACCCATATGATTCTTTGTAAATTCAATAGAGGCTTTAAGGTGTTCTAAAACCGTTCCACTACCTCCATCATAATAAGGAACTACATCGTTTAAGAAAGAAGTGTCGCCGTTTTCCATAATGAATTCATATACCGCGTAAATCATCCAAAGATGATCATCGCTTCGATCATTAACAAGAGAGTCTCTCTTTTCAAGATGATAGTAATAATGCGTGGTCTTTCCTTCTTTGAATTGTTCTGTCATCACTTCTTTAATGCGATTAATGACTAAAGGAGAATCGTTAAGGACTGCAGATAAGCAATCTTGAGAAGTATCACGAACTCCAAAACCACGAATACATCCTGTCGCATAGAAAGAAATTCCTCGACACACTAAGAAATTGATATAGGCTTGATATGGATTCCAGACATTTGCCATACGGTCTAAATCTGGGTCATTAGTCTTAACGTTAAAGAAACTTCTTCGTTTAGCCCATTTTTCTTTTAATCCAGCTTCTAAAGAGTTGATGTAATCCATTGATTTAAATTTATGAATGACTTCATCCTGTTTTTCATCTGGATTTATAGTTCCTAAGACAATGGAAAAGATTTCTTCTTTGTTTGCTTTTAACGATAAATCATATGAGAACGCGAAGATTCCTTCTCCACCTTTAAGTTCTGTGTTTGGACATTTCCCAAGTTCAATACAAAGTGGATTAGACAAATCGCGATACGCTCCTAGGAAATCTTTTCTAACGCCTGAGAAAGAAGAAGAATGTAAAGTTGATGTCATGAACACATCAGGTGTTTCATTAGGACGTGGTTGAAAATCAATGAAATAGTTATACACAAGAGCGTCTTCTTTCTTGTTGTAATAGATGTCATTAGATTGCTTGGTATAACACTGCCACTGAATCTCACGAAGATATTCCATATTGCCCATCTCTTTAGCGGCAAATACTTGAATTTGTCGATTAGAATCAGAAACAACATTGACCTTATATATCAAAGCGTTATCCTTACCAACAAAGGCAATAACACATAAAGAAACCCCGTCTTTTTTGGCAATATAACGTGAATAACCGAGTCCATGACGAGATTCAAAATAGTCGAGTTCTGTATCAGTTGGAATGAAATTTGGATTCCAAACTTTTCCAGTAGATAAGTCTTTAACGTAAATGAATAATCCTTGTTTATCTGTAGGAGTGTTAAAGAAACCATATCGTCCAATACGCCAAATCTCTGATGACTTGTACCAGCTAAGATTTCCACCAGCTTGACTGATCATCGTGAAAAATTCCCCATTAGTTAAATAATTCATCCATGGGGTTGGCATATCATGACGATGAAAAACGATTTCGTTATTCACATCATCAAATTCGTAAAATGATTTTTTGTCATCTCTTGGTTTCATTAACATTCCTCAATATGAGAAGGGAAAAGCTTTATGAGGCCTTTCCCTTCATTTTTTCTGTTACAACAGAATTATAGTTGTTCCCTAAACTCGGCCGTACGAATAGAGAACAACTTATAATTTCTTAAATTAGTACTTAGGCCTTTAATAATCCACGGACTTCTGTAGTAATCCAGACTAATGGATCTGCAGAACCATCGTAATTGTAGTATGGAAGAGCTGCAGAGAAGCTCGCTTTGCCACTATAACCAAATTTTTCTGTTCCGTTTAAATCGGTAATCATAGAGCTGTAGGTACCGCCATCATTTGTGATTGTGACAACAAACCATGTCTCTCTAGCAAGCGCGGTGGCCCAATTTGAATTACTGAATCTACGGTTTTGTGTTCTAAAGGCAAATTTAAGGTATTGATAACCAGAACCATCAATGTTTGCTAAGAAATTTTGACCTTGATTAGCATCTGTATATGTTGCAGCGCCTTTGACAACAGAGTCAAATCCCTCTGGAGCGTCGAGTTCTACAAAATCACTAGAAACATTAGCAACACTTGCGTCAGCGACTTTTGTTAAACTAACTGCTTTACGTAATCCACGGACTTCTGTAGTAATCCAAACTAAGTTTTCTGCACCACTAAAGTTGTAATATGGAAGTGCAGCCTTGAAGCTGGCTTTATCACTATAACCAAATTTTTCTGTTCCGCTTAAATCGGTAATCATGGAGCTATAGGTACCGCCATCGTTTGTGATTGTGACAATGAACCAAGTATCTTTAGCAAGTCCAATGCCCCAACTTGAATTACAGAAACTACGGTTTTGTGTTCTAAAGGCAAATTTAAGGTATTGATAACCAGAACCATCAATGTCAGTTAAGAATGATTTACCTTGATTGTCATCGTTATATGTTACGCTACCTTTGACAACAGAAGTAAATCCTGCTGGAGCATCAAGTTCTACAACGTCACTAGAAACACTAGCGACACTTGCGTTACGAACTTTCTTCAAATCTGGTTCAATACGAATTCCGCGAAGATTTGTTACGTAATAAGTAGAAGAGTCTCCGTTTAAATTCAAAACAGTTTTGAGGTCATGACCTTCAACACTTGAAACTTTAAGTGCTATTTCTTCTGGGGTGTTTCCACCATAAATATCCCAGACTCCGTCTGATGTTTGAACTAGTTCAAAACTTCTCCATTTATTAGGACCAAAACTATAGCTCCAAGAAGAGTCGTGATAAATGAACCAAACCCCCGCTTTAACTTGGAAGGCAACGCGTTCATAAGCATCAATGTTAATGCTATCTCCTATAACGTTCCATCCAGCAGCGGTTTGTTCATAGACAGTGTCGAAAACTGAACTTCCTGCTTCTTCTGCAGAAACAGAGCCTTTTGTTGGATTGGCATACACTTTTGAACCAAGTGGCGCAACATAACGTCCATCAGAAGGATTAGAAATCTCTCCCTCGGTGTTTTCAAAAACTTGAGTTAAACCTGAGTCTTTGAAGGATTGGTGGCAGTTACAGCAAACCCAATATTCACTGTGACCGGCGCTGAATAATGTTGGACTAACAGCGGCGTAATGATTGACAGAAGTATGGGCACATGGTTCAGCGTGACCAACGGTTAAGCTATTGTGTTGATTTGCTCCAAACGTCGCGACTCCAACGGCGACGAGAACGGCAGAGGAGACAACACACAATGCAACCATTTTTTTCTTATTAATCATATATTTTCTCCTTTCTTTTTATTTCAATGATTAATGAAAGATAATTTTGTTTGTTTATATACATAAAACTATGCATTCGAAATTTTAATACCACGGACTTCAGTACTGTACCAAACCATAAATGGCTCAGTTCCATCCCAGTTGTAGTATGGTAAAGATTCAGCAAAAGAATTCTTGTTCTTGTAGCCGAATTTTTCGGTACCATTTTGATCTTTAATAATACTGTTATAAGTATTATCATTGTTTTTTTCTATAGTAATATAGAACCATTGTCCAATTGCTAATGGGCTACCCCAACTAGAATTGCAGAAGCGGCGGTTTTCTGTCTTAATAGCAAAGAAGACAGAAGAGTATTCACTAACATCAAGATTAGCAAGGAATAACTTCCCTTGGTCTGAATCTGAATATTCAATTGTGCCTTTTGTCACTCTTGAATAACCATATGGGACATTTTCACTAATAGACTCATATGTTGTAATGCTAGAACCCGCAACTAGTTCACCAATTGGTTCTGGTCTCACACCAATAACTTCAGTGCTGTACCAAACCATAAATGGTTGATCGTCTTCTCCTGTTTCTGGGTTGTTACCATCCCAGTTGTAATAAAGGATTGAATTTCTAAATGATGTAGCGGACTCTTTTGAGAACTTAACGATTCCTTCTGAATTTTTAATAACACAGGCAAATGTACCATTTTGGTTCTTTGAAATAGTCACGAAATGCCATTCATTAAGTGGGACTGGATTGCCCCATTTAGAGTCGCATAAGCGGCGGTTTTCAGTTTTGAACGCAAAATTAACACTAGCGTAACTATTGATATCGATATCTTTCAAAAACTCTTTGCCTTGATATTCTTTGTTTCTTTCATATTCAATAGTGCCTTTTGTAACTACAGAGTATCCTTCAGGTGCAGCTTCATTTACTACTTCAGAAGGTTCATAACTGGTATTAGAGACTATGGAAGGAAGTTTGGTTCCTTTCGCAACAAATGTTTCAGTATCAGAATGTTCTCCACATATACATGATTTGTAATAAACACCATCTTCATATTCAGACGCTGGAGTTTCGACATATTTGTCATCAATTACTTCTTGGTCAAAAACGTGATTGACAGTTAAGGTAGCGGTTTTCTCAACTTGAGCGTAGTTATTTCCACCACTAACAGCCTTAATATAGTAACTACCAGCAGAAAGTTCATTTTCTTGAACTTCTTCACTCATTTCAGAATCTTTGTAATAATGAATCTCAACATCGTTCGCGGTGCTAGAAACTCCACTGAAATCTGGTTTAACACCACAAGTTGTTTCATAACTATCGTTAAAACCAGTAATTTCGTTTGTAAGTGGTGAAACTGTTAATCCATCTAAGACTTTTCTTAATCCGTTATATGAAATGGTGACAGAAGTATCTCCAACAGAAAGTGATTCCGCCCCAAAAGAGCTATAGACAATAAAGTAATCATCTTTTGAAATTGTTTCTTCATGCCCACAAGTACCACAAACAACTTTAACTGTAAGTCCTGAATCATCAAAAGTGTCAAATGCTTGATAATTCTTTGGATAATTACCTTCAACAGTCATTGATGTGTAATTATGGTCAAGCTTATCAATTTTGATTTGTTTGGTGTCACTATACGATTTGTTCTCATATTCTACAGTTGCAGTATAGATAGTGGCTCCATCAGCGGTGCAGGTTGGATCTTCCACTCTCTTTGTGACTGTCGCATCAAGAACGAGTGAATGTCCTTCTACTTTCTCATCACAGTTATTACAAGTAACAGTAAAAGAAGCGGAATAACCTGTTTCAATTTCATTCCAAGTCCATTGTCCGTTTTCAAAATCATAAGTGTGTTTGTGTTCTCCTCCTCCACAAGAAGATAAGAGCATAACACTGAGACATAAAATAAATAAATGTTTCATCTTTTTCATATAAGAACCCTCCTTATTTATTTAAACGATGGAATTTCATTTGGAGCAATATTCCATACATTGCTATCAAGATAAGTGTAAGCAAGATAATCAGCCTCTATTAACGAATCAGTTTTATGAATACCGTCATAAGAAATAGGTAAACCACTATTTTCTGAATTAGGTTTAATAGAGACATCTCCGTTTGGCACATAGCAAACGACATTAGAAATGGAGTTTGAGTCCCACCAGAGATAAAATTCTTTCGCAATTGCGTATGAATGAAATGTATCCATTGGGTTTCCACTACTATCTCGCATATATCCAAATACATCTTGGATAACTCCACCATAGAAGTTTTTCGCAATTAAATAACCAGATGATTGAGTGTATTTGAAATCACAAAGAACAGTGTTAATGACTGCTGGGTAAACGACATTTACATCCTTTCCTGCAGAATCTTTCTCGGTGATATGGTGCATATAGGAAATAAACAAGCCATAATTGTTATCTGGATCAATAGAAGTGAAGGCTGTGTTCTCAAAGGCAATATTTCTAACGTTGAATGCAGTAGCAAACCCGAATACTGATTGTTCCACTAATGTGGTTTTCATAGTTATGTTTTTCACAGAGTGATAATTACCATTAAGTTCTCCCATTAAATAGTCACCATAAGAAGATTTTGGAGCGTAAGAAACCCCTTCCATATCAATATCTTGATTAAGATAGAAACGCGCTTCTTTGTTTCCGGTTACACCAAGCATTGCCATCCAATCTTCTTTTGTGCTCATTTTAATGGTGTAAATATCAAGATAAACTGATGCGGATATTTTCCCTACAGAAACCACTACTGAGGTAGTTCCTGCTTTAACTGGAGTAATGATTCCAGATTCATTAACAGTGGCAATTGTTTCATCACTACTTTTATAAGTGAATGTCTTTTGTTTAATAGAGTCATCTGAATGATATGAAGGAGAAATTTGATATGTTTGATTTTCGTTCATACCAATAACAAAACCGCTCGCTTCAAAAGTGATATATGCATTAGGATCTTCTTCTACTTGTTGCTCATTACATCCGACTAGGAAAGAAAGAGTAAGAGAAAGAGTAGCAATAATCAAAAGACGTTTTTTCATTCTCTTTCCTCCTTACGCTCCATAGACGGAATTCTTCCATTCTTCAACTAGTGCTTCCATATCGTTTTGGCCTTCACCGGTTTCGGTAATGTCATATTTATCTGTATATTTAAACAAATCGTCAACATATTCTTCTTTTTGTTCTTGTGTTAAATAATTGAAATAAAGTTTCATAGAAAGGTATATAGGCGTGAGGCGTTCTCTTCTAAGGCGGTCATTTAAAACTGAATATCTATCAGGATCAGTCTCTTTGAGTGGTTCAATATCTTCTAAGCAATTCTTGAAATAACTCATCATTAATTCAAGAGTTTCTAAAGACCAGAGTGATGAACCACTTAAGGTCTGCCAAATAGAACCAGAGACATTGTTCTTTCGATAATGAGAACGAATGAAGTAGAAGTATTCTTTGAAATGTTCAGCGGCAGGCCCATAGTAATGATTAATAAAGTCTTCCGCTAAAGCGTTGTAATCTTGATTGTTGTTATACATTAATTTGCTTTCTGTATAGGTTTTGAGAGCTTCAAAACAAGGGATGCCTGAGTCGTGATTGCTTTGATCCATGACATAGCAAGCTCCGAGGTCTTTATAGAATTTGACTTGTTTACGGAAAGCACCAAAGCTATTAAATGGAACCATATAATCATGAGTGGCTAAAGAATATGACCAAATTAAGATGTTGTCATAAAGATTAGATTTATGGAAAATATCACTCCATCCTTTTAACTGGTAATATTGAGATGAATTTTCATTTTCACTAAAATTAAGTGAAAAATCCGCATCGATTGGACAATATATAACAACGACATCGTCGCGGATATCAAAGTGATCATAATAAGGAATATATTGTCCGTTACTGTCTTTAACAGCAACTTCTTTGCCGTTACGAATTTCTGTCTTAACTGGTGGATTTTGACTGGTTTGGTACGCGAAGAAGACATACTCCACTCTTCTTCCTGGTTGATTAACATTTAACCATTCATCGACTTCTTTAGAAATCTCGTTAGTGAAATGTAATTCTTGGCCAGAATATCCACCATAAAGTTCGCGTTCTGCCTTACAAGCATCGCACATGCACATATCCCAGTTGTCTTCGTGTCCAATCATCACATATTGACCAGATTCGTTTGCAGCAACTCTTTCAATAATTTGTCTCGCCATTTCATGACGCATTTCTTCGTTAGAATAGCAAACTTGGTTTTTAGCAGCGTTATACCATTCTGGATGAGTTGTTCCATAAACACTTAGGGGTAAATACTCAGTAATAACCGTGTGAGCAAAAGTAATCCAATGTCCTTTGCCTTCACCAACAAATAGACGCATTCTTCTTCGATATTGTGAAGTTAGATTCTTCATCAAAATGTCACGAACGTCAATATATGGATTGAATTGAATATCAAAATCAAGAAGCGGTATTGTATCTTTTTTCTGATATTCCATTTCATCAGAAGCATAGAATTCTAATCCGATTGTGTAGCCTAACATGTCGTAGGCAGCAGCAGAAACCCCATTACTTTGTTTAGCGTTAATAACTAATGTGTTTCCAAATCGTTTCAAGTAATAACCTGTTTTATGCATTTCTTTGGTTATTTTAAGACCTGTTTGCTCAAAAATGGTCGTGTTGCCAAGAGAAATAACTTTATGAGTTGGATTGAAATCTTCTCCAGAGTCAGCTTCATAAGGAATAGTGACACCTGAAGATTGTTCAATAAATGAAGAAAGTTCACTCGCTGCAGACATAATATTTGCAGAAGCGCCTTTTTCATAAATAATTCGATATTCAGTGATTCCGTTTTCTACAAGATTAATGCCCGTTTCTTTTGGAACAGCGTTTCCTTTTTCTTCATTATGTGAATTATCACAAGAGAAAAGCATAGAAGAAATTAGAACGATTGTTATTGTTTTAAAAATTGAATGTTTCATGTCTAATCCTCCTATTTCGCTACAATCCTAAAGGTATAAAGGGTTGAATTTCCGTTTATATCTGTGACTAAGTAAGTCAATATGTAAAGTCCCTTTTCTGGGAATGAAATGGTGTTATTTTTAACATCTTTCACAGTTCCATCTGGACAATATAAGTAACAATTAACAGTGGCTGTTGATGGGTTATCATTATCAGAAACCGTGTATTCTGGTAATTTAAGTGTACTGCCAACACTTACAGATTCTGGCATATCTGATTTGAAAATTAACGTTGGTTTAATGTCATCATAAACAGCAATGACAAAGACACGTTCAGCGTAATTTCCACATGCATCTTCTGTGGAATAAGTAACAATGTAAGTTCCACAGTTGTTAAGAGTAATTGAACGCGCCTCATCACAACTTGTTTCGCCCATAATTATATTTCCGTTTTCATCTTTTACACTTACAGTGAGTTCCGCGATAGAGTTAAGGACGTCATAAGCAAAAGCAGAAGGAAGTTCCACTGTTGTTCCTTGTGAAACACGAGAAATGACAACACCATTAACGACGATGTCTGGTTCTTGAATGTCATTACGAGAGGTTCTGATGCTTTGGTTATTGATACGAGTCATCATAATTTCAAAATTACCATCTTCGATTCCATTAACAGCAAATGAGAAATAAACGTTTCCAGAGGTAAAGCCTGTAAATGTTTCACCATTTTCATAATTAGTAATTGAGGTAACAATTGCTTTTGTTGCGTCCACTAATTCGTGTGTGCTGTTGCTATAAGAAATACGTAAAACATTATCACTACCAGTGTTGATAGGATATTCTTCTGACGAACCATTGATTGAGCAGAATAAACGTTCAATTCCAAGAGCAGAATCGTAATGATATGTATAAGTTAATAACACTGTTTGATTAGCGTTTCCTGAATCACGTAAACGAATATTCATACTAGAGAAAGAAAATTTCTCTTTAGATAAATTCATATCAATGAGGAGACTAGATGAATCAATCTGACGGACAAATTCAAATGACATAGTGTCATCTCCATTAGAAGAGAAAAGTAATCCGTTTGAAGACGCTGACACATCTGCGTTTTCATATAAGAAGAAGGAACCAATATATCCAGAAGTGCCAGTTTTTAGTTGAATAATTGGAACCTCGTAATCTGTAGAAGAAACATGATTATCATAAGAGAACAAAACATTAATTAACGCTTTTGGATTTGATTCGTCATATGAAGGAACATAAATCAAATCGCTTCCAATAACCTTTTCTCCACTCGCGTCTTTAACTGTAATTGTGGCAGAAATGACATGAGGTTGATAATTCTCATCATAATAAACTCCACTAAGCGCGTTAAATCTAAATGGATCCCCTTTAATAAAGGCGCTTGGTAGCACTAAAAGATTTTCATCATAAATAATGTTTTCACTTCTATGGATAGAAACGTTTTGCACTAAGTGTTCAACATTTCCAAGATAATCAGTCACAGAATAATCGATAGAGTAACTAGAAGATGGCTCTAACGCTTTGAATCTCATGTTATTAACTGGAATATCTTTTCCTTCTAAAGTTGAAACACGAATATTCAAAGATAAATTACCACTACCACCGCCATAAATAGCTTTTGGAAGTGCGACTTCTTGTCCATAAATAATTTCAGAAGGAAGAGTAGATGAAAGAGAAATAGAAAGAGGTTCTAAGGAGTTAGAAGCAGTTACTAAAACCTCTTCTCTTGCTTCATTATTGAAGACATCTTTAACAATATAGATAATGCGATATGTACCAGATTTAGTTGGAACAAAACTGTTATTTGAAATAGCTACTTGCTCATTATCTGGGTCATAAACCTCAATTGTTTTTAATCCAACAGTAGAAGAAGAATCTTCGACAGAAAAATCAAATAACGGATAGGAAACGCCAACTTTTGCATTTGGAGCGATATAGCTTTCACTCATGGAATCATAAGAGAACGCACTATGATCAATAGAAATGGTTGGTTGTTCTATATCATTAATGAATTCACCATCTAATTTTGTGCCATCAATATCGGTAACAAAGATATCGGCGGTATTAGAAATACCTTTTCCATAAAAACTAAGATAAACTTCTCCGTTTTTGAAGCCTTTCCATGGGATATTGCCGCCACTTAATGTCGCGTCATCTGTTTTGAGATTGTAAATTAACCATGGAACCATGAGTTTTGCATAATCATCTCCAGGTAATTCATTATGTCCGGTTAACCACGCTGGACGAGAATACAAGGACCCTGTATTGTTATCGAAATAAAGTGGGAATCCCATATCTTTAAATTCAGTGCCATTAGCAATGGAGGTGAAGTTACAATAACTTTGGAATCCACCTTCTTCATGAGATGTCGCGTTATCAACACTTCTCTTAGTGGTCCTAAAGTTGTAATTATAGCCAACATAAGCTCCTTGAGTTGACGCTTTTGCGCGGACTAAACAACCGCTACTGAAGTAGTTAAGATAACGCAAACGAATAGTAATGTAGTTACTTTCATCGTGAGCGTCTGTTAATTGAACATATAAAGCATCTAAATCATTTAATCCTTGAGCTTTTGGTTGAACATATAATCTAGCAATTTCCTTATTCAAAGATTGATCAGAAAGAGAAGCATCATAAGCATAATTATTTAAGTTGATAATCTTGTTATAGCGGACTACTTCATTATTTTTCAAAGAAATCTTGAGACCTTTAATCTCATTATTTGTTGTCATTTCATCAAACGAAGAATTGTTTGAACTAAATAGTGTGGAGATATTCTTTTGCACAATATAAGAACGATATAAAGGTGTTGGTTCAGAGGCAACATCATATTCCACTGTATAATAGCCTTCTTGTTCAATAGTGAAAGGAAGTTCCATCTTTTCAGAAAGAGGAGAATAAACATTAGCGATATAACTAACGGTGCGTCCTCCTTTAACAAATTCAATTTCTGGAACTTTGAATTGTTCACCAATACGTAAAATTGGATTAGATTCTTTTTCGTTTATGGCAATGCGTCCATCTACTACAACAGTTTTCGCCATTGTTTCATTAAAAGCGTCATTAGAATATATGAATGTATATGTTCCTTTTTCAGTAAATGTGAATTCTTGGCCAGTCTTTTCTTTTAAGTGGTTGTTATAAACTTCTCCATCTTTTCGGATAGTGACATCACAGTTAAAGGAAGTTAAGTTGGTGCCTAGATTGGTTTCGATTGTCGCATTTGGAACAATAATTTTTTTACCCATTCCATAATGAGAAGAAAAATCTACTTCACTAAAGACAAGTGATGTTTCACCTTTGTTTAACGCTAATAGTTTTATGTATGTATAGGCTTTAAGGCCATTTTTGTCATAAGAATAATAAAGATAATATTCACCTTTTGCTGATGGGGTGAATTGTCTATTAGAAATAGCAATTTGGTTGCCGCTTCTATCATAAATAGAGACAACAACATCGTTTCCATCTAATTCTCCGCTTGTTGGAGAAACAATTGATGGCATAGGAATCAAATAAGATTCACCAACAACAGCGTTGGTTTTAATGTGCGTGTTGATACTTGGAGAAACGCTTTCAAGCGAATTGTTAGAAAGGTCATAGCCAGCAAAGGAATATAGGAGTAAATCTCCGCATCCGTTAGCGTTGATATTATCAAAGATAATGGAAATATCATAATCATCAAAAGACGAAAGATTGTTATAGAGGTATTTTCCATCATTATATGGTTTCTTGAAGTCCCAAACATCATGGTAATCAGAATCTTCAAGTCTTGTTTGTACTTTCAAATTATATGGATCAAAAAGCAAATCAATACTACTATCAACATCGACTTTAGTGTATCTTCCTTCACTATTAGCGATTCCGGTAAAACCATATTGTTTTCCAGTTGACCATTCACTTTCGTAATAATTGTTACCAACAACCTGTCCGTCATAGCAAACCGCGACATAGTAATAGTTGGAGTAGATATATGTCTTAATTGAGAATTGTTCTTTTGTGGTTCTCTCAGTAAATAAAAGCGAGAATTCTTTGAGATCAATATTTCCTAAATCATTTTCCACCGGTTTAACTGAAGTGGCAAAAACACCAGAATAAGAATTGTTGAAACTGATAGACGCTCCACTTTCATAACCATATAAGAGAAGGCCTCTTTTTCCATTTTCATCCGCATATTTGGCTTTAGTTTTAATTGAAACATCTAAATCTTCAGAAATTGATGATGCCTTTATGGATTGACCTAGTGAGCAACCAATAACGAAAAGAAGTGAGATGGTTGGAATGATGTGGAAGAAACGTTTTTTCATCATCCTTTAATTCCTCCATCAGAAAGGTTGCCCATTATTTTATTCTTAACGCAAAGGAATAAAACAAAAATTGGGATAAAGACCGCAAAAGATGCTCCAAGAATAACTGGAACCGAATTTGCTAGTTTTTCTGGAACACTATTATTAGTTAGTAATCCATATAGGCCGACAGAAGCAGTTGGGTGTGACTTTAAGAACATATATGGGGTTTCAAAATCATTCCAATAAACAATAAAGTTCAAAAGGAAGACTGTTCCAAATAGTGTTCCTACAAGTGGTAACATAATGGTAAAGAACACGCGGAAATGGTTTGCACCATCAATGAAAGCCGCTTCCGCGTATTCCCATGATATTTTCTTGAATGCTGCGTAGAAGATAAAGTAATAAACATTACAAAAGCCAAACTTCATAATCCATGTTCCCACTACTGTGTTATAGATATGAAGGACATCTCTAGTAACAATAATCATTGATGAAAGATTTCCAACAATTGGAAGAATGGTGACAACAATAACCATATAGTTGATGAAAGATGATACTTTGCCAGGATATTTGGCTGTGCAGTACGCCATAACAGCAGTCGCAAATGTTTGTGCCAAAGCACCACCAATTGAATAAAGGAATGAGTTTCCAAATAAATCGTAAATAGTGAATTTCATCTTTCCGGCTTTGAAATAGAAATCAGTGAAAAGCGATTGATAATTCTTACCTGTTAATCCATCAAAAATATTGAAAGGTTCTTCAATCACACCATAATGGTCACGGAAAGAAGAGATGAGTCCCCATAAGAAGAGGACAAGTAAAATAGCAGAAAAGACTACTAATACGATTAAAGTAATTATTTCAAAAACGGAAATCTGAGATGGTTTATGCGATTTAATTTTCATATTAATCTCAGTCCTCCCTCGGTCCAAATTTAAGCATCAAGTTCCTTACCAAAATGGTAATCGGCGCTAAAACAAGTGTTAACATGATGCCTAAAGCGGATGTTTGATAATAAGAAGCCTCAACGTTTGGAGTAGCTCCTTCTTGAATGTTGCGGAAAATGAAATAACCAAGAGTTTGAAGTTCGGCAGGTGCGTTAATACCAAAGAATGTGAATAAGAACGCTTGGTTTGTGACTATACCCGCCATAAAAATAATGAGAAGAGAAACAATTGTTCCCCAAATTTGAGGAATAATGACATGGATGAAAATGCGGAATTCCGACGCTCCATCGATTTTTGCGGCTTCTATCACAGAAGGGGAAGCTTGACTCATCGCATTGATATAAATCAAAAGGTTCCCAGAAAAGTTCACTAATAAATAGAAGACAATCAACATTGGCTGGCGTGCTTCACTATATTCAAGTGATATTGGAGCGGTCGTAAAAATTGATGACATTCCATAGTTCACAAAAGCTTTATACATAATGGCTAAAGCAGAAATACAGATGATACTAGGAATGAAAGAAATAACTTTAAAGAATTGTGAAAGATGGAATTTCTTGTAAATGTAATAGGAAATGCATAAAGAGATTGGAATCGCTAAAAGAGTGACTCCAAAATAGATCATCGAATTTTTAAGGCAAACACCCAAAATAGGAAGGGTCTGCTTTGTAAACCATCCTTCAAAGTTACTTAATGATAGCGTTGTTGAAAAGGTCAATGTGTTATATTCCTGGAACGCCATCAAGATGCTGTTAAAGTTCACTACGACATAGAAAATTAAAAATTGAAGAAGTGGAAGGGCTACCATAACGCAATAGAAAACAGTAGAGCTTCTGTCTATCTTCTTTTTTGTTGTTTTTGTAACTGGTTTAGTCGCAGTCATTTTCATAAAATTTGTTATTTATTGTAGTTATAAATATTGATGAAATACTGTTCAGATGTTTGTGGGTCTTTCTTTTTATTCCAGTCGTTAAAATTCATGACTGGATTACCACCAACTGGTTGTTCTTTACCATCTTTATCAATATAAGTGGCTTTATAACCATAGGAGGCATAGTCTAATTCAAGAACATGTTCCTTAGCGAAATTAGAAAGTGGAAGCCAAGGAATTGTAATGGTGTTTGTGTTGTTTGCTATTTCCCACGCTACTTTTCCGTAATAAGACATCTTGGAATATGTTTCATTTGAAAGATTATATTGAAGTGCACGTTTTGAACTTGTATACAAAGTATATGTTTCTAAAGCGTGATCAGATTGTAAAAAAGAAAGGAATGTTTTAGCAACTTTGAGATTATCTTCTGGAATGTAGTTATTAACAAACATTAAAGAACGTCTATCACTGACACGAACATTTGGAGTTCCAATTTTGTCTTTTGTAGCTTTTGGAAGAATATATGGGGAGAATTTCGCATCTTTTTGAGTTCCTGGAGAGAAGAAGTCGCTCGCTTCGCGGAACCACCATCCACCTTCAACAATAAATCCAATGTCACCAATAGTTTTATGGTTTTGTGGATTGATGAAATATTCTTGTGCATCTGTATAACTTGTTTGCCATGATTTTGAATAGTAGTTACCATCTTCAATGAGATATTGTGCAAAATCAAGAGCTTCAAGTTTTCCTTTTTGAAGATGTAAATCAGCATAGTTATTAGCGGCGATAGTTTTTGTTTCAACAACTGGGTTGCCATTTGAATCACGCTCAATAGCGTTTCCGTTTAATTTCACAAGATTCGTTGCAGTTCCTCCGAGTTTAAGGTTGTTCATGAATTGATTTGCACCTTCGTTATTTGCCCAAACATCATTAAGAAGACTCGTTAAATAATCAGTACATGTAGAGTTCCAAATAAATGGGGTGACTCCACTATTTTTCATCATAATGAGAAGAGCACGGAAGTCTTTATAAGTTGCTGGTAGTCCATCATCGATAGAATAGTTGACACCATCAATCGTGCCGGTTTTTCCATCAGGACCATATGAACGTTCATCCGAGGTATTACTAATAAATAAACTATAAAGTTTATCTAAAGCTTCTTCTTTAGCTTCTTTGTCTGCATCATCTTTATTTAAAATGTCAAAATCGGCCTCCGTAAATTCATCTGCACTGGCGTCTTTTTTAAAGAACAATTTTTTCTTTTCGAAAAGAGAAACATTATATTGAAGACCGACATTTGTTTCAAATAATGGAATTCCATAATATTTGCCATTATATTGATAGAACGAACGATAGAGATCGCTCATTTTATCGGAAATCTTGCGGTTAGTTTCTTTTGTTTCATTACCGGTAACCGCATAATCATTCACAACATCCGAGATATCTTTCATAACACCTTTAGACATATAGGTGTAATAATCGGTGTCTTCTTGAATGAAAATGTGATTTGAGTTACCTGGAATGCTCTCATATCCGGTATTCTTTTTGTCATATTCCTTAATGATTTGGACACCTAAACGACCTGTTTGGAAAGAAACATCGGCAAAAGCTTCTTCGAATTCTTCACAAAGTTTGTCTAGCCATTCGCTTCCAAATCCACCGTTTGTATATTTAATACGAAGTTGTGTCATTGTTTCATCAACTTCTTCTTCATCCACTTTTCCACAACTCGCAAGAGAAGTTAATGATGCTAGTGTGACTACACTTAATGCTAATAATTCTTTTGTTTTCATATCTATACCCCTTTTAGAGTTTTGAACTCGTTAAGTAATTCTTCTAATGAAACAGTTGCTACAGAAACATATTTGTCTGCACATCCATAATAAACGTAAAGAACGCCATCTTTTAATACGGCTCCAGTTGGAAAAACACACCCATTATAAAGACCGCCATCACATTCGTATGGTTGATCTGGTTCCATCACAAAGTTCTTGGTTCTTGCAATAATTTTTTTAGGGTCATCCTTATCAAGAAGAAGAACACCAACACGATATTTTTTGTCTTCTTTACTAACGCCGTGATAGATGAAAAGCCAGCCTTCATCAGTTTCGATTGGAGGACAACTAGCCCCAACTTTGTAACTTTCCCAGTCTTCTTCGCCTTTATATAAAGTTTCAGCGGCTCCCCATTCTAAAAGGTCATCACTGAACGCTATTTTCATAGAATATTCTTCATCAATAGCTGGTCTAGAAATCCTAACGAATTTTCCGTTAATCCTTCTTGGGAAAATAACAACATCACGATCATCAACTCTGCTATCGGTAATCCTACCAAGACGGACATAATGAACAAAATCTTTTGTCATAGCAAGATAAGTGACAGTGTGATTGTTACGATAAAAAGAAGGAACTGTTTCTTTTTGCGGTTCAAACCACTGCGCTCTTTCTTCTTTGAAGTTTGGGAGCCAATATCTTCCAGGGCAAAACGCTCTAGCAGCGTATGTTATATAATAATAGTCATCAATTTTAACAATTCTTGGATCTTCAACGCATCCACCATCAATTTCGGATTCTGCTGGGCTGAAAACTGGATAATCAAAAGAACGAGCAAAATTAAATCCGTCTGTACTCGTTGCAAGACCTAAACTAATTTTGTGTTTGATGTCATCACCAGCCGCACGATAAAGCATTACGAACCTTTTGTTTTCGTGATCATAAATCACACCTGGGTTAAGCACACAAAAATTTTCCCACGGATGATTCTTCAACGGCGAAAGAATCGGATTGTTTTTGTATTTGTTAAATTTCATGGTTTTATTTGCAATTATATTTTACCAAACACATTTAAGTAATTAAATTATCATTTTATATACAAAAATTTCTTTTTTGTTTCATTTAGTGTAGAATATATGCGTGAGAATACTTACTTTTGATCACGATAATAACAATGCTTACACGATTAATTTTCAGAGTAAGATTGATTTTACTTACCACATAAATACATACGACTTTCCACTAGTGCATTCTCATAAAGATTACTGGGAATTTACTTTAGTAACAGGTGGAAAAATCATCAATAAAAGCAACCATGGCGTTAGAGAGTGCGGTCCTAACTCACTCTTTGTTTCTAACCCCGATGATGTTCACTGTCTTATAAACGCCAAGCAAGAGGATGGAGAAAAACTCCGCTACATCAACATAATTGTTAGAGAAAGCAGGCTTCTTAAACTATTAGAATCTTTCTCTCCATCATTCATTTCGTTTTTGAAACAGGATAAAGAAGTTCATCCGTTCCCTGATTCCTATGAAATGGAAATTGAAAATGTCTTTCACCGCATCAAATTAATTGAGAAAGATAATTGCGATTTATATAACGATATGGTGTGTTCCGCTCTTCTTATCATTCTTCGTTTTCTTTTAGATTGCTCTCATAAGAATAATGAAATCAATGAATGGGTTGCGGAATTATATGAAAAAATGCGCTCACCAGACTTCATCAAACTCAATGTTGATGGTCTTTGTGAGGCAATGGATTATTCTCGACCTCAGATGAACCGATTAATGAAAAAATATCTCAATACCACTCCGCACGATTTCCTTGTGGATTGTAAATTAAGATATGCTGAAGGTCTACTTCAAGCTAGTGATATGAACTTACAAGAAATTGTAGAGGCAGTCGGCTATTCATCTTTTTCTGCCTTTATTCGCAACTTCAAAAGTAAATATCATTACACTCCGATTAGTTATAAGAAAAGAATTCAAAATAAACCTTTATGATAAATTTCTTTATGGTTTTCCATATTGATTTCTTTATCAAATATAGAATTTAGAACAAGTCCTCCAACTAAAAGCAAAAGTGGGAGTATGAAAATAGCGTATATAAAGAACAAGATTGTTTTCACTATGGCTAATCCATATGGAAGAAATTCAATTAGAAGTGGAAGTATACACGTAATTGAAAAGCAAAGAGCGGTTGGATAATGTTTTACCGCTAATAGGGCGCTATTACTAAAAGCCTTTAAAAATGGATTAGCGTAGATAACTGAATAGCCATAACAAAATAGAACAATAGGGAGTAATGCAAAAGCGCTTACTGCAGTTACCAAAATCACAGCCCAGAACGCATCAGTCACAAATAACAATAGACATATAGAGGTTATCATAATGTCAAATATGAATGACAACGCTAGAAAACGAACTAAGTTCTGTTTAAGACCTTGTTTGAATGAGTCAAAAAACTGAACTCCTTCACCCCAACATAATTGTCTGAATATTCGTGACACCCCTGCTAGACCAACACTAAACAGTAAAAAACCAAGATCATAGAAAAGTATAAAGTTCAAAACCAAACTACGATAAAGTGATTGTCCAGATTCTGTGAGTGAACCATCAACATAATTATTAACATCTGCGTAAAATGACGCGAGTGTAAGGTCATTCCAAAGAGAGACAGCAATAAGAGGAAGAATAAAAAGAAATAACATCATCCCTGTCGATATTAAAAGGCGATAACGATTTTTCAAAATATCCTTAAATAATTGTTTTCTATTGATAGGGAGTTCGATGTTTTCTTCTACTATCTTTTTTTCTAAATCTTTAAGAGGTAAATCTTTTTTTGAAGAATCGCGGACTTTAACAAGACCATCTTCTGTTAATGAATACATATTAGCGTCAAGTAGTTTTACTTCTTTTTCTGAATGTGAAGTAATAATGACAGTGGTTCCTTTTTCTTTCGCTGTTTTACGAAGAAATAAAAGAAAGAATTCTCTAGATTCTTCATCGAGGTTAGAAAATGGTTCATCAAATAGACAAACATCTGGGTTTTTTATCATCGCTTTTGCAAACGCAACTTTTTGTCTTTGTCCAAGCGAAAGTTGCTTTGGTTTTCTTGTTAAAAGATTTGAAATACCAAACAGAGATGCGATATTTTTCACTTCTCTATCAATTTCTTCTGGCTTTTTTAGTTGCTGTTTTAAAGGAAACGCCAAGATGTCATAGACAATTTTATTTTGGAAAAGAAACCCTTGTTGATCGATGTAGGCAATATTATATTTTGCTGATGGTTTTAAAACGTCACTACCATCAAAAAGGATTGTCCCATCATAATCAAATTGGCCGGCAATCGCTCTTAAAAGGGTGGTCTTGCCAACGCCAGAAGCACCAATAATAACATTAATACTTCCACTATCAAAAAATCCGGAAACATTTTTTAAAACCGGATATTCTTTATGTTTTCTATCTAGGTATGTAACAGAGAGATTTTCTAACTCAATTTTCGGCATTGTATATTCTCTTTATCGTTTGTATTTTATAGCGTTTAAACATTAGTTTTCCACTAATCAATAACCTTGAATCCAGCAAATACTGTTCTCTCGCTTTGTGACGCAGCACGATTAAGGGTTAATAATACCGCTATGACATGTTTACAAAAGCCAATCGTCTGTGTGCTTTCTTTACATGTACATTTGTGGTTTACAACTTTGTTATCCACTATTTCAATGTCGACCTTATATTCTTTGTCGTCGAACACTAATGCAGATACATGATTACCATCAAAGTTTAATCTGCCAACTTTGTTGCCATTAAAAAGTAATTGTCCTTTTTGATAGACATTAATTGGGCATCTCAATTTAATTGTTTCTGGGTCAATAATGAACGACATATTATTCGATAGGGACAATATTTAAATTTTCATACGCAAGAACACCGTCGAAATATAAATCGACTTTGTCTTCGTTATTAACTGTACTGTGTTTGAATTTATATTCGTTCACTCCATTAAAGATTTTGTTCTTTGGATTAGTTATTGATTGAGTGTTAACGATAGTGTCGGCTTCTTTGTTTGTTTCAAACCAACACCAGAAATTAGTGTTTCCGCCTTCCACTAATTCTTTAAACATAATAAACACTCTTCCTGGACTTGTGTTTGATAACTTGGCTTCAAAATCATCACATACAAACTTAATCTTAGTCGCGTTGTCGATGAAGAAATTAGAATCTTCTTCCTCTTCATCCATTCCTTTTGTTTTTTTCAAAGAGTATGTATTTCCTAAAATTGTAATCTTATATGTTTCGTTGTTTTCAGAATACACAAAGCGAACGTTTGATGCGCTCTTTATATATGTTCCATCCGCGTCTCCGGAGATATCAAAACTTGTAGAGGTTTCACTATTTTGGATATTTGAGCCACTAAAAGATTTGCTTCCTTCTTTAAGAGAAATAGTTACTGGATAATGTTCTGCTTTTGTTCCTACATTTACTGTTAATGTGAATTCAGTAACATTAGAAACAATATATTCAAATTCGCCAACAAGATCTTTGTCTATATAATGAGGATCTTCTTTACTATTGACTGTTAATGTATATTGCTCGCCTGCTGCATCTAAAGTAAATTTATCTACTTTATCGACTAATTCGTGTTTTAAAACATATGTCCCTTTAGTGAACAATTCACTTCTTTCATTTGCCATATATTTGAAAGTTATTTGTTCATAGTCTTCGCTAATAACACCTTCACTAGGGTATAAGATGAAATTCCATAAATCGTATTCAACAATTCTTAATGAGAGATTGAAATGAAAGTCATAATATAGTTCAACGTAAAAACGATTATCATCGTTATCATAAAAAGTTTGAAATAGTGTTTCTTCACTGATTCCTGCTTCAATCGATTCAGCAACATTTTTAAAATAATGGCTTTCAGTGGTGCCTGGTTCATTTGACGATGCAGGTGAACACCCCATCAAAAGAGACATTGATGTAAATAGTAATATCATTCCTTTAAATTTCATAAATAACACCACTCCTTGAGGTTTATAAAGTAATTCTACCACTTTACTTAACTTTAATCTTTCCTTTATTGGTTGTTTTTAGTGCTAGCTTAACTTTTCTCTTTCCAATCGTATATGTTCCGTTCACTTGTTGTACCCTTCTAAATGGAGCGTTGACCTTAGGTTTTATTCTTCTACCAGAGAAATCAAGTAAGATGTTTTGTTCACTAGTTGAAATAGAATATGAAGTTGGATTAGATGGATATAAATATCCAGAGAACGATGTTTTGTTCATTGTGGCGTTAATTGAATCAATATCGCCGCATATGATTGCGTAGCCGTTATCTTGAATGAGTCGAAGCGAATCACAATCAGTGTTCACAAGCACCATTCCTTTCTTTGAATAGACTTTCATTTCTCTAGTAATGAAACAAAACTTATCATTATCTTTGATATTTAATTGTTTGCCAGTGTATTTAACAATAACTTTGTCATAGTTCTGTCTAGGAACATTGATTGTATATGATCCACGCTTCCCTGGGATATCAAATCTAATAACTCCATTTTTTCTTTTTGGCTTTAACGAACTAGTAACATCCACTCCTGCTTTGTTATAAATACGATAGTCACTAAACTGTCCACTTATAATCGAGAGGTTTTGACTTTTTGAGACCACAACGAGTGAAGCGATTGGTTTCATAACTCTACCAATCTTCACTACTGGTTGAGGAATGTTAGCTGGAGTGGCTTTCTTAATAGGTGCTCTAACTGGTTTAATAACTTTTACTACAGTTTTGTTTTTAATTTCCATATATTCTTTTGGATATAGCCTAAGTAATAATGGTTCAACTGATTTCACATACTCCTGAAATGTATGTTTCTTATCCGCTTTTGAGATATAATCTTTAATCACCTTTTTAGCATCATTAAGCGAAAGAAACCTAATATTTTCGTAAATTGAGTTTCTATTAAGGATGTAGAAAGCGTCCGTTAGTTCTTTGTCAATATATGAGTTACCAACATAGTCAAAAAGAAAAGAACGAACTAAGAAGTTCTTTCTCAAAATTTTATAGTCGTATATAGATGTTAGCTTATCGAAAGCGCTTCTGTAGTTCATTCCCTTTTTCCCTTACTTATTTAGAAGTCCATTCAAAGTCGACTTCAAAGATATATCCTTGTCTTACTGTTCCTGTTGGAGTAGAAGTATATAGTCCTAACGAAGACTGCCAGAAAGAAATCTTTCCTTCTTCATCAAAGATGAGTTCACAGTCTTGTCTAAACGTTGAACCAATTCCTCCTCCTGTGGAAGCTGGTAATTCTGCAAAATGATGAGTTTGAAGAATTAGATGATTATTCTCATCAGTGTGATATGTATATGGTTCATTAAATGGGCTGACAAGATATTGTTCTGTTTCTTTAAACTCTTCATTTTCTTGATCGGTTTCATCAAGAAGTTCGTCGTCCACAAAGATATATCTAACATTCATTTGTCCAAACGGTTCATAGTGATTGGTTTCTAATAGATTCTTAAAATCTGTTCCTTGATAGATATCTTTTCTTACTTGTTGCTCAGTTTGATCACTGACATAGTATTTAACGATTGTGGTCAAGGAAGCATAATTTGACAACACTTTTTGTACACTGTCTTGACTTGGTGTACTTCTCTTTTTGTTTGCTAAACTTGTAGGAAGTCTCACTAATCCCTTTGCTTCATTAAGTGTGATTTGTTTAACCGCATATTCTTGAAGGAAGACACCGTTATACCCAAAGTTACCAAATGTTTTCCTTGCTGCGTTAACGTTTACGTCATTACACGCACTTAAGGTTGACGCTGCTAATAAAGTTCCAAATATTTTAACTATTCTTTTCATTGCTCTTCTCCTATACATAGTTTTTAGCTTTTGTTTTTCCTTTGATGATAAAGGCTAGTGAGACATCGTCTCCCACTCCTAAACGAGTGGCGACTTCATCAATATATGAATCAATATATGTTAGTGATTTTGAACATATGAGTTTCTTCACTGTTGGTTTGATGAATGATTCTTCAAGATTGTGATAACTCTGATATGGGCTTGATAAGCCGTCCGTACAAAGAAGGACTCCATCAAGACTTGAAGCATTCACGATTGTGACTCTTAGATACTTATATGCATCTTCCTGGCACATTGAATATGTAATATTCCCTGCTGGATCATCTTCGTTATTGAAAAGCTTAACAATGTTCCCTTTATATATTCCTAACGCTTCAGTGTCTCCAATTGATATGACAATGAATTTGTTCTTATATAGCATCACTCCTGCTAGAGTTGTCCCATAAGCCTTAGAGGGATTGAATCTTAAAGTATCGATTTGAGTTTCATCTAAACCTTCCATCTCTCTTTTTCGAAAGGGCGAAGCCGCTAATTGTCTTTCCACTAACTTGTTATATTCGCATAAGACAAGGAGTTTGATCTTGTCATATAACGCAGATTCATCTCCTTCTTTGAAGAATTTTTCATTAATCTCTTTAAAGACATTGATTACTGACTCACTAGCGAGTTTAGAGCCGACGTGACTTCTAATATATTGAGGTCCTCCATGGCCATCACAACACGTGACAATGATTCTTTCCTTATCTTGATATATTGATGAATAATCCTGACATGGTTTGTTCTTTCTTATATGCGCGTAACCAGTCGCTGATTTTGCAAATACGTAATTCATATCACCAGTCCCAACTTTCTGTCTCGTTTAAAGCTTCGGCGATTTGCTGTTGGGCTAAGACGTTTTGAGTGACATGTAAACCTGGATCAATATTCAAAGAGGTTGATCTCACTTTACTCGCAGTTAAGACAATGATTTTGATGATATCTTTAAGCATCGAGGAATTGTAACAAGAGATGACATCTCCATTACTTCCAACAAAATCTCTTAAAACTTTTATGGTTCTTTCATCATTTAGTTCAATCGCGATTCCATATCGTAATGCAACTTTAAACCAAGGAATATTAATTATCTCTTCAAGAGCTTTTTTATAGTCGTTTCCAGTTGGATGTCCATCACTTAAAAGAAGAATGATTGGGGCCGCTCCTCCAAAGTCAGGCATGATTCCTCCTTTTGACTCCTTTTTAAGGATTTCGCCGAGGTTCTTATACGCTAAATGGAGATTGGAGTAGCCTCCACACTTAATACCGTTATAGACAAATTTGTCGATGAATATTGATTCTTCATCTTTGTAAAAGGAGGATTCTGTCGCAAACGGTATTAAGGTAAGGTAGAAGTCAACGTTTGAGTTCTCAACTTGTAGTTCTTTTAGATAACTCTTAATGTCATTAATTGCTTCATCTACTTGTTTTATTCTTTTTCCTTGCATGGATTTAGAAGCATCAATAAGAAGAATGATATTTAGTTTTTGTTTTGAAATTCTATCAATCATCTTATGACACCTCTTTTACCATTCAACGTCTTCAATTTCTTCTAATCCCTTTTCAATTTCTTGAATGGCGACTTCTTCTTGAGAGACTGGGGCGCCAGTAGAAGAAACTTGAGAGGAAGATGATTTAACTTTACTTGCGGTAATAGCGATAACTTTGATGACTCTTCTAAGAGCTTCCGCAGTATAGACTTTTAATACTGTTTCTGGATTACCTGTGAATTTAGTCAAGACATCCATTGCTTCTTTAGTGTCAATTTGGATCGCTAAAGCATATTTAAGAGCGACTTTAAACCATCCCTTTTTCTTTAATGAGGCAAGATGATTTTCCCAATCTGGACTCGTTGGCATTCCATCACTCATCAAAATGATGATAGGCGCGACTCCTCCAATATCAGGCATCTTTCCACCGCTCTCTTTTTTACATAAGAACTTCGCTAATTCATCATATGCTTTCGAGTAATCTGTTCCTCCTTCGGTGGTGACATCGTTCCATTTGAAGTCACTAACACTCTTTGGTTCAGAATAGACCCATTTGCAATTTTCCGAGAAAGTCATGGCGCTGATCATGATTTCCGCGTCACTTGTGTCTTCTTGGATTTCTGGCATGATGGAGACGACATCTCTAATCGCATTATTAACTGCGCCGATTTTTTCTCCTTCCATGGATCCACTATTATCGATGACGAATACTAAATTTAATACTTGTTTGCGAATACCTTCGCCTAATGTTGCGTCTTTCATTTACTTATTTTTCTCCTTTATTATTCACGCTTTATTTAGTTAGTGAGGATTTCACCAATCACTCCATCTTTGAATTTGATTTTTAGATTATTAATGATTGGAATAACTCCATCCTTACTAATAGTTTTTTCGTTTCCTTCCTTATCTTTGATAAGGATATCGTTATCTAACTGCAACTTAATTCCCCATAAGCTTGGATTATTTTTGTTGATTACTACTTTTCCAATTGGGGCATTGTAATTAGATGAATATTTATCAATATGACATTCATAGACATACTTGTTTGGTTCTAGAAGCACTCTATTCTTTCCAATATGGAGATAACAGAATCTTCTAGTCGCACTCTTACAATATGGACATTTAGTGTTTTTCTTCTTTTCGTTAAATCCATATATGTATTCTTGTCCGCATGTACAGGTGATGAGTTCATCTCTAAAGCGGCAGAGTAACTTAATCCATTCAAGTTCTGTTGTTCTTCCGTTTTCTCTATCTTTTAAGCCATCCACAAATGTCTTATGGAATCCAGCTTTGATATAACTAGGAAGATCTGGATATTTCTTAATGACCGCTGAATGGTAACCTCTAATTGGTCTATTAGACTTATCTTTTTCGTTAAAGATATAGACTGGATGAGAGCCAAACATTTCATATTCAGCTTTCTCATCAACAATCACATATTTCTTTAAACACTCTCCTTCAAACGGATTTCCCATACATAAGGCTAAGAAGAGGATGATAGCTAAAGAGAATCGATCAGAGTGAGTGTCTGGCATTTGTCGATCACCAGTATTTCTATCTTTATCTCCTCTAACGATTTCAGGAGCCATATATCTCATCTTTCCTAGAACCCCAAGATTTCTTTTATCTGCGGTTACGTTATCGTTATCACAGATAAGAAGACTTCCTTTTTCTGGGTCTAAGAAGAAGCTTCCATCATTAAGGTCTTGATATGAATATCCTCTTTCATGAAGGAGTTTGAAACTCTTCACTAGTTCAATACACCAGTTGAGCATGATTCTTTTACTCTTGAATTTGTGTTTACCAGTAAGGTAAGAAACAAATGAGACATAGTTTGTTGGACGGAGGTCCATCAAATATCCACATGAGTCATCATCGAATTCGATATATTCTTTTGGCCACAAGAAGTTAGAGGAAGGTGATCCTTTAGCGATGTTATTTCTTAAGTTATATTTGAAATCGCTACTAGGGATATCTTTGTAGTATTTGAAAGCGTATTTATCGCTTCCATAAGTCACTAGATATACTTCGCCTTGTCCTCCTTCTCCTAAGAGATCTAAGATGGTGACTTTCTTACCGTTATAGTCAAAGCTTTCATTTTTCTGAAATTTCATCTTATTTATACCTTTCTCCACCTACCCAGTCTTCTCCTTGAACAGGAAGTTTTGGGAGATTGGTTTTAGTGGTTCTAGTTTGACTTTTAAGGGGTTTCTTTAGTGATATTTCGCCTCTTCTTACATATTCTCCCGCTGGAGAATTGAAGAATATTTCTTTAACTGGGCCATCTACCACTAAGTCACCACAATCGGAGTTAAAATCAAGTCTTCCAATGACTGCATTTCTTACTTTTACTTCGGTATCTCCAGCCGAGGTTGTGATATTGATACATTCATATTCACCCTCAGGGAGCACTAACTCTAAATCATCGGTTGTTTCAATCGATAACACCCCATGCTCGTATGAGCGTGTTCCATTAATAATATTTAAGAATTCTCCACTGACGATCTTGATGTCATCAGCGTTTGAGTTGATGTTTATGATTTTGATTTGTTCCATATTTACTTCACCATCCCTTGAAACCAATTTGCGATATAGTCAAACCATCCAAATTTGACGGCGACGATTCCTAGGGCTACTAAGCATAGCCACAGGAAGATGAATCCTAATACTTTCATTATTTTTTTCCTCCTTGGTTGTCCTTAATGAGATATTTGTTCTCATTCTTTTCAGTGACAATTTCGAATTCCGTATTTGATGTATCCGCTAAGATGATTGGGTAATCAACGTAGATGTCGTTAGCGGCGCTGGCCTTGATTGCCTTAACAATCCTTCTTCTAGCGCCTTGTCCTTCTGTGGAGAGAAGGCTTCCGATTGCCTCTTGGGCTCCACTTCCAATTGCGACATAGTCGTCTATTTCAATGACACACCCATCGGAGTTGATCATGAATAGCTGGTCCTTATACGCGAATAGGAAGCTTGAGTCCATATATTCGAGATAACCGTCTGACATTTTGAGGTATCCTGCTTCCTTCAATGTTTTAGTTATCTCAGGAACTAGATACTTGACGACGAATCGGTAGTTAACTCTGTCTCGATATTCATCGTAGTCATCGATGACATCTCTCATTAGTCTTACGACGTTCGCGTCTCTGACGTTTCCGACATGTGCCATTAGGCAGTTCTCGCTTCCGTCCACTTTCCAAATCTTGTAATTGTTTGGATTCTTTAGTGTTGTTCTTGTTCCGCCTTTGGTCACTTGTGAATCGGACCCAATGACGATTTTTCCTTCGCTTTTAATTGCCACTACTACACTCACGGCAACTTCCTCCTTTTGTTCCTTTTCCCGGAACTTCTGCCAATACTATATAGAGGAATGTTACACGATATATGTAAGCATTCTATTTTTTTAAAAATATTGTGTTGACGTAAAAAGAAATGGCCTTAAGACCATTTGATTTAAAAATATATTTTTAATAATTGTTTTAAAATTGAATACAATCAAGCGCAAGCATGATTACGAAGCCAAAAATGAATGACCAAACACCAAAATGGTCATGTCCTTCGCTTGTCATTTCTGGAATCATTTCTTCAGCGACAACATAAATCATACAACCCGCTGCAAACGCTAAAGCCCAAGGCATGATTCCTTGAATTTGCATTGCTAAGAATAAACCAACAATCGCAGCGATTGGTTCCACTATTCCTGATAACATACCAAACAAAAATGCTTTAGAAGAAGATCCGGTCTCTCCTTTGATTGGTAAAGACACCACTGCGCCTTCTGGAACGTTTTGAATTCCAATACCAATTGCGAGTAGTAACGCTCCTACTAATAGAGCTTGATTATTTGGTTGAGAAAGAGCGACACCAAAAGCAATTCCAACAGATAATCCTTCAGGAACATTATGGATGGTAACTGCAAGGAACATTTTGCTAGTTTTACTCATTCCACGTGTAGGAAGTCCCTCGTCTTGTTTTTCTGCTGAGTGAAAATGAGGAACAATTTTATCAATAAGCCACAAGAATCCAGCGCCTAATACGATTGAAATCATAACAATTACCCAAGTAGGCATATATGAGACTTCAGTTTCTAGAGCGGGTTTAATTAACGAGAAGAAAGAAGCAGAGAACATGACGCCAGCCGCAAATCCCACAAATATTTTATTTAACTTTGGAGAGATTTCCTTTTTCCTAATAAAGAAAACAAATAACGCGCCTAACGTTGTACAAACAAATATTAATGGTATTCCAATTAATGGATAAACATATTCCGCCATAACTATTTCCACCCAAGGAGTTTCTTAACTGCCTTATTCTTCACAAAACTTGTAATTCTATATCCAGTAGGGTCAAGTATCTTTTTAAAATCTTCAATACTTAAATCTAAAGTAGTAAACACTATTGCTGTATTTTTTAAGTGTGATGCAACCACTTTTGTAGTTTCTATATTTTTCACAATAAGGTCTTTAACATGCACTTCACACATCCCACATCTCATTCCATCTATTCCTAATATGTATTTATACATAATAATTCCTCCTATTTGTTAGTTAGTCATAACTAACTCATATGATAATAATATTCTCTCGTATTATTAAAAGCAAAATAAATGATTATTTTTATAAGAGGACAAACGATGTCCTCACGATTACTATTGACAGCATATTAAACTATAGGCACATTGGAACCCAGTGAAGTCATCTTGCTGATGGCTGGGGCCTAGCCAAAAGAGGAAGTTATGTGGGATACTGCATAGCTCTCTAAGACCAGTATTGGTTCTCGGGAATAAAACACCGCTTTGGTTAGAGGCGCAATACGCTCTTCGATGTAAACGGCCACCCGAGTAGGCACGACAAGAGGCTCCGTAGCAATACGTCCCACGTGATGATGTTGGCGTGAGAAACCACCATCTGCGTTCTCAAAAGAAGTGCTCGGCTTGAAGGCAGGTAACTGTCTATAACTACTTTGGTGGGCTTGAGTAGGAGAATGCCGGATTATTTTTTAGGCTTAGAACTATGCAATGATCCGCTGAAGCTCTCTGAAAGTTGGAGGATTATCTACTTCCTCCCGTTGTCTCGGTTAGTAATAACCCATTCCGGAAGTCTTAGGGTCGCTACCTATTACTCAGCCCGGCGTGAACGTGCGTGAATAACAAATTAGAGTAAGTATTGTATGACGAAGGTCGCCAGTGTTTTTTTAATTAATAATGGGGATTTGCAAGAGAATTATGAGATTTGTGAGAGTTGTTAAGGTTGATGTTGAGGATTGTCCAGAGCCAGTCCAAGAGTATGTTAGGAAGTACGCTCACCTCAATCCAATTGTTTTAAAACACGATGATGTTTACACCGTCGTAACACCGTATTATGAGAAAAAGAAAAGACACCCCGTTAAGGATGTCTAATGCAGATACCTGGAAGATATCCGCGAAAGTATTAACAACGTCAATACTCCCGGTACCATCGTTTTCGATACGGCGTAAATTTCTTACGCTGTAGCCAACGATGTCGGCCAAGTAGTCCTGTGTCCAGTGTCTACTTAGTCTTAGGCTCTTGATGGACTGGCCAATCAAGCGCGAATCAATTAACTTGCTCATAAACTACCTCCTTAATAATTGATCTCTAAATTGCTTTTGAAAGGATATTGATTCGCTCAGGTAGTATTTTTATGAGCGTGATTATTATAAGAAAGATTGCTTATTTATTCAACTACAAGTTCTTTTCCATCCAATAATGGGGATAGTTCTCATCGAGATACATATCTCCTTTTTTAACACCCTTAAGCAAGAAGTCCCCCACATCGATATTGTGATTAAAAACGCTTTTATTCATCGATGGCTACCTCTATAGCTAGGTGGGGGATGAATTGCAATAATTATATTCGGTCGTAATGAATAAAAAATTGTTAAATAAAATAGTCATTTCCAAAATCTCTGGAAATTAAAATCTTAAAAGTTTTTCTAAAGAAAGTTATTTCCAAAAGCATCAATATTTGGA
>CADCGC010000004.1 GCA_902800905.1 uncultured Erysipelotrichaceae bacterium
TTAATATCGTTAAACAAGGCTGGGGCAAATTTTTCAGTATATTTATATAAAACTACTTCATTATGGTTGAACTTGTAATCAAAGTCGTTTAAAAGATTTTCAGCACTTTGAAATGTTGATAAAGCGCAAGAAGCGCCTTCTTCCCATTCCCACTGCCATATTTGATCAATATGGGCATTACATACAAGATGAACTTTTTTTCTCATAATCTCAACTAAATAGAAAAGGTCAATGATCTCTATAAAGTTCTGTTGACCTTTTTCTTCAATATTTTAATTTGATGTAACTAATAATTATACATTAGGCAACAAAGGTGAAGTTGTTTAATGCATCATACGCGATGTTTCCGGAGCCTTTAGCATAAAGCACGAATCCTTCGTCTCCGTTTAAAACATTAGCGTTTGAACATGTAACTTGAGCATATGTTGTGCCATATGCGTCATTAAGTTTAACAGTCATGCTTGAGCTTGAAATGTTTTCAAACACTAATTGAGCGTGATCATAATTACTAAATGGTGCTGTAAATGATTGTGAAAAACTGTTTTCAAGAGCAAACACTTCACCAGCATAGTTAATAACAAGATTGATTGAAACGCTTGAGAAATTTGCGAAATAAATTCTTGGTAAATGGTAGTCAAAGATGCTTCCATCATTGAATGCGTTAACAAATTTAATTTCGCTTGCTCCATTAGCAACTACCCATGAAGAATCGATTGAACCATTGCCTTCATAATAATCGTAGGCACCATATAAATTTGATGAGAAATCAAATGATGGGTTGGCAACGCCATGTCCTGCATAGCAAACAGAACAAACTTCTCTGCCGATGCAACCTGCATCTGCAACATAATTGTGTGCGTGTTCACCAACGAAAGCAAAGTTGCTTAAGTGTTCATCGCCTAATCCAACGCCTTCATCATAGAACTTAAATCCATCAACGCCATTGAGGACATTTGCATCTGTAACAACCTTACTAAGAAGAATGTTATTTGATGAATCTCTAAGAGATGCAACCATTGATGAACTGGTGATGTTATAGAATACAAGTTTTGCTGCAAATGATGCAGATGGAACTGTGTAGTAATCGCTTAAATCAGAATTAAACGAATATTTTTCACTAGCGTTTGCGATTGTGAAATCGATTGTAACTGCGCTAAATCCAGCAAAGTACATTCTTGGTAAGCACACTTCTGAATAGACGCCTGAGTTATATGTATAGAAATGGATGCTATTAGCTTCAACATTGAAGACCCAACTTGCGTCTGGTGCGCCAAAGCTCTTGTACCAGTCATACATACCATAGATGCCATTAGTTGCAAAATCGATTGATGGAGCAACGGCTCTTGCTTCACCACAAATAGAACAAACTTCTTTTCCTAAGCAATTTGTGTCAAGAACATAATTGTGTTCACAAGTATCGGCTAATGCTGTTAATTCAGCAGAAATAGTTCTATATGCTGCATCAGCAATCATATATAAGGAAACTGATTTATTTCCGTTAACAATGTCAGAATCGGAAATAGTAACGTTTTGAGTGGTTCCTTCAGCGCAGTAAAGCGAGGCGTTAACTTGATTGCCACTGACAGTAAATGACAATGTGCCAGAATATGGTTCTGCTCTATATGCATATGGGAATGCGTAAGATTCGGTCTCTAATCCAACTCTACTAGACCAGTCGTTTCCTGCTAATGTAAATGAAACTGATTTATATAAGCTAAAGTTAATTTTTGGTAATTTGATTTCTTCTTCAACACTACCTTCATTTACTTCAAACACCATTCCTTTAGCGGTTGGTTGAACATTGTCACCCCATTTACCACCTTGAGCGCCATATGTAGCTTTTGTGAAGTCGATATCCGCAAATTGCATTACGTTTGCAGATAATTCTCCAGCTTCGCCACAAACCGAACAAGCAGTTCCAAAGTAACCAATTTTACTAGTAACAACTGTATCTACAAAATTATGAGCAACTTTAGCGACGATTCTTTCGTCTCCAGCACCATAAGTATCAACGATGTATTGGATGTCTTCGGCAGATGGTTGTCCCTTTTCAATCATTTGGCCTTCAATAGGTTCAACGATTGTGGTATTGCCTTTACAATCTGTCCAATATTCTTTGATACCATATTTGTCACATGTTGCAGAAACAGCTTCATAATGGTTCCACTGTGTACCAGTACTTGCTGTGGATAAAAACGGAACACTATTAGAAATGCTTAAAGCAAATACTGCTCCCGCCGCAACAATACTAGTTAGTGACAATAATAGATATTTTTTTTGCATAAAATAAGCCTCCTAAAGATATCTAATATTTGAAAAAAACTATGATTATCATCACTTTAAATCATTTGTTTATTTAGTTAAATAATTCTTCGTTTTTTTATATGAAACTAACAAAACTATGATAAGAAATTACACTTTTTTAAGTTGACTAATAGCTCAAATTTGTTAGTTCGGCGGTGATAGTTCTATATGCTGCATCAGCAATCATATACAAAGAGAATGACTTGTTTCCATTAATAATATCTGGGTCAGAAATAACAATATTTTGGGTAGTTCCTTCAGCACAATTTAAGGAAACAGTAACTTGATTTCCATCATTCGTGAAAGTTAATGTTCCTGAATATGGTTCTGGTCTATATGCATATGGGAATGCGTAAGAACCGCTTTCTAATCCAACTCTAGAAGACCAGTCATTTCCTGATAGAGTAAACGACACTGATTTATATAAGCTGAAGTTAATTTTTGGTAATTTTATTTCATTTTCAGTTTTAGCCGCTGTTACTTCAAAAACCATTGTTTTAGCGGTTGGTTGAACATTTGTACCCCACTTACCACCTTGTGCCCCATATTGATAAATAGTGAAATCAACATCATCAAACCCCATAATATCTTCTGACGAATCTCCTAATTCACCACAGATATAGCACACTGTGTCATAATAACCAATCTTTTCACTAGCAGCAGTGTTAACAAAGCTATGAGTGCATGGACTGACTAATGATGTTAATCCAAAAGTAACAGTCTGCCATTGATAGTCAGGGCAATAAATATATAAGATAAATGATTCATCACCATTAATTATTCTAGAATCAGTAATTATGGCATTTTGAACTTGTGATGTTTCATTACATTTTAATGAAGCGTGCAAACCGTCTCCACCCAATTCAAACGTTAATACACCAGTGTGTGCTGGGCTACTGCTACTTGAACTATATGGCAAGATATATGAACCGCTTTCTAAGCCAGCTCCAATAGCGAATGAATCACACTTAACAGAGAATTCAACACTGTCAAAAGCCTTGAAGTCAATTCTTGGTAAACTAACAATTGCTTCTTCCGCTTTAGCGGCCTCATATTTAACAGTTGTTGTAGTTGGTTGAACGTTTGTTCCCCAAACGCCTCCGTGCGCGCCATATTGATGAACAGTAAAATCAATATCACTAAGATGCATTACATCTTTCGGCTGTTCTCCTAGTTCACCACAAATAGAGCAGATGCTATCGTAGCAATAACCAATTTTTGCAATATTTTCAACATTAACAAAATTGTGGTTCTTGCAAATCTGTGGTTGATAAAATTTAACTCCTCTTTCAAAGCAGAACATTGAATAACAAACAGGGAATGTAAATCCACTATTTCCGTTAATGACATCTTCATCTTCACATACATAACCATATTGAACTGTTCCTTCTTGAGTATCACAAAGAAGCAACATATTTAATCCGATTTCTTGCTTATAATCGCATACAATATACCCATTACAATTAGTGACCGCTTTTTCTTCGCTAAAGCCAATGTAAAATCCATCAATAACTTCACACGGGATAATAATCTTTTCGCCTTGAATAGCAAAATTAATTGCCGGTAGTGTTAATGTGTAATCAGCGCGACAATGAGTCCAGCCTTGCCCTTCATCATATTGACGGTCTTGGTCGTAGAATAGGTAGTCTTCATCGACATTTCTATCTTCAGATAAGAATCTAGTAATTGTTGGACGTTTATACTCATATTCATAGTGAGCGTTTGGATCATCTGTAAAGAAAGCTTCTCCAACATAATTATCTAACCAAATATAAGGCAAATAATCGTGAGAAGTAGATACCTTTGGATTTGATAAATAAATATATTTGGAATAATCTCCTGCTGATTCGTTAGCCCAGTATGAGATTGATTTTAAGTTTTCATTTCCTTGAATAACATCTAAATCATCACATTCAGAAATAATTTGAACGTTTTTATAATCAATTTCTTTATCACCAATGGTTTGTTTTGCGTCATATAGTTGAGTAATGGTTTGTTTTAAGGTTTGTCCATCATATGTGACATCAATTGTTCCACCTAGTGGTAAAGAACCTCCATCCATTCTTCCACCAGCGTATCCAATAAGAACATAGCCGTTAGTTTTCCAGCTGTAAGAAATATTAGAGGTTTTTCTGTAATCAATTTTTGGTAAATAAATATTAGCAACGGTGTCTAGATAGGTTTCTTCATCTCCAGGAAGACGGTTATTTGATAAAAGATAGCCTAATCCATTGATAAATGTATCGCCGTCATCATAAGGAGTAGCGTTAATAGTTTCTCCTTCTTCTCCTACTGAAGGGGCAACAGATTTTGCATCTCTAGTATCTTGAGCAAAATTGAATTCGTTGATTTTCCATTTAACGCCTAGTCTTAAATTGCTCTCAACTGGTTCGTTAAATTCACTACCATCTTTAAGCCATCCATCAAACACCAAAGATGAATCACTACTAACTGGTTTAACGCTATCAGGAATTCTATCGCCATCTAAAACATAGATTGGTTCTTCTAAATCTAAAGACTTAATAACGTATTTTTCTCTACATTTAAATGAATCAACAGAAGTAATGGTCTCTCCTGTTTCGGTATTATGATATGAAGCTTCTAAATCAAATAGACCTTTTTTAATGCCTTTAATAGTGTCACCATTAAGCTCGGCAATTTCTTCGTTGGATATTTGACAATCCATTTCACTTAGAGTAATGTTCTTGATGTTTTGAGAACCATAATTAAGAGAATATGTAACTTCTAAATCTTCTTCTCCAACCACCACTTGGCTTTTTTCGTAGTTACAAGACAGATTGTATTTGGTTTCTTTAACGGAAACGGTGAACGATTCTTCTGCGATTAGTTCACCATAAGTGACTTTGATTTTTGCGTTTGTAGTTCCAACATCTAACGCGGTAATAACGTTATCGGCAATACTGATAATTGAAGAATCGTAATCGTAATATGTAGCGGCAATATCAATTACTGATCCATCAAGCCTTGCTTCATATCTAAATTCATATTGATCATCTTTATATAAAGAAATGAGATTATCAAAAATATTAATTCCAAGTGTGGAAGATCTTTGGTTTCCTTGAACAATTATTTTTAATAAAGTCTTTGAGCTTTCATAAGTAATTTGAATAATCGCTTCACCCGCTCCAACAGCGTCAACTAAACCAGTATTTGACACAGTAGCGACATTGGTGTTCAAACTCTTATAAGCAAAACTAACATTTTCTTCTTTATCATCAACGATATATTTCGCATGAATTTGATATTGGTCTCCAACATTTAATGTCTTTTCTTTTTCATTTAAAACAATATCAATTGGGTCAAGAATATCCTTTTGAACCACTATTGTTGTGTTGCAAGAGAAAAGGAATGAAGAAAGGATAAGTAAGGACACTAATTTAGTAAATCTTTTCATAATTCCACCACCATTAGAATTCAATTCCTGTTCCTGCTTCAGAAATCTTGGTCAACTTAAAGTAATTAACAAGATGATTAAAATCTACTTTCATTTCTTCTAAAGCACTTTGACTATAGAAATCAGAATAATAACTTATTAATAAGTAGTAAGTAGTAATCATTTCACGTTTAATTCGATAATAAAGCTTTGTGTATAGTTCATTATCTTCATCTTTATATTTTTCAATTGCTTTAAGTCCACTATTTAATGCATTTTGTAAAGCATCTACAGTTGGCTTATTCCAGCATTCTAGATTATCAACGATATCACTCTTAATTCCACATACAACCTGATTAGCGTTGACATAGTATGTGTATCGATCTCTAGTGATTTTATAGTAAAGTTCTAAACTCTCCGCTGCATCCTTATAATAATGGAGCATAAAGTCGTGAACTAAGTCTTCATAACTTTGATTAATATCCCAAAGTAGTTGACTTTCTACATATAAACGCATATTGGTTAACCCAGTAACGTTATTAATAACTGCACCTTGAGAATAGAAATATTTGACGTGATGTTTTTTGTATTCTTCTAAATAAGGTTTGAAGGATCCAAAATTGTTAAAGTTCATCAAGAAGTTGTTAAAGTTCACATCATATGAATAAACAATGATTCTTCCTTCAAGAATCTCGTCCCACTTTTCTAAGCAAGTATGCAGTTCAGTGTTTGTTGCGCCAGAATAGAAGTCTTTCGCGTAATCTAATTCAATAGGAGCAAACTCAATATAAAGTTTTTTGTTGGGAATGATTTTATCAGAGTCAAATGGTTTTATTGATTGATAATAGCCAAAGAAAACATATCTAATATCACGATTGAGATTTGCTAAATCTCCTTCGTTTCTCATAATGCTTTCAACTTTTTCAATAACATCATTTAAGAACAATACGATAAGCCCGCTGACTTTGCCTTCACACCCGTATTCTTTCATCTTGTGTTGACAAGCATCACAAGTGCAAAAAGCACGATTGTCTTCTTGACCAATCATAAAGTATTTAGCGGTACTGTTTTTCCTAATATAGTTGATATATAGATTATTCGCCATTTCATTAACCATTCCATCATAGTCAATTCCGTGCGCAGAATAACAAAGTTGATAGAACGTATCTGAAGGCGCATCAGCAAACCATTCTGGATGATATGTTTCAGGATGTTTAACCGGGTCGTTATATGTTTCTTGATTTAGCAAATTGTGATACTTGTTTGTCGATGTATGACCATGTAACGCCCATCGACTATCAGTTTCCTTGTTGAATAATCTTAAACGAGTAGCGAGAGTTTTGTTTGATATAAGCTCTTTATATCCTAGTTCACGTTCATCAAAAGAAGGAGCGTATGATTCATCAATTGGAGGGATATAGATGTCATCTTTATTTGTGACATATATCTCATCATCTGAATATGCCTTGTAATCAATTAATATTTCAAGTAAACGGTATGTTCCATAAAGAACACCTTCAAGATTGTAATTCTCATCAGCGAGAATATAGATGTTTTTATCTTCACTTAGCAAATAATAACCACTATTGAGATATTCGTTATCTGTAGGCATTTGAATGTTATTTGCCTCGCTTAATGATGTTACTCCAAAAGAAATATATGGAAGGCTACTATCAAAAGAGTCTACTAATTCATCAACAACTTTAAATGTTGCTCCGCTTGATTTTTCAATCATAGTGGCAAACTCATTAACCGCGATATTTATATATTCATTTTGTGAATTAGCCTTAACTAGTTGATAATCGGAAACGTTATTAGAAACGAGCTTGACCTTTTCAATGACATTGTACTCATAAACAGTCGTAACATTACACGACACTAATGATGCAACGATAAATGGTATCAAAAATATTTTCTTCATAGCTTGCTTACCTCACATTCAATACGAATTCCTTAAAATTCATATTTCCATATGCATCAATAGTTAGATAACGTAACGTATACTTACCAACCATATAAAGCTTAACAGCGTGACTATTTTGCACTAATTGTTCGGAATAATGGTCTAAATCAAGATAATTCTCTTTAGTGATTTCTCCATCAACCATCTCGCAGTGTTCAATTGCTACACCCTGACCACTTGGGAGATATAAAGAAACATCTAAAGAGCAGTTCTTAGAATTATCATCAAATGTATATGATGGGAGATTAAACGTAGAACCAACTGAATAATATTCACTTGGAGTGAAATTCACTGTTAATTGAGGCTTTTCGTTTTCAACACAGCAAATAGTGAACGAACGATTTGAAGTTCTTCCATTACCGTCTTTCGCATCATATTCAATACGATAACTACCATATTTATTTAAAACGACTTTGTGATCGATTGAAGCATCCGCTTTATCTAAAATCTTGTTCCCACTACTATCAGCCATAGAAACATATAAGTAATCAACGTATGACAAAACATCAAACGCACTTGCTTCAGAAATAGTGATTTCAGATCCTAATTCATTTGCCCAGTTAAGATTGCTATCAGTAACTATTTGTGGACCAGCGTTGTCTTTAACGATTGATGATTTGAATGATTGATTGTTGATAAAGATTAAAGACACTTTAGATGAATCGATAGGGTTAACGAACCCAAACGAAACATATACTTCTTTAGAGAATCCTGTGAATGGTTCACCATTATCGAAATAATTAATAATGCAAACATCTTTATAATTACGGTCTATCAAAGATTTATAGTACGCTCGATAATAAAGTTCAAACTGACTATTACTATCACAATCAAGTTTTTTACCAATGTTATCAAACGGAACATATAATTTAAGCTCTCCACCTTCAGGAACAATATTAATTGTTAATGTTTTGTTGGAGTCGTATTTATCTCTAATTTTGATATGAAAACTATCATAATTAAATTTTGTTTCGTTATCTAAGCCAAACGAAAGAGCTAGGTCGTTTGAAGAAACCGATTTAATAAAGTTAATATACGAATCACTATTGGTTGAAAACTGTAGTGTTTTCCCTTCGGTGTCTGGAGTGTACTCAGAGTCTTCAGAATAGAAATAATTTCCCTTATTTATTCTTCCGCTTGAATCTTTTCCATCCACCACATTAATCGTAAAGGTTCTTCTGTTTTCGTATGATGAATGCGGAATATAATCGATAACAATGTCATCCGTTGTTTCAACATATAATTTGTCTTGTTCAAAAGTTTGACCGTTGATTTGGATTTCAACTTTGCCATCAGCAATTTGATTTCCACTTGGGTATTTGCATCCAACACGAGGAATATCAAAATATTGTCCCTTAATCATAACAGGTGGTAAGTTAATGTCTTCGACAATTAATGGATGCTCTATATTTTCAATGTTGTAATCAACAACTTTAGATACTAATTTTTCATATATATCGCTGACAACGTATTTGATTTGATAAACGCCAATAGTGTTTGGAACAAAATAATTGTTTTTAAGTTCAATTTCATTAGCATCTGGGCCAATTAAATATCGACGCAAATCAATCTTCCCTTGAGCGTTTTTGATAACAACATCATCTAAGGAACATAACTCCACCGATTCAAAAGCGCGATGAACACCACTACCATCTTCTGGAACTACTATTTCAACATCCTTAATAGCAGAAGAGCAATTGACAACATATGAATCACTCGTTTCATTTCCGCTTCGATCAGAGCAATAAATAGAAATTAGATATTTTCCAAAATAATTAGTAACAAACCTATTGTTTTCAAACGGGATATCAATATATGACTTATTAGCAGCGTCATAAAATTGAACCTTGGTGTTTAAATATAAATCATCATCAAAATCATCAAACGCATCAACAGGAAATAATGGATAGGTATTGCCGTTTTTTGCAAGTGGTAAGTCATTTCGATCATAGCCGTCAAAGTCAATTGATAATTTAGGAGCGGTTGTATCTCTTAATAATTCTTGAGACAAATCATAACCAAGAATCGATTTAACAATATATTTACCACCAGTACCAGACACATCATTTGTGGTAATTGACAATATCGCACGATTATTTTTAAAACCCCTCCACGGATTGGTTGGATATAAATCGACATTATCTAAGTCATTAATCTTAGCGACACTACCTTTCGATTCAAATTCAGATTTAACAAAAATTTGTTTAGAACTGTAGTCAAAGAATAATTGAGAATTCAAATAACCAGTGCCAAAAGAAGCAATAATGGTTTGGTCTAACCCTCTAAGAGTTAAGAATGTTGCTGTTCCGTGTTGGTCATCATTGATATGCCAAACATCATAACGAGATTCATATCCAGCATAATATTGATTGTTTGCTCTAGCGGTAGCGTATGTAAGACGTTTATGAACACCAGACCCCGCATAACCATCAACAAACCTTATATCAACTTTATTGTTTGAATCATCAGTGTCTGTCAAAGTAATGATAACTTCGCCAATGTCATAAGCACCTTCGGTAGATGGTTCAACAATGAAATCGATAAACGAATCATCTTTAGAGGCATTAGAAAAATCTAATATTTTATTAAATGTGACAGTACCACCATCACGTGAATCGACCTTAACTCCTTTATATTCTTCAATTCCAAGAGTTTTTTCTAATTTGTCACTATACGCGAAAGAACCTGGCTCAATTGTCGCGTTTGAGGCACTAAACATACTCGCAGGTGTTCTAAGTGACATCGTCTCCAATGTCTTTGTAACTGTTTCATTTTCAAATACTGCTGAAAATTCAAAAACATATTTTCCAGCTTCATTAAATTTAATCTTTGAAGAATTAATTTTAGCGCCAGTTGGAGTGTGAACAACTAAAGATGAGGCTTTCTTAGTTTCGCCATGATATTCAATGTCAATCATCTCAATATCTATCTCTGTTCCGATAGCGACTTCTTCCGGAACTTCTGAAATAGCTTGTATAGCAAAACCATTATTAATACCAGGAATACAAGTTAATAAAGACGTTAAAGCAAAAACGGCAATAAATGTACTAAATCCTTTTTTCATTCTTTAATGCCTCCGTCAGATAAGTTGCTCATTAGTTTTTTATTAAAGGCAATTGCTAAAACAATGATTGGAATAGCAACAATGAAAATCATCGCGATAAGTTGAGGGATACCACCATATCTCTCGTAGTGGAGAGAGAAATTAAATACAGCAGTGCCAACCACAGGATAAGAAGGTAAATAGTAATAAGGAATTTGATAGTCATTCCAGAAATTAATGAAATTAAGTAAGAACACAATCCCTAATGTTCCTAACGCAAAAGGCATAATGCAATGAACCATAATTCTAAAATTATTCGCTCCATCGATTTTTGCGGCTTCAGTGTAGGCCATTGGAATGCCTTTGAAGATTGAATGGAAAAGAAGGAAATAGATTGTTAAGAAATTAGCTTTCATAATCCAGAATAACCAAAGGTTATCAAAAGTTCCGATTGCTTGAGCCACTCTAATTTCAGAAGGCAAATTACCAACGATTGGGATTGCCATTGTGACGATAACAATACCGTAAACAACTTTTCCGAACTTGAAGTTAAATCTAGCAGAAGCATACGCACATATACAAGGAACAATAGTCGCCGCTAAAGAACATAGACCAGAATAAACTAAGGTTTGGAAAACAATTTCAAAGATATTTTGATCAGTGTATGAACCTAGTGGTTTAATTTGGAAATCAGCAAAACCATTAATATAGTTATCAAAAGTGTAGCTTGTTGGGAGCACTAAAGGGTTATGCAAATACTCACTATAGGCATCACGATCAACAAAGGAGATAAATAATCCCCAAATTAAAGGCATTAAAAGAACAACAACATAAATAATTAGTGTGATGAAAACAACAATATATAGAGCGTTTGTTTTACGATGAGGTTTAATAGGTTTAATCTTAATCATCATTTTTCAAACCTCTTAAATATTTTGTTAACAACAAAGATGGCGCTAATAGCGATAACAGAGCATAGTAAGCCAAAAGCGGACATCAATGGATAATTGTCATAATTTGATGGGCCAGGAGCGGCCATTGAATAAATAAAGTAACCAATTGTTGCAATGTTAGGAGCGCTATCAATCGTTCCATAGAAATTAAACAGCAACATCTGATTGGTAAATAAACCAGCAATGCTAGCAATAATAAAAGTCTTTACTGTTGGCATAATCCCAGGAAGAACAACATGAAGCAAAATTCTTCCTTCTCCACATCCATCTAATTGACTAGCTTCCACTAGTGATGGAGATGTTTGAGCCATCGCATTAGAGTAAAACAACACCTGAGCGCCAAAAGAAATCCAAATATAATAAATAAGCAAAATTGGAAATGCTGTATCTGAATATGGATCTAATAGACCACTACTAGTTGTAAAGGTCGTGCCAAACATAGACATAATGTTAGAAATACAATCAATCATGAATCCCTTAAAAACGGTTGTTAATAGGATTGAAGGGATAATGCTTGGTAAAAACAAGAAGAACTTAAAAAAATGACAAAGGGCTCTTTTTCTATAAATATAGAACGAAAAGACAATCGCGGGAATGGTGCCAAAAACGACCATGCAAACCCACAAAATAACAGAGTTAAGAATAAGTTTCCCTAAGTCTAATCCAAGGTTGCCTAGTTCAAACACTCCTTGATAATTTTTAAAAATATTATCAGAAAGAAAAACAAAGCCACCGGAAGAACTATCGTATCTTTGAAAGCTTAATAAAATGCTGTTGAAGTTGACGTAAACGTAAAAAATCAAAAATTGAACAAGTGGTAAAATAATTAAGGCATAGAAAAAGATTTTATCTTTTTTGCTTGATGTACTTGATTTTGTTTTATTATGATTCCCAAGCAACGCCTTTGTCATAATTCAATTATTTGTTCCACCATTCTTTGGCGTAAGTATACATTTTTCCAAAATAACTAGCTGGTATCTCCAATCCATTAACAAATTGATCGAAAACATTTGATGTTGTAATGCCAATACCCCAAGGATAGTTGTCCATTTTAAAGTTTGTCTTCTTGTCTAAAACATGACTATCAGATGAATATGGGTAGACGATATCACAAGTTTTCTTCATTTCAATTAATTGATGAGCGAAATATGAACAATTTGGAGCGTCAGATTCCTCAATCGTGTAAGAGAACGCTCTTGTGGCAGAAGTTGATGTAGTGAATGAAGAAAGGGATTTGTTTGTGTGGAAGAATTTTAAGACTTTCTTTGAGAGTTCAGGAAACATAGTGTTCTTAGCCACAAAACAGAAAGACGAATTTAAAGAAATCACTGTTTGTTTTTCGCCTAGTTTTTCTTTCGATTGTTTAGGAATTGGTAAAACTCCAAAACGACGATTAAGTTTTCCTCCACCTTTAGCTTCATCAGCTTTCAAATAAGAAGAGGCTTCGTTTTCCCACCAAGAACCTTCAACAATAAGTCCATAGGCATATTCTTTGCGGTTGTTACCATATTTTGTAGAAATGAAATCTTTTTGAGCCTCTTTATGACTTGAGGCAGTTTTAAGATTTCCATTCATCATATGGTTCTTTAAAAAGTCGAGAGCGTAATATTTACCGAGTTGTCTTTGAAGTTCTACGCCTTTTTCACTGTATGAACTAATCGTGGTAGTTTCATCATCTTTCTTAGCAACACCAGCTCCCGAAACTGTTCCTAAATCGGTAGCAATACCATTAAAGGTATAATTAAGCATTGATTGTTCTTTGCCTTCATAGTTTACAAAATGGTTTTGGATATACCTATTTACATAGCTTGTTGTTCCACCAGTCAAAACGATTGGAGTGTATGATCCGCTTAAATTATCCATTAAGATATCAAATTCTTCATATGTACGTGGCAAACCATCATCCCAAGTTCCTGCGACATCATCTGGTCCTTTAGATAAATTTTCACTTTCACTTGTTTCTCCAATGACACCATCAGAATCAAAGAACAATTGCTCTTTGTCAAAAAGATCAACGTCATACATTAAGTTATAAAAACCTTCATAGAATGGTAAGCCATAATATTTATTATCAACACAAGAAAGGAAGTTTTTTAAATTGGAATCTAATTTATCTGCAATTGTTCCTGTGTCACCAACATCAGACAAACTTGATGTAACTGCATCGGTAATATCAAGGAACAAGCCATTTCTTGCGTAATAAGCGTAATCAACCATCTCTGTGAAATAGATATCCATGGTCAAACCGCTTTCAAGTTTTTCACCATAATAGTTCTCGTTTGGATCGACTCTAAAATCAACACCTTTTAATCCTAATGATTCAAGTTGAGGATCGGTGTAATCTGCGAATTGTTCTTTAAAGCGGTTACAAATCGTATTAATCCATTCAGATCCAACACCACCGTCATAGGTTCCGATATTAATAATTGCTTTGCCGTCTTTTGAATGAGGTATATCGTTATTCTTTTTGCAAGAGGTCAAACCGACCAAACAAAAAGAACACACAATCATCGAAATATTACAGATATTAAATTTACGTTTCATAAAAACTCCAATTGGTAAAAAACTAAACCAAAAATTACTAATTCAATTATAAACTATGCACACGTATAGAAAAAGTTTTATAGATAACAAAATATTGTATTTTTTTATCACTGCCTAAAAATCAAAACAGACCTTTTTTGTATAATTCTTGGTGGTTTTCTTTGTTGATATTCTCATCAAAAACATAGGTAGAAAATACGCTAAAACCAAGAACAAAGAACGGGATAAAAAGATATATAAACACAAATATGATTATGTATTTGATAATAAGTGGAACAGGAAGCACCATTAAGATAATAGGAATAGTAGCGAAAAGAAGGAACAGAGGTAGATAAATATAGATTCTTTTCACATATAAAATGAAAGCGTTCTTAAACTGTGTAAAATAGCTATTTTTATAAACAGCAGTCAAGTTCATATGAACAAGGATAACCGGGTAAATGAATAAAACACAAAACACTAACGGTAAATATTTAACAAATGGAACATCGATATAAAGAGTGGCTACATATATCGCGTAATAAAGAAGCGAGAATATAATTCCACTAATCACAAAATGTTTCCAATTTTGTTTAATGCCGAGAAAGAAATCGTGTTTAAGAAGAACACCTTCTGCCCAAATATAGTTCCTGATGACTCTATAAAACCCAGATAAGCCTATAAAAAGAATGATTATAGAAGGAATAATAAATACCGCATAAAAGAGGTCATTAATAACCAAAACAGATAATTCGTCATTCCCTTCCATAGTGGTAACAATAGAAATTGCTTTTAAATCTTTAATTAAAAGCGAAACAAATAAAGGTATAGAAAAAAGAAACAAAATACCACCAAGAATCAATAGAGACTTCCATCGATACTTGATGAGGTATTTAAATTCACTTTTTCTATTAACTGGGAGAGCACTATTATCCATATTATTTGTCGCCATTATTCTCCATCATTTTATGTAGGGAGTTAAACATTTTATCGTTTCGATCAATAATTCTATCAACCTTTCCTTTATCCATAACCACTACATAATCCGCAAGAGCGGCTATTTCTTCATAATTATGAGAAACAAAAATCATAGTCAAAGGGTGATTCTCACGTTGAGATTTAATTACATCGAACACTCTTTTTTTACTTCCTGGGTCAACACCACTAAAAGCCTCGTCGAATAATAAAAGGTCAGGTTCCTTAACAATAGCCTTAGCGAGTAACACTAATTGAACTTGTCCTGCTGATAATTGAGATGGAAAAAGAGATAAGAATCTGTCTATCCCTAAATCGATAGCAATCTTCTTAATCCGCTTGTCTATTTCTAAGCGATTAACTTTGTTAATAATTAGTGGATCAGCAATATTGTTATAAACATCTATGTTTGGATTAATCGTTACAGATTGATCAATATACGACATATTTCTTTTTTTGTAATCAATCGTAGAATAATCAACTCCATCAGAAGTGATTGTTCCTTCATAATCAAGGAAACCACAGATAGTTCTTAAAAGAGTGGTTTTCCCACATCCAGAAGGTCCAATAACCGCAGCGATTTTGTCGTTAATAAAAGAAACATTGACACCATCTAATGCCAAAGTTTCTTTCGTGTCATTATAGTAAGTTACTTTTAGATCTTTAATTTCAATAGAAGGCATTATTTCACAGAATGTTTTTTAACATAATCAACAATCTCGTCGATATATCCAAACGCTAGACATGTATATGAGTCCGCAGAACCATAATACATCGCAATTCTTCCTGTGTCTCCATCAATTAGAATAGAAGTTGGAAAAACAACGTTTGGTACAAAACCATTTGTCTCATAATTTTCTGTTGGAGTCAACAAATAATCATCACATTTATACTTAACTTTCGACACATCATCTTTATCAACGATAATCGCACCAACACTATAAACATAACCATTACAAGTTTTAGTAACTCCATGAATAAAAACTAGCCATCCATCATCAAGTTCAATTGGAGAGGGACCGCCACCAATTTTAAGTGATGTCCACCACGCCCATCCGTGTTCAAGAACCAATCTATGTTCTCCCCAGAATCTTAAATCAGGAGAAGAAGAAACAAATAAATCACCAAAAGGTGTATGACCTAAATCGCTTGGTCTAGAGAGCATATAATACTTTCCATTTATTTTTCTTGGGAATAGAACACCGTTTCTATTATTCGGTAAGAATGGGTGATCAATTTTTTTGAATGTTACGAAGTCTTTCGTATAGGCAATCGCAATAGTCGCACCAGAGAAACAATCGCACCAAACAATATAATAAGTCCCATCAATTTCAATTAAACGTGGGTCATATTGCCAATCGGTCTCACATAAATCACCACTATCTTCATCAACAAAACTAATTGGAGTTTCTTCTATTTCAAATCTAATTCCATCTTTTGATCTTCCAAGGAAAAGATTTGGACAAGCGTTTCTTTTATCGCCTCTAAAAACACCAACAAACCCACCTTTATATGCAACAACCGAAGAATTAAATGTTCTATCAATTACACGATTGATGTTCCTATTGATAACTGGGTTTTTTGAATATCTCCATAATGGATAAAAATAGTCTTTTGGTTTCTCTTCAAAAGGAATGTTTGCTAATGATTTGTAATTAATTGCCTTACTCATAGTGGTGTCACTTCTATCTATGATTTTATTATACGAAATAACGATGTCAAATAATTTGCTAAAACTTGTATTTTTTTATATTCCCCTTAATAATATACTTATGAAAAATTTATTTGTAGATGCATTTGCAGATCCATCAAAAGATTATGCTTACAATTTGCTCTATCATGACTTCCCAATTTTACACAATCACAACTATTGGGAATTTTTAATTGTCCTATCTGGAGAATATAAACACACAATTAATGGCAAAGAAGAATTAATCAATCGTGGACAAATAATTGTCGTTAAACCAGATGATTATCATATGCTTGTTCAAAATAGCAAATCAGCGTCTCACCTAAACATTATGGCGAAATGTGAAGCTATTGAAAAATGGGCAAGAAATTATTCTGATGCATTCTATGAAAGTTTGTTTAAAGGTGAAATCAATATTTCAATGAATGATGTCTATATCAACAAGATTGAAACATATTGTTTGCTTTACAACAACTCAGATGAACAAAAACAACAACTAATTATGAATTACATAACTAGTTTGATATTAACAAACGTTATCGATCAATTCTTTAACGTTGTTGATGATAAACCAAAATGGCTTTTAGACTTAATCGCGCAGATGCACCGACAAGAAAATATTTCTTGGACCGTATCAGATGTTGTTAGTTATTCAAACTTCAGTCACGTTCATCTAATTAGAGAATTTAAAAAATATTTTGATTGCTCAATCGTTGAATATTTAAGAAAAGTTAAAATCTCATTCGCAACTGATTACTTGAAACATTCAAATTTAAGTATTTCAGAAATATCATTTTTACTTGGCTTTTCTTCTGTCTCCCATTTAAATCACATTTTTAAAGAGACAACTGGAAAAACACCGCTCCAATATCGAAAAGACTACTTGTCAAAAAAGGGAAAAGCTGCTCGTGACACGCTTTAATAGTGACGCTACTATACAAGATGTTTTAAACGATAAGGAGTTAAAAGAATACTCTGAATTTTTTTATTATAAATTTCCATTAGACATAAATAAGAAAAGAATCGATGACACTAGTTGGTACGCTAGAGAAGCAATTAATTGGTTCTATGAGAAAAAGGTTGAACAAAAAACCTCAATTATAAACTTTGATAAACACAATAAAGATGTTAATTTAATTCAAATATCACATAAGAAAGCCACTAAATTTGCGTTTATTGTCTCTGGAGGAGGCTTTGTTTGTATTGATACCGCTCACGAAGGCATCCCAATCGCAAAAGAGCTATACGAAAAAGGATATGATATCTTTTTATTAACATATCGATTAAACGAAGAAGCTAAACTAAATAAAACAACCTTTGATATAAATAACGCTATTTCATATATTGTTAAAAACAAAACAAAATTAAATGTTGATGTTAAAGATTTTCTTTTGATTGGAGGCTCTGCAGGTGCGTATATCGCAGCCTCCTATTGTACAAACAATAGAGGGTATATCAAACACAATAACCCAAAACCAAAGTGTTTGTGTCTCCTCTATCCAATCGTTGATTTTCATATGCCTGAAAACAATATCAAAGAAATTGTTATTGGCCCACACCCATCTAAGTATCTAATTAATAAATATTCTGTTATCAATCACACATCCACATTCCCTCCAACATTGATTGTCCATAGTAAAGATGACGACTGTGTTCCTGTGTCTCAATCAGAAGCGTTGCACAAATCTTTAAATAAAAACAATATAAGAAACCAGCTCCTTTTATATGAAACGGGCAAACATGGTTGGGGAATAGGAAAAAAACTCGAACCAGAATCATGGTTCGAATTGTTTTATAAATTTTTAAATAATATATAAATCTATTTTAGATATTGAATGACACTAGTAAACATATGGTGATTCATTGATAAGGACCACGTCTCACCAAACGTTTCATAAAATGATGTTGCCCCTTTATCAATCCAAACCTTAAAAGATGGAGGTTCTTCGTTACAAATCATTTTGCATATGAGTTCATCTTTTTTATTTTGAGATAATGCATTAAATAAGTATTGGAAGCCAAACATTCCTACATCAAAGTGATTATTTGATTTTTTAATGTCGTCAATCAATACATTGAGGTTTTCTTCTTTGTTACCAATATCTAAAGATAAAAGCACAGAAGGAATTGTTTGTCCTTCGTTTTTATATGAAACTAATTTCTTTCTTCTAACTAATAAATCTTTTTCGTATTGTCTGTCCCCAGTCAATTCTAAAAGCATTTTGTCAAATAGATACATATATGTTTCTATAACAAAAGAGACAGGGGTTTTTGAGTGATTAGTTGATCCAGTCCAATCTCCAAGAAAGAAATAATCAGAATCAACGTTCTTCTTAACAAATCGATAATACTTTTTAATTTGAGAATCACCACTCTTAAATAGTGATAAGTCATTATATCGTTTAAAAAACAAATACGGCAAAGTAATAATAATCCCACCACAAAGTGGTCCATATTCATATCCCCAATTAGGAGAAGGGGCAATACCTGGAATATTCCCTTCCTTATTTTGTGAATCAAGAACATCTCTATATACCTTTGTTAGAAGTTCTTTTGCATCAAAATATTTCATAATAACAGGTAGGGATGCAGATAAATCGTTCAACCAGTTCAATTTTTCACGTGTTGGACAATCAGTAAAACCATAATATGTATTTGATAAAACCGAGTTGATTCCAGCGTCAAATATTTTCTGATAAACACCTTTTAGGTGATGGTTTGGTCCAATATATTTAATATCTTGGTGAACAAAAATAGCTTCTAAAGAAATGTTACTAATATCACTAACGCCAACGACTTCGACATATCTAAATCCGTGGTAAGTGAATTTTGGTTTATACGTAAACGTTGAACCATCTGTAATAACAGTGTCAATTTGAAACGGCTCATCTTTTTGATAGCAATTCAAATTATGTAAATCAATCTCTCCGTTTTCATCAACATCTTCTGCATATTGGAAAGTAATTTCACAATTCGCTTTTTCAGATATTCTTGCGTTGACATATCCAGAGATATTCTTTCCAAAATCAAAAACATATCCTTTTTTGCTTTTTGTTACATTAATAGGAGAAACGTGTTCAAACTCCTTAATAGGAGGACATTTGTTTTCAATTATTCTTCCTTTAGGAGGATTGTTAATGAACACTGCGTTGCTCCACTTTGAATCATCAAATGATAATGACGCAAACGGAATATATTTTCTTTGGTCGTGAATCTCGCCCGCTCTTAATTCGTTATAAATCAAATATGGCGAGTAAGATACTTTAAATTTATTGTCACCCTTAAGAATGGTTCTTTTATCAGCAGAAAGTCTAATGAAAAGACACTTTTTACCTCTCCAGTGTGCTTGATTAATCTTCCATACTGTCTCTAATGATTCATTATAAAAACCATTGCCAAGTTCAACAGCAATCACATTTTTTCCTTTTTTAACAAAAGGAGTCACATCATATTCATCTAAATAAAGCGTTTTAGAATAATCACTATTAACCGTGCATAAAACATTATCAGTGATTCTTTGGCCGTTTATATAATAAACCGCTATACCAAGTCCAATGACATGCAACGTGAATTTGTGATTGATATTTCTAAGCGTAAAAGAACGTCTTAATAGTAGAGACGTTGATTTAAACGACGGAGTAATTCTTTCATCAATGCCAATAAATTTATTGTTCATTTTATTCAGGCTTCTTATCAAAGTCTAAAGTAAGTTCATAGTCACCTAATTTATGGACTTTGAAACCATTTTTCTTATATTCATCATAATTAAAGGCTTCAAGTTCATCAATTGCAAGTTTATGAAATTCATAAAAATTGTGCCACCACTCCCATCCAGATCCTAGAGAATTGCTTAAATAGGCATCGGCAATATCACACGCTGTTTGAGGAGCGACATAAAAGGCTCCCATAGCTAAAACATTGACTCCATTACCAGTAATTGCTCTAAGAGCAGCAGGAAGAGATTCAACGACTCCAGCGTGAACATGTGGACATTTAGAAGCCGCAATATGGATTCCCATTCCTGTTCCACAGAACACTAATGCTCTTTCATAGTTGCCTTCTGATATTTCTGCACCAACTCTTAATCCAACTCTATGGAACATCAAATCAGTGTCGTTTGGGTCACTATCTTTTTTGACACCTAAGTCTAAGATTTCCCATCCCTTTTTTCTTAAGTGTTCGCAAACAACTTCTTTAAGTGGATAACCAGCAAAATCCGCACCAACAACTAATTGTTTATCTTTTACCATTTTCATAACAAGCACCTCTTAATTACATTTTACACTCAAAAAACAATGTTGATTATCATATATAAAAGTAAACAATTATATGATAAAAATGAGCACATTCATTTTTTGTCATAGTGATACAATATAGTTAAAATATGAAACATTATTTTAACGAAAAAACATCGATTATCGACTTATGTAACGATAAAGACATAGGCAAATATATGCCGTTTTTGTATTATCCAAAAAGATATCTTGATAATGTTATTAATCAAACGCTCATTCAAACAGCAAGATATGGTTTAGATGGTTTCAATTTTTTCAAAGAAAAAATAATTGAAGGAAGCGTTAAACAATTCTTTGTCAACAAAGAAAAGCCAGATGTTTCTATCATTCATATAAGTCATAACAACAATTCTAAAGTCATCTTTGTTTTATCTGGAGGCGGACTATATTCTGTATGTCACGGTATAGAAGGTCTTCCAATTGCCTCTAAACTTTTTGATAAAGGCTACGATATATTTTTATTAACTTATTCAATCGATGATGGGGCGTATAAAAACGGACCATTAGATGATTTATCTTCTGCGATTCACTATTGCTTAAATCACAAACAAGAATTAAACATCAACATGAATGACTATATTGTTTTAGGTGCCAGCGCCGCAGGATTTGTTACTGGACACTTTGGAACAACTTTAAATGGCTATATCAAATATGACTTGCCAAAGCCAGGCCTTCTTGCGTTGATATATCCAGTAATTAATCTAAGAACTTGCTTAAATGAACAAACCGCTATCTATTGTTTAAGAAGAGAATATAGTGAAACTAATCTCCATAATTGGAGTGTTGATGAAATCGTCGATAGCAATTATCCAAGAACATTCATTATCCACTGTGAAGACGATCCAATCGTCACATTTGAAAACGCTCAAAGAATGGTTAATTCCTTAAAGAAATACCATATTCCTCACTTTTTTAGATCATATAAAACAGGTGGACATGGTTGGAGTATAGCAAATGAAGAATCCGCAAGAGGATGGGTAGATTTACTCATTGATTACTATGAACAAAAAGAAAAGTAATTTAATAATTGGATTATTGTTAACATCTGGTTTTGTGTTAAGCATAGTCTTTTCAACAAATGCTTTTGGTCAAAACAATGCTAAAGTTTTTGGTCAAGGAATCAATTCCGATTTCAATTTGTCCTTTAATGATTCTTCTAACAAGATTCCTATCGGAAATGGACAGGCAGTAATTAAAACAAAAAACAACAACAATATTACTTTTTCATATAATGGAATCTTAAACGGAGGCGAGTGGCGTGCTCTTTCTTATGGAGGATTCTTCGCCAACTCAAATCCAATTAATGGTTTAAAGAGTCTCTATATCAATTACAGTTCTTCTAACTCAAACAAGTTATCAATTTCATATGGTTGGGATGAAGAAATGTATTATCAAGAAAGTATAACAAGCGAACAAACATATTATTTCAATAGTCAATTCCCTTCATATTTTAGAATTGATAACTTAACAGGTAATCAAGTTGATATTAATTCAATCATCATTGAATATTCTTGTAGTTCAACAGTGAAACCAGATCCTGCTGATGGATATATTTGTTCTATAAGTGAACACAAATACAATATAGATATTCACTCATTAACACTACCAAACATCCACGCTGCATATAACTACGCCATTGGATTAAGTGATAACCAACTAGATGACATTGATGAAATCTCAATTAATCTTCCTAGCGGAAACTTATATTTAGATAACACTTTTTCTTTTTCAGGAGAAAGAAATAACTATACACCTATTACAATTAGTGGCAACAACACCGTTATTTATGGAGGACATGAATTATCAAAAGGCATTTGGTCTTTGTATTCAAATGGTATATATCGTGCCTCAATTGGTAAAAACATCAGTAAGTTCTCATCATTGATCGTTAACGACGAATCACAAACTTTAGCGAAGACAAGCAATTACTCATTTACCTATTCATATTCAAATAGAAAAATGTCGATTAAGAAAAACACGCTTAATCTAAGTTCGGTATCTGGATTATGTGAATTAGTAACATTAGAGAATTGGGCTCAAAACATCGGAGTAGTCACATTAATATCTTCTAGTGGTTCGTTTACAATCACTCACACATTGAACTTTGATGAGAATGGAAACAACATTTTTTACGACAGAACCCCTTCATATCGCCCTAATACAACAACCTCCATCAGTGGATATCTACAAGACAACATCGCTTTTTTAGATGAAGCAGGTGAATGGTATTATGACAAAGACGAAGGCTATTTGTACTATATGCCTTCTAATAGTTCCACCATTAACACAGATACATTCGTAATCTCAAGTGTTGAAACAGTGTTAGATACAGAAGGTATCGTTGATAATGTTACTTTCAATAACATCCAATTTAGTGGAAGTAATTTTTCTTCACCATTAACTAATGGTTTTGCTGAAACTCAAACATCTTGGTACTATGATTCATCTTTGAATCAAGATAAAACAATATCAGGAATGGTTCATATTAATAGTGTTGGCACTGAGTTCACCAACTGTGTCTTTAAAAACGCTTCAAACGCTTCAATTTGTATCGACACTCAAAGCGTTGACGCCGTTATCGCTAATAGTCAAATCATTAATTCTGGTGCTGGAGGAGTTATTGTCGGTCATCCAGCCAAAGCATACGCTGGAGACATTCCTGAAAACACCACTATTAGAAACAATAACATCGATAACTATGGCCTCTTATATCAAGGCGGCCCAGGCATTTGTGCTTATTACGCTGATAGATTAACAATTAATGGCAACAATATTTCTAATGGCGCTTATAGCGGTATCTCTGTTGGATGGGGATGGTTATATAGCCAAAATAGCTATGGTCATAATCGTTATCGTATTTTAAACAATCGTATTTCTAACGTGATGAATAATGCCTTCCATGATGGAGGAGGAATATATACATTAGGAAGCTTCCCAAATAGCTCGTTAGAAATATATAACGAAATATCTGGCAACTATATCGAAGTCAATTACCAATTAAATGGAGGAATCTACTTGGATGAGGGAAGTTCGTCCTGGGACGTTCATGAAAATATAATTAATGTCACAAATCAAGGATCAACATATCACGGAGTGATAATGATGCACGACCCAATTGACACATTAGGTGGCACTAATAATTCTCAATTCGCTAATCATATTTCTAACAATTACTATGTTGGTGATATGGATGGAAGCGAAAACCAGATGCAACTCACTTATGAAAATTCAAGCGGAACATATTACACTGGCTCCACTCTATCAAACTATAACAATAGTAGAAATATTGTCTTTAATACCCCAATTGAAGAAAGCGGTTCTCACGTTAATGATTCTATTTATAATTTGAGTGGAATATCAGAAGAGCAATCCTATTCATTTAAAAATGAAGATAGATTCTCTAAGATGATTAGTGGATACACCAACTTAGTGTTAGATTCATCATCTAATACAGCAACTTTTGATGTCACCACTAATGGTTTCATTATTACAAGCGATTATATCAGTGATTTTATTAATAAAGGCTATTACACTATGTCGCTAACAATTAACGCCACAAGCTTAAATAGCACTACCGCAAAATACGCAGTTTTCTTTACATCTGGTTCATTAAGTTATCAAGTATTTACTTATCAAACAGCCTTAGCTAATGATCTGGTCATTCCACTAAACAAGTTCAATGTTAGTGGGGCTACCTGTAAGGTACAAATAAGAGACGCTAATGGTGTAAGTTTAGATAACAATTTGCCTGCTAGGGTTACTATTAGCAATCTCAAATTATCTAAATTCCCACCACTAACTACAACCGCTTATGATGATGCTCAATTAGTTAGTTCATATAATAATGAATTCGTTTATCAAATAAATAATATTTCATATGATTGGAAAAGAATTCTATTTGATGGAATGGATGTCGCAATTAATAGAGGATTCCCAAGAGTAAGAATCAACATAGAAGGCAACAATCATAATTTATATGTATTTAAGACTAATGGCGAAGAAATTGATTACAACAATCAAATCTTAGTAGGTGGAGGATCTGTAACAATTGAATTAGAAGACACAAATCGTTCAATTGCGATAATGACTTCACACGAAAATTATAATGTTTCAGGCGGTCAAGATAATAGCGGTATCTATGGAACAAAAGAAAACTTAAGAGTGAGTTTCAAATTCATTTCAACAAACCACGAAGACGTTTTATTCTCAAGAAAAACAGTTTCTAAATACTTTAGTGGCTTAACCATTCATAGTGTTTCCAATAATACCGCGACAATTTCTTTCACACAGAGTCGTATGAAACTATCACATAGTTTAATCGAAGAATTTATAAATTACGGGGTTTCTTATATTGAATTTGATATTATTGTTCCAAATAATAGCGATGTAAAATCAATTGTTACTTGTTGGTTTGGCGGGCCAAACAACACTGATGTGACATATAGTGATGAAGGAACATTCTTTAAAAATGAAAACAACATTATTCATGCAGTGTATTACGCGAATAGATTTAATCAAGCTTATGATATTGAATTAGTATCTCGAGATATTAATGGATATTCTGGAAACGATATTAATCTTACTAACGCAGTAATCAAAAATATTGTCTTCCACTACTAATACGTAAGAGCGTTAACCGCATTGGTGAAAGAAGTAATTCTTCCAGATAGTGATGTATTATGGTTGAAATATGTAATGCCATATTTAGTGGTATATGTTTTAAATTCGTTCAAATAATCAGTCATTTGAGACTTTGAATATGTATGACTATTAACATAGTGTTCTAAAAGAATGAAGATAGGGGTTATTCTTTCACGATGTATTCTTTCGGAATACGCTTCTCTAGTATCTTGATCTTCAATAGAAGAGACATCTTGTAAACAAGAATCAAGTTTTGAAATCATGCTTGTTACAGTGGCGATAGGCCAATACTCTTTTTTATTAGCTTCTCCAAAAATAGTTCCATCAACGTTAGCCTGAATCACACCTTTGATTTGCTCATAATATAACTTCATATTACTAGCGGCAGGACCATAATAATATTCCATAAACTTATCCACTGTCGCATCATAATCGATGTTGCAGTCATTTAATAATTTGCCTTTAACATAAATGTTTAAATCTTCAAAGCATGGAGTTCTAGTTACAAATGGAGTTTCCATATGAACAGAGCTAACACCAAGATTAGAAAGTAATTGAATTAATGGTTGAGTCATCTCAAAGTCATTATATGGATACATATAACATTGAGTTTGATTGCCGTAAACCCAGAACCAAAGGTTATCGTTATAACCTAAACTATTATATAAATTTGACCATCCCACTAATTGGTCATAATATTGCTTGTTGTCTCCTTGATTATAAGGCAAAGAGAAGTCTGCTTTAGGCGAAGCAAAATAAGTAATAACATGTGGATTTAAAGTATAGTCTAAAGTTGTAGGTGGTTCTTGAGCTTGTTGGTACGCTAAAGTGAGATATCTGACTGTTTTATTTGGAACATTAACTTCAGCCCAAGCGTCTACCATATCTGCTACTTCAGAAACAAAGTGTAATATTTGTGCTCCATAAGAACCATAATGTGCTATTTCGTTTTGACAAGAACTACAATTACATTGATACCAGTTGTCTCTAATTGATAAATCAACATACACTGTCTTTCCTTCAAAGTTCTCAATAAGAGGTGTTATTTCACTAACAAGTTGCTGTTTCATCGCGTTATATTCACTTGAATTCCCTCTAGCGGAATAACAAAGTTGAATATCACTGCCACTCTTTCTAAACCATCGATAGTGTGAAGAATTAAAGGTATCATATGATAAGAATTGGCTACTTAATGTATGGACGTCTGAAGTAACATGTCCACCACCATTATTATCGTATGAATAGCCTAAAGAAAGCCTGTATCCTCCACTTAAAGTGTCATCATCTGCAGTAATCTGTCTAATTCCAATAGAAGACCTACGGTAAATAGATAATGGTTCAATCTCAATAGTAGAGGTTTTTTTATACGTGGTAACCATATCAGTTGATGAGTGAGCAAAGCAATCAAAATCAAATGCTTTTTCTAGTAACATTCTAATAGCAGGCATCATCGCTCTAGAAGAATTGCCAACCACAATGATTGATTTGCCTTTACTGACAATTGCATATCCATCAGGACCCATATTACTATCAGCGGTAACCCCTGCAGTTCTAGCATAATTAGTGTCACCAATTGAAATGATCTTAGAACTACTTGAATAGACTTCAGACGCTGCTTCTTGAGGAACTAAATAAATACTCCAAGAAGAAACTCTACCAATTCTATCAAACAAGTCTTGAGATGCTTTCCAAGCATTTCTATCATCTCCTTGATAGATAATCTTGTAATTGTTATCTAAAGTAATTGAACTATACGCTCTAACTTCTGTGGCGTATACTTTTAAATCAACGCCATTCTTTTTCGCAGCGTAGAATCCAGATGGTTTTCCATATAATATTGCGTTTAATGAATTAGAGGTATAAACCCCAGGATTAGCGCCCATATCACCCGAGAGTCCTTCCTCTGTATAATATGTTTCTCCTTTAAAGTTAGTAACAACTAAATCCCAAGTATATGCACCAGTCTTTGTTAATTCGAAAATAAGCCAATCAGAGGTGCCACAAACATAACTATTCCACAAGTGGTTACATAAGAAATATCCCATTGTTTTTAAAGCAAATTTAACTTTTGAATAACTAGATAAATCAAAGGCGGAATAATATTCTCCACTAAAGAAAGAGCCATCACTGGTTTTTGAACTAGTAACATGGACTTGTTCAAATCCACTAGGAACAAGTTCATAAGTATCGTATGTTTGTATTCCGTTCGCAGAATAGACACATTCATCAACTTTTGTGCCCATTAGTTCAGTTTGTTTGTAATACGCCATAACATTGGTAATATAAAAATTACCAGTGTCGCTACCTAAACCAACAATTGTTTTTAAATCAGAACCAGAATAACTAGTAGAACGAGAAACAGTCCCATCTTCAAGTTTAATAACGCTTATATTCCAAGTATTAGAAGATGATTGATCTAACACTATTTGATACCAACGTCCATAAGGAAGAGAGTTTGTCCAACTTGGATCCTGAACGATAAACCAAAGAGATTCTGATTTAAAAGCAAATGTAACTTTTTGATATCGTGAAATATTAATGTTTTCTGACAAAATACCTTGAGCGTAGCCACTATAAGAATAATAGCCATCGAAAGCGTAACCATCTAATGTGCCTACATAATTAGTTGCGTGAGATAAATTACCAATATCTCTAGCTACGCTTGGTAAAAACGCTGCTGTGTCTTTTAAATCATAATCATATTGTAATTTATCAACCCAAGTTCCACTTGGTCTAGAAAAATACATATTGTGGCATTTACAACATGCCCAGAACTCTTTATTTCCGTTTTTAATTAAAGAATTTTCATGTCCAGCATAATGGAAACCATCATGAACACAAGCGTTTTGTGCTTCGGTAGAAAACGCTCGCAAGTCATCTTCAACTCTTCCACCAACAAAAGCAAAAGTTGTGCATGACAAAATAAAGAATAAAGACACTAACAGAATATCTCTCTTCTTCTTCATACTTTTATTATCAGCATAAATTGATATTAAGACAATTTTGTAATTGTAACATAATTTCTCTTTTGTATACTTTCTAGATGCGCGAGTAGGCGTATGAATAAAGATAAACACCACTTTTAGTGGCGTTTTCTTCAATAATAAATGTATTTAATGATTATTGTTTTGTTAAGGCAACAAATGCGCTTCCATATGCTTCTAAATTAAGAGCGATTGTGTTATTACTTGCTGACACAAAAGTCTTAACACCGTTTTGAATAACATACGCTCCAGTAATATCGCTATTAACTGTTAAGGAAACACTATTCGCGTTATTAGTATAAGCAACATTCGCATTATAATCTTTATATTTCTTGTCCCAAGTATAGCTATAATCAGTACTGATTCCAGAGTTAGTAACCATATAAGCTCTGTCATCATTTTCATCAATATAAGAACCAATTAACAAATCAGAAGTGGCACTAATGGATTTAATACCTACTTGTGAATTAGACAAAGTATGTTGCAAATCTTTAAATAAAAGATTCACCTTATTGTTGTTATGATATGTAACCGCTCCTTCCCAGCCATAATTAGCAAGGTCACCATCAATCGCGTGCATATTACTATTTGCTTCACTAACAACATCAAATTGAGCGTTCTTTGAACCATCAATATTTGCCATACATGAATAATCAGAAGCATCTGTCGCATAGATATAATGCATCAGGTTTGTCATACCAAAACTAATAGCGACCGACATTTGCCATGTAAGTTGTAACTTAGTTGGTAAAACATAAGTGTAACCTGCTCCATCTCCAGAATTGTGAGATGCAGAAAGGAATGTAAACCAAGTAGGAATATTTAAGGAACGAGATAAGTTGCTCCAAATATCTAATGAACAGAAATATGATTTTCTAGTTTGTCCATTAGTAAAGAATGGATATGAATCATAGCTAAATAATTCAGGAGACACTTTACTACTATATGCTTCAGCATAATTCGCTTCGTAATAAGAATATTTGCTTTGAGCACTTTCACTTCCATATAAAGAAGTCATACCAACAGCGCTTGATAATAAGTTGACAAAGAATAGTTTCCCGGCCGGCATTACTGCGTCAAATTGTGCTTTTAATTGAGCAAGTTGATCAAATTGAAGTGTGCTTGGTTCATCATACATAATAAATCCAAGAACCGCTTCATGATTCGCGTAACTTGGGCATGTTCCATCCCAATCCGCATATCTACCGTTTTGACTATCCCAACCACGTGGGTCAACGATGAATTTCACACCTTTAGTAGCTGCGTAATTCAAAATATTGTTCCAGTTTGAAACCCAAATTGGATTAACTCCAATAACTGTTTTCATACCAGCGGAAACTAAATCATCAATTGATGAAGTGTTGCTGAAGTGGTATGAACCATTCCAAACACCAATATTTAAAGTCTCTGCTTTTTCAACAGGGGCTGGTGTTTCAACATCGCAATATATTTCAGTGTTATAAATAGTAACACTCTCTAAGCCAGACCAATTGTAAAGTAATAATAATTGAGAGAAGTTAGTGGCAGTATTGTTATCCACTGTACGTGTATACCAAGTTTCCGTTGAACTTTCTTTAATAAAGCCATTCCATACGCCATTTATCTTTTCGACTAAAAGATACCACCATCTGCCTGACCAAACGATTCGATGTGAACCATCTCCGTCATCTCCGCCACTAAATGTACGGACATAACTATTTTCAGCGTATAAAGCAAAATACAAATAATTGTAATTAGATATATCTAAATCGACTCCACACGCTCCATTAGACTTACCAGTAACCGAATATACAGAATTAAAGCCAGTTGGTTTAGTGAATGATACTTTTGTAGAACCACTAACAGTGTAGTTGTACGCTTTAGCAGAACTCTTGTGTTTCAAACAAATCGTACAAATATCATGTTCATCATAAACGTGTTCGCATGGATCTTCTTCAATTTCGACAGCGTAAACTTCACTACAATAAATAGTGAAATTAGTGTAATTGTTCCAGTTATAGAATCTTAATCTACTAAGAGTGTTTGTCTCTTCATCGCTAGGATCGAGATATTTACTTGTCCAGCTATCATTAAGGCTGTTTCTAATATATAAACCAAGTTTGTTGGTGGATTTGTCTCTTACTAACAAGAAATAGTACCAAGTTGATTGATTAATTAAAGCGTATCTATTATCTCCTCCATAGACATATAAGTCTGGAGAAGTAGTTTCCACTAAAGCAAAGTAAATATATTGATAATTAGAAATATCAGTGTCCACTCCAATTTGATTACCATTATTGATATTGGTTATTCGATAAACACTATTAAATCCTTTAGCAGGATCCATGTTGGTAATTTGAGAAGATCCTTCAATTAATTTTGGATAAATTAATTCTCCTTCAATCTCTCCACAAGTATTACAAACATCATATGATCCAAATGAATGACCATGTTCATCACAATATGTGAGCCATCTGTCATCATCATAAGTAAATTCTGAAGTGTCATAATTTGAACCCATATCAATAATAGTCCCACTACTAGGGGCTTCAAATTGATGATAGTCACCACCACAATTTGCCCAATACTCTCTTATTCCTCTTTCGGATTGAGTTGGGGCTTTTTTGTTATAGTGTCGCCAAGTAACGTTGTCTTGGCTAAACGCAAATGAAAAGCGGGATTGCGTTTGAAGAGTAGCCATCACACAAGCTAGAAATGATATTGCTAAAATTCCTATTTGAGCAATTTGCTTTTTCATAAGCAACTCCCGCTTTTAAAGTTGGTTTAATTAGTAATTAAGCGTTCCAGATGAAGTCAGTGACTAAGTAGAATCTATAAATAGATGTCGCACCACCACTAATTACGATTCTTTCTGTACCAGCTCTCATACCAGCAGATAATGTAACTGGATATGAAACACCAGAGTAAACGTTTCTAACAGAAGCGCTACCAGCAGAAATAACCATTTCCCAGTTCACATAGCCACTATTATTTTCGCTTTGGCTATTTGGACTATTTGTGCCAAGGTCGACTTTTGAATCGCCACTACCAAAGTACATATGTTCGCCATTGTTCTTAACACCAAATTTGAACGAAACAGAACCTGTTGCGGTGTATTGGTTGAAGTTAACAGCTGGTAAAGTAATAACTGCTGCACCTGGGTTAGCGTTTCCACTAATAACTAAAGAAGTATCGTTTGTACCATAGTTTTTACTGATAATTGAATAGTCAACGCTTCCTGGTAATGCTACTGATCCGTTTTCAACATCAACTTTTGATGTATCACCAGCGTAAGAATAGACGGTTTCTGGAGCTGATGCTGTTGAAAGAATAACATCAGAAATATTGATATATCTATCCCATCTATCTTCAGTGTAGAAATATGCTGATTTTAAACCAGAAATGATATCTGAATCTGTGAATGTGTTTTCAAACGCTAATGTAGAAGCATATTCAAGACTGTTGAATTCCATATGTACGCCGGTGCTCCTTAACGAAAGAGTAATCTTACCTTCTGTCTTATTTCCACCATAAACAGTGTGATAAGTTAATTGGTCGGCTTCTGGTCCCATATTGTTATTCTCATACCAGTTTGGGGCGGTTACTTTCATAGTGACTGATGGATATCTTGTGTAGTCAATTCTTGGTAATTCAATTCTCCAAAGATTCACATCACCGTAAAGATTGAATTTGCATGCACCAGCTTCATATGTCGCTCTGAAGTCTTTATAGTCAGATTCAGTCACACAATACATTCTGCAACCGTAGTTATAGTAATCAAATCCAAGATTGTCTTCATCATATTGATAACTGAAATATCTTGGGTCATCATCAGCAAATTCGCTTAAATCATAATCACTACCTTTATCAACGATGGTCACATCTTGTGGTTCGGTGAATTGATAACTTCCAGCACATTGGACCCAGTATTCGCGAATACCTTTAGCAGATGATGTTGGATTACGTTTTGAATAGTGATGCCATTCTGCTTGAGGTGAATCAGCGGAAAGTCTAAAAGGTGAGGTAGATGAATTAGCTGCAACCATAACTCCAACAACAGCGATTGCGGTTGTTGCTAGTAAGCTACTTAATAAAACCTTTTTGTTCATAATAGTTAATCTCCTCTCTAAGAAATTTTGTTGTGATTAGATTAGTCTAAGATAAACAGTCAAACGCTTGTTTATATAATAAAGGCTAATCTTTCAATAGTATAATACATTCTCATTGTATTGCTTTTACTTGTTATCTTTTACATTTCTTCCTTTTTGTTGTTATATAAAAAGAACTGGTCAAGTAACCAGTCCTTAATATTTTAATAAATAAGTTATGCTAAAACGCCGTAAACTTCAGTGCATTTTATTGTTGCAGCACTTAAATTACTCCAGTTATATAGCCTTAAAATAGATGAGAAGTTTTGATCTGTGGCGCCATCAACTTTGGTTCTATTTGTGGTCCAAGTATCTAAACGTGCCATTTTGAAATAACACTTCCAACCATTTTCATCTTTCATGAGTAAAATGTTATACCAATCGCCTTGCCATAACGTTGGGTTTACTGAATTGTTACCACCAAATAAATAAACATAACTAATGTCGTGGCACAAGGAGAAATAGAGAATTGAATAATCTTGGACATCAAAACTAGTTCCGGCATTACCATTACTTAAACCTGTCACAGAATAAACCGATTCAAATCCATTAGGAGCATTTTCATCAACTTGTTCAGAGTCTTTAACAGCGCGATCAGACACTAAGACTTTATTAACAAGTTCTTTGCAGAATGGGCAGAAACCATATGAGTCTGCTTCATGGTTGTGTCTATCAATAGCGTAAATTTCTGAACACATTAATGTAGCAGCTTGTGTATCTTCTGGGTTCTCTCCGCTTGACCAGTGATACATAGTAAGGATTTCTGATAAGTTTGCTTTGTTTTTGTTATCGACAACAGCTTCTTGCCATTCGGTATCGCTTTCTTTCTTGAAGAATCCTTGCCATTCAAATTTATCGTTTCTTTCTAATAAAACTTGATACCAATCACCTCTCCATAAGCAGGCGTTAGTTTCGGTATTACCACCAAAAACAGAAATGTAAGACATGCTATGAGATAAGGCGAAATAAACAGAGGTATATTTTGATAAATCGAGGTCAACACCGACAGAGCCATTACCAAAGCCAACTTTTCCATAGACTTCTTTAAATCCTAAAGCTGGTTCTTCATCTTCAATTTGTTTTGCGTCCTTTATAGAGAAAGAAGCAATCTTTGTTGAATCAAAGAATTCTCCACAATCAACACAGATTCCATGTGATAATGAGTGGAATAAAGCGGTATATGTCTTGTCTTCGCTAACAGAAGCAATTTCACTATCCCATTTATCAAAGAGATAGGTGTAATTTTCATCTGCAGCTTTAGTAGGTGTATCACCTTTATATGTAGGAACTTCACCGCATTCAAGTTCTTCGGCTTGTAATTCTTCTTCGCCGTTAACGAATTTAATCGAATATTTTCTTGCGCTTTCAGAGAATGTCGCAGTGTAAGTAGCAGGACCAGTTACTGCAACAATTTCTTTGTCCCAACCATTAAATTCATAAACTTTGCTCTCAGTGGAATCTTTAGTTGGTCTTTCTCCTGAATAGACAGGGAGCTCACCATATTCCACTTCACTTGATTGAAGGGTTTCACCTTCAGAGACGAAAGAAATCGTGTATTTTCTTACTGTCGCTTTATAAGACGCGGTGTATGTTGCATCTTCTTTAGCTTCTACTAATTCTGGAACCCATTTTTCAAAAGTATACTCATATTGAGCGGTGGATTCCTTAGTGGGGGTCGCCTTGTCATAAACAGGCATCTCTCCTTCTTTAACATCAACGACACTGAGCTCTGTTTGATCATCATTAAGGAATGTAATCTTATAATGCTTTTCTTGAGGAGCGCAGGCTGTTAAAGCAAGAGAAAACGCTAAAAAACTAGCAAAAATTAGTTTGTGAGTCTTTTTCATAAAATAAACCTCTACCATTAAAGTAAAATAATGACGTTAATAAAACTTTCTTTTTGTTTAACAAAAACTACTTTTTGTTGATGTCATATAGTCCTTTTCGATAAATCTCAGGATAATTATCTTTGTTAATAAACAAATCGAACTTCGAAAGAGAATACAGATATCCGACAATAATCATAAACGGATAGTAAAACACCATCATGACGATAATAAGTGAATATTTCACAATAATTGTAATACCTGATAAGGGAATGAAGATGGAAAAAAACGGGAAAGATATCAAGATAGAAAATAGGATTGTAAGCGGAAGTGTTCTTGAATAGAAAAACGCTCCATTTTTAATATAATTCCATAATGTTGTTTGATAGACATTAACAACATAAATACTCCAAATGAACAAAGGAACAAAGATAATAACAAATAGGATTATTAACCAAATGCCTATCAAGAAGTTCAGTAAAAATGCATAAACGCAATAAGTTCCAATAAATATCAAAGCGGGAAATAGATATAGCAAAGAGAAGTATTTGATGTTCTCTTTAATCCCTACTTTAAAATCGTAAAAGAAGTCGATTCCTTCTTGCCACACTAAAAGTTTAAGAACCCTCATCACTCCCATAAGAGCGACTAAAACTGGATAAAGAAGAAGTACTACACCACCATTAACAATGATATCCCATAATAAGAGAACTGCTCGTAATTCTTCTTCATTAAATTTTTCGCTTGTCATTCCTAATCTTCCATAATCCATCATGATTAAGAAAATAATTAAAGGAATAGAGAATAATAAAAGCATCAAGCCACTTAATGTAATGGTCTTAAAATTATGATGATAGACATCTTTAAAAGCTTCTTTACGTGTTGTTGGTAAAGAAGAATATTTATAATCAGGATTAGAAAATAAAGGTTTTTTCTTTCTCATAATTAATCAACTAATAAAGATTTAACAATCTCGTTATCACTTGTCACAAATTCTCTAGGAGTAAAAACGCCAACGAGTTTACCTTCGTTTAAAACATAGATATAATCCGCAATTGAGGTGGCTTCTTTAATGTTGTGGGTAACATAAATACCAGTTTTGTTATTGCTTACTAAGTAATCTTTTACTAAATAAGATATCTCTTTAGCGAGAGCGGGATCTAAGTTTTTAGATATCTCATCAAATAGATAGATATCGCTATCTTTTACAAGCGCTTTCGCTAAAGAAACTCGACTAGCCTGCCCCATTGATAAGCATTTAGTCTTTCTTGTTAATAAAAAGTCAATCCCTAATTGATGAGCGACCTCTTTAATTCTTTGATCAGCCTCATCATGTTCCATTTTCATCGCTTTTAGAGGGAACAAAATATTTTCATAAACATTCGCATTTGGATATAAGGTAATGTTTTGATCCATATAAGAAATCCTTCTTTTTTGAACAGGAATGGGTTCAATGTCCATATCATCAAAGCTAATTTTCCCTTCATAAAGCAAAGCGCCAGTAATACATTTTAATAATGTGGTTTTTCCACTTCCTGAATAGCCCACTACAACATTGATTTTATGAGCGATAAATGAAAAAGATATATCATCAACCGCAGTGACAATATTACCTTTTTCGTTTTCAAAATAAACTGATACGTGCTCGAAATTAATTTTTTCCATGTTTACTAATAAACATTAACATAGATTAGTTCTTCAACACTATAAGATAAATATGTAAAGGTTAATAAAATATCACATCTTCCCTTGTTAAGTGCATGAATAGTTAATGATTCATTACCAAAGGAAGCAATATTTGAATTGCTACTATCAGACGCTACTATGTAATTCTCAATAACTTCATTCCCAAGTTTGACAACTGGGTTTAATTGATATTGATCATTAACATTTAAATTATATGTATCTTTTTGTAGATAAATGGATAATGTCGCATAAGGAAGATAATCAGTAACTTCCACCGCACATCTAGCGAAATATTTCCCAACTTGTAAAGTAACAACAGTACTTCCTTTTTTAATTGCGGTAACTAAGCCAGAATCACTAACAGTGGCTACTTCTTCATTATCGCTAGACCAGAATTTTAAATATTTGTCTAATGAGGAATCAATCGTAGCTTCTAAAAGGAAAGTTCTCTCTTCTGGAATAGAGATAGAGGTATTTGAAAGAGTAACTAAAGAAGAAGGCTCGTTTTCATTTAGCCCATTTGCGGCTATTTCCTTAGAACATCCGTTAAGAATTAACAACAAAGAAAATGGAAGTAATAATAAACGATGTTTCATATTAACCAAGCGCTCCTTCAATATCAATTCCTTCACCGACTTTAGTGATTCCAAAATAATTCGCATAGAAATAGAAAGTTTCCTTTAATTCATCTAACTCGGTGATGAAATAGTCACTCCAAAGTTTTACTTTAAGGTAAATAACACCAAGATACTCTTTCATAATGCGATTATATAACAATGTGTAATATTCATTATCAACGTTTTTAAATTGCTCGATAGCGGCAAAGGCGTCTTTAATTGTTAAATCCATTTGTCTAACGAAAGCTAAAGGATATAAATCAACGTTTTCAATATTACCACTTGTTCCACCACTGGATGGATTAACAAGAGATTGATAATAGGCATAACGATTTCTAATCATATCGTATAGATCTCTCATCTGTGGAGCAACTTCTTTGTAATAATGTTCAATAAAGTCATACGCTAATTCATCGTAATATAAATCAACGTTCCACATTAAATTAGCTTCACAATACACTCTTAGTTCATCAAAGCAAGGCGCGTTACTATCACTAACACCTTGAGTCATAATGTATTGAGTATCATATTTCAATAATTCACGATACATTCCAGTAACTGAGCCAAAGTTATTAAAATTCACAAAATACTTTTTGTAATTCAAATCATATAAATAAATAATGAGTTTCCCATACGCCACTTTGCCCCATCCTTCAAAAATACGGTAGATATCTTTATTGAGTGGTGAAGAAAATGGAACTGAAAAGTTAGCACGAATAGGAGCAACATACACTCTTAATTTGTCATGACATTTAATAATTGGATTACCATTAGAGTCCACAGGTGGTTCTAAGGTTGTGTGATAGGCAAAAATTACATATTGAATTTCTCTTCCTGGATATTTCTCTTGAACATCCTTTTCAACAAGTTCAATAACGTGGTTCATGAAATTAATCTGCAAAGCAGAATAAGAACCCTTAGCCCATGTATTTAAAGCTTCTACGCAGTCAGGAAGCTTGTCGAAGTTGACGTTATTATCTTCTTGAGCGCACATCACAAATTTACAAAGTGGTTCTTTGTCAATAAAATCGAACAATCTCTTAGCGACCACTTTTTCGATTTCTGGTCCTGCACACCAGTTCAAACAGTTATCAATCATCATTCCATCTCGCTCAGGTTTAGACATATGTGGGTCAGTAAACCAATCTGGATGAGTTTCTCCATATGTTCTATGAGCAGGATCATCTTCATCAGTCATCCATGGTCCAAGAATTTTTTGAATTTGGCTATGTCCCCAAGTTCCACGACACCACTCACTGCCACGAGAGTTGTTGATTAATTTCATACGTCTAGAATGCAAATCATTCGTATAAGTATAGACAGTAGAAATGCTACGCATATCATAACTTGGTCTTACAAATGTCTCTTTGTAATCGAGTAAATTGATTGTGGTCTTAGTTTCATAATAGATTTCTTGGTCATGATAATAAGTGTAACCAATCAATTCTTTTAATAAGTCATAGACACCATATAAAACTCCATCACCAGCAAAATCATCACTACTCACAATATAAATATTGTCATCTTTAGTGGAAATGAAATACGCTGATTGGGTTTTATCAATCAAGGAATAGTCATAATTAGGGAAGTTAGCAACAAATTGTTCAGTAACACCTAAAGAGATATAGTGTTGACCTCCTCTAACTTCTCTTTCGTTAATCACTGGAAAATTATATCCAGTAGCGAGTCTCATAAAGTAAGTAAATTCACTCGCGGCAAAAGATTCTTTTGATTGTGGATTTCTACTAGTGACAATCGAATATACGGAGACACCATTTTCCATCAAGAATTTATCTTTAATGACCGTTGGTCCTTCTTCACTTTGAGAAGAGGAGGAAGGAGTAGAACAGCCTGAAATTGATAAAACCGCCACTAATGAAGTTAATAATAGTAATTTTCTTTTCATCGCTAGCTACCTCCTATTTCACCGTGAATGAATATTCCAAAACGGTCATATTATATGCCGAGTCATACGCCACAAATCTTAAGCGATATGTGCCCACCATCTGTAAACGACATGTTGTCTTATTAACAATGAAGCTTGGATCATAGATTTGATGATCTGAATCTAATGCATATTCAATGACATCAACTTCTTCTTCGTCTTCATCGTGAACGTGGTGAGTTAATATTCTCGTTTCGTTAGTTGGCAAGATTAAAATCACATCAACTGTATATTTCCCGCTTTCATCACTTGCGGTGTAAGAAGGAATTGTAAACGAACTATTAAGACTATAAGTCTTTTGTGGTGGATTATTAACAACGATTGTTGGCTTAACATCATCATAAACAACAACAACTTCATTAGTTTCTTTAAAATTACCCGACGAATCTTTTACAAAGTAATGAATATGATATTCACCAACTTGTTCGATAACAAAAGAATCAGTCATATCTTTGTCACCTGTAATTGAGGTGCCGTCTGGTTTAGATACAGTAATTGATGTTTCTTTAATATCACTGATGACGTCATATGCCTCAAAAGTTGGGTAGACAAACAAATCACCTTTTTGTTGTTCGGTAATTAAAGCGGAGTTGTATTTAATTGTTGGCTTAATAATATCTTTACCCTTGCTTCTATAGCCAATGAGTTGATCGCAAATCTTTTCCACTGCTAAAGCGGATTCACCTTTAACTCCTTTAAAGCCAACAGAAAGATAAATGCCACCTTTAAAGCCATTGAAATCATCACCATTATCATCTTTGATGACAGTGCCAAGGACATTATGTCCTGTATCTTTGAACACTCTTGATGCATCATCATAATCTAAACCAATCTTGCCTTCAGATAATGCAAATTGAAGGACTGGCAAATATGGAGTAGAAATCGTTTGTTCATTAATATCAATATCAAATGTGATATGGATGTTCTTGTCTGCCGTATCAGTGAATCTAATACTGACAACATCCATGTTTTTGTATTCTTCAATATAACGTAAACCTAAATAGAATGAATATGGGTTCAACTCTTTAATAAATGTTGAATATCCACCATCACTATTTCCGGTTAATGTGACATTGCTGGTTTCTTTGTAGTTACCAATACTCGCGGAATAATCACCAACAAAATAGCGAGAATGATCAAATCCACCTTCACCGTTTGAAACATCAACGACTGGGATATCAAATGATAGGCTTGAAGTTGAAGATTTGCCTCTAGCTTCATAAGTCACTGTCGTAGAAGTTCCATTAGGGGCATATTCTCCGGTATATTCTTCACCATCAACTAAAATAACTGGTTCAACTTTTTTAACAACACCTTCATCAGTTTCAATTGCCTCAATATTATCAAAGTGATATTTAAATCCTTTAATTAAGGCAACAGGAAGATTTGGATCGTCAGTAAGGAAAATAGGCGTTGTTAATTCTTGAGCGTGAATAATAAAGACTACTTCGCCAGTATTACCAACGTAATCTTTGCCGGTATAAACAACACGATAATCACCCACCATAGTTGGACGGAATTCATCGCTAGAAATATCTATCTTAAATCCGGTTGGACTAAATATTTCACGAGTAATATCAATCTTGCTATTAGTAGTGCCACCAGTTGCGCTAATTTCATCACAACGAGGAATCTTCACTAATTCGTAAGCATCAACAGTTACTTCACTAGGAAGCGGATACAAATCAAGAACTACATTTTCGGCAGTATCGACAGTTAGTACTCTCAAAGAAATAGTGTCGGCAACATTTCCGCTTCGATCCTTTGCGCGATAAGTAATCGTATACGCTCCAGGTTTATTTACCATAAAAGCGTTATTAACGATAGAAACATCAATATCTTTCTTATTAACTGAGTCACGATATGAAACGCTTACATCATAATCAAGATCAAAATCATAGAAATCTTCAACGGACGCGTTAAAGATTGGATATTTTTTCCCTACTACCGCTCTTGGCAATGATTTGGAATCATATCCTAATGTATCAACTTTAATAGTTGGAGCTTCATCATCAACAAGGACTTCGCTTGATAAAAGATATTTACCAACCGATTTAATTAAAATACGCCCGGTCTGATTTGAGAAAGAGGAAGGAATAATCGAAAGATAAAATTCACCACTTAGGAATCCACCCCAGGCGTTACTTCCATAAACAACCGGATCACTGAGGTCATTTATGAAATAAGTGTGGACGGTTTCTAACGATCCACGATAGTTATATAGTCTATTGTTTAATGCACAGTAAAGAATTTGAGCAGAAACAATCGTGTCATTATATTGTTGTCCACGATACGACAAATTCAAACCAGTTCCACTTTGGCCATTATGGAACTTGCCTAAATTGCTCTTTCCTTCTTTTTCTTCCCATTCCCAGCCTAGTTGCCAGTTACAAGAAGCACCCGCTCTAACGTAAGACATAGAGCCACTCTCATAAGAGCTATTCACGTGAGCGTCTTCAATACGAATATCAACATAATTTGTTTTATCAATCGAATCAGTAAGGCGAATCGTCATCGATGTAAAATCAGTGCTCATATATGTGCTTGGATCAACCAAGAAATCAATTAATGAATGCGCATAAGCTCCAAGAGAACGGTCTTTATATCCTTTCCCTTCATAGGTAATCTTTTGTTCTTCCATAAAATCATTAATGGATAGAGGTTTGTTGAAAAGGATTTCGGTTCCATTTTTCACATCGATAAGAACACCTTCATGATGATAATCGGATGTGTTATGACGATATTCGCCATAAGAAATATCGACCGGATTAGTGATTGTAAATAAGTTTTGGCTCTTTCTCGTACATAAATAGTTGACATATTGTTCTTCTTTATGATGACCAAAATAGGCTTGGTAAATAACTCGGTATAATCCTGCTTCAGTAACAGTAAACGCTCGGCCTTGATAAGAATTACCATCTGGGTCATAGATGACACCTTGGACATCTTTATATTGTCCTTCATATTCAAGGCGCCTAGTTTCAACGTTAATCACATCACCAATAAAAATATCATGGCTCTCAGTCGCTTTTAAAATCTTCACTGATAAAGGAGCGTTACTTTGAAAATCACAAGACACTAACGCCAAAGATAAGGAAATAACAAATAGGGAAACGATTCTTTTTGCTTTCATTAGCTTTTAATACCTCCCATAGCGACAGACACTCTTAAACGTTTATTGAAAACGATAAAGACGATAACAATTGGTAAAGTTAGTAAGACAATAACCGCCATTTGATGTGGGATGGTCGCCATTTCAGCAGAACCACCATAAACGAACATATAAATACCATAAGCCGCAGTTGGATAACTTGGGAAATATAGTAATGGAATCTGATAATCGTTCCAGTATGTAATAAATGAAAGAATAAAGACTGTAACGATTGTGTTTAAAGATTGAGGCAACACTACTTGAAGCATCGTTCTTAAATTGCTCGCTCCATCAACTTTTGCCGATTCAGCGTAATCGCGAGGAATAGAAGAAAATTGAGCGTGCAAAATTAAGAAATATATTGATAGGAAGTTAAACCTTAAAATCACCATACTGATAATTGAGTCAAACATTCCTAAGTTGTGTAACATTTGAATTTCACTCGCCATGCTACCAACGATTGGTAAGGCCATTGCTACGATAACGAAAGCGTAGATAACTTTTGAGGCTTTGTATTTAAATGTTGAAGTAACATAAGCAACGATAACTGGACAAATTGTAAATGCTAATGAGGACAGCATTGAATAAAGTAAGCTATTGCCGAGAAGTCCAATCGCGTTAAATGTTTGTTGATATGGAGGTGGAGTAGTAACCGTTAATTCTTCCCACGCAAATTTAAAGTTATCAAAGCTCAAAGATAATGTTTCAGATAAGTTTGGATATTGAGGATTAAAGACAAAACCAAATTCATCACTATCAGCTAGAGATGCATAGACCGACCAAATAGTTGGAACGATTAACACTAATGTGTAAATAGTGAGTAAAACAAATAAGAAAACCGTGGTAACAGATGGTTTACCTTTAGTGGAAGATAAATGATTGTTTGTTCCTAATTTAATCTTTTTCATAATTACCTAGTTACTCGATTAACAAGTTTTCTCACTCCAAAAGTCAAAGGTAGCACCACTAATGTGCAAACAAGACCAATAAATGAAGCATATGGATAGTTAGCCTCACCTGCTCTTAATAACAAGTAGACATAGTAGCCAATCGTATAATGTTCGCTTGGTCCACCACCACCATAGAAGTTGAATAAATTGTTCTGGTTAGTAAAGATTGAAGCAATACCAACAATCAAGAACGTTCCTAAAGTAGCGAAGATCGAAGGTAAAATAATGTGGATGAATTCAGTAAAGGAATTTGTTCCATCAAGTTTTCCAGCTTCAATTACTTCAGGAGAAATTTGATCCATCGCTCCTGTATATACAAGAACTTGTGAACCAAAAGACACCCAAATTGAATAAGCAGTGATGACAATAAATGTTGTGTTATTTTCTTTTAAGAAAATATTTCCTCCACCTTCCATTTGAGAGAAATCAACTCCGAAGAAGAAATTCAAATACGAAGGGATTCCATTTCCTACAAATTGTTTGAACATAATGACTAACATAATTGCAGGAAGTAAGGATGGGAGGAATAAAACAAATTTGAAGAAATTATAAAGGGTTCTTCTTTTGTAAATGTAATAAGAGAATAAGGTCGCCAATACCGTACCCGCTAAAGAGGTGAACAAATATACAAGTAATGAATTCCTGATATATGTCCAGAAAATCGGGGTTTGGATGTCGTTAGCGAACTTTCCAAAGTTCACTGATGGGTCAAAGATTAAAGAGCCAGACGAATCTCTGGTTTGAAATGCTAATAAGAAGGACTGGAAATTGACGCCAAAATAGAAAATGAGAATTTGAGAGATAGGAATAATTAATAAAACCACATAGAAAATAACATCTCCCTTTTTAAGAGGAGTTCTACCGACTCTATTAATTTTCTTTCCTCTCAATGATTTCATATTTGTTAGTTATCTTTAATTGGCCATTCATGACGCATACGTTCTAATTGACCATCAAAATATTTTTTAATTGTTGGGTTACTACCAAGTCTAAAGTAATCCCATGGATGATTGTAAGGAGTGGAATCAACTGTGGATTTCCAAATGAAATAATAATGTTTGAACACTGATGGGTTGTTTACTTCAAGTGGTAATGAAGAATATGGATAAACAAGATTTGAATTTTGTTTTAAATAAATCAAAGATTTCGCATAATTACTTAGTTTTGATTGATCTTCTGCACTCACTTCATAGTTAAGTGGTCTAGTAATTGATGTATCAGCGGTGAATTTTGAAAGCATCTTGTCAGAATGGACAAATTTCATAAATTCTTTAGCAAGTTTCTTATTGGAACAATTAGAAGAAACGACACCAAAGCTTTGAGAAAGTGATAAGTATGTATGCTTATGATTGCATTCTTCTGCTTTTTGTTCATTAGCAAATGGGATTGGCATAATTGCAAAATCTCTTCTTTTGCCGGTCTTTGATGTTTCTTTGGCAATCGCGGCAGAAGCTTCGTTTTCAAACCAAGAACCTTCAACAATCATTGCCACGTCAGGAGCGCCACCACTCTTGTTCTTTTGGACAAATTGTCTTTGGGCGGAGGTATGAGTGTCAGCAAAGATGTAATTAGATGAATCATTAATTAAATAATTCTTAAAGAAATCTAAAGCGCTATATCTACCGGCTTGTCTAGTTAACAAATATCCGTTTTTTTCGGTAATGGCAGTCGATTCCATCATCGAGACGTTTCCGTCTTCATCAACAGAATTAATTAAATCCGTGGCGGTACCGCTTAATGTAAGGTTCATAACGACATTATCAACGCCCTCATAATCCGCAAAGACATTAAATAAGTAGTCAGCAAAATATTCTTTAGCGTTTTGAGCGGTAATGAATGGTTTAATGCCTCTTTCTTGTAAACCAGACATCAAAATACCAAATTCTTCATAAGTGGCTGGTAAACCATCGTCTGGTGTTCCAGCAATATTATCAGAACCTAAGGTCATTCTTTCATCGCCATAAGGAACGAATCTGTCATCAGGATCATTGGAGAGATATAAGTTTTGTTCTTTCCAAAGGGTGACATCATAAACAAGTCCATAGAACGAATCATAGAAAGGAACGCCATAATATTTATTAGAAACATTAAGGTAGTTCTCCATTGTTTTATCGATTTTACTAAGAATTGTTTTACCAGGAGCGTCACCATATAAAGACAAATCAGCAGTCATCGCATCAGTAATATCAAGAAGCTTTCCTTTGTTGATTAAACCGAGGTAATCAATTTGTTCGGTAAAATAAATATCATCGTTTAAGACGTTGTTATTTAAATAGTCTCCATCTAAAGATGTATCACCAAAAACAGTGACTTTAACACCTTTACGTCCTTCTTGGAATTCTTCTGAGTCGGCATATAACTCTTCAAACATTTTAGCAGCGTTATCAAGCCATGTTGTTCCGATACCTTTATTTAAAGTACGAATATGCAAATTGGCTTTGTCCGAGGCATCAGTAGATGTTGGGCTACAACTAGAAAAACCCGGGAGAACGATTCCTAACACCGACACTGCAACTAGTAATTTCTTATTCATGGTTTGTTCCTCCAATTGAACTATATTTCCATTTTTTAATAATAATTAAAGTTAAAAGTAAGACCGCTAAAGAGGTAAGTGTAATTGAAGAAGTTACGATGTTGCCTCCACAACCGCTTGATGTATTTTGGCTAGGAAGAGGATGAGAATTCAAGAATGAATCAACGACACTATTAACAGCGTCAACGCTCGTTGCTGCTTTAACTGCTTCAATCGCAGCTAATGTTTCATTATTCAATTTAGCGAGTTCTTCTTCACTCATTGAATCATTCACTAAAGCTGCATAACGATCTTTAATGGCTTGCTGTCCTTGATGTTTAGCATCATTTAATTCAATCTCTTTCATTTGTTCATCAGTCAACACTGCGTCAATCTTTTCAAGTGCTTGATTAAGAAGGGAGCTGACTTCTTCTATAGTGGATGCATGTGAGATATTCATGGCAAATGATTCCTTAATCGTCATGATATCTTGAAGTTCTTCTTCGCGATATTGGCTATATTCGTTTTCTTTATAAGAAGATAAAGTCAAAAGAGCAGCGTTTTGATATTTCTCAAACGAAGTAAAGATTTCATTAATAGAACTAGAAGCATCATTTAAAACTTCAATAACCGCTTCAGAAGTAGCCGCACTATTAACCGATTGTTTAGCAGAATTAACAATATTAATAATCGCTTGTTGCTCTTCTTCATCATATTTAGATAAATATGATTGAGAAACAAAATAATCTAATTTCCTTAAAGCATCTTCTTTAATATCGCTAAGTTCTTCAACAATGCCCCATGAATTTGTTAAGGAAGAATAAACAAATTTAGAGGCACCAACTTCAAATGTGGTTTTTAATTTAGAGTCTTCATCAAAATAACCAAAACGTCCAGATATCACAATCGTGTCACCATCTTGAATATCAGGCTCATTGCTATTAAATAATTTAGTAAGAGAGAGTTGGTATGATGTAGGAGCGTTCTTAGAAATAAACGCAGCATTAGTGTTGGCTAATTTCTGTTCAATACCATTTCTAATGAATTTAATATTGTCTTCTTTTAAGGCATAACTACCAACACCACTATCACTATATTTCAATTCGTTTTCTTCTAATGAAAGTTGCATTACTTTTTTAGAATCGCTTGAAGAAGATTCGTATGCAAACCTTCCACAATAAATAGGAGTCACTGTGGATTTGATGGAAGATGGATAATAATTACCGATCACTGCGGTGCCAGGCACATCACTTCTTTCATCTCCGTTATATGTAATCGCTACACGTGGATTGATACATTCTGGTAAAGAATCAACAATCGCACTGATATATTCAAAACCATTAATGACAACACGAATCCAAGTGCGATTTCCTTCAATTAAATCAATCGCGCTGATACGGATACGGTATAAAGTATTGAGAGCAAAAGAAATCTTTCCGCCATCACCCATAAAGGTATCTTTGACATCTTCATTATTTGATGTGCACTGGAAGAAGAAACCGCCTGAATCAGTGCCAAAGCCAAACTTATATCCGTTATATTTAACTCCACGGAGTAAGAAGAACACATTCGCACCATATTTAGGAGTTGCGTTTGATTTATATGTAAAGTTAAATTCAACGTTGCCGTTTGGATTATCTGGTCCGGTTGAAAATACGTTAAATTGATTCTTGTTTTGAACGTTTGTGTTAATATCGGAAGATCGCTCACTTCTCTTACCGTGGAACACTTGCTCTTCACCTAAAGATAAATCGTTTAATGTGACCGAATCATAACTACATAAATAATTGATGTATCCTTCTTCGCCATTAAGGATTGCTCTTTCCATGATTGCTAATCGAGTATCAACAACATCGATATCGGATTTAGCAGCGTTAACCGCATCCACAATTTCCTTGGTCTTAGTAGCAGAGCCAATCTTCGCTATGCAAGTACTAATAGCACCTTCTATTGTGTTAGCTTCAGAGTCCATATAATCCAAAACATCGACATAATTTGATATTTCTTTAATGTATTTAGTTTTGAACTCTTCAAATTTGTCTGGAGAGATTTCAAGAGAATCCATTAAAGAAACCGCATAATTATAGAAAGAATAGATTTCTTTCGCGGTATTTGAGTTATAAATGCCTTCATTTAATTGATTACGAATATCAGAAATGTATTCATAATAATCTGGTTCGTATAGGTCTGAATCATATAAAAGATCAAATTGATCCATAAGATACGACCTTAAATCAATCATTTGATAATCATCAACACCACTACCGACTTTAAGCATGGCTAATAAATCAATTTGAATGCCAAAACTTTCGCCAGGTTCTAAATCTAAAATCGGATTTTGACTATATTGTCCAGCCTTGTAGTTTTTGTAATTAAATACACCATCAAGAACAACAACTGTTCCCACTACTGGATTAAAGCTGCCTACTTGAGCTTGTCCACAAACAAGAAGTTCTGTTTCTTCTGTTCTTCTTCTAACTCCGTCATATAAACAGTTCGCATGTGGTTGACCATTAACACAAACACAATGAATGCTGGTTGGGTAATATCCATCATCAACAGTGATAGGTACTTCTTCAAAAGGAAGTTCGTTAGCCCAAATTAAGAAGTTCCAGTTATGGTCTTTATAGACATCTTTACTTGCTTTCGCATCAACAAGATATTGAGAAATATTGTTAATTTGATGAGGAACGGTGACAATTGCATCTCTAGTATAGACATATAATTTCGATTCTTTGATATGAAGCGAATAATCATCTCTAACAAAGTTCCCATTTAACACAAGCGTGTCTCCAGTAGCAATTCCACCCACTTCATCAAAAATTGTTTTTGGGATTAAATACTGGGTTTCTGATTGCTTATAGAAAACATCCACTGTGTCGATATAGTTAGACGGTAGATAGACCGTTGAGCCGTTTTCTTTCAAAAGAGTCAAAGAATCAGCTGACTCAATTTTGAAACCAGATTCGCTAACAGGGATATCATTCTCCACCAAATCAAACAAGATATTCCCGCTTAAGCTAGAAGATTGACTTGCTCTTGCGTAATATCCTTCAACACTATTAGTGGTTGCTGAAAGTTGAACAAAAGAATCCTTCGCATGACCAAGATATAAGGTGGATGCAACGAAGAGGCTTAATAAACCAATAATAATTTTGTGGACTTTCATATTAATAAATTGAGGCATCCTCTGATTCTGTTATGTGTTTCTCATCAAACACGAATGTTTTAAATTCAAATTTGCCAAAGGAAATATGTTTTTGAATTCCTTTAATTTGTAAGTCGGTAACGGATTTCTTGTCGATTCCGTTATATAAACGAATTAAGAATGTTCCGTTGTTTCTTCTCTTTAATGCAGTAATAACGATATTCGCATTGCTTAAAGTAATGAGGTTCTTTGTAACATCTTTACCATTTCCATGTGGAAAATAATGTAATGAATATGGGAGTTGATTGAATTCCATCGCGATTCTTTCGCACTCTTCGACTTTGTTAACTTGGAGACGTAATGAGAAGTCACTAACACCTTGTTCCACAAACGGAACATAACGATTCATATCCACTAGCATTGGGTTATATGGTCTAGTTGGGTGACAGCAATATGCAGAGCCATTTAGAAGAGTTAAGGTAATGAACTTGCCTTTTTTAGAAACGCTATGAATTCCACTTCGATTATAAATTGCAAAACATTTGTCGCCCTTTTTCACGCCCACATAACGGTTAGATGGGTATTCTTTATCGTCGGAATATGTCTCAACACCAAAGGCCATCTGAGCAAAATATTTTTTACTACCAGAGATTGGGAATTTGAGCTTCAAACCTTTTTGATGTTCGTTAAACAAAACGTGAACATTCATATCGACGATTGGTTCGTTTTTGTAAATCTTATAATTAATTATAACGTGCGAGCCAGCGCTAGTGTATAAAGATTGTACTTCAGTTAAAAGTTTTCCATCTTCTAAAACAGTTACTCCTTTTAGTCCTTTAAAGACTCCTTTAGAGGAATGGTCACATTTCATATCTTTTAAAGTTGACTTTCCAACTCCAATAGGCCAACCATTTTCGTTATAAATTGGGTCGGTTAAATTGTTGATTCTCCATCCCCATGGATCTGGACCATCATTAAAGATTGAAGGAATTCCTCCTGGACCAGATAAATATTCTTCTCCATTCACTTTAAAGGATTCAATGAATCCGGTTTTACGAGAAATGCGAACATATTTAACGTTATCTTCAACAACTACGTCTCCTTCTTGACTATAAGAAGATTTAGACGCTGCTACGACTTCGTTATGGACTCCATAAGAAACAAGAGAAAACGCCGGAACTTTTGCTTTATAAATCAAGCGTATTCTTTTTTGATGTCCAATAAGGCTTTCTTCATGAATTTTTTGGAAATCAACTGGTTTACCATTCATATCATAAACATTTAATTTGAATGTTTGATTATCAACGCAGGCGTTGACTGGGTAAATCTCTGTTTCAAGATATCCATTATATTCATATGGATGAGGATTAAAGACAACAATGTTGTCATCACCTGGAATAACTTTTGGAAGGTCACTAGCAAGTCTCACAAACGCCATCATTGATTCTTGTTTTAATTCATCAATCGCGTGATGAGCTTTTCTAATTGAAGAATCAGTGCCTAATTTAATTGCGGTTCCACTTAAAACATCGTGGAAAGCGATTTGACACAATACTCTTTCAGCGTCTTTAAGAACTTGTTTGTTGTAATGATATTTTCCTGCTAAATCAGCGATTGAGCAGATTTTTTCTGTGTAATATAAAGCGTTTTCTAATTGATCGTGAGCAAGCTTGATTGGATGAACTGAAGAATAAGATTTGGTTAAAGCTATGTATTGTCTATTATCAACAACACTTGGTTCCCCACATTCTTTGAAATAGTCTTCTAAGGAAGAATGCTTAATAACAAATTCGCCCTTTTTCTCATCCATAAGAACCATGATGTCTTCTAAATCTTTTTCACTAGACATTCCGCCATGATTACCAACACCCCACAAAGCAAGACGAACATCTAAATCTTTGTAATAGTCAGACTTTCTTAAAATATCTCGTTTCGCATAGCCAAATACTGAAGTATAGTTTGCTTCTGTATCTTCGTAACGTAAAGCTTTGACTCTACTACCATCATATCCTTCCCATAAATATGGGCCGTGTGGCATATCAACATCATGCATATTGTGAACCACTAATAATGGACGGCAGAACACATATGAATCAAATCCGCATTTCTTTAAAATGCTAGGAATACCTCTAGTGTGACCAAAGCTATCAAAATTAATCGCCGTTGTTGGGCGAACATTAAATTTTTCTTTAAAATATTCTCTTCCAAGAGAGCATTGTCTAACAAAAGATTCACCAGAAGGAACCAAACAATCAGGTTGGACATACCATCCTCCCATGATTTTCCATTTTCCAAGAGCCACTAATTTTTCAATACGAGAGAAAAGTTCTGGATCATATTTCTCAATGTATTCATAAAGTAGTACTTCATTGTGGCAAAAAATAAAATCATATTTGTCGAGAAGATTACAGGCAGCGTAAAAAGTTGCTAATGTTGCGCTTACACCTTCATCCCAATCCCACTGCCAAACAGGGTCAATATGGGAATTGCAAACCAAATGTAAAATCTTTTTCATAAATAGAGCCCTTTATTAGATGTTATACCAATATTTTAATATTAGAGTATAAAAGTTAGTTAGTTACAAGTTGATAAAAAATTCCTTTTTGTTGTGAAATAGGTAGTTGGGATTATAATATAAGCATGGTACGAAAAAAAGATGACCTTATCTTCGTATTAGATGAAGATATTGAGTTCAATAGTGCGGATTGGGCGCCAGGTACATATTTACTTCATTATCACGACCACTTTGAGTTAGAATTAGTGACCTCTGGAAAGGGTCGTCAACTATTCAACGACGAAGAGTTTGAATTGAACAAAAATGATATCTTTTTATTGCGACCAATCGATTGTCACCAAATCACATCGGATGGAATTTCTATTTCTCATATCAAGGCTAAACCATCAATTCTTCCTGAATGGATTATTCAAAAGCTTCACTCCTTTAAAAATCCAGCGGTGTTTCACCTTACTGACAAACAATTCGACAAATTCTGCGCCTTATTCAAAATGGTGAAAGATGAAATCGAAGACAAAGATCATGATAAATCATTAGATATTCGTATTCTTTTATTAGAAAGCGTTTTTACTTTATTCATTAGATTAGATAAAGATAACTTATCTTTCTATGATGACTCTGTTCCTGCAAAGGTTATCTATTATTTACAAAAGAACAACCACTTTACCCAAAAAGTGTCATTAGATGAAATCGCAAAATATGTCGGATATTCAAAATTCTATGTCTCAAGCATTTTCCATAAGCAATATGGAATCACGATTCAAGATTTCATTATTAACCAAAGAATTGAATACGCTAAAAAGTTGATTATTGGAACCGACTTATCAATTACAGAAATCTTTATTGAGTCAGGATTTGCCTCAACAAGTAACTTCTATTCAAAATTTATCAAGGCTGTTGGCTGTTCTCCATTAAAGTTTAGAAGAGACAACAAACAAAGGAGTTCACAATGAAATATCTTTTATCTGATTCGTGGACAATCACTAATCAAAACGGAATCAAAGTCAAAAGCGACGCTCCTTGCTCTGTAATAAGTGCTTTATTAGATAACAAATTGATTGAGAATCCTTACTATCGTTTGAACGAAGAAAAGGTTCAACCTCTTTTAAAAGAGGACTATAAATTTGAAAAAACATTCAACCTAAATGAAGAGGATTTAAAAAAGAATAACTACCTAGTGTTTGAAAGACTATGCACTATCGGTGAAATCTTTGTGAACAATGTCAAAATCTCAGACTTTTCTGATATGCATCGTCGTTATGTCTTTTTGTTAGATAACAAAATTCTTAAAAAAGAAAACACATTAACTCTTTTATTTAAATCATCATTTAACTATGTAAAATCATATCCGAATAAAGATAAACTCTTTGAGTCATACGCTGTTACTGATAAAGACGCTCCAGTAATTAGACAGGCCCACTATATGTTTGGATGGGACTGGGGACCATATATCGCTGATATGGGAATTATGGGAGAAGCATATCTCTTATCCACCTCAAACGGTTTCCTTAAATCTTTTAGACACCACTATACTTTTAACAAAGATAAAAGTGTAAGGGTCGATGTCGAACTCGATGTTGAAAATAGTAACGCTCCAATTTTCGTTGAATTATCTGGACACGGATATAATGAGAAAAAACCATACAGAGACCATTTATTTTTTGAAATCCCATCTCCAAAACTATGGAATCCAGCCGGCTTTGGAGAGCCTAATCTATATGATTTAAAAATCTTTTTAGGTGACGAAGAATATTCATATCAAATTGGTATTAGAAAAGTATATATCGATGATAAAAAAGATGAATATGGCAGGAACTTCGCTATCTACATCAATGATAAAAAGGTATTTTTAAAAGGTTCTTGTTATATTCCTGAAGACAATATCATTCCATACACCAATAAAGAGAGAACTGAAAAACTATTAAAACTCGCCAAAGACTTCAATCACAACTGCGTGAGAGTGTGGGGTGGAGGATATTATCCAAATGATGAATTCTATAATGCTTGTGACAAGTTAGGAATTTTAGTGTTCCAAGACTTAATGTTCGCATGCGCTAGTTATAATATTGATGATTTAGATTTTAGAAACAATGTTATAGAAGAAACACATGATGTTTTAAGAAGAATTAGACACCATACTTCTATTTTCTTGATTGCTGGTAACAACGAAGTTGAAGATGGTGTTAGAGGACACGGCTATAAACAAGCTGAACAGTATTTAGAAATGTTCCACCACATCTTAAAAGATATTGTTAATGAAGAAACAGATTTCTACTACCTCAGCTCATCACCAACTTCAGGAGATCCATATTTTGCTTCTCCAAATGATCCATCATATTTAGACACTCATTACTGGTGGGTATGGGGAGCAGATAGAGAAATAGAAGACTATCTAAATATTAAACCTAGACTGCTATCTGAATTTGGTCTTCAATCATTCCCAACATATGAAACAATAACTAAGTTCGCTAATGAAGATGATATGTCTCTTGATTCAGAAGTAATGCTTTCTCATCAAAAAGATCCTGCTAAGAGCAATGAAAAAATGATGAGATATGTAAGAAGAGAATTCAACGTTAATGAAAATAACATGCAAGAAGTCGCATATTTATCTATGCTTGCTCAGGCCGAAGGAATAAAATTATGCGCCGAAAACTTAAGAGGAAATATGGACCGCTGTAATGGCGCGTTATATTGGCAGCTTAATGATTGCTGGCCATGCCAATCCTTAAGTTCGATTGATTACTATTTTGGCGTAAAGGCGTTACATTATTATTCAAAGAAGTTCTATAGTCCTCATCTTGTGTTATTTAAGAAATCAAGCAAAATAACAATCACTATTTCTAACGACACAGAAAAGAAAGCGGAATATAGACTTGAATATTCTTCTATCAGTCTTGACTATCAAGTATCAAAACCAACTTCTATCAATGTGGAAGTTAATGGAAGTTCAAGTCTTGATGTTTTAGATTTGAATATTGATAATAACCTTTATGGTTATATCGCGTATTTATATGACATAGATAATAATTTGTTATCCTCAAATATCTACCGATTAAAGAAAGATAAAGAATATAAATATCAAAAAGCAAATATTGAAGTAACACAAATTAGTGATAATGAATTAGAAATAAAATCATCAACTTTTGTAAGAGGATTATATCTTAACGCTCATAGTAACGATATTATCTTCAGTGATAATTATTTTGATTTAATCCCAAATAAAGCAAAACGTGTTGCGTCTTCAAAAGTAGTAAAAGTTAAAGACATCGAATTAACGTGTGTAAATAATCTATAATTCAAATCAAAACCATATAAGAAAAGGCCTAGAATCACTTCTAGGCTTCTTTAATTATAAAGTTACATCAATTGCTAACGATTCGATAAATCGCCCTAACCACTGTCGGACCAGTGATGTTTGTAAATTCACGGTCATACCCAACAAATTCATAATGGTGATTATCATCTGGTGGATTTTGATTCATGTATAAATCACGCTTCTCAGCGCTAGGTTCTACCGCATCTTCACCATTAAGCACCATTTGTTTATCAACCATGTGATTGAGCCCATCCATGAAATAGACTTCCCAATGATAATAATCAATCCACATAGATATCATCTTAACTTCTTTGAAGATTTCTTCAAAAGTTTCGACTGTGTAAGTGAAATTTTCTGGATGTTCTTCATCATAAGGAATTTCGTTATAATCTTCCACTAATGGATCAGGAGAACGATATTTATATCCAATAAACTTCTTATATTTAATTGGCTCTGGAACTGGCATTCTAACAACTGCACCTTCAACATATGAGCCCATTTTCTCGTTGTCGATAAATATTTCTTGACGGTTATCATTAGTAAAGTGAACTCTAATAGTTTTAGAAATTGATTTACCAAGCGTCACTCTTTTATCAGTTTTAATTTCTACATCAACAACAAAGTTGTCTTGTCCTGTAATGGTGTCCATTGTGAAGTGTCCATCTTGAGTGACACTAAATGAGTCAGGAACTTGTCCTTCAACTGGAGTAATATCACCTAAGGAGAAAATGCTAAATGTGACATCTTCTGATAAAAACGCACCGTAGACAGCTTTAACTTGGTCATCAAACTCTAAATCTTTGATATCGACAGTGAAGTTATCGGAATCAAAGTATCTCGCTGTTAAGAGGTGTCTTTCACCTAAAGTCTTATCAAATTCTTTACTGTCTTCGTGGTATTCTCCTTCACCAAGATAAACATCAGTTGTCTCTTCAACAAATTCTTGGAATGGGAAACTTGCTTGCAAACCAAATAGGACTACTGATACAACTGGCCATTCATGGTTATATCCTCCAAAGAGGAGATATAAATCAATGCCAATCTTTAGTCCAGCGCTTATTTCAAATTTACAACCAAGGTTAAGGTTTGCAGAAACTGATTCGTCTTCATTCCAAGAGATATCAGCAAAGAGGAATCCTTGAATATCAATCGCGCCATATGCCTTAATATAAACTTCAAGGTGGAAGAATTTATATAAACCAATAATATCAACACCTAAAGAAAGCCTAAATCCAGCTTCAAAGTGGACTTTACCAATTAAACTGAATGATAAGGTTTTATTTGTATCGGTCGCACTATCACTAGATGGATCTGCTCCACCTTCATTAGAAACACAAAGGTCAACACTTTGGGTGTGACTTGAATATTTGATAACTGCTTCCACTGTTGGGATTAATTCCCAATAGAAATCAACTTCGAAATAAATTTCGATTGGAAGGAAAGTGGTACAAGAAAGCTTAAATAATGGATAAGCTGCTCCTCCTGGGGTAGTATATCCACTATCACCTTTAAAGACTGATTGTTTTTGCCAATCAGAACGGCTATCAAAAGCGTCTTTAACGGCTTGATTAATTGATTCTTCAGTGGCGGCTTCATCATATTCACCTGCGTGATTGTAAGAAAGAGAGATGCCAAAGTAAACTTCGTTTTGAATATCTTCAGTTACTACAAGGGTGTATTCAATACCAACAGGAATATAGAATTCGGTTTCAATACCAACAGATGCTTCAACATCATATGACCAGGTTCTCTTCCAACCAAATTGTAATGTGATAGTAATGTTTTCTTCTGGATAGAAGGTATACGAAGCACTAATAGAAAGGGTAAAGGCACTAGAAGAGGTATCGTACGAAGTATTGATTTTAATATCAATTCTAGAACCCCAATCCATCGTGCTTCTTCCAAGTTCATGTGCATCAATATCAAAAGCGTTCAAGATTCCATAAATAGTAGTAACCATGCACTCATTATGGAGGATGCCTTGAGCAATTTGATTTTGAACTTCTTCGGTATTGTAATAGGAGACAACATCGCTATCATCAATACGCTTGCTATCATTGATAGCGAGATTAGAGAAAACATCCGCACCTTTAGCGGGGTTATATCTCACCATGTAACCCGCACCATTAGGGTTTCTACTTATACTAATAAATGTTCCATAGACAGTTTCAATATCATCGTTAGTTAAGTCTGGGTTCCTAAGTCTAATGGTTGCCCCAGGGATGATTGATTTTTCAACTGTGAAATCATCTTCATAGACAAAGAATGCAGAATATCCATCCTCATCATAGTAATAGACTTTTGTAGAATCTAAATCGACAATGTCATCCTTATAATGGACTTCACTACCTTTAGTTAGACCACGGTCCATCGTGTAGAACGTTAATCTTCTAATATCATCGTCTTTACCTTGAAACACTAAGTTGTCGTTCTTTAATTCAAGGTAATAAACTTTGTTTCTATTTAAAGAAGTAGGAGAGATTGATAAAGTTGCACGTCCTAAAGACGCTGAGAATGATTTGAAGTTATATGTTTGACTATGGTTGTCATAAAAAGAGACATAGTCTTGAGTCACTTGGAATGATGGATTAGGAGCGTAAGGTGGCTCGTTTTCCATATATTTATCAACGATAGTAAATGTTAAATCACTATTGGACTTTAAGTATGGCCCAAAATCATAGAGCGCTTTAGAATATCCACTAGCGTATGGATCACTATCGCTAATTTCTAATGGAGTTGTATCAATGTCACTACCAAAACGAATCTCGGTGTTATCAAGGAATTCATCAACTAATTCATAGTCGCTTTTATTAATTGGCTCAGATTCTTTCTCAGGAGCGTGACAAGACGAGATAAGTAAAGCCGGTAATGCTAGTAATAAAAATATTTTTCTTTTCATACCATTAATCCCTTCCATAATATGTGCCATAGGAATAGTTATACACTATTCGTGAGGCGTTATTTGTAATTGCAGCCTTAGTGACATCATCAAGAATATTGAAGTCTTGTTGAGTGCCTTCATATAAGAAGACGATTGGAGAATTTCCTCCAACAGTTCTGTTGGTGATATTTTCAAATACTCTTAAATCAGAGTTATATGTTGCATACGCAAAAGCGTTAATACCAATTGACTTAATAGTTCTTGGCAAACAAACAAATTCAATATTTTGTGCACCCAAGAAGCAACGGTCTCCAATTCTTGAAAGACCTTTTGGCAATGTTAAGACACGGTTAAATGTCACATTCGCATAAGCTTCAATTTCAAACACTGTCGCATTCCTTGGGAAATATGTTCCTTCTAAACCGTAACGGTTAAAGAAGGCACGTCTTGATACTTTTTTCACCGATTCATGACGAAGAATACCAGAAAGAGGCTTCTTTATTCCAATATTTCCGTATCCATAACTGGCAATACTCTTAAGAGTGCCGCCATCAACAACAAAAGCATTGCTCTTTTCATCAGTCATAAAGAATTGACCAGTACGATCAATAGTAAAACCATCAGCTTGAATATGAGGTCCGTCTAATCTTGAGTTAACCGCATATGCAGGAATAATAAAATCAGTCTCTCTTGCATATTTGCTTGCCATTGTGGTGTGTTGATAAACATGATTTCCTTCTCCATCAACACTAAAGAGGTCGTAGCTCCAATTCGCGAAAGGATTAACTTTAACATCAGTCAAATAGATATGGACATCGCCGTCATGACCATTAAAATCACTGTATTTAATCTTGTCACCTTGGTCGCTTTCTGTAGTTTGTTTATATAATCCCATATTAGTGGAGCCACAGAAAACTTCCCAGAATGGCCATTTCATTTCACGTTGTAAATCCATGAATGTTGAAGCTTCAGGAAGAGTTAATTTTTCATCATCAGAATATAAATAGTCGATTCGATTAGAAAGCGTTCCATCTTCATAGTGATAATAGACACGTCTCATTTCTAAATCGGTTTCAACACATTTCGCGTATAAAACGAGATTACCAGGGTTGAGTTTATTTTCATCAAATGGAGTTGTTAATTCAGCGTCCATATACCATCCACCAAATTTGTATCCTGGTTTCATTTGAGGATTTGGCATTGTAAATCCTCTTTCAGCGTAGGAATAAGTAAGGTGAACTGGATAACATCCATCGCCTTCTTTATTCGCTGATAAGCCAGTAACACGAAACACTGGATAGTAATGTGAATCACTAATATAGCTGAAGCTGTTATATGGTGATTCCCAAGAATACTGCAAGCATTCTTGTGGGAGTTTTGTCAAATCGTAGTTACCTACTTTACCAACATCTTGGCAAATCAATTTTTCTTTTCCGTTCTCATCAGGAATATGGAAAGTAACCACTTTTTTACCATCTGGGATTGGGACTAGATTTTCACCACGGATATGGAAGACTTTGGTTCTTGTATATAAAAGTTTTCTCGCGTTGCCATTTTTATCAACGTCATAGACATCGTATCCATAGGTATACTCTCCAGGAGCGGTTGGATATTGATCTTCTTTCATTGTTTTCACAACAACACGATTAGATGGAATAGAGGAAGGATCAATATCATATCCATAATATGGATTGTGTGGTTTTCCGTTATATGAATTATCGATTGGATAACATAAATGGTTTTCAATTGTTTTTTTAAGGCCTGCCTCACTATCAACACAGGAATAATGAATGGAGATAGATTGAATTATAATTGGATTCTCGGTCTTGTTTTGAACAGTAAAGTAGAAACAAGTGCCACTATAATCACTATTCAAATTAATAGTCGAGTAGCCTTTATATCCTCCAGTTACATATTCACTAGAGTTAGGTGTTGCTCCGACAGTGAGGAAATATTCTTTACCTTCTGTGTCTTCGGAAGTAACATCCACTCTTTCAATACCGCTAATATAAGTTTGAAGAGCGATACTTCCATAAGCGGCAAGTTCAAGTAGACCACCATTAACATCTTCGTCGACACCATATTCATCGAAGTGAATATTCGTGCCACCCGGCGTTTGAACATTGCCACCAGATAGACGATTAGATGCATCGATAGTTAAAACGTAGCCATCTTCGCCTGAGTCTCTAGTTCTAAGGTTAAAGCCAAATGAGTTGTTGTAATTGGTCACGCCAATAACAGTCACAGAGAGAATGCCTGTTACAACAACAGGTATCACAATTACTGAAGCAGTTTTTACTTTTATCATAGTCTTAGTCTTTTGGTAGCCTTAAAGAAACAATCTATCATACATACAATTGTTCTTTCAGCTAAACCTTTAATATCCTTTGATATTTAAATGTTATCATAACTATTAAAAGTGTCATAAAAAAGAATATAATTATTGGGTGAAAAATATAGAGTCATAAAAATGGTAATTAGCATGAAAATAGATTTTAGTAAAATAGCATGTGACATAATTGTGGTTGCTGGTCAAAGTAACGCAGAAGGTAATGGTGTTTCCCGCGATACCAAACCTTTAGTAATTCCTGATGCATATGAAATCATTGATAAAAACAAATATGGAATGAAATTAAAAGAAGATGGCTCATACGATAGTTTGGATTTTGTCTATCCTACCGAAACAATTATGAGAGAGCTTCAAGAAAGAAATGTCGATGGAGTGTATAACTCCGATTTATCACTAAGCTTTGTTGAAAAATATAAAAAGTCAAAGTTCTATTCACCAGACAGAAAAATACTTGTCATCAAAACTGCATATGGAGGAAGCGGCTTTGCTTTTGATCAACAAGGTGTCGGTAATCCTTTATATCAAAGAACGATAGATATGATTAATGTTGGGTTATCTTTGAATAAAAACAATAGAATAGTCGCTTTCCTTTGGCATCAAGGAGAACACGATGCATTTGAAAACGCTCAATTTAGTTATGATGAAAGATATGAATATTATTATTCAAATCTATTAAAACAATTCTTGGGTTTTAGAGAATATTATAAAGAGTTTGATTTCCCAATTATCACTGGTGGTCTATGTAGAGATTGGAAAAAACGTTATATGATTCAATCTGAAGCAGTTGAAAAAGCAACGATTGATGTTTGTAAAAAAATTGAAAAAGCGTCGTTTGTTCCGGCTTCCGATTTACCTAGTAATGAAGAAGCAATCCATAATGGAGATTTAGATCATTTTTCAAAAGAATCAATAATAATTCTAGGTGAAAGATATTTTGACGCATTTGAAGCAGTGAACTCACTCGGCAATTGAATAACCAAGGATTCACGTTCGATATCCTAAACTATACTCGTTTCGAGGCATATGTCTCCTTTCATATTAACGCGTTGGTCCGCATTAATATTGCAAGGAGATTTTCTTTTTGGGCAAAACTATAAGTTTTACCTCCACCCAAAACTATCTGGGGTTTAACTCGTTCATCGTTTGCACGATGGCTCAGAATAAATATCCACCGGACAATCCGGTGGTTTTTCATAGTCGGGCAGATATTAGCCCTCTATTACTAGCCGCCCCTCTCAAGGGCGAAATGCGGACCACC
>CADCGC010000005.1 GCA_902800905.1 uncultured Erysipelotrichaceae bacterium
AAGGGTTTGGCTGTTCGCCAATTAAAGTGGTACGCGAGCTGGGTTCAAAACGTCGTGAGACAGTTTGGTCCCTATCTGTCGTGGGCGCAGGAAGTTTGAATGGATTTGACCTTAGTACGAGAGGACCGGGTTGAACATGGCAATGGTATATCGGTTGTCACGCCAGTGGCATGGCCGGGTAGCTACCCATGGAACGGATAAACGCTGAAAGCATCTAAGCGTGAAGCCAACCATAAGATGAGACTTCCCATTCGCAAGAAGTAAGACCCCTTCAAAGTTAGAAGGTTGATAGGTCGGAAGTGTAAGTGCTGTGAGGCATTTAGCTGACCGATACTAATAGGTCGAGGACTTAATTTCTAAGATTTTTATAAAAGAGTCCATAAGTAAAATTTATGTTTAACTTTAACGAAAGAAAGAGTAATGTATTAATATCTAGTTTTCAGAGAACAAAGTTCTCTAAATAAAAAGTCTGGTGGCGATAGCGCAGTGGACACACCTGTTCCCATTCCGAACACAGAAGTTAAGCACTGTAGTGGCGAAGATAGTTCATCTGAGCAAAAATAGCGAGCTGCCGGGCTTTTTTTATTTATAAAAAAATAGACCTATACTATAATAAAACTATGAAAGTAAATGTAATTAGATTATCGAACTCGCTTGATCCAAATGCGAACTTTAAAAAAGAAGATGATTTATTCATCGAAGAAATAAATAATGAATTATTTGAAGATGACCTTGAACTAGTTGAAGATCCTTCAATTCCGTATTCAATAGTTTTTATTGAAACTGGTGGTAGTGAACAACATTTTGTGAAGGTTGAAAAAGATTTACCACGACCAATCATTTTACTCTCAACTTGTAAAAATAACTCACTTCCTGCATGTTTTGAGATAAAAACCTATTTAAATAATCATAATCAAGAAGATGCGATTTTACTTTTTGGAAGTGAAAAAGATATCGCTTATACATTAAAAGATGTCATCAAATTATTAACCGCGAGAAGTTATGTTGAAGGATCATCTTTAGGAGTAATTGGAAAACCAAGTGATTGGCTAATTGCCTCCACTGTTGACTATGAAGAAGTTAAGAATCGATTCAATATCACTTTGATTGATATTCCTACCAGCGAATTAAAAGAAGAGATTGATAAAGGAATTTTACCAGATATTCCTAAATATGATTTTTATAAGAAACTCGCTAAAGATAACGAATATTTTGATGGAGCGCTTAAAATCTATTCAGGGATTAGAAGAATCGTTGAGAAATATAATCTAAAAGGATTTACAATCCGCTGCTTTGATTTAATTAGTGAATATAAAAACACTGCTTGTTTAGCTTTAGCAATGCTTAATGATGAAGGAATCATTGGAACTTGTGAAGGTGATATTCCAAGTATGTTAACAATGTTCTTTGTTAGAGCGGTCAGCGGACAAACATCATTCCAAGCCAATCCAAGTAAGATTGATTTAAACAATCAAACATTATTACTCGCTCATTGCACAATTCCATTTTCAATGGTTAAAAATCCAGAGTTTATGACCCATTTTGAAAGTGGCTTAGGAATAGGAATTAGAGGAAAATTAGATGAAAGAGATATCACAATTGTGAAATTATCTCCTAAACTAAACCATTCTTTATTCTTAGAAGGAAAAGTTATTTCTAATCCAGAATTAACTAATTACTGCCGCACTCAAATTGAAGTTAAATTTGAAGAAGATGATGGACTATTTACTTTATTAAGAGAAGATTTCGGAAATCATCTCATTGTGGTATATGGAAATATTGTTTCTGAGTATTTAAATCTCCTTCATTTTTATAATCAAAAGAGTAAGGAAAATTCATAATTTGACATTAATATTCTATATATGTAAAATAATATACTCTTATGCTTTAGCATAAGACCCCAAAGAAAAATGAAAACAATTGATAGTAAAACATTAAAATTATTATTAACTAGTGCATCAAACAATTTGTTTAATCACTATCCAGAAGTCGACGCGCTTAACGTTTTCCCTGTTCCTGATGGAGACACTGGTATCAATATGAACCTCACTATGACTAGTGGGGCTAATGAGATTAACGAATTAAAAGATGACGCAGATTTATATACAGTTGCCAAAACCTTTGCACATGGCTTACTTATGGGCGCAAGAGGTAATTCTGGCGTTATTACTTCACAAATCTTTAGAGGTTTCGCAAGTGCTTTAGAAGGTGCTGAAGAAATTGATTCTCTTTTACTTGCTCAAGCCTTTAGAACTGGTAGCGATACTGCTTATAAAGCAGTTATGAGACCGGTTGAAGGTACTATTTTAACTGTTGTTAGAGAAAGTAGTGTTGCTCTTTCTAAAAAAGTTAAAGAAGGAATGAGCATTGAAAAGACCTTAGAAATCTTATTAAAAGAAGCTAATGTTTCACTTAATAGAACTCCGGAACTTTTACCAATTCTTAAAGAAGTTGGTGTTGTCGACTCTGGTGGAACTGGTTTAGTAAGAATCATCGAAGGTATGTATCTTGCTAGTAAAGAAGAATTTGTTAACCGTAACAGTGATACGATAGGTAATTCTTCAATGATGAGCGCTGCAGCAGCTTCAATCGCTGAAGAAGAATTTGGATATTGTACTGAATTTATCATGTCCTTAGGACCAGATTCAGTGAAAAAGATCTTTAACCAAAAGAGATTTACTGAATGGCTTAATGACCATGGACAATCACTAGTGGTTGTTAGAGACGATGATATTGTTAAAGTTCACGTTCACACTCTTACACCAGGAGAAATTCTAAATTTTGCTCAACAATATGGTGAATTCTTAAAACTTAAGATTGAGAATATGACTGAACAACATCACGCTCTTGAAAATGGTGCGAAAGTTGAAGAACATGTTGATTTAGTTAAAGAAGAAACTGTTCACATTGAAGAATCTGACGTTGAATTCATCGATGAGCATAACGCGATTATTGCTGTTAGTAGTGGCGCTGGTATTTCTAAATACTTTAAAGAAATCGGTGTTTCTGTTGTTGTTAGCGGTGGACAAACCATGAATCCAAGCAGTGAAGACTTCTTATCCGCTATTAATAGATTAAACGTTGATAACATCTTCATTCTTCCAAATAACTCCAATATCGTTATGGCTGCTAACCAAGCTGCTGATTTAGCAAACGAAAACGGAAAGAATGTCTTTGTTATTCCTTCTAAGACTATTCCTCAAGGAATTGTTGCAACACTCAACTTTGATCCAGAATCAGACCCAGAAGAAAACCTTAAGAACATGAAATTCTCTCTTAAGAGAATTAAGAGTGGAGAAGTTACATTCTCAATCAGAGATTGTGAACTTAATGGAATTAAGATTGAAAAAGATGACTTCATCGGTATCTTTGAAAAAGATATCGTTGTTGGAACCAAAGATAAATTTGAATGTTTACTCAACTTAATCGACAAGATGGTTGATGATGATAGTGCGCTTCTTACCATTTTCCTTGGTGAAGATGTCACTAGAGAATCACTCTTTGAAACTAAAAAAGAGATTGAAAGAAGACATCCTGATTTGAATATTGAAGTCATTGAGGGACAACAAAATGTCTATTCTTTCTTAATTGGTATTGAATAACAGCCTTAAGGTTGTTATTTTTATTCTATGACAAATAAAAAACTTACTAATTCTCCTAGATTAAATTACCTCCTATATAACATGGGTATTTTTAATTATTATGATGTTGTTAATCATTTGCCTAGAAGATATGATGATTATTCCTTAACTAGGGAAAGAGATTTAGAAGATAAAGAACGCGTTGTAATCTACGCGAAAGTTGTGTCTCAAGTATTAATTAGTAAATCATTTAAAAGGACCTCTGTTGCGTCTTTTGATGTTTTAACTCCTAACAATACTTATTTCAAAATAATCGCTTATAATCGTCCTTATTTACCAAAGATTGTTAAGATTGATAGTTATTACACGATCATTGGTGTTTATGATAAAAAAAGAAACACGATTAATATGATCAATATCGTTGAAGGAGAAATCAGTAAGAGCAACGCTCTTAGACCAGTTTATTCCCTTCCAAAAGACTACGCGAATAAGGACTTTGTTAAATTGGTCAACAAGTCGTTGACCGAATTAAAAGGGCAGATATATTCATTAGTTCCTCCTACCTATCAAAAGAAATATCGTTTAGTGAATAAAGAAACCGCTCTTAAATACGCACATTTCCCAAAGAGTAATGAAGAGATTAGACAAAGTTTAAGACATCTTAAATATGAAGAAGCTTTATTGTTCTCTTTGAAGAACCAAATTATTAAAGAGGAAAATAAGTCTTTATCAAAGATAAAGAAAGAACCAATCGACTTAAGTAGTTGTGAAGCCTTTTTAAAGACACTTCCATATGAATTAACCGAAGACCAAGAAGTCGCTGCTAGTGAGATTATTGAAGACATGAACCAATCGGCTTTGATGTATCGTTTGCTTCAAGGTGATGTTGGAACAGGTAAAACCCTTGTTTCCTTTATCGCGTTATATGCAAACTATGTTAGAGGAGACCAAGGTGCTTTAATGGCCCCAACAGAAGTTCTAGCAAAACAACACTATGAGAATGCTAAAAAACTATTTGCAGGAACCAAACTTAGAATTGCCTTATTAGTGGGCTCAACTCCAGCAAGTGAAAAGAAAGAAATATATCGAAATATTGAAGAAGGTGACTATGACATCATTATTGGGACTCATGCTTTATTCACGAAGTCTGTTGTTTATTCTTCTTTAGGATTGGTCATCATTGATGAACAGCATCGTTTTGGAGTTAACCAAAGAAAAGCGTTAATGAATAAAGGTGACCACGCAGATTTACTTATGATGTCAGCGACACCAATTCCTCGTTCCTTAGCCTTATCAATTTATGGGGACTTAGAGATCTCAACTTTATATAAATTCCCTAACGTTAAAAGAGATGTGAAGACAAAAATCATTTCAACTGAATCAGAACAAATAATGGAAATTGTTCAAGGAACGGTTGAGGCAAATAGAAAGGTTTATATTGTTGCTCCATTAATTGAATTTAGTGAAGACGGCAAGTATTCCGCAGAGAAGCTTTATGCGCGTTTTGTCATCAAATTTGGCGCAAAAGTCGGACTTTTGCATGGAAAAATGAAGTCAGAAGAGAAAGAAAAGGTCCTTAATGACTTTGCTTTTGGTGATGTCGATATCCTTGTTTCCACTCAAGTAATTGAAGTCGGAATTGATGTTAAAAATGCTTCAACTATGGTGATATATGATGCCTCTTCTTTTGGTTTAGCGTCACTCCATCAATTAAGAGGAAGAATTGGTAGAGACGGTCATAAGTCACTATGTTTACTCGCTATCGCTAATAGTGAAGATAAGGAAAAACTTGAGATTTTAGTGAAGTCAAATGATGGTTTTGAAATTGCTGAAAAAGACTTATCAATGAGAGGTCCAGGAGAACTTGTTGGAGTTAGACAATCTGGCATTCCTGATTTTAGATTCATTAATATGATTGATGATATTAAGATTTTTGTCGTTGCTCGAGATGACGCTAGAGAAATACTTAAGAATAAAGAAAAACCAGAATTTAAGTGGCTGATAGATTATTGTAAAAGAAGCATTCAAGAGGAGGATATAGTCAAAGTATAATGTTTTGAAAACCTATTGGTTTTATAATTCATTATTTTTTGATATATTATTTAGGTATGATTAGAATTGCAGTTGATACATTAGGTGGAGATAATGGTAGCGCTCCTATCGTTGAAGCGATTATTTCTTATTTGAAAGGCAATAAAGATGTCGCTATTACCGCCGTTGGTAAAAAAGAAGAATTAACTAAACTTGAAGGCATTTGCGAAATAGTGGATGCTCCTGATATTGTTCCTATGGAAGCCGGACCTCTTGAAGTCATGAGAATGAAGAACTCATCAATGTATAAGACAGTCATGCTTGCTAAAGAAGGAAAAGTTGACGCAGTTGTTTCTTCTGGATCAACTGGAGGATTCCTTTCTTCATCCACATTATTATTAAAAACTATTCCTGGAGTTAATAGAGCGGCATTTATTGCTCCTTTCCCAACCAAGATTAAAGGTCATTATGTTGTTATTCTTGATATTGGAGCGAGTAATGAAAACTCTCCAGAAGAATTGAAACAATTTGCTACTATGGGAATGTTATATTCCAAATATATTCTTGATGTTGAAGAGCCAAAAGTGTTCCTTCTTTCTAATGGAACAGAGCCAAAGAAAGGCTCTCCTAGCGGTAAAGAAGCCTATAAATTATTAGAAGGAAATCCAAACTTTAAGGGCAATATTGAAGCAAGAAATGCTTTAAGCGGTGAGGCTGATGTCATTGTTACTGATGGCTTTACTGGAAATATCTTCCTTAAGAGCAGTGAAGGTATGGCAAAGATGATGAGTGGATTCTTTAAAGATGCATTTAAAAAGAATTTATGGACTATGTTAGGTTATCTTCATGTACGTAAAGGAATTAAGAATATTAGTGAAATCATGGATTATAAGTCAACTGGTGGTGCGATGCTTTTAGGTGTCAATGGTGTCGTTGTTAAAGTACACGGTAACGCAGATGAATATTCAATGTACTGTGCGATTAGAGTAGCTAAGAAACTAGTTGAAAAAGATATTAGAGAGAAGATTAAAGAAGGTATTTAGTTTATGGAATATATTAGTGTTTTCTCTAAATTCGGCGTGACACCTACAAATTCTGAGTATTATGAGCTTGCTTTAACGCATCCTTCATGTAACTCTGAAAGAAATACAAAACACCAAGATTATGAGCGTTTAGAATTTGTTGGTGATTCAGTTATAGGATTTGTTTCAGCAGACCTTATTTTTAAAGTCCATCAAGAAATGGATCAAGGATTAATGAGTAAGCTCCGTTCTTATTTAGTGTGTTCTAAATCATTAGCGAACTACGCTCGTAAATTAGGATTTTATGAATATATTCATATCGGTCATTCAATTACACCAGATCAACTCTTTAAGAGCGATAAGATTTTAGAAGATGTTTTTGAGGCTCTTATTGGAGCGTTATATTTAGATCAAGGAATTGATGTTACGTATCGTGTAATTAAGGAAATCTTATACGAAGATATTTTAAATACTGGAATCGATGATATTGTTGATAGTAAAACAAGACTTCAAGAGGAAATTCAATCTGAATATCGTGAAGCAGTCAAATACGTTGTTATAGATGAATTTGGCCCTGCTCATGATAAAACATTTGTTGTTGAAGTCTTATTTAATGGACTTGTTTTAGGCAAAGGCAAAGGCAAGAGCAAAAAAGCTGCTGAGGAAGCCGCTGCTAAAGACGCCCTTAGTAAGAGGAGTGTATAATGGGTTTAATCTCGTTTTTAAAAGAAAAGTTTTCTAAAAAGAAAACCGAAGATACAGATTCTTATACCGAAGGTATGGCGAAATCTCGCCAGAATTTTTCTAATAAGCTAAACTCGCTTTCTAAGAAATACAAGAAAGTTAATCAAGAATACTTCGAAGAACTAGAAGAAATTCTAATTGAAAGTGATGTTGGAGTTAAGTTAACTCTTAGAATTATTGATGAAGTATTAGAAGAAAGCAAAAAGAAAAAGATTTCTGACGCTGAAGAGATTAACGAAATTGTCATCGACCATATGTTTGAAGGATATATGGAAAAAGGTGATTCTTTAACTGAAGTGAGATTTGTTAATGATGGTCCAACAGTTTTATTAGTTGTTGGAGTTAATGGAGTTGGTAAAACAACGACCATCGCTAAATTAGCAAAAAGATACCTTGATAAAGGTAAGAGTGTTCTTTTAGTTGCCGCTGATACTTTTAGAGCAGGAGCAACTGAACAGCTTCAAATTTGGGCTGATAGATTAGGTATTGAACTTGTTAAAGGCGAATATAATTCAGATCCAAGTTCCGTTGCTTATGATGGAATGGCTAAAGCAAAGAAAGATAATATTGATTTAGTTATTGTTGATGTCTCTGGAAGATTACAAACCAAACAATATTTAATGGATGAATTAGCCAAATTAAATAGAGTTATCGCTAAAGTGATTCCAGAAGCACCACATGAAACATTCTTAATTATTGATGCGACAACTGGGCAAAACGGTGTTGTTCAAGCAAAAGCTTTTGCAGAAGTCACTAAACTCACTGGTGTCGTAATTACCAAGATGGATGGAACTAGTAAGGGCGGAATCATACTTGCTATTAGAGATGAACTTGGAGTGCCTGTTAGATTCATCGGATTAGGTGAAAAAATGGATGACTTAAAAGAGTTTGATCTTGAAAGTTATATCTATGGATTATGTGTTGAAAAATAGTTATGGAAAAGATCGAAAAGACAATTAGATACACAAAACTATTTAACCTATATGGTTCTCTTCTTTCCGATGCTCAAAAAGAGATTTTATCCGATTACTTCTTCGCTGATTTATCTATCTCAGAGATTAGCGAAAATAGGTCAATCTCTAGAGCGGCAGTCGAGGACGCTTTATCAAAAGGAACAAAGAAACTTGATTATTACGAAGAGAATGTAAAAAGCCTAGCAAAGCAGGAAAATCTTCGCTCAAAACTCGAAGAATTAGCACGAATTTGTGATGATCAAGAAGAAATAAAAATGGTAAAAAAGATAATGGAGGAGCTTGACAATGGCATTTGAAAACCTGACAGAAAAACTATCAAGAATATTTAAAAAGCTTCGTGGACAAGCTCGTTTAACTGAGTCCAATATGGACGATATGTTGAAGGAAATCCGCATCGCATTACTAGAAGCAGATGTAAACTACAAAGTCGTTAAAGAGTTTATTGCAAATATTAAAGAAAAAGCGATTGGACAAGATGTTTTGACTAAACTCAATCCAAGCCAAATGATTACTAAAATCGTCCATGACGAATTAGAAGAATTGCTTGGTGGTGGAGAGAACGAAATTCAATACCAAAACAATCGTCCCACAGTTATTCTTCTTGTTGGTTTACAAGGTAGTGGTAAAACAACCTCTGCTGGTAAATTAGCGTATTTAATGAAGAACAAACTTCATAAAAAAGTTCTTCTTGCTGCTGGTGACGTTTATCGTCCAGCCGCTATTGACCAATTAAAACAAATTGCAGATTCAATTGATGTTCCTGTTTTTTCTAAGGGAACTAATGTTTCTCCTGTCCAAATTGCTATTGAAGCTAAAAAAGAAGCATTTAATGAACATTACGATGTATTAATTATTGATACCGCTGGTCGTATTGCGATTGATGAAGCATTAATGAATGAATTAAGCGAAATCAAAAAAGAAGTATCTCCGGATGAAATTCTCTTATTAGTTGATGCGATGAGTGGCCAAGACGCAGTTAACGTTGCTAATGCATTTAATGATTTATTAGCGCTTACTGGCGTTATCATGTCTAAACTTGATGGTGATGCTCGTGGTGGTGCAGCTTTAAGTATTAGACACATGACCGGAGTGCCAATCAAATTCTCTGGTATTGGTGAAAAAGTTAGTGATTTAGATATTTTCCACGCCGATCGTATGGCAGATCGTATTTTAGGCATGGGTGATGTCATGACCTTAGTGGAAAAGGCCCAAGAAGAGATCGATGAAAAAGAAGCAAGACGTCAAGCAAACAAAATGATGTCTGGCAAATTTGACTTAGATGATATGCTTTCACAAATGAAACAAGTTCAAAAGATGGGGTCTCTTGGTGGTTTATTGAAGTTAATGCCTGGTATGCCAAAGATTACACCAGAACAACAAGCATATGCCGAAAAAGAGATGAAAAACTTTGAAATCATTATTAATTCAATGACTTTTGAAGAAAGACATAATCCAGAAATCTTCCAATATTCTAGAAAGATTCGTGTTGCTAAAGGAAGCGGTAAACAAGTTAGTGATGTTAATCGCGTTTTAAAGAAATATGAATCAATGAAAGAAATGATGAAAAAGATGGAACAATACAAAAAAAGCGGTAAATTACCGCCGGGTATGGGTGGACTTGGAGGTTTTGGAGGTTTCTAGAACCTACTTAATAAACTTCTTTCCTTTTTCAATAGCAGCGAGTTCCCAACTCGCTTTTTCTTCACCTTCTTCAAGTAGCTTTAACTCTTGTTTGGTGAAATGATGTTTGTTAAATAAATCTTCACGAAGTTCTTTTGTTAAACGGAGAGATTGCTTTTTCCTCCATTTTGCAATGGCTTGGTGATTTCCGGAATATAAGATGTCAGGTACTTTATCGCCATTATAATCATATGGCTCTGTATATTGAGGATATTCTAATAAATCATTATCAAACGATTCTTCGTCGATAGATTCTTTAGTGATTGCTCCATCGAGTAATCTAATGATTGCGTCACTAATAACCATTGAGCCTAGTTCTCCACCGGTTAATATATAATCACCGATAGAAATTTGCTCATCAACGTACTTATTGACTCTTTCATCGATACCTTCATAATGACCGCAAAGTAGTATAATATCTTCTTGCTTAGATAACTCAATTGCTTTTGCTTGATTGAATGTCTTTCCTCTTGGAGAAAGCATATAGATTTTTGATGAATCCCCTCTATTTGCGGAGATACAATCGACGATTGGCTGACACTTCATGATGAGTCCAGCGCCACCTCCGATTGGAGCGGAATCCACTCTATGATAGCGATCTTGAGTGTAGTCTCTGATGTTGACTATTTTGATTTCAACAACTTTCTTTGCGAGTGCGCGTTTAATGATTGAATTTGTTAAAAATCCATCAAACATTTCTGGGAATAAAGTCAAAATTGTAATTCTCATAACAAGCCCTCTATCACATTAATGACGATAACTTTCCCACAAATATCGACTGATTTTATGAATTCTTTGATAAATGGAACGAAGAAATCTTTGTTTCCTTTTCTTGAAACTCTAAGAGTAATTTGGGCTGGGAACTCTTCGACTTCTTTGACTGTTCCTAACTCATTATTATTCTCGTCAACGACTTTGCATCCACGCAAGTCACTATAAAAATATGTATCTTTATTTAAGAAGTTATTATTTTTGATTACTTGTACTTCATAACCTTTTAGAGCTTTTGCGTCTTCTGGGTTATTAATTTCAACAAATTTAACAAAATCAAAGAATCCGCTGTGACGATATTTAACAACTTCATACTCTGTCATTGAATTATCAAGTGGGTTAACAAAAAATACCTTAGCACCTTTCTTATATCTCTTCTCGCCAAATGAAGTGGTGGAATAGATTTTGATTGTGCCATCAATTCCGAATGAGTCAACAATTTTGCCTAAACTTAAATATTCCATAATTTCAAAAAATGGAGGTTATTCCCCCATTTTGTCGTCTTCGAATGATTCGAATTTTAGATGAACGTGTTTATTTTCGCTCTTTCCAGCGATGCCTACGACTTCTCTTAGGGCATTAGCGATTAATCCCTTATGTCCAATTAAGCGAGCAGTGTCATTTTTTTCAGCAGCGATAATAATGAGAACATCTTTTGCAGTGTTTCCTTCAGTCACTCGAATGAGGATTGAGCTAGGATCTTCGACGATACTGTCGATTAATGTGTGAATGATATTCTCGTAATCCATTGCTTATTTTCCTTTTTTGACTTCAACTGCTTTGGCATTGATGCCTTTACGATTAAACATAGCTTTGACTGTTTCAGATGGTTGTGCACCTAATGCTAACCATTTGAGTGCTAATTCTTCATCGATAACTGCGTTTTCAACACCCTTTTCTGGATCAAAATATCCAATTTGTTCGATATAACGACCATCTCTTGCATATCTGCTATCTGCAGCAACGATACGGAAGAATGGATCCTTATGACGACCAATTCTTGTTAATCTAATTTTAACTGCCATATTAGTTTTCCTCCTAAATTGCCTTACTATAGTAATCTTATAATAATAGTGGTGTCAAGCATTTTTGCTTTACATATTTAAATTTCTTTCTAATTTTATATAAATTAATGATTGCATGTTCTTTCAAAGGTTGGTATGATAATCGAGCATGTCAAAGTGCTACGGGTGCTCCGCTGTCATATTCGAGAATGAACACCAAGAGATCAAATATCTATAGGAGGCGTAACAATGAACAACAGATTAGTTGAAGAAATTACAGCATCCCAACTCAGAACAGATTTACCAGCTTTCAAATCTGGTGACGAAGTCAAAGTCGCTGTTCGTATTATTGAAGGTAACAAATCCAGAATCCAAGTATTCCAAGGCGTTGTCATTCAAAGAAGAGGTGGCGGTGTTAATGCTACGTTTACCGTTCGTAAGATGTCTAGTGGCATCGGTGTGGAAAGAACCTTCCCTGTACATTCCCCAAATATCGCAAACATTGAAGTTGTGAGAAGAGGTAAGGTCAGAAGAAACAAAATTACCTACATCCGTAAACGTTCAGGTAAAGCTGCTCGTATTAAAGAAATCTTATAATTCAGAGCAAAAAAAGATATAAAGGAATCTCGAATGATTCCTTTTTTCTTTATATTTATCTTATTATTTAATATAATAAATCTATGAGTTTTTTTAAGAACGAAAAATTTCAAAAAATTTTTTATCCAATTTTCTATATTGTATTTGCAGCAGCCATAACTGTTTCTGGTTGTTTCATTTTTTCTCGTTATTATTACACTAATATTTTTGTCAGCGGTCCAAGTATGCTGCCTACATTAGTAGGAAATGATACGGACAATGTTCACCATTATGGAATTGCTGATACAACTAATTCCGCTATTAATCATTTAGAAAGATTTGATGTAGTCATTACATATTATCCAAGTGGGTGGGGCGCCAAAGACGGACTCATTGTTAAAAGAGTGTGGGGGTTCCCTGGAGAAACTTTAAATTTGAAAAGCACAAAAGATGGTTCGACTTTCACTGTTTCTCGTGATGGGAATGAAATATATCGTATTGAATCAACTATTACTACACAAAACGTTAGCACTAATTTAAAAGATCGATTTGAAAATATGCAACTCTATGAATTTAACATTGGAAGAAAGATTTTTAGAACGCATTATCAGTACAAGGTTATTGATGATGTTGTTCATAATAACGGCATGAGAAATATTACTAATCTTACTCTTGGTGAGGATCAGTATTTTGTCATGGGCGATAATTGGATTGATAGTACTGATTGTTATACAAAAATGTCTCATCAAGAAAAACTCACAAGATCCAATATTCAAGGCAGAGTAATTTGCATACAAGGATATGGCAAAGTTCTTAAACAAGATGTGAATGTTTATAAGATTATCGACAAGAATCCAATTAGACCAATTTATAATTTTTAGAGGTTAAATATGTCGCAAGTACATTGGTTTCCTGGACATATGAAAAAAGCCTTAAATGAGATAGAGGCTAAAATAAAGTTAGTTGATGTTGTAATCGAAATTTTAGATGCACGTTCGCCAATAAGTTCAATCAATCCAGAATTTGAAAAAAGAATTGCAAACAAGAAAAGATTGATAGTTCTTTCAAAGAGTGATCTCGCCGATCCACTTGAAACAAAAAAATGGGAGTTTTACTTCAAAAACAAGGTCAATTCCCTATTAATTTTGAATTTAAACGATGCAAAAGCGACTAAATTGATTAGCAACGAAGTGTCAAAACTTGGCGAGGAGAAGCACGCCAAAGAAAAGGCTAAGGGAATGAAACCACAGCCAATCAAAGCGATGATTATTGGTATTCCTAATGTTGGTAAATCTTCTTTAATTAATCGTCTTGCTAAGCGTAATGCAGCCGGAGTTCAAAATAAGCCAGGATACACTAGAGGTGAACAATATATTAAGGTTAATAATGACTTTATTCTTTTAGACACTCCGGGTGTTCTTCCAATGAACTATGAAGACAAGCAACACGCTATAAATTTAGCGTTACTCGGTTCTATTAGAGAAGAGATTTTACCAAACGATGAATTAGTAAAATATTTGCTTAAATATCTATCTAAGAATTATCCAAATGCTTTAGTGGAAAGATTTGGTGTTGATGACTTATCTGACCCAATTGATGTTGCTAATAAAGTTGCCACTAAACGAGGTTTGATTACAAATGGCAACTTAGATTTGGATAGAGCGAATTTCTTGATTCTTAAGGAATTCAAAGAAGGAAAACTTGGAAGAATCACTTTGGAAAAAGCACAATGAGCTTAGATTACGAACAGCAATATTATAGTGAAGATATTCAATTCATTGTTGGCTGCGATGAAGCCGGCCGAGGATGTTTATTAGGCCCTGTTGTCGCTGGGGCAGTTATTCTGCCTAAAGATTTTAAGTGTGATTTAATTAATGACTCTAAACAACTAAGTGAAAAACAAAGGGAAGAAGCATATCAAATTATTAAAGAAAACGCTTTAGCGTGGGCGGTTGCAGAAGTATCTCCTCAAGAAATTGATGAGATTAATATATTAAATGCTTCTAGAAAAGCGATGATTGAAGCAATGAAAAAGCTTAATCACCGATATGATATGATTCTTACTGATGCTGTTAAAATTCAAACAGATTTACCTTTTGAGGCTATTATTAAAGGTGACGCGAAAGCAATGTGCATTGCGGCGGCATCAATTATGGCGAAAGTGACTCGTGATCATATTTGCTATGAACTTGACAAACAGTACCCTCAATATCAGATTGCGAAACACAAAGGATATGGAACAAAACTTCATCTTGAATTATTAGAAAAGTATGGTCCAAATAAAGAAATATATAGATTTAGTTATGCGCCGATTAAAAAGTTCTTAATTCAGAAAGTTAGCCTATTTTAGAAAAAAAGTTATTAACACAGTTAATAATTAAAAAAGTGGGTTAGAAAAAAATTAAAAAAATCGAAAAATCCTCCTCTTAGTATAGTGAGGAGGTTTTTTATGGACTCAAGAAATTTACTAATCGCTGAGGCTGTTTATTATTCAGGCAGATGGGCGGATGTTGTATCAGCAATTAGTAGTAGAGCTTATCTACCAGACGAGGAAGTTGTAAGAATTTTAAGAAATATTAAATGTAAAGTTGTAACTATTCTCGACAAAGAATATCCGCAATATTTAAAAAAGATGTATCAACCCCCATTAGTGCTTTTCTACTATGGTAATTTATCTTTATTAAATGATTATAACATCAATATTGGAATCGTAGGGACAAGGAAGCCATCAGAAGCAGGTGCTAAAGTGACTCATGATATTACTAGTAAAATTGCCAAAAGATATATTGTGGTTTCCGGTTTAGCGGCAGGAATTGATCGAATTGCACACCGAACATCAATTAATTTTGGAGGAAAAACAATCGCAGTTTTAGGGTGTGGAATTGAAAAATGCTATCCAACTTCAAATCAGGATTTATATGATGAAATCAAGAAAAACCCAAATTGTCTTCTTATTTCAGAATATCCCGGATTTACCCCGCCACACAAAGACAATTTTCCATTTAGAAATCGTTTAATTGCGCAATTTTCAAAAGCAATATTAGTTACTGAATCAAAAAGAAAAAGTGGCACTGCTATTACGGTTGGATACGGATTGTTTTATGGCAAAGATATAATGTGCGTTCCATCAAGCAATTATAATGATTCGGGGTGTAACCTATTTCTTAAAGAAGGGGCAATCTTGGTGGAAAATAGCGAACATGTCATTGAAATAATGGAATAAAAAAACATATATGAAGTTAAATGACTATTTAAGAAATAATATAGTGTTTTTGCTATTGACTAATATCCTCAATCAAGACCATAATTTTATGCACTATGAAGTTAGTAATCGTCGAATCTCCAACAAAATGCGAAACCATCAAACGCTATCTAGGCAATGACTATGTCGTTAAAGCCAGCTATGGCCATATCCGCGATTTAGCCACTAGAGGCAAGGGTGGGCTAGGGATTGATGTCGAAAATAATTTTGCGCCCGCGTATATAATTAATAAAGATAAGAAAAAAGTAGTCTACGACTTGCAAAAATTAGCAAAAGAGGCTGATGAAGTAATTCTTGCAACCGACCCTGATAGAGAAGGTGAAGCAATTGCCTGGCACTTAGCGCAAGTGCTTGGTTTAAATGTTGCTACAAATAAGAGATTAGAATTCCACGAAATTACACGTGATTCAATTGGTGAAGCGATGAAACATCCTAGAACCATCGATTTAGCTTTAGTGTCATCTCAAGAAACACGACGCATGCTTGATAGAATCATTGGATTTAAATTATCTGCTTTAATCAATAAAAAGATTCACTCCAAGAGTGCAGGAAGAGTGCAATCAGCGACTTTAAAACTTGCCTATGATCAAGAATTAAAAATCGATCAATTCGTTCCGAAAGAATACTATAAAATCAATTGTTTAATTTTATTAAAAGGCAAAGAACACGAGCTTACTTTCTTAAGTGACTCTAATGGAAATAAAGAGATTAATACCATGGAAGAAGCTGAGAAGATTCTTAAGCTTTTAAATGGTGAGGCAAAGGTTGTTTCTGTTGATAAAACTGTCAAAACAATTGATAGTAAAGAACCATTTACAACTTCAACCCTTCAACAAGAAGCATTCTCTAGACTCAAATTCAAAACTGATAAGACCCAAAGAGTGGCCCAGTCACTTTACGAAGGTATTTCAGTCAATGGTGAGCATGTCGGTTTAATCACTTATATGAGAACTGACTCAACTAGACTCGCTCCTATCTTTGTTGAAAGAGCAAAGAACTATATCACCGAGACATATGGAAAAGAATATTTAGGTAGGCCTAAACAATTTAAGGCTACTGAATTAACTCAAGACGCTCACGAAGCAATTAGACCAACATCTAACCACAGAACTCCAGAGTCTGTTAGACAATATTTAACTCCAGATCAATACAATCTTTATAAATTAATTTATAACAGAACCATCGCTTCCTTGTTCAAAGGTAAAAAAGAAGAGATTCTTACTGTGAAATTTGATGTTAATGGAGTTTCCTTTAAAAGCGACTTTGTTAGAACTCTTTTCCCTGGATATGAAATTGTTTATAAAGATGAAGAAGAAGTTAAACACTATAAGGAATTACCTGAGATCAATGTTGGCGATTCATTCACTATCTCAAATAGCAGTGTTGAACAAAAATTCACTACACCTCCAGCCCGTTATAGCGAAGCTAAAATCGTTAAACTTATGGAAGAAGTGGGAATTGGTAGACCATCAACATATGCTTCAACTATCTCAACTTTAAAGAAGAGAAAATATGTCGTTGAAGAAAAAGGTATTTTAACTGTGACCGATCAAGGAAAGAAGACCGCTCACGTATTAGAAAAATATTTTCCAGACATCGTCGATGCGAAATATACCGCGGATATGGAAAACAAATTAGACTCTATTTCTGAAGGCGGAGAAAAATCAAATAAAATCCTTTCTGAATTCTATAATGAATTCATTAAAGAAATTGATCATGCATATCAAATCATGTATGTCGACGAAGTTGTCTATACCGGAGACATTTGTCCTAAGTGTGGTTCACCTCTAGTTTATAAAGAAGGCAAGAACGGTAAATTTATTGGATGTAGCAACTATCCAAGATGTAATTACGTCCAAAAAGAACCAAAGCCAGTTGTCTATACAGGTGAGTTATGTCCAAAATGTGGTAAACCATTAGTGAAAAGAACATATTCAAAGAACAAAACTTTCATCGCCTGTAGTGGATATCCGAGCTGTAACTACACAGTTAAAGAAAAGAAACCAGAAGACGAAGAAACAAAAATCGTTAAAAAATGTCCACAATGTGAGACAGGTAATCTTATAAAGAAGCGCGGCAAATATGGATATTTCCTTGGCTGCACCAACTATCCAGAATGTAATCATATGGAAAAGATTGGCAAAAGAAGACACAGTTGATGTCTTTTTTTGTTATACTTATTTAAGTATGGCTACCATCAAAATAATTGCAGAATTCTTAGATTACCTAAAATACGAAAGAAACTACACTGACCAGACAATCCTCTCTTATCGAAGAGATGTTGAAAAATTCTTCAAGTTTCTTGTTGAAGAAGGAGTAGAAATTAACGAAGTTGATCAGATTGTCATTCGTAATTTTTTGACTGACGAACTCAATAGTGGGAACACTAAAAGAAGTTGCAAAAGAAGACTATCTGCACTTAAACATTTCTACAAGTTCCTATTAAGAAATGGACAAGTAAATAGCAACCCGTTTTTGTTCGTAGATTCACCTAAAATAGAAAAGAAATATCCACACTTTTTATACAAGGATCAAGTGAGACAAATTCTTGATTTAAACCGCAAGAGAACCGATGAATTGGCTCTTAGAGACCAAGCAATTTTGTCCACTCTTTACTATACCGGAATGCGTGCAAGTGAGCTTGTTGGATTGACGATGCAATCAGTCAATGTTCCTCAAAGAATTGCGCGAGTTTTAGGTAAAGGAAGAAAAGTGAGAATTGTCCCTTTCAGTGAAGAATGTCAAAAAGATATTGATGTCTATATCAAACAGCTTAGACCGATTCTTTTATCAAGGTTTGATTTATCAAAAGGAAAACCAATGCCTACTGAAATCTTTTTAAATGACCGAGGAGACAAACTAACAACTAGAGGACTCGAATTCATTCTCGATAGAATTGAAGAAAGAACAGGAACGTTTGTTGATTTACACCCTCACGTATTAAGACATAGTTTTGCCACTCACTTATTAGAAAATGGAGCGGACCTTCGTATTATTCAAGAACTATTAGGCCACTCATCATTAAACACAACTCAGGTTTACACTCATGTGACAGAAGAAAATATGAAGGAAACATATTTAGCAAGTCATCCGAGAGCCAAGAAGAAAAATTAAGAAAAAATAATATTTTTGCTTGTCTTCTATTAGGCTCTTTTGTTATGATTATCACGCTGTATATTAATACAGACTACACACATCGTGGATTCAACCCCATTGTCTCACATAGTGAGGGCGGTTGTTAGAAGCGGTGGAGGCTAAAACATAAGGAGGCTCAAAATGAGCGAAGAAGAAAAAGTTGTTGCTCCTGCTGAAGAAGCAGTCGCAGAACCAGCTGCTAACCCAATGGAAGCAGTTATGCATGATCCTGATGCACCAATTATCACCATGAAGAAACTCTTGGAGGCTGGTGCACACTTCGGACATCAAACAAGACGTTGGAACCCAAAGATGAAGAAATACATCTATGGTGCTCGTAACGGTGTCTACATCATTGATTTACAAAAGACTGTAGACTTAATCATCGTTGCTTACAAAGCAATGAAAGAAATCGTCGATAATGGCGGTAAAGTTCTCTTTGTCGGAACAAAGAAACAATGTAAAGAAGCAGTGGAAGCCGAAGCATTACGTTCCGGAAGCTTCTATATCACCAACCGTTGGTTAGGTGGTACACTCACCAATTTCAAGACTATTCAAAGTCGTATCAGATTCTTAAAGGAACTTGAAAGAAGAGAAGAAGAAGGCGAACTCGACTTATTACCAAAAGTTGAAGCCGCTCAATTAAGAAAAGAAAAAGAAAAACTTTCTAAGAACTTAGAAGGTATCAAGGAAATGAGAAAGGTTCCAAATGCCTTATTTGTTATCGATCCAAACCTTGAACATAACGCTGTTGCAGAAGCTAGAAAATTAGGAGTCCCAATCTTCGGTATTATTGACACCAATAGTAACCCAGATTTAGTGGACTATGTCATTCCAGCTAATGATGACGCTATCAGAAGTGTTAGCTTAATTCTTGCGGTTATCGCTGATGCTATCGTTGAGAGCAAAGGTGGATTACCAGTCGTTGCTTACACCAAAGACGAAGGTGATGAAATCACCATGAAAGAAGTCATCAAACAAACAGATAAAGAAAACGCTGAAAAATTAGCAAGAATTCGTGCTGAAAGAGCAGCAAGACAAGAAGCTTATGAAAGAGAACAAGCTTTACGTCAAGCTAGCCACGATAAAGCCGCTGCTGTTGCTCAAGAACAAGAAGAGCTTAAGAAAGAAGAAAAACCAGCTGCTCCTGCTAAGAAACCAGCAAGAAAACCAGCTGCTAAAAAAGCTGAAACTCCAGAGGAAAAATAATTATGGCAGATATCAAATTAATCAAAGAACTTCGTGATAGAACAGGTGCTGGCCTTAACGATTGTAAAGCCGCATTAGAAGCTTGTGAAAATGATATCGACAAAGCATGTGACTGGTTAAGAGAAAAAGGCATCGCTAAAGCCGCTAAAAAGGCTGATCGTATTGCCGCTGAAGGCTTAGCCTTAGCAGTCAGATGCCCAAAATGTGGCAAAACCGTAGTTTTAGAAGTTAACTGTGAAACAGACTTCGTTGCTAAAGGTGATGCATTCCGCGCATTTGTCGAAGCCGTTGCTGGTGTCATCCTTAAGGAAGAACCAAAAGATGTTGAAGCTGCAAAAGCTCTTACAACCGACCTCTTTGCAGACGCAACTGTTAAGATGGGTGAAAAATTCGATTTAAGAAGATTCACTGTCATCGAGCAAAAAGACAACCTCATTGGTAGTTACATCCACATGGGTGGAAAGATTGCGGTTGCAGTCTCTCTACAAGGTGGAGATGATGAACTTGCAAAGCAAATCGCTATGCACATCGCTGCTAACAACCCACAATATTTGACTATTGAAGATGTTCCAGCCGATGTTAGAGAACACGAAATGAGTGTTCAAAAAGAAGCTGCTAAAAACGATGAAAAACTCGCTAATAAGCCAGCTCAAGTCTTAGAGAAGATTCTCGAAGGCAAAATCAACAAATACTTTGCTGAAATGACTCTTGAAGCTCAACCATTCTTAATGGATGATAGCAAAACCGTCGGTCAATTCTTAAAAGAAAAAGGCGTTAAGGTTTTATCATTCGTCCGTTATCAAGTTGGTGAAGGTATTGAAAAGAGAAAAGATGACTTCGCTAGCGAAGTAATGTCTCAAGCAAAATAATGAAAAAAATGGGAAACACGTTTTGTGTTTCCTTTTTTGTTATATAATAAGAAGGGTGATGAGCTATGTATAAACGTGTCTTACTCAAACTTAGTGGTGAAGCATTAGATGAAAAAAACTCTAATAACATTATTGATGTTAACTCATTAAATTCCATCTGTGAGAAGATTAAGATTCTTCATGATGATGGAATGGAAATCGCAGTCGTTATTGGAGCTGGCAACATCTGGAGAGGAAAAGTTGCTGATAAGATTGGAATTGAACGTGTTCCAGCAGATTATATGGGAATGCTTGGCACTGTCATTAACGCTGTTGCAATGAGCAGTGCTCTTAAACGTATTGGCGTTGAATCAGTCGTTTATAGTGCAATTCCAGAAATTAAAGATGTGACTTTTGCGTATGATGCTGATAAAGTTAAGAGTGACTTATCTCAAGGAAAAGTATGTTTCCTTGCTGGTGGAACAGGTAAACCATTCTTTACCACAGATACCGCCGCAACATTAAGAGCAATTGAAACAAATTGTGACGCTATCTTAATGGCGAAAAATGGTGTTAAAGGTGTCTATGATAAAGATCCAACCGTCTATTCTGATGCGAGATTCTATCCAGAAATAACATACAAAGAGATGAGAGATATGAATATTCAAATCATGGATCAAACCGCGATTGAACTCATCGAAAAAACAAATATTGAGATTTTAGTGTTCTCAATGCAAAACGTTGAAAACTTCCAACAAGCCGCGAAAGGTGTGAACGTTGGAACCATCTGCAAAAAGGAGAGATAATTTATGGATGATTATGCAGTTGAAGCCCAAGGCAAAATGAAGAAATGTATTGAAAATTTTAAAGGACAACTCGCAACATTACGAACAGGTAGAGCGAGTCCAGCAATGCTCAATAACATCGAAGTTGATTATTATGGAAGCCCAACTCCAATTAATCAAATTTCCTCAATAACCATACCAGAACCCCGTCAACTTCTCATTAAACCATATGATAAGAACGACGTTAAAAACATCGTTTCAGCGATTCATGCTTCTGATTTAGGACTCAATCCAATTAACGAAGGACAACAAGTTCGTTTGATTATCCCTGCTTTAACAGAAGAGAGAAGAAAAGAGATTGTTAAGCAAGCTCATAAATACGCAGAAGAATGTAAAGTTGCAGTCAGAAACGTTAGAAGAGACTACATGGAACTTCTTAAAATGGATGATTCTTACCCAGAAGATTTACAAAAGAGAGCTCAAGAAGACATCCAAAAAGTTACTGATGAAGCAACAAAAGATATTGATTTAGTTCTTGCTGAAAAAGAAAAAGAAATCATGGCGATTTAACCTATCGTTAATCAACAGAATTTCTAAAAGAAAAAAATCACATTAATAAGTGCGCTTAGGCGCGCTTTTATTGTATACTTAATGTGATACATTATGGGAAACACAGAATTTAAACTCAAACATGTTGCCTTCATTATGGACGGCAATGGCCGTTGGGCCAAAAGAAGAGGACTTCCTCGTCACTTAGGGCATAAAGCAGGGTGTGATAGAATTATTGACATTTATGAAGAATGCCTTGCTCAAGATATCAAGGCCATGTCTTTATATGCTTTTAGTACGGAAAACTGGAATCGCCCTCAAGATGAAATTGATCATTTATTCAACTACTTAGATATTTTCTTCAAAAAAGAAATCAAGCGAATCATTAAAGATGGTTCAAGAGTTATCGTCAGTGGTGATATTTCTCGTTTACCAAAGAAAACCCAAAAAACAATTAATGATGCGATTGAAAGAACAAAAGATTGTAAGAACTTCTGCTTCAACATTTGTCTTAACTATGGTGGTAAAGCCGAAATTGTTAGAGCGGCGTCGTTATTCGCTCAAGAAGTTAAAGAAGGAAAACATCAACCGAACGATTTAACCGAAGAAATGTTTGAGAACTATTTATATACGAAAGGTTTGCCACCAGTGGACTTATTAATTAGAACTAGTGGTGAACTTAGAACAAGCAATTATCTCCCGTGGCAATTAGCGTATGCGGAATTTATCTTCACTAAGACCCCATGGCCAGATTTTACAAAAGAAGAATTTAGAAAATGCATAGACGAATATTATTCAAGGAATAGGAGGTTTGGAACAGTCAATGATCAAGAAGAATGAAAATGCAAAACATGAACTTCACCACAATCAACTAAGTGGAAAAACAAAGAAGTCAATGGCAATACGCATTATTTCTGCAGTGATTTTAATTTCTATTGTCGTTCCTTCTATTATCTTAGGTGACTGGATTTATTTTGCTCTTATGACTCTCGCTCTCGCTTTTGCGTGCTATGAGATTTTGGGGTGTGCAGGAAAAAGAACAGTCTTTATTTTCTTAGCCTATTTCTTTTTTGTTGCTCTTATTGCCTATTGGCCAATGTTTAAAGGAATTGTTGTTAATTCAGCAGCCTTTACAAAGCCAGATAACTATTTCAATACGATATACCTTCCAATTCTTGTCGTCGTATTAGGTTCGTTCCTATTATTCTGGCTTACCGTTATCTATAAGGATTTCTCTGTTGTTGATGCCTCTTTCTTAATCACAATGGCAATTATTATCGGACTCGGTTTCCAATGCCTTTTCTATTTACGTTATTTCCCAATGTCAAGAATGGGTGTTATTAGCCCTGATAGTTGGTCCTTTAATTTAGAAAACACAGTCCTACCATCGGTATTAATTCTCTTTGTCTTCTTATCCGCAGTTATGACTGACACTGGTGCATATTTTGTCGGTGTTCTATTTGGAAAAACAAAGATGAACGAAAGAATCTCTCCGAACAAAACTTGGGAAGGCTTCTTTGGTGGGATTATCGTTTCTTTCATCGTTTGTAGCGCAGTTGGTTTAGCGTTAGCCTTTAGCAATTATCCAATTCTTGATTGCTTTAATGGAGAACACTGGTATAACGTTTTAATCCTTTGCTTCATTACTCCGTTCTTTGCAACATTAGGCGACTTTGTTTTCTCTGCAATTAAAAGATATTGGGGAATCAAAGATTATGGAAAAATCATTCCTGGACACGGAGGAGTTCTTGATCGTTTAGATTCTATATTCTTTGCGAGTATTGTCGCCTCGATTACTGTCTTTATCATTTCAAATATGACCGGTTCCGGATTTGGAAACTGGGATTTAATTTTAGTCTAATATGAAAATCTTACTTCTAGGTGCATCAGGTTCAATTGGCACTCAAACAATTGACGTTATCAATAAGAATCCTCAAGATTTCACTCTTGTTGGTTTTTCTGTTGGTTATCGCACTAGATGTATCGGAAGTATTATAAAAAAACATCATTCAGTTACCCATGTCTTTTTAAGAGACTATACTAAGTTAAGTTATTACAAAAAGAGATATCCAAACGTGACATTTATTGCTGAAAGAGATAACTCAATTAGTGACTTAATCAAGATGTGTAATTCAGAGATGGTAGTAAACGCTTTAGTTGGTTTTAGTGGACTTCTTCCATCTATTACCGCCTTAAAGTTAAATAAAAAGCTCGCTCTCGCTAACAAAGAGTCACTCGTTGTTGGTGGAGAATTAATCAATAACTTATTAGCTAGTGGACACGGCGAACTCTATCCAATTGATAGTGAACATTCAGCATTATGGAAATGTTTAAAAGTTGATGATAAGAACGTCAAAAAGATGATGCTTACCGCTAGCGGGGGAGCATTTAGAAAACTCTCAAGAGATGAGTTAGAAAACGTTACTGCTAGCGATGCTTTAAAACATCCAACCTGGCAAATGGGCGCTAAGATTACTATTGACTGTGCTACGATGATTAACAAATGCTTTGAAATAATTGAAGCTGGTTATTTATATAACTATCCATATAAAAAGATTGGAGTTACTCTCCATGATGAATCATATCTTCATTCATATTTAATATATGAAGACGGATTGATGAGAGGAGAACTCTCTAAACCTGATATGCGTAACCCGATTAAGTTCGCTCTTTATGAAGGAAAGATTCCTTTTAAGACCCAAACATTTAAATCTTTAGATTCTTTAAAGAATTTACATTTCCATGAATTCAATAAAGAACGTTATCCGTTAGTGGATCTCGCTGGTATTGTCCTAACTAAAAAAGGAACTTATGGAGCGGCCTTGAATCGCTCAAACGAAGTGGCAGTTCATGCATTCTTAAAAGGAGAGATTTCTTTCTTAGATATTGAAAGAATCGTCTTCAAGTGTATGAGTGAACACAAAAATATCACCCATCCAACATTAGAACAAATCTTAAAGGTTGATAATGATATCAATCTAAAAGCCACAAATATTGTGAATCAAATTAAAGGAGGAAAAATCAAATGGTAGTGCTTTATATCGTCTTATTTATCGTTTGTCTTTCAACTTTAATTATGGTTCACGAAGCCGGGCACTTAATTACTGCGAAAGCCTTTAATGTCTATTGCTTTGAATATGCGATTGGCTTTGGTCCTAAACTCTTCTCAAGAAAAAGAAAAAACGGAGAGACATATTTCTCAATTAGAGCGATTCCTTTTGGTGGATTTGTCTCAATGTATGGAGAAAGCGAAACTGTTCCTGAAGGATTAGAAGTTAATCCAAGTAGAAGCTTACTTGCGATTAAAAAGTGGAAGAGAGCCATTATTATGGCCGCTGGAGTAATAATGAACTTCCTCCTTGCTTTACTCGTTTTCTTTATCTATGAAGTGGCCTTCCCATCATATCAGGGAAGATATGGTCATATTACAGTTAGCAATGACTCTTTAGCGTATTCCGCTGGACTTAGATCTCAAGATTCAGTTTATGCGACAGTGTTAACTTATGAAGACTCTGCGTTTATTTTCTATGATGATGATTCAGTTTTTGAATATACAGATTCTTCTGCTGTTGCTGCCTTCGTTGGCTTTGACTATAACACTTTATCTTTAAAAGATACTTCATTAATCAATCACGCAGTGGCATTTGAAAGATTAGAATTTGGTAGCTATGTCGTTTCTACATATCCTAGTGTTGCTATCGCTGGTATTCTCGCTGGCGATTATTCAGGTGAAGCAGTGGTTAATAATGAAATTAAAGGATATGTTGGAGCGTTCTATAGCAAAAAGAATGGAGAAGTATATTCTGTTGAAATTGCTTTAGTGGACAATATCCATGCAAAAGATGTTACTCCAGTAATTGCTGAACTTTCATTAACTGAAGAACAATATAAGACAATGTCTTTTGTCCCTCTTAATAACGAAATAGTTGTTGCTGGTGATATTTATGAAAAGACAGTTGATGGAAAAGTGTACAAATACGTCAAGGTTAACGGATTAGACTTTAAAACAGATTATCCGAGTGTCTTAGGAAATAATCTTTTTAACCATAAGTACAGTGGGCTCGAACCAACAAAACTTAGCATGTCTCTTTATGTTTATGATGAGACAAACCCAACAAGCCGTGGAGTTAGCCATGATTTAGATAATATGACTTTAACCAAGAGTGGTGATAACTATCGCTTACCAGATAATATTGGTATCTCAATGCAACTAGACACATATCGTAATGGTTTTGGTGAATCTATCAAAAACACATTTGTTGATTTTGGTAATTCCGCGACTGCGATTGTTAGAGGTTTAGGACATCTATTTACTTCAAGTGAAGGATGGAGAGATGTTGGAGGAATTATTGCAATTGGAGTCCAAACAACGAAGATCCTACAAGAAAACGGATTTGGAACATTCCTATTCTATTGGGGATTAATTTCTGTCAACTTAGGAATTGTTAATCTCTTACCATTCCCTGGATTAGATGGTTGGCATCTACTTGTTCTTGCTGTTGAAGGTATCACAAGAAAAGAAATCCCTTCTAAAGTTAAGAACATCGTTTCTGCAGTTGGAGTAGCGATTCTTCTTGTTCTTATGGTCCTAATCATTATCAAAGATATCATTGGATTATTCTAGTGGAGGTGGATTTGTTTTATGAAAGATAAAATGAAAAGTTTTTTAAATCATATTCACATCGATAATATCGATGATTTTGATCTTGATTTTGAAATGGTGGGACGTAATAGATTTAACTACCAACAAATTGACATGATTATTGTCAAGAATACCCCTTGGGATTATGACTTACTTAGACAATTTATCGACGCTCTTGGAAGCATTGATTATCCATATACATTACATTTCTCTTATCTTGAGAAACCAACTAGCGAAGATGCGATGAGCTTATTTGATAATTGGTATCGTTATCTTTATCGTAGTCAATATGACATTGAATTAGTCGCTAAAGATATATCAACAATCTTAATTCGTTATGATGATGAAGCAGAAAAGAGTAGATATGAAAGCATTGTGAAAGAATTCAAACAATTCCTTTCCTTTATTTCTTATGACTTCATTGACTTTGAAGACGAGATTATTCCTCTTGAACCAGAAGTGGTAGAAGTTGATGAGAAAACTAAAAAGAAAGCCACTAAAGCCGCCACAAAAGTTGCAGAGGCAGAAATTGAAGAAAATAAAAACGAACCAGAGCCATTAGACCGTGAAGATATCGCGGAAATGATTGCTAACGAACAACGAGAAAAGAATCAACAATTAGAAGACGCTCTTCTTAAACAGATGAAAATCAACAAAGAAAACATGATTAAGGAGAGAGAAAGAGCAAGACTCAATAGGCGTGGTAAATATCAATTCATTGACCGTATTGATGACATCACTGTTGAAAGCGATCACGTTGACTTCTGTGGTGTAGTCTATTCCCTCGTAATTAATGAAAGAGGCGAAAGAAAGCGCCTTGATTTCGGAATTTCTGATGAATTTGGTGGGGCTATAAGTTGTAATTGCTATCAAAATCAACAGATTAACGATGAGATAGTTAAAGCCTTATTACATAGTAACGTTCGTATTAGAGGTGTAGCCTATACTGATGAATATGACCACAACTTAAAGATTAAGGTTCATTTTATTGATTTACTTCCACCTCCTGAGATTGTTCCTGACGCAACTCCTATTAAGCGTGTTGAATTGCATTTACATAGTAATATGTCAACTCAAGACGGTATCTCTTCAATGGATGAATACGCTAAATATGCTAAACAACTCGGTCATAGTGCTTTAGCGATTACAGACCATGGCTGTGTCCAAGGATTCCCTGATGCTCAAAAAGCCGGAAAAGATAATGATATTAAAATGCTTTATGGTTGTGAGTTTTACATGGTTGAAGATCGACTTAAATATGTTGATAACCCAACCGATATTGAATTAAACAAAGCTAGTTATTGTGTATTCGACTTTGAAACTACAGGCTTAAGCGCTCGATATAACAAGATTATCGAATTTGGTGCGGTGAAGATTATTCATGGAATGATTACTGAACGTATTGATATTTTAGTTAACCCTGGCGTTCCTCTTCCAAAGAAGATTGTCGAAGTCACTAATATCACTGATGACATGTTAAAAGATAAGCCAATGATTGGAGAAGTAATTGATAAGATTATGACCTTTATTGGCGATTCAATTCTTGTTACACATAACGCATCCTTCGATATTGCCTTCTTAAACCAAGCCTTAATTGATTTAGGAAGAGAACCAATTAAAAATGGAGTAGTGGATACTTTGACACTATCTCAATATCTTTTCCCAACTTCAAGAGGACATAGATTAGGTGTTCTATGCCGTAATATGGAAGTTGAATATGATGAGAAGAGCGCTCACCGTGCTGATTACGACGCCTATGTCTTAGCGGAAGTATGGCAAACCATGCTTGTTAAGTTAACAAAAGACAATTTACATTTAAAACACTTTGAATTAACTAAGCTTGAAGCCAAAAAAGAATTAATTGAGCACTTACGTCCTAGACACGTTATTGCCTTTGCTAAGAACTTAGCAGGATTAAAAGATTTATATCGTTTAGTTTCTATTTCAAATATTGAATATCTTGCAAAAGTTCCTAAACTTCCTCGAAGTGTCCTTAACCAATATCGTGAAAATCTCATTATTGGTTCAGCCTGCTTTAATGGTGAAGTTTTTGACACCGCTAGATACTATAACAGCTACAAGCTTAAAAAAGTTATGGCGTTCTATGACTATATCGAAGTTCAACCACCAGAGAACTATTCTTTCTTAGTTAATACTGGTGAATTATCACAAGAAGATGTCCTTCAATATATCAAAGATATAATTGACGCTGCTAAAGAGATTAATAAACCTGTTTGTGCAACGGGCGACGTCCATTACTGTAAACGCGAAGAAAAAGTCTTTAGAGATGTTTATATTTCCGCTCCTCAAGTTGGAAAGATTAACCATCCACTAAATCCATATAATAGAGATGACTATCCTCCATTTGAGAATCCAGATCAACACTTCCGTTCAACTGAAGAAATGCTTGAATGTTTCTCATTCTTACCAAGTGATGTCGCTAACGAGATTGTTATTACTAACACTAATTTAATTGCAGACCAAATTGAGTCAATTAAACCAGTTCCTAACGATAAGTTATATACTCCAAATATTGAAAACGTCGATGAAATATTAACAAAGATGTGCTACGACAAAGCACATGAGTTATATGGGGACCCGCTTCCAGAATTTATTGAAACAAGATTACAAACTGAACTTAATGGTATTATTTCAAACGGATTTACTGTTATTTATTACATCGCTCATAGATTGGTTAAGAAATCTAATGAAGATGGTTATATCGTTGGTAGCCGTGGCTCTGTCGGTTCTTCTTTTGTCGCGACAATGTCCGGAATTACTGAAGTTAATCCTCTTCCTCCACATTATCGTTGTCCAAAATGTAAACGTTTAGAATGGGGCAAAGAAAGCTATCCAGGAATTAGAAGTGGTTTTGATTTGCCTAAAAAGAACTGTCCTGATTGTGGAATAGAAATGATTGGTGATGGACAAGATATTCCATTTGAAACATTCCTAGGATTCCATGCTGAAAAGGTTCCTGATATCGACCTTAACTTCCCAGGAGACTATCAAGCGAAAGCTCACGAATATACAAAAGTGTTATTAGGCCCAGACAATGTCTTTAGAGCTGGAACAATTGAAACGGTCGCTGAAAAGACAGCGTTTGGTTTTGCTCGTGGTTACATTGAAAGAAAGTATATGTCTCAGGGCAAAACTAAGGAAGAAGCTGCTCAATTATTAAGTACTTATCCAAAAGCTAAAATTGAATATCTTGCTAGTGGGTGTGTTGGGGTTAAAAGAACAACTGGTCAACACCCTGGAGGAATCGTCGTTGTTCCTAGTGACCACACTGTTTATGACTTTACTCCAGTTCAATGGCCTGCAGATGAAGAAGGTAGTGCTTGGAAAACCACTCACTTCGACTTCCATTCCATCCACGACACAATTTTAAAACTAGATATGCTTGGTCACGTTGACCCAGTCGCTTTAAAAATGATGTGTGACTTAACACATATTGCAATTAATGATATTCCACTAAATGATCCGGAGGTTTTATCAATCTTCTCTAAGAATGACGCACTTCATCTTCATAGTAACTATTTGAATCAATCCACGGGGGCTCTTGCGATTCCTGAGTTCGGAACAGACTTCGTTAGAGGCATTTTAGATAAGACTAGACCAACAACATTCTCAGACTTAGTTATTATTTCTGGCTTGTCTCATGGTACTGATGTTTGGAATGGCAACGCTGAAACGATCATTGATAAAAAAGAAGCAACCTTACAAGAAGTTATTGGATGTCGTGATGATATTATGACTTATCTTATTGATAAAGGCTTACCAGCCTCAATTAGTTTCGCTATTATGGAAGATGTCCGCAAAGGAAGAGGGCTTAAGACTGAATATGAAGAAGCAATGATTGCTCATAATGTTCCTCATTACTACATCGATTCATGTAAAAAGATTAAATACATGTTCCCTAAGGGACACGCAGTGGCTTATGTCACTATGGCGGTTCGTGTTGGATATTTCAAAGTCCATTATCCTTTAGAATTCTACGCAACATTCTTCTCTGTTCGTTCTAAACAATATGACATTATCCCGATGATTAAGGGAGAAGAATCAATTATTGCTAGACTTGAACAATTAAAAGTTAAAGAGAAAACAGTTGGAGAAAAATTAACTCCAAAAGAAGAAGAACAATATAAGACTCTTCAAATTGCGGTTGAAATGACTCAAAGGGGATATAAATTCGCCAATATCGATTTATATCGTTCTGATGCGACTAAATTTGTGGTTGACCACGAACATAATTGTCTAATTCCTCCATTCATCACAATTGATGGTTTAGGAGAAAACAACGCGAAGACCGTTGTTGAAGAAAGACTAAAGAGGCCATTTACTTCTAAAGAAGATCTTTTAAGAAGAACAAAACTAACATCGACAAACGTCAACGATTTATCAGCGATGGGTGTTTTAGATGATTTAAGTGAAAATGATCAATTATCATTATTCGATTTTGGAGGGTTTTAATTAAAGTCGGGAAGTAGCGCAATTTGGTAGCGCACTTATTTCGGGTGTAAGGGGTTGCCGGTTCAAATCCGGTCTTCCCGACCATTATTTATGAATAAATTATTTGCTAGAGAAAATGAAATGTTTGATAAGAGAATCCACGAAATAGATTTCTTTCGTGGCATTTTAATCATTCTTGTTGTCTTCGATCATCTTCTCTGGTTCATTAATTTCTATATATTCCATCGAACATCTGATTTCCTTAATTGGTATTGGACTAGTGATTTAAGAATGGTGGTTCGTCAGATTGTTTTAATGGCGTTCCTATTCACTTGTGGAATTAGTTGTTATTTGTCTAAAAACAACAAAAGAAGGGGTTTCTTACTGCTTTTATTGTGTGTTGGTATTACTATCGCCACTCATCTTATTCAATTAATGCCAATGTTTGAAGGGAGAGTAATAGCGATTGACTTCAATATCTTAGGAGTTATTGCTATTTCAATTCTACTATTCTGCTGCTTCGAAAAGTTTAATTCTAAGAATTTACTCCTCGTTAGTGGTGGATTAATGCTTTTCTATTTCTTCCTACTAGTGAATTCAAGACTTAACCCAGTTATGGAATATTATCCATTTAGAAGCATTTTAAGTTGTGATTTTAACCCTGTTAGAGAAGGATATGTTGGCGATTATCTTTCTTTATTCCCATATGTTATTTTCTTATTCTTAGGTGTGGTATTTGCTAGAAAATTCTATGCAAATAAGACTTCGCTAATTAAAAAGAAAGGCAACTGGGAAAAGCCAATTTGCTTTTTAGGAAGACACACTCTAATTATTTATGTCGCTCATGAGATATTATTTACTATAATATTTATGCTCATCGGATTAGCGTTTTAAGGAGGTGAAGATATATGACTATTGAATACTTAACTTTATATCAAGCATATAGACAAGCCGCTTTAAACACGCCTGATGAAACCGCAATTTATTATTATAATAATAAAATCAGTTTCTCTAAGTTATTAGATCAAATTGATGAAATGGCGTCTATTCTTCAAAACATGTACCGTATTGAAAAAGGTGATGTTGTTTTAGTGTCGCTTCCTAACATTCCTCAAACAATCATCCTTTTCTATGCAATTAATAAAATTGGGGCAATCAGCAACATGGTTCACCCTAATTCTCCATTTGAAGTAATTCAAAAATATTATGATGATGCGAACTGTAAAATGGCGTTCCTCTTCGATATGAGAGTCTACAAAGAACTCAAGAGCTATATGGACTTTAGAGGGACTGTTGTCCTTTGTGGTGCTGGATCATTCTTAACTCTTAGAGATAAAAGACATTATGCATTTGCTAATAGAAGAATGTCTCGTGAATTAAAAGCAACCCATAGATTTTTAGGTTATAGAAAACTAAAGAGTAATGGCCTTATTTCAAAAGAAGTAGAGATAGGTCAAGATGAGACAAGTGTTCTCCTACATTCAGCATCAACAACAGGTATTTCTAAAACCATTTGTTTGGGTGCAAAAAGCTTTAACTTTACCGCTAGTAGAATTCCTGAAATTATGTGTATGTATCCAGAGGACTTTATTGGCAAGAGTCTCATCAGTGTTCTTCCTTCGTTCCATGGTTTTGGTTTATGTATGACTATGCACGCTCCTCTAGTGAATAGCTTTGGAATAATCATGATTCCGAAATTTTCCAGCAAAATGGTCGTAAAAATGATGAATAAATACAAAAACGTCATTTGTATATGTGGAGTTCCTAACATCTTCAAAGCCCTTATTAACGATCAAAAATTCTACAATAATAGGCACCTAAAAACTTTAAGAAGTTGCTTCTCTGGAGGCGACACTTTAAGCATGATTGTCAAAGAGAATTTTGACACTGCGATGATTAGAAAAAACTCCAAATGTCGACTCTTTGAAGGATATGGTTTAACAGAGGCCTTATCGGTGTGCTGCGTTAACACACATCGTCGTCATAAGTACGGTTCAATTGGCTATCCAATTTCAGGTGTTAGTTTCAAGATTTTAGATGAAAATAATGTTGAATTAGAACCAGGCAAAATTGGTGAGATTTCAATTAAGAGTGAGAATAGTATGCTCGGATATTTTAATGATGAAGAAGCCACTAAAGCTACCTATGTAGATGGTTATTTAAAGACTGGCGACTTAGGTTATATGGATGAAGATGGATTCTTATATTTCACCGCTAGAAAGAAAAGAGTCATTAAAGTTAATGGTGTGGCCGTATTCCCACACGAGATTGAATCAGTTATTTTAGGACTTAGTGGCGTTCAAGGTGTTTGTGTTGTACAAATTCCAGATGAAAAGACGGTGAACGCTGCCAAGGCATTTGTTGTATCAAACAATAAAGACCCGGAAAGAATTAAAAATGAATGTCGCAAGAAACTTATCAGCTGGGCTATTCCTAGAGAAATAGAATTTGTTAAGAGTTTGCCTCAAACTAGATATCACAAAACTGACTATCGCAAGATGCAAGAACTGGAAAACGAAAGGCGAAAAGCGTAATATTGTTCCTACGTGGCTATGGCGGAATGGTAGACGCGCTAGTTTCAGACGCTAGTGAGGAAACTCATGGAAGTTCGAGTCTTCTTAGCCACACCATTCTTATTTATAAGAAAATCGTTGAATTACCAACGATTTTTTACTTTCTCTGCAAACCCTAACAGGTTTTCAAATTTGAATTCTTTCTCATCAACTTTGATTGTTCCTGAGAAATATCCAAACACTTGATGCTGTTTGCTTTGAATGATTAATGCATTAGTATTTGCGTATCTATCAATGATAGGGACAAATGTTAGATTGATATCACCCTTTTCACTTGTGAAAGTCCAAGGTTTCATATATTCTTCTTTTCCTTTTTCATCTTGAGGAATATTGAATTTTACATCTTCAAGTTTATAGACATCTTTATCATAGAAGAACATATTCTCGCTTGCTTGTGATGTGTCTCCAAATCCGTAGCCAAGATTAAATCCGATTCGATGCCCTCCATAATTCGCGTTTAAACTAGACCAATACCAGGTATTTGAATAAGTCCATACGCCTCTTCCCCAGTCAAGGACACCTAACGATGTTGTTTTAAATTGATGAGTTAAATCTCCAAATCTAAAGAAACCATTCGCTTTTAAAAGATTGATTTTTTGATTGTAGTAGAAGTGTCTTTTCTTTTTAAATGGAGTGGCGATGACCATTGATCCTTTAGAGGTAGGTTCTAAGCGAATATCGCAAAAGAACTCCCTCCCTTTTGCTAAATTCTTCATTGAACATATTAGATGTCTCTTGCCATTTTTGTTTCCGAAGTACATCGAATATTTACGGCCTTCCATGAAAACATCGCCGTCTTTTGAAGAAGATGGGAAATTGATTTCTCCAAATGTTAGCCATCTAATATAAGATTTTGTTACTTCTTTTCTATTTTTAAAATCAAGGACACTTATCGAGGCCATTCCCATATAGGAGTTATCATCGATAGTTAAAGCAATTCCATATTCTTCATCGCAAATGAAATAGTAGTCCCATTCTTTTTTACGACTCACTAATCCTTTGATATCTTTTCTTGAATATTCTCTAACCAAATCAAAAGCGTAACCAGCTTCAATTAGATTCCCTTTTTCATCAAGTAAAGGGCCTTCACTTAATTTGTGTTGCATATGTTTTCCTCGACTACTAATAACATTATATCAAATATGTAGATTTTTCTCTTTATTTATAAAGACTATTTAGAATATAATAATCTCACTGCCCGAGTGGTGGAATTGGTAGACGCAATGGACTCAAAATCCATCGGTTAACAGCCATGTCGGTTCGAGTCCGACCCCGGGCACCAAAATAGCAACAATCCCCTTGAAAATTTAGTAGAATTCCTGGGGTTTTATTCTATAAAAGGAGTTGGTGATAATATGTCTAGAGCAGATCAAATCTTTGTTGAAAACATGAAAGATATTATGGAGAATGGTTTTTCTGATGAACATTTACCAGTAAGACCACATTGGGAAGATGGAACTCCCGCTCATACGATTAAAAAATTCTGTATTGTTAATAGATATAATCTTCAAGAAGAGTTGCCAATTCTTACCATTAGAAGAACAGCATTCAAATCTTGCTTAGATGAACTCCTTTGGATTTGGCAAAAGAAGAGCAATAACATCCATGACTTAAAAAGTCATATTTGGGATTCATGGGCTGATGAAACTGGTTCAATCGGTAAAGCATACGGCTATCAATTAGCAAAAAAGAGCATTTACCCAGAAGGCGAATTTGACCAAGTTGATAGAGTCCTCTTTGATTTAAAACATAATCCTCAATCAAGAAGAATTATGACAAACATTTATAACTTTGAAGATTTACATGAAATGAATCTCTATCCATGTGCCTACTCTATGACATTTAATGTCACAGGTGACACACTCAATGGAATTCTTAATCAAAGAAGTAATGATATGTTAACCGCGAATAACTGGAATGTTCTTCAATATTCCTTGCTATTAATTATGTTTGCACAAGTATCTGGACTTAAACCAGGAACTTTAGTTCACGTTATTGCGGACGCTCATATTTATGATAGGCATGTTGATTTAGTTAAAGAAGTGATTGCTAAGCCTCAACATAAAGCTCCAAAACTCTGGGTTGATCCTACAATCACAAACTTCTATGACTTTACAGTGGATAGCTTCAAACTCATCGACTATGAATATGAACCATTAGACAAAAAGATTCCGGTGGCTATTTAAGATGATTATTTCAATATTAAGCGCTGATAAAAAATGGGGAATTGGAAAAAGAAACGGACTTCTTTTTTCATTGCCTCTTGATATGAAATTCTTTAGAACAACAACTCTAAATCATGTCGTGGCAATGGGTGAAAACACATTATTATCATTCCCAAATTCTAAACCGCTAAAGAATAGAACTCATATCGTTTTGAGTGCAGATCCTACTCATAATTATGAAGGAGTGATTAACGTTCATTCCTTTGAAGTTTTCTTAAAAACCATTAAAGAAACCGCCTCAAATGAAGATGTCTATATCATTGGAGGAGCTTCAATTTATAACCAAATGATTCCCTATGTTGATAAAGTTTTATTAACAAAAGTTGATGAAGATGGTGGAGCAGAAGTTTTCTTTCATAACTTAGATGAAGACCCTAACTTTGAATGTATCGAAGAAGGGGAGCCAATTGACGATAACGGACACATCATTAGATTCACAACTTATCGTAACAATCACAAGATATCTATTTAATAGATAGTCGCTAAAAAAATGGTTAGATAAAAATTTTAAAAGTTTTTATTGCAACAAATTAGCAAATAATCTAACATATATTAGCGACTTAGTTGCCGACTTAGCGCAATCTGGTAGAGCAACTGAATCGTAATCAGTAGGTTGCAGGTTCAATTCCTGTAGTCGGCACCAGCAAGTTGGGTATTTAGCTCAGCTGGGAGAGCATCTGTTTGACGTACAGAAGGTCGGCGGTTCGATCCCGTCAGTACCCACCAAATTGAAAATTGACCTAGTTAAATGCTAGGTTTTATTTTTAGAAAAAAGTGCACCTGTGATTCAATGGTAGAATGTTAGCTTCCCAAGCTGAACACGCGGGTTCGATTCCCGTCAGGTGCTCCAACATTAATGTAAATGGGCTTTGCCCATTTTATTTTCAAAAGATGCTCATCAATAAATGATGAATTATTACTAGATTAGATGTATACTAAATAGTTAGAGGAAATTGATATGATTACTATTGATCAAAAACTCGCTGAATATTTAAATAACTGGATAGTAGATGGCTGGCCAGTAGGCAATTTAATTTTATGTGTTATCGCATTAACACTTTGCGTTATTCTTGTTGGTGTTGTTGGCATTGAAAGAGAATGGCGTGGACGTAGTGCAGGATTAAGAACCCACCTTCTTGTTGGTGTTGGCTCCGCAATTATCATGATTCTTTCAATCTATGGATTCCCACAAGTATTCCAAGACCATCGTGATGTCGCTAGATTAGCTGCTCAAATCATTACTGGTGTTGGTTTCTTAGGAGCTGGTGCAATCATCCATCGTAATAATGGTATTAAAGGTTTGACAACCGCTGGTACTATTTGGGTTTCAATGGCCATTGGTATTGCTTGTGGCTCATTCAACTTCATTCTTGCCATTATTGGAACAATGTTAATCTTTGCAGTCTTGACAGTCTTTAAAAAAGTTGAAGTTAAGATTGGACAAAAGAACCCAACTATTGTTTTAATCGTTCCAGGAGATAAACCTGCGTTAGAAAAAATCTTAATCGTTTCAAAAGAATTCAATTGTAGAGTGACTGGAATCAGCACCACATTAGTGGATGATTCAACATCCTCAAAAGCAGTTGAAGTTACTTTCCAAGCTGTCTTTGCAGATGGAGGAGAAGTAAAACTATCTGAATATCTCGCTCAACTTGAAAAAGAAACAGGTGCAGTTAATATTCACTTATTAAGTCATTAATTCAAGATAACATGGTTTACAAAAGATATTGATGTAACCTTGTTTTTTTGTTGCATTATTTTCTATTTGTAATAGAATATTTCAGTTGCCGGAGGAATGAATATGAAGAAATATTTAGGAACAGTCATTACCGTGATTGTTGTCATTACAGGTGTTGTCCTCGGATTTGTTTTAGGAGGACCTCAACTCACCGATCTACAAAAAGACACTCTTATTATCTTAGCTATTATGTGTGTTAGTAGTGCTCTATATTGCTTTGTTGTTGGTGAATTAAGTAGAAACAATTCACAAATGGACAAATTATGGAGTATTCTCCCAATTGCGTATACTTGGGTTATTGCCGCTAAAAGCGGAATGGAACCAAGAGTGGTTATTTACTCAGTCTTAGTCACTATTTGGGGAGTTAGATTAACAATCAACTTCGCTAGAAAAGGAGCGTATCAATTAAAATTCTGGGCTGGAGAAGAAGATTATCGTTGGCAAGTTTTGCGTCAAAGCAAATATTTAAAGAACAAATTTGCTTGGGCAATGTTTGATTTATTCTTCATCTCCATTTATCAAAATGCCTTAGTTCTTGCGATTTGTTTGCCAGCTCTTGTTTGTATGGGCTCTGCTGAACCATTAGGTTTATGGGACTACGCTGCGACAGCGTTAACATTTGGATTCATTCTTTTAGAAACCGCTGCTGATGAACAACAGATGTTCTTCCATACTCAAAAAAGACAAATGTTAGCAGAAGGTAAATCATTAGAAGAATTACCAGAACCATTTAATAAAGGATTTAATACATATGGTTTATGGGCACATGCAAGACATCCAAATTATTTCGCTGAACAAGCAATATGGATCTGCTTATATCTATTTGCGATTGGAGCAGGCGCAACTAACTATGTTGTCTTTAACTGGACAATGGTGGGACCACTTGTGCTTGTCTTCCTCTTCTTAGGAAGTTCAACTTTTGGTGAAAGCGTTTCAAGTAGTAAATATCCTGAATATAAATATTATCAAGCAACCGTTTCAAAATATGTTCCTCTTTGGAGATATAACCCAGAGAAAGCTGAACAAAAAGTTAGAAACGCTGAAGCAAAATAAAAAGCCCAAAGGGCTTTTTTCTTACCATTTATAATCGGTATTTCTTTGTAAATGATTCTTTTTCCTGTTCCATATTAGAAATTGATAAAGAAATATAAAACCACAATCAAACCAGTGTGAAGCAATAAACCTAATAGATTAACTGCAGTGAAGTACCAATGTTCACCTTTTGTTTTATGTCTAAAAATGAGCATTGCTGGATAGCCTCCAAACGCTCCTCCAAAAAGTGATAACAATAAGAGAGTCACCTCTTTTGTACGATATTTACCTTTTTCAGCTTTCTTTTTATCCGCTCCATAAGCAATAAAAGTGATGAATGAAAGCAACAATAAATATGCCCCGTAGGACATCATAACTATTTCTTTTTTTGTAAATGGCATGTTCTTTTACCTCTAATTTGTTAAACATTATACACATTAAAATAAAAAAATCATATTTGATTAACCAAATATGTTGTATACTACTACCAATATGAAAAGAACGATTGCAAGAATTTGTGGAGATGGAATGTTACTAGCAATATATATTGTATTGTCTACTTTAACTGTAAGATTAACTCCAAATCTCCAAATCACCTTTTCAGGTGTTGCAATTATTATGGCAGTCGTTTTATATGGACTCCCTGACGCTTTGCTTGTTGCTTTACTAGGAAGCTTTGTTGCTCAACTTAGAAGTGCATATGGCTTAACAATCACAACTCCAATTTGGATGATTCCTCCAATTTTAAGAGCGTTAGTGTTTGGAGTTGTTTACGAATTATTCCTTAAAAAAGGAATCAAACTTGAAGACAAAAGAGTTCTGTTTGTAACCTTTGTTATCATTTCTGGTTTAGTGACCACCCTCGCTAATACTGGCGCAATATTCCTAGATGCTTATATATTTGAGTACCCTGTCGCTATGGCGGTAATAGAAAGCATAATGAGATTTGTGTCTTCAATTGCCTCCTCTATCTTTATGGGGCTTATCACGTTACCAATTATCTACGCTTTAAAACACGCAAACTTGATTCACGAACGTCATAAAGTTGAAAAGTTAGAACAAAAACAAGAGCAATAATGCTCTTGTTTTTTAATACTTTGTATTAATTATAGTCTTTTATTAACTCTATCCTTGATTCTTTCAATATCTTCTTCATTCTCAACGAGAGATAAAGCGTCTAATTCTTCTTCATACATAAAGCAAATACTATTCTTTATATCAGGATTCTTGTTTTTTGACATCAATACAGCCTCTCCTCCATAAATGTACCAATGTCCAAGGAGATAGTAATTGTCTTCTTTCCCTTTGTCATCAACAAGAATGAATTTTGTTCCTCTTGAAGATTTTACAATGCGATCGTAAAAAGATTCATTGTCTTGATGTTCTTCTTCGTCGTCTTCATCTTCATCAAATTCATCAAGTCTTTCATCAATTGGTTCAGGTTCTGGCGTTTTTTCGCCTTTAACTTCAGCGAGGAGTTCCTCTATCATTCTATCAATGTCGTCGATTTCTTCTTTCGTTTCTTCGGCACTCATTGTGTCTTCATCAGATGGAAGTTTTTTGACTGCTTCTTCGATGTTGTTTAAATCATCAAAAGAATAGGAGTTGATTCTTCTTATGGCTTCTTTAATGACACTATTTTGTTCTTCGGTATTTTTCTTGTCGCCTAAATAGGCTTCTAAAAATCTATTAATTGAGCCTCTCATTCTTTCTTCATCTGAGTTTTTAAAAAGAAGAACAGTGCTTACAATTAGTTCTCTAACTTCACTCTCGAAAGTTTTTGTGTCATTCATATAATGTCGCCTCAATTAAATATTATATTTTATATAAATAATATGTTATCATAAATTCAACACCAATCAAAGGAGCACAATAATGACTAAAGAAGTTTTTAACAACTACTTCCCTTTTTATGAAATGGTTAAGTTGTCGTTACTTTTAAGCAACAGAAAAGACGGCAAACCAGATCAAGACATTCAAAAAATTATTGAATTTATTGGAAAATCATATCGATTAGATAGTGAATTTATTCAATATTGTTCAAAACAAATCATCGATGAACTATCCGCAATTAGTAGCGTGGATGATGTTAACGCATTTAAGAGCTTAAGTTCCACTAATAGTGAAGCTCTTGGAGATAATCCTAGCTTACTTCAAATTAAATGTGATGCACTTAATGAAATCATTGATGAAACAAGTAGATACGATACAAAAGTTAATAAGAACTGGTTCGACTATTCTTATTATCGCCAATATGATGCCCAAGCAAGATTTGCTCAACTCAAGGCAACATCAACGGTTGGATATATTTCTGCTAACAAATTAGTTGCCATTATGTTAGCGGAAGGAATCGGTTGTAATAGAGATCTTAAAGAAGCAATCTTAAGACTAAAGCAATGCGCCACTTGGGGTGATGTCCAATCACTTTATATGCTTGCCTATGCTTATGAATTAGATGAAAACGACGAACAAGCAAAGATTTATCGTGAACTCGCTGAACTTGATTCCTACTTCTTAAAAGGAATAACAGTGCTTCCAAAGAAAGAAGAAAGTAGAAGCCAAGTCGTCAAAGATTTATACGCAGAAATTTCTTCTTTAAAACATGATGTTGTTTATCAATACAATCTCAAAGATATCAATTATTCATTCGTAGAAGTGATGATTTCTAGTGATGTCAGTCACCTTCAAAAACTTGAATATATTAATAACTTCAACGCGAATGAATGGAAAGAAGCCACAAATAGTTCTAAATCAATCACTAAGATGGGCTTCAATTTAGGAGGAAAATAAAATGAGTAAGAAAGAATCATTATCCCATTATTTAATTGATGAATATATTTCCTCTAACCGTGAAAATTCCACAGTTATTGATTATCACGAATTACGTGATAAAGGCATTAAAACTTATTACTATGATGAGTTAAATAGCACAGTCACAAAAGGATATCCTTTTGCTAGTGACTTATACTGTGAAGAAAATGGTGAATGCTATTCTACAAGCGATGTTAAAAAGATGGACGCTGATTGGATTAGAAGCCATTGTCGTTTACGTTTCCATTACATGCCTTACTATCATGAACTTTATTTAGGTTCCACTGGTAGTGGTAAAACCACAGGCTGTATTGAACCACAAATCAGAGCGATCACTTCTCAAAAGAACAAACCAAACATCTTCATCTCTGACCCTAAGGGTGAACTTTATGAACACAATGTCGCTCATCTTGTGAAGAATGGTTATTCTGTTCATATCGTTAACTTTAAAGATACAACTCGTTCAGATAGATGGAATCCATTAACTGAATGCTACCGTCAAATGATGACCATTAATGATGTTGATAAATCATATAAACACATGAAAGGTCTTCCAAAAGAAAATGCAAGAATAAGCGGAAAACGTAGTGATTTCATTGAAGCAAACGGATATTACGTCTTTAAAAACGTTTGTTATGCAAACATGGAATCTTTAAGAAAGATGCTTGATTTTGAAAAATACATGATTCAATCAAAAGTCTTCTCAGAGGTTGCCCAAATCGCTTACACAATGCTCCCAGAAAAATCACAAAAAGATCCGACTTGGGAAATGGGTGCTAGAAGATTACTTTTAGGTATTTTAGAAACCATGCTTCTTGAAGGACTTCAAAAACCAGATGAATTCAAAGAAGATATGTGCACAATTAAATCAGTCTTTGATTGCTTCACTTTATTAGTGAGATCTAGTAACAGAGATAGCAACGAAGATGATGGAACATTAGCAAGAAGAGAAAAACTCTTAGCAAATAAACCAAAAGAAACCGTTGATAAAATCATGGGCGTTCTTACTACCGCTGATAGCACTAAGAAAGGCTACTTCTCAGTCTTTGAATCCTCTTTAGCGGACTGGTTACAAGGACATGTTTTCCAATTAACAAGTGGAACAACCTTCAATATTGATGATGATACCGAACATCCATTCGCTATCTTTTTTGCTACAAGAGATTACACTAAGAGTGATTATGGCATTGCCTCATTATTCGTTGATTGGGTTTATCGCAAGATGTTAATTAAAGCTGACCAATCACCAAAAGATGAGAACAACAATCCTCAAACAAGAGTGACTCACTTCATCCTTGATGAATTTGGTAACATTCCAAGAATTCCAGATTTTGAAAACAAGATTGCTACTGCAAGAAGTAGAAATATTTATTTCCACATCTTTTTACAATCTTATGAACAATTAGATGTTGTTTATGGACATCAAACTGGAAACATTATCGTCGATAACTGTAACCAACAATCTTATTTAGGTTCTCAACATAGTGAAACTAAGAAGAGATTCTCTGATCAATGTGGTATTAAGACCGTTAGTTCAATTTCATCAGTCTTAAAAGAAGGTGGAGTTAATCTTGAACAAGTTCCAGTTGTTACAATTAGTGACCTTGACTTAATTGAACCAGGAGAAATTTACTCAAAACGTATCTACACTCCAGTTGTTTTAAGTTCATATATTAGAAGCTATATTGCTGCAGACCTCAAGTATTTTGCGGATTTCAGAGTCCCAGATGTCTTTGAAGAATACGCACCTGTTAACAATGTCATTTGTAATGACGCAGAACATACATATGATGGATTCAGTACGATGAAGAAGATTTATCGAGAAAGAAGATATTAATATGCCAAAAGAAAAAGAATTAAATGAACTTTTAATTGAAAATGGTATTCTCCTCGTCACTAGTGGAGCATGCGCAAAGTCACCAACAGATATCATTTTTGCTTTGATGACTTATGAATTAAAAGACCCAACCAAAGAGATTAAACTCTACATTTCTTCAACATGTGATGAGCCAACAAATATGTTAGCGATTTATGACACTCTTAAGGCGATTAAGAATCCTATTTCCGCAACATGTGTTGGACTTATTAGCAATTATGGAGCGTTACTTCTTTCTGCCGCTAATAAAGGTAGAAGATTCGCGCTTAAACACTCCCAATTCTCTTTAAGAGAACCTTATGGATATCTTGGAAACGGTGCTAACCAACAAACTGAAGTTGCTATTTTAGCAAAAGAAACATCAACATTAAGAAGAGACTTTGAAGAACTCTTCTCTAAAGAAACTGGTCAACCAGTTGAGAAGATTCATGAAGACCTTCATAATGGTTTATCTTTAAACGCTGAAGAAGCAAAAGCATATGGAATTATTGATGAGGTGATTTAATTATGGATGATAGTAGAATTGTCACATTAGACAACGAAGTCAATGAAGGCTCTGCCTTACAAGTAATAATGAAATTGCTTTATTTAGATTCCTTAGAACCAGGAAAAGAAATATATTTGTATATTAATTCTCCTGGAGGAAGCATTCTTCATGGTTTAGCAATCTATGACACGATTAAACATATTAAGTCACCTGTTTATACAGTGTGTTGTGGTTTAGCAGCCTCAATGGGTGCATTCTTACTGAGCTGTGGAGAAAAAGGTCATAGAGCAGCTTTAAAACATAGTCGTATCTTAATCCATCAACCTTTGATTTACACTGATGGGGGATATGGACAAAGTGAAACAGCGTTAAGAGAAACTGCTGAAAGATTATCTAAGAATAGAGATATTTTAGAATCCATTATGGCAGATAATATCGGTGTCACAGTTAATAAGATTCACGCAGATTGTGAAAGAGATAACTGGATGAGCGCTGATGAAGCCAAAGAATACGGATTAATTGATCAAGTAATCTAACAATGGATAAAACTGTTCTCGCCTATATTGATATCAATGATAAATATCTTTTGCTATATCGCAATAAAGAAAAAGGCGATATCAATCAAGGGAAATGGCTTGGGGTAGGAGGACACCTTGAAGAAGGAGAAACTCCTGATCAAGCTCTCATTAGAGAAATCAAAGAAGAAACAAATCTTAATGTCGTTAAATACCAATATCGCGCTTTGCTTTATTTCAATTGTGATGACTATTCTGAAATCATGTATTTATATACAGTGAGTGAAGTCAAAGGCGAAATCGGAGAATGCGATGAAGGAGATCTCAAATTCTTTGATAAAAAAGAGATATTCGATTTACCAATGTGGGAAGCGGACAAACTCTTTCTAAAGAAACTATTAAACAACGACCCATATTTTGAGATGGAACTCAATTATTCGGGTAGCAAACTATTATCAGTTAAATATTTGAAATAATATGAAAAAGAAACTAATTATCTTCGACATGGATGGAACAATCTATCTCGGCTCCAATTTAATAGATGGAGCGTTATCAACTTTTAATTATTTAAAAGAAAACAATATTGAATACGTTTTTTTCACTAATAACTCTTCTCATGATTTAGATTTTTATTATGAGAAAATGAAGAATTTTGGAATTGATTGTTCTTTAGAACATAATTTTTATTCATCCACCGAAGTTACTATCTCATATCTAAAAGATAGAGGTGTAAAAGATATCTATGTAGTAGGGAACGAGTGTTTAAAAAAGAAACTTAGAAAAGAATTTAACCTCATCACTAAATATGAAAAAAATAGGAAGATCGACGCAGTGGTGACAGGCTTCTCTACTGAACTCGTTTATGATGAATTAAAAGACGCTTGTTTATACTTAGAAACGCAAGAAATCCCCTTAATTGCCACAAATGGAGACTATCGCTGCCCAATTGAAGATGGGCTATATATCCCTGATTGTGGTGGAATGTGTGAATGGATTAGATTATGTACTGGGAAGGTCGCTACTGTTTTAGGAAAACCAAATCCAGAGATTATTTACTATCTCGCAAAGAAATTTAATGTCGCTCTAGATGAAGTATTAGTAGTGGGAGATAGACTTTACACAGATATCCTAGTGGGAGTTAACGCCAAGGTTGATTCTTTATGTGTCCTTTCTGGTGAATCATCATTAGAAGATGTTAAAAACTACGAACATCAACCAACCTATATTTTAGATTCCATCAAATCTTTACCGGATTTGTTGAAATAAATAGTCATACTAAAGGAGAAGAAATATGACAACTCAAACATCAAATAACGCTCCATTGAAACTTAATATGAAGCGTACCATGTTGATTGGTTTTGCCTTCTTCGGCATTTTGCTTTTGTGGCAAGTCTATGATTCATGGTGTCCAACTCTTTTGACAGAGTTATTTGCTAAAGCAATGTTCCCAGATCCTGCAACAGGATATGAGGCCATGAGAGCAATCAACACTCCCGCAGCAATTGCTGAATGTAACAAAATGACAGAAAAAGTTCAATACATTGTCGGTGTTATGATGGCGATTGATAATCTTGCTGCGTTAATCTTACTTCCAATTTTTGGAAGACTTTCAGATAAGACTCATACAAGATTCGGCAAAAGAATGCCATATATTATGATTGGTACTTTGGTTTGCGCAGTTGCTTTCCCATTTGTTCCAGTTATTTTCCATTTTGCTGGTAGCATTCCTGGCGTCATTGTTATGATGGCAATCGTTGTCTTATTTGCGATGATGTATCGTAACCCTGCTGTTGCTTTGATGCCTGATATCACACCAAAACCATTACGTAGTAAGGCTAATGGTATTATCAATATCATGGGCTATATCGGTGGTGCCTTTGCAGTTTTAGTTGGTATTGTCTTTGCATTAAGTGATTATTTAGGAACAACATTAGACAAAGAAACCGGTTTATATAAAGCACATAGTTGGGCATATAACAACCCATGGGTTATTATCGCTCCATTCTTAGTGGCGTCAGTCTTAATGGTTATTTCTGCTGTTGTCTTATTTATTAAGATTAAAGAAAACAAAGTTGCTGAAGAAGTCAGAGATGATATGGCTAGAGGCGAACTTGAAGCTGAAGTCGTTGACCAAGTCAGTGAAGATAAACCAATGAGTAAAGCAAATAAGATTATGCTTATCCTCATTCTTGGAGCAGAATTCTTCTGGTTCATGGCTGATAATGGTATTAATACCTTCATGGGTAACTACGCTGTCTATTTCTTAGGAACATCAACAAGAAGTAGCATGATTAACACAATCGTATTTGGTGTTGGCTCTGTTGCTGGTTTTGCTCTTGGTGGAATTATCGCTAGTAAGATTGGTCGTAAATGGACCTTATTAAGTGGTTTAGGAATGACTTTGTTCTCATATGCTTTATGGGCAATCTTAACATTCGCGGTTGGTGGATTACAAAATAGTGGTTCATTCCCATTCTGGATTTTCATCCTCTTCTTCATTAGAGGATTTGGTATGTCTTTAGTCCACGTTAATTCCTTCCCAATGGTTGTTGAATTATGTCCAAATAGTAAGATTGGTCAATTCACTGGATATTATTATGCTTCCTCAATGGCGGCTCAAACAATTACTCCAGTTGCCTTAGGTGCGTTACTTAATCTTGACAACTTCAGCTGGGAATTCCTTCCAGTCTACGCTTTAGCGTGTATCACCGTGTCATTTGTCATCTTCTTCTTTGTGAAGAATGTAAAATCCACTAAAACAAAATTCTCTAAAGGATTAGAAGCATTAGGCGAAAACGATGACTAAGAAAAATTGTTTATCAAAAATTAATCCTGTATTCCTAAATGGAATTGCTCATCGTGGACTCCATAATGATAAATTCACCGAGAATGGTTTAAAGGCGTTTGAAAATGCAATTAACCATGGAGTAGCGTTTGAATTTGATATTCATTTAACTAAAGATAACGAGTTAGTTGTTTGTCACGATGAAGATTTAGTGAGAACAACTGGTAAAAATGGAATCATTGAAGATTTGACTCTCAAAGAAATTAGAGATAATTATCGCCTTCTTGATGGAGGAGTAATTCCGACTCTTCAAGAAGTCATAGATTTAAACCAAGAAAGAGTCCCAATGGTTATCGAACTTAAAGTCTTTAGAAAGAATTACAAACCTCTCGCTAAAAAGTTCAAAGAATACTTCCCTCAATTTAAAGATAAGAAGAATATCTTGATTATCTCCTTTGATCCAAGAAGTCTATGGCCTCTTGCACATAAAGGATTCATCCGTTCTCTATTAGTAGCGAAATCTGATGAATACACATGGCCATTCCGCTTAACAGTGGAATCAGTGGATTTAGATCAACAACTCTTTGAAGAAGAAAGAGTGAAGAGATATTCAAAAAATCACTTCACAAATGTTTGGACAATTGAAAATGAAGAACAGCTTGATAAGGCTTTTCCGTATGTCGATACAGTGACATTCCAATATATTGATCCAGAAGTTGTGAAGCAAAAACTTCAAAAGTAAAACGGAATCCCATCATAGATGGGGTTTCTTTTTATAGTTAAATATGAACAGCCATTCATTTTTATATTGCAAATATGAACAACTATTCATATAATATAATCGTCCAAAGGGAGAATTAGATTTATGTATATTAACGATAATGTCATTAACAAAATGCAAGACACACTTAAAATAGCGGCAGATGGGACGAGATTAAAGATTCTATCTTGCTTATTAAATGAATTAGATGTCAGTGATAGCCATCCTCATCTAATTGAAAAATGTGTTAATGATATTTCTCTACAAATTGGTAGTAGCCAATCTTTAGTCAGTCATCAACTTAAAGTTCTTAAAGATGGTGGTTTTGTTAAAGCAAGAAAAGAAGGCACTAAAATCTATTATTCCCTCAAGGATGAACATGTTAGACAAATTATGCAAATAACATATGAACATGTGTTAGAGGATGACGACAATGATTAAGAAAACATATAGTATCACTGGTTTTGATTGTGCAAGTTGTGCTTCTAAAAGTGAAACCCACCTCAATAAAAATGAATATATTGAAAGTGCAGTCATTGATTTTAATAACGACCGTTTGCATGTAACTTTTAAAGAAAAGGAATTGCCTCCAAAAGAATTAAAAAAAATCATTAAAGAAGTGGAAGACGACCCAATCGAAATTGAAGAATTGAATCAAAAAACCATCAAGAAGTCCTATATTATTACTGGATTTGACTGCGCTTCTTGTGCTTCTAAAAGCGAAGCACATTTAAATAAACACGAATGTATTGATTCATGTGTAATCGATTTTAGTGCGGATAGATTACACGTTACATATAAAGAAAAAGAATTATCTCCTAGTGAATTAAAATCAATCATCGCGGAAGTTGAAGATGATCCAATTGAAATTAAAGAACTAGGCGAAAAGACAAGTAAGAAATCTCTATTTGATAAAGAGATGATATTTACATTATGTAGAGTTCTTGTTGGTGTTATAACTATCATTTTCTCTTTAACTTTATTCCACGAAGAACAATTCTTCTGGGTGAACTTTGGTATCTTTGCCTTTGCGTTATTACTTCTTTCTTATGATGTATATTTTGCAGTCATTAAACATATCATTCATTTAGAGAATCCGTTTGATGAAGAACTATTAATGACCATTACTAGTATTGGAGCGTTCGTTGTTGCTTCAATTAGTCAAGAGACCCATTTATATATTGAAGGCCTAATGGTCATGATTCTCTTCCAAATTGGTGAGATTATCGAAGGCATTGCGACAAATAAATCAAAGAACGCGATTATGTCTGCGGTTTCTTTAAGAGTTGAAACTGCGAATAAAGTTGTTGGTGGTGATGTTATTACTGTTAAACCAGAAGAATTAAATATCGGTGATGTTGTTATTGTTTCTACAGGTGAGCAAGTCCCTGTTGATGGATATATCTTAGAAGGCAATGCTGAACTTGATACCTCTAGTCTTACTGGTGAATTTGTTCCTATTACCGCTAAAGAGGAACTAGAAATCTTTGCTGGATATATTGTTAAAAGTGGCTCTATTAGAGTTAGAGTCAACAAAGAATATAAAGATAGTGCAGTTAACAAAGTTGTTGAATTAATCACTAATAGTGGCGCTAAAAAGAGCAAAGCTGATGAATTTGTTACTAAGTTCGCTAGAATCTATACTCCTATCATCTTTACAGTTGCTTTATTAACTGGCTTAATCGGTGGATTAATTACTTTAGATTATCAAACATGGTTAATCTTAGGATTAAAGATGTTAGTAGTGGGCTGTCCATGCTCAATCGTTATTTCTGTCCCACTTGCATATTTTGCTGCGGTTGGTTTAGCGTCTAAAAACGGTGTGGTTGTTAAAGGAACAAATTATTTAGATCAATTAGTAAATCTTAAGAAAGTTGTTACTGATAAAACTGGAACATTAACTAAGGGTGTCTTTGTTATAACAAAAAAATACGCAGTAAATGGTAATGAAGAAGAACTAATGAAATATCTTGTTGCGGCTGAATACTTATCCACTCACCCAATTGGTGTTGCAATTTGCAAGCATCAAGAAATTGATAATATCGCAAAAGATGTATCTGACTATCAAGAGATTGCTGGCAAAGGTGTTTCTGTTGCCTATAAAGGAAAGAAAGTTTTAGCGGGTAATGAACGTTTAATGACCGCTAATGGAATTACATTCGAAGAAGTAAAAGAGGCGGGTTCTGTTGTGTATTTAGCGGTAGATGGCAAGTTCTATGGCTATGTTGTTGTTAGCGATGAAATCAAGGAAGATGCAAAAGAAATGGTTGCGTTACTTAACAAAGAAGGTATTGAAACCATTCTTCTTACTGGCGATAAAGAAAGCAATGCAAAAGCATTATGTGAAGAACTTGGTATCACTAGATATAAAGCTGAATTATTACCAGAAGATAAACTCCATCATTTAGAAAATGAATTAGATAAGAAATATGCGACTGCATTTGTTGGTGATGGAATTAACGACGCAGCGTCAATTAAAGAAGCTGATGTCGGATTTGCAATGGGAGCGATTGGGAGCGATGTCGCTGTTGAAAGTGCAGATGTCGTCATTATGAACGATGATCCAAGTAAAGTGTATGATGCTTATAAGATTAGTAAGATTGCTAGAGGAACAGCGTTATTTAATATCATTTTCTCGTTATTAATTAAAATTGGGATTGAAGTAGCCGCGTTAATTACTAGTTTACTTGGAAGAGGAGATGTAATTCCAATGTGGCTTGCTGTATTGGCGGATACTGGTTTAACTGTTTCCTTAGTTATTAATTCTTTATTAATTCTATATAGAAAAATTAATCATAAGAGTGTTTAATATAGGGGTGCGCTATTAACTCAACTGGATAGAGTGTCAGACTTCGAATCTGGAAGTTGAGGGTTCGAGTCCTTCATAGCGCGCCAAAATTAAATATAACGCGCATCATTATGGTGTGTGTTTTTATAACTAATCAAAAATAGAAAAAAGTTTAGACCAATACAAGAAAAAATTAATGATTTTATACTCAAGCAATGATAGTGGAAAAAAATTAAAATGTTTCGATAGTATCAAAAAATATTTACAAGTTATTTTTTATTGTGTTATAGTTTGTTTGCTAAAAATCAAAAAACGGTTTTTAGCGATATGGCTAACCCCCGTATTCTTAAAATTGTTTTGACACTTTATGTGGCAGTTACCTCTTCTCTTTCTCTAGGTCTAAACAACCGTAACTCCACACTTAAGTCGTTGAAATGGAAGGGCCGATTCGTCGGCCCTTTTACTTTAAAAGAAAAGCATAAGCACTCCAATGCACTGAAATAAAGATCCTAATAAAACAAACACATGGAATATAGAATGGAAATTTAAATTCTTGTGGCCAATGCCATAAGTAATTGATCCGATAGTGTACAAAATGCCACCTGTTAATATGAATGCAAATGGACTAATTGGTAGATAAGTAAACGCTCCAGAAAATAGAACAAGCCATCCTAAACCAAGATATAGGAACATTGAAATGCCTTTTACCACCTTATTATTAAAATCAATAAGATTTAATAAAGCACCAATGACCGCCATTATCCATTCAAGAATTAAAACTATTAATCCAATTTGATTTGTTTGATTAATGAATAAGCAAATAGGAGTGTATGTTCCTGCAATCAAGAAATAGATTGTACAGTGGTCTAGTACTCTTTTTACTTTCTTTGATTTCTCTTTCCTGGGAGTTTCAATATGGTATAAGCCGCTTACTAAATAAAGCGCGACTAATGACAAACCATATATTAATAATCCAATAAAACTAATAGTATCGATACCGATGAGAAATTTAAGATCAAAAGAAAGAGAGATAACAATTAGACCTAATGGGATTCCTAAAAAATGAGAAATACCATTAAATATCTCTTGTCCAAGAGTGTAATTTGGAATATCAATTGCTGATAGCTTTCTTTCGATCATCTTCATCGTTTCAAAACCTCGTTACCAATATAATAAAAAAAGAAAAAACAGTAACTGAACTGATGAGTATACGCACTCTCTTATAAGAATTAACTACTCTCTCCGTAAGAGAATATGCCGTTTTTTGCTTGAAATTTGCTCACAATATGCCTATTATTAGCGATATGAGAGAAGAAGACATTAGAAACAATTTTTCAAAGAATCTTTACTCGCTTAGAAAGTCTAAAAACTTATCACAAGCTCAATTAGCGGAAGAATTGAACTATACATATAAGGCTGTTAGTAAGTGGGAAAATAAAGAAACCATTCCTGATATAGTAACTTTAGAAGCTATCGCGTCTTTTTTTGATATCACAATCGATGAATTAATAAGTGATAAAGATGTCGTAAAGATTTCCAATAAAAAAAGAACTCATATAAGAATTACATTATCATCTATCGCTATATGTTTTGTTGTAACCGGAATTGTCTATCTAGCTTTAATGCTTGCAGGTATTCCTAAATCATATATCGCTCTTCCATTTGCATTACTAACTGGAGGAATTGTATTTGTTGTTTTTGCCTCTATTTGGTTTAAGAAGTATTTTGTTTTCTTGTCAACAAGCATTATTGTTTGGAGTAGCGCTCTTATAATAATGCTGTTCATGGACTTTTATTATTTCTGGATAGTATTAATAATCGCTGCTGTCATTAACTTAGCGTTCTATCCATTCTTCAGAATTTTCTTCAAGTGACATCCTCCCCCACTTATAGAAGATGGGGGCTTCCCACTCAAGAAATCTAATGATTTCAGATTAGATGGGCTATCCCCGAGAGTCCCTCGGTTAAGTTTGTTTATATCAAGACAAACAACTTGTT